>NZ_CP114289.2:1930134-2573513 GCF_027111315.2 Flavobacterium limnophilum | reverse complement strand
CGATAATCCAGGCAAGTTAATTGTAGATCCCAATGCAAAATTGGAAGAAGAATTGATTGTTCGTCCTACAAGTGAAGCTATTATTTGGTCCACTTATAAAGGGTGGATTCAGTCTTATAGGGATTTGCCATTGTTGATTAACCAATGGGCAAATGTCGTGCGATGGGAAATGAGAACCAGATTGTTTCTAAGAACCGCCGAGTTTTTATGGCAAGAAGGACATACCGCACACGCCACAAAAGCAGAAGCGGTGGAAGAATCTGAAAAAATGATGAATGTATATGCTGATTTTGCCGAAAATTTTATGGCAATCCCGGTTATAAAAGGATTGAAAACCGAAACCGAACGTTTTGCCGGAGCCGAAGAAACGTATTGTATCGAAGCCTTGATGCAAGATGGAAAAGCCTTGCAAGCAGGAACCTCGCATTTCTTGGGACAGAATTTCGCCAAAGCCTTTGATGTGAAGTTCGCCAATGCCGAAGGAAAGCAAGAGCACGTTTGGGGAACTTCTTGGGGAGTTTCAACTCGATTAATGGGGGCATTGGTCATGACGCATTCCGATGATCAAGGATTGGTTTTGCCTCCTAGCTTGGCTCCAATTCAAGTAGTGATTGTTCCTATTTATAAAACAGACGAACAATTGGATGAAATCTCGGCCGTTGTTAATGGATTAATATCGGAATTCAAAAAACTTAATATTTCGGTAAAATTCGATAATAGAACTACTCAAAAACCAGGATTCAAGTTTGCCGAATGGGAATTGAAAGGAGTGCCTGTTCGAATTGCTGTAGGTCCAAAAGATTTAGAAAATGGAACTTTTGAAGTAGCCAGAAGAGATATTTTGACCAAAGAAGTGGTTTTGAAAGACGGAATCGTGACTCATGTCAGTGGATTATTGGAGCAAATTCAAAAAGATTTATTCCAAAAAGCATTAGATTATAGAGATTCCCATATTACGGAAGTAAACAGTTTTGAAGAGTTTAAAACGGTTTTAAACGATGAAGGAGGCTTTGTTTCAGCACATTGGGATGGTACGGCAGAGACGGAAGAAAAGATTAAGGAATTGACCAAAGCAACCATAAGATGCATTCCTTTGGATAGGGTAGAGGAGGCGGGAAGCTGCGTGTTTACTGGTAATCCGTCATCAGGAAGAGTGCTATTTGCAAAAGCGTATTAAAAAAATATAAAAAAAATTACGTCAGCTATTGTGCGAATAGAAAATAGTTGTATTTTTGCATCCGCAATACGCAAGTAGGTCCCTTCGTCTATCGGTTAGGACGCCAGGTTTTCATCCTGGTAAGGGGGGTTCGATTCCCCCAGGGACTACAAAACTCATTCAAATGAGTCTAAATATTGAGAATAATGGTCCGTTCGTCTATCGGTTAGGACGCCAGGTTTTCATCCTGGTAAGGGGGGTTCGATTCCCCCACGGACTACAATTAGTTGTAAATAAGTTTTATGAAATAAAGATTGGTGTCTCCTGTTTTTATTTTATTAGTTAAAACCAAAGTGATTGTCAAAACAATTGTGGGAGGTTTTTCTTTTTTAACTGATAGTTTATAATAATTATTACAATTAAAAATAAAAGAAAAAATGGCAAATCACAAGTCAGCTTTAAAAAGAATTAGAAGTAACGAGAAAAGAAGAGTATTAAATAGATACCAACACAAAACTACTCGTAATGCAATTAAAGCATTAAGAATAGCTACTGACAAAGCAGATGCTGCTTCAAAATTACCAAGCGTAATTTCAATGATTGATAAATTAGCTAAAAAGAATATCATTCATGATAACAAAGCGTCTAATTTAAAATCTAAATTAACGAAACACGTTGCTAAATTGTAATCACTACAATTTATAGATAAAAAAAAGTCCTGAAATTTTCGGGACTTTTTTTATGCGTTATTTTTAGATTTTGGATTTAATGTATTCCAGCATTTCTTTAGAAATAGGTTTTGACAAAAAATCAAGAACCATAGGGTATTTTTTTGCTTTTTTGAGGTCTTCAGGATCAATAGTCGAAGAGAGGATGATTACTTTTATGGTATTGTATTCCGAATAATCTGCAGTGCTAAAGGTGTTCAGGAATTCCCAGCCTCCCATAACAGGCATATTTAAATCCAGAAAGATTAATTGGGGTTTTTTTATATTGGGATTGTTGTTGATTGTCTTGAAGTGATTCAAGGCGTCTTCGCCATTTTTGGCTGTAATTATTTCTTTTGAAAATGCTGCTTTGTTAATTACCATTTTACTTAACATTAATGTTATTGGGTCGTCATCTACGCATAAAATTGTATCTAGCATTTTTTATTTGTTTTTAAACGTTAATGTAAATGTGGTGCCTTTGTTAACTTCGCTTTCAATGCTGATGGTTCCTCCCATGGCTTCAACTTGTGATTTGACAAGGTATAAACCTAGTCCTTTGCTGTCTGGGAAATCATGAAATCTTTGGTATAGCCCGAAAACTTTGTCTTTATTTCTTACTAAATCAATTCCAATTCCATTGTCCTTAAATATAAGAAATACGGTGTCGTCAATTTTATTTGCCGAGATTGTTATTTTTGATTTTTTATTTTCTGATTTGTATTTTATGGCATTGGTTAATAGATTCAGTAAGATGCTTTCTAAATAGGCTTTGTTGGTGTTTAAAACAGGCACCTTTTCGAAATCGATTATTATGATTGGTTTGTGTAGGCCAATGAGGAAATCCAATTGGCTAAACACATTTTCAAAAACATCCTTCAAGGAAAGGTCTTCTTTTTGTATCGACGGATTGTCTTTTATGACAATAACTTTTACCAAGTCCTCAATTGTCTCGTTTAAAAGATGGGTAGATTTGTTAAATCCATCTAATATTTCTTTTAGTTCGGGATCCTCGATGGGAATGTCTTCAATTAAATTCAGTAAACCGGTCAAGTTGGATAGCGGTGCTCTTAGGTTGTGGGATGTTATATAGGAAAATTGCTGCAAATCTTTGTTGTTTTGTGTTAATTCTCGAATGAGTTGTTCTTTTTCTACTTCTTGTTTTTTCTTTTCGGTAATGTCTCTTTGAATGGAAACCCAATGCGAAAGTTCTTGATCCGAATTATAAACGGGAAGCATTGAAAGGCCTACCCAATATTCTTCCTTGTTTTTTTTGTAACTGATGGTTTCTATTTGGCATTCTTGCTTGTTTCTTATTGCTATGCTTAGTTTTTTGAGTTCTTGCATATCGGAATTTGGACCTATAAAAATACTTGGCGATTCGCCTATGATTTCGTCGGAATCGTATCCTGACATCACCGAAAATGCTGGATTTACATATACTATTTTAGGAATGTTGCTGTTATGCAAATCCGGTTCGATAATAATTATTGAATCTTTGGCCTGAGTTATTACTGTTTCTAGTAATTTAAGCCTTTGTTCTTCTTCTTTTTGTTTGGTAATGTCTTGTATGGCTCCAATCATTCTGACAGATTTGCCATTTTCATCCTTTAAAATAAAACCTCTGTCCAGTACATATTTGTAGGTGTCATCCGCACTTCTAAAGCGGTATTGATCCTGCCATTTTTCCGTTTTTTGTTCAATAAAGGAGTATAATTTAATAGACATTTTAATAGTGTCTTCAGGGTGAATCTTGTCAAACCACCATTTTGAACCGGAGCCTACTTGATCTGGAGTGTATCCAAAAATATTTTCGATTCCCCTGTTCCAAGACATCTCGTCTTCCTGTATTTTCCAATCCCAAATGATGTCACTTGTGGCTTTTGATACAATATCGTATCTTTCATTTGATTCTTTGATTTCAATATTGGTATTCCTCAACTTATTATAGACGGCAGTGTTCTTGATGTCTTTTTTATGTAAGATATATTTTAAAAAAAATGCGGAAGCAACTATAAATAAGATATTTTCTATAAAATCATAAAGGGGGTGGTTGTATGTCAAAAAGTATTTTCCTAATAATTTATGGCTAATAACGGCCATAAACAAGGAAACAAGGATGTATAATAGGGTTGTTTTGTTATTCTTGTTTTTCATTATTCAAATATAAATAAAATTTGTAACTTTTTTGGGTGTGATTATAAAGTTGTACTGTTTTTTGGTTAAGATTTTCTAAAGTTATTAAACTGTAACTATTAAAATGTAAATATTTTTTATATGAAAATAAAGTGTACCTTTGCAACCTCAAAAAAATTCAGATGGAAGCTATTAGAAACATTGCAATTATTGCCCACGTAGATCACGGTAAAACCACTTTGGTTGATAAAATTATGTATCACTGTCATTTATTTCGTGACAACGAAAATACCGGTGACTTAATTCTTGATAACAACGACTTGGAACGTGAAAGAGGTATTACCATTACTTCTAAAAATGTTTCTGTGTTATATAAAGGAATAAAAATCAACATTATTGATACTCCTGGCCACGCCGATTTTGGTGGAGAGGTAGAGCGTGTATTGAATATGGCTGATGGTGTTTGCCTTTTGGTTGATGCTTTTGAAGGGCCAATGCCGCAAACACGTTTTGTGTTGCAAAAAGCACTTGACCTTGGTTTGAAACCTTGCGTTGTTATTAATAAGGTAGACAAAGAAAACTGTACTCCTGAAGAAGTTCACGAAAAAGTTTTTGACTTAATGTTCGAATTGGGTGCTGAAGAATGGCAATTGGATTTTCCAACGGTTTATGGTTCTGCCAAAAATAACTGGATGTCTGATGACTTCAATGTAATTACAGACAATATTGAACCATTATTGGATATGGTTATCAAAAATGTACCAGCTCCAAAAGTTTCTGAAGGAACTCCTCAAATGTTGATTACATCACTAGATTTCTCCGCCTTTACAGGTCGTATCGCCATTGGTCGTCTTGAAAGAGGTGTTTTGAAAGAAGGAATGCCAATTTCTTTGGTAAAAAGAGATGGAGCAATTACTAAGTCAAGAATTAAAGAATTGCATACTTTTGAAGGACTTGGTCGTAAAAAAGTGCAAGAAGTAATAGCTGGAGATATTTGTGCAATAATTGGAGTAGAAGGTTTTGAAATTGGTGACACCATTGCTTGTTTTGAAAATCCTGAAGGTTTGAAAACAATTGATATTGACGAGCCTACCATGAGTATGTTGTTTACAATTAATGACTCTCCGTTCTTTGGTAAAGAGGGTAAATTTGTAACTTCTCGTCATATTAGAGAGCGTTTGACAAAAGAATTAGAGAAAAACTTGGCAATGAAATTGGGTGAAACTGATTCAGCTGATAAATTTATGGTTTTTGGTCGCGGTGTACTTCACTTATCTGTTCTTATCGAAACAATGAGAAGAGAAGGGTATGAGTTGCAAATCGGTCAACCACAAGTTATCATCAAAGAAATTGATGGTAAAAAATGTGAGCCAATTGAGGAATTGACAATTGATTTACCAGAAACTCTTTCAGGTAGAGCTGTAGAGTTCGTTACCATGCGTAAAGGTGAAATGTTGAGTATGGAAACTAAAGGTGACCGTATGATTGTAAAATTTAATATTCCATCACGTGGAATTATTGGATTGCGTAATCAATTGCTTACCGCCACTGCAGGTGAGGCTATTATGGCACACCGTTTTATAGGATACGAACCTTACAAAGGAGAAATTGCCGGACGTAACAAAGGTTCATTGATTTCTATGGAAAAAGGAAAAGCGATTCCTTATTCTATCGATAAATTACAAGATCGTGGTAAGTTTTTTGTTGAACCAAATGCAGAAATTTACGAAGGTCAGGTAATTGGAGAAAACTCTCGTGGTGATGATATGTGTGTAAACGTAACTAAAGAGAAAAAACAATCTAACGTACGTTCTTCTGGAAATGATGAAAAAGCGAGAATTATTCCTCCGATCATTTTCTCTCTTGAAGAAGCATTGGAATACATTCAAAAAGATGAATATGTTGAGGTAACTCCAAAATCGATTCGTTTGAGAAAAATATATTTGACTGAAACAGATAGAAAAAGATTTAAAATCTAATTCAATTCTAAATTTCAATAGTTTAAATCCCAAATTCACGATGTGAATTTGGGATTTTTTTATGGCTAAAGCGCAGCATTCATTTTGATGCTGATTTTAGAATCGGCCGTAAAGGTAAATTTGGCGTCTTCATATTTGGGAGGTCCCATAAATCCTTTTGCATTATTTGAACAGGCAACAGCTTCTTTTGGCATTCCTATAAAATTTTTATCTAATTTGCCATTGTCGTTTTCGTCATGATACGCCATAAGACTATATTCTGTTTTGGGAATTTTAATAAAAGTAACAGTCGCAGTATTTGATTTGATAGCAGATGAAGCCGTTTTATAAGCCATCTTCAGAAATTTTCCTTTGGCATTGTATAATTCGACGGTGAGTAATCCGGTATTGTTTTTTAAACCCGTAACGGTAACGGTAAGAGTTGCGTTTTGGGCAAATCCAAAACTGCAAACAGCGAATAAAGTTGTGATGAAAAATTTTGACATTGTTTTTTTGATTGAAGTATAAATATTATTTTGGTAGTCAGTGGGAATTTGTTTATTTTTTATCTTTTCAAACTAAAATGCCCTTTGACTTCTCTTCCATCTTCTAGTTTTACGGTGTACCAATAATCATCAGTAGGTAATGGAATTCCGTTAAAAGTGCCATCCCATCCTTGGCTTTTTGGAGTAATTTGCTTGAGTAATTTTCCGTATCGGTCAAAAATATAAATGATGGATTTGGCGTTGAATGTAGCATTCGTCCCTTTTACGCTCCAATAATCATTGTATCCGTCGTTGTTTGGGGTGAAGATTTTTGGCAAACCAATGACTGCCATGGTTTTAGAAATGGTTCCGCAGCCATTTTTATCGTTAACAAATATATCGTGAATGCCAGCTGTAACATTAGTAAAGAAATTAGAATTTTGAAACGGCCCAAGAGGATTGTCTAAACTGTATTCGTATTTGCCCGAACCAGTAACATTTACTGTAACCGTATTTATATCTGCCATTTCAGTAATGTTAACGGATTTAATTTCTGCCACATTTGAAGGGGTGACTGCGATGGTTCTAACTTTGCTACAGCCAGCACTATTTAATACTTCTACAGTATAGTTCCCTTCGGTATTTATGTCAATGGAGTAAGCTGTTTGTTCTGGTAGAACAGTTCCGTTTTTAGACCAGATGTAAGTGTAATCTTCTGGTAGTCCTTCTAGTATTCCAGCATTGATTGGTACAAAAAGGGCTGGAAGATTGGAACAAACTATAGCGGCTGAAGTAATTTCTATTTGCGGTAATTTGTCCACTTTTAATTCAATTGGGCTGATGCCAAAACAATCATTTTTGTCTTCAACTCGAGCGTAAAGAATTTGATTAGAGGTAGTTTGATTGATGAAGTTTTGCGGATTTTTTATTGCGTTTTGCTCTAATAAGGCATCGGTAGAATTCAAGTAATACGCTATAGTCTGTGTATTTGCTATAGGTATATTAGCCTCGTTTAGGTCGAAAACATGTATTCCGTCTTCTAATCCATCGTCATCGCAAACAGGTTTTAAGGGATAGGTTTGCTCTGGAATTAAATTTACTTTTAATGTTAAATTATTGAATCTGTAGCATCCTGTAGCGGTATTTGTGACTTTGGCAACTATAGTTTGCGGATTGATAGTATTGACAAAAGTTGTTGGGAACGGGTTTGTGTTATTTATGGCATCATTATGATTTAAGAAAAAATCAACAGCAAGATTTTGTAGATTATTTGTTAGTGAAGAATTGGCTTCGCTTAAATTGAAAGTGCTAATTCCGTCAGGATTTAAACCAGTATCGCATTGAATTAATGATGCCTCGATCTTTTGTGGAAGCGGATTGACATGCAATTTAATTCTAGCCGTGGCAGGACACAACTCATTGCTATAAGCTTTTATGTAAATGTCTTGTTGATGGGCTGTTGTGTTGTGGAAAAACTGTGGCAACTCATTATGATTTGCATCGGCATCGCTTTGAGATAAATAATAGTTGATCGTATAAGTGCTCGTATCTTGATTTTTAAAAACCTCGGACGTAACTTTATTTAAATCAAAAATAGCTTTACCATTCGTATCGTCACCATCTGTAGCATCATCACAAATGTAAGATTCGGTTACAGGAAAACTTATTGTCTGGGTGGTATCAATTGTAAATTCAGAGGTACTGAAACAATCTGTTTTAGAATTAGTAATTCTTGTATAAATAGTTTGTGGATTTGACGAATTGACGAAAGATCTTGGATTTAAAATCGGATTTATATTGACTATTGCGTCATTTAGTTCCGTGTGGTAAGTTACAATTACATCATCCTGGTTTCCAATGATTATAGAGGTGTTTTTGGTTAGATCGAATGTGGTAGAAAAATCAGCAACGCCATCGGTATCACATTGATTCATATTTAATGTTGTGCTTATTGGAATCTTAATTTCGGGTGCATCATTGAAAGTGGCAGTTCCTGTCCATTGCAATGAAAAATTGCTATATCCGATAGGACGATCTATGACCAAAAAATAAGTATCTCCATCGGAAACTGTTAGCCATTTTACAAAACTATTTCCGTTAGGCCCAGGCCCTTCGGAGGTGTCGGTCTCATTTTCGTTCATTCCAGTGTAATTATTACTCTGATTGCTTGCTCTAGGATTTGTAGTAGAACAGCGTATAGATTGCCCAAGCGCATTGCAAGTAGCATTTGGTCCAAAAATAAAAAAATCAAAATCTTCGTTAATATCGGCACTTTCAGGAAGGAGCAAAAAGCCAAGTGTACCTCCTTTTTTAATAGCAATTTTTAACCAAATGGCGTTGTTTTCTTGGCTAGAGCAAGTATTGGTTTGGTCGGATAATTCTTGAATACCTATTCCGGTTACAGTAATTCCTGTAAAAGCTGAGTTTCCGCACGCTACAATGGCATCTGTACAGTCATTTTGTGCATTGCTTTTTGTGAATAGTGCCAAAAATAATAAAGCAAAAACTAATTTAGTATTGATCTGTATCATAACTATCTTTTCAAACTAAAATGCCCTTTGGCTTCTCTTCCGTCTTCTAGTTTTATGGTGTACCAATAATCGTCTCCAAGCATTGGAGCTCCGTTGAAAGTTCCGTCCCAACCTTCACTTGTG
Organism: Flavobacterium limnophilum; assembly: GCF_027111315.2. Lineage (GTDB taxonomy): Bacteria > Bacteroidota > Bacteroidia > Flavobacteriales > Flavobacteriaceae > Flavobacterium > Flavobacterium limnophilum. The sequence goes on along the minus strand of NZ_CP114289.2, from coordinate 2,564,417 downwards.
GCGGCAACTTGTTTGATGAGTTTTCCGTATCGGTCAAAAATATATATTATGGAATTGGGATTGAAAGTCGCATTTACCCCTTTTACATTCCAATAATCGTTGTATCCATCGTTGTTGGGAGTAAAGAATTTTGGCAAACCAACAACAGCTATAGTTTCATCAATTGTTCCGCATCCGTTTTTATCTCTTATATAAACCGTATGAATTCCAGCCGGAACATTGGTGAAGATGTTGGAATCTTGGAAAAAACTAAGGGATTCTCCTAAACTATATTCATAATCTCCGGTTCCAGTAGCAATAATGGTAACCATATTGATGTCGGCCATATCGACAATTTTAATAGTTTCGATATCTGCAATATTTGAAGCGGTTACTTTTATGGTTCTAATTCTGCTACAGCCAGATAGAGTTGTGACTTCTACAGTATAAATTCCCTCTGCGTTTACGTTTAAAGTGTAGTTAGTTTCACCAGGTAAAATGATTCCATCTTTTGACCAGATATAGTTATAGTTGCTTGTAGGAGAGTTATCTTGGATTCCTGCATCGAGTTGAACAAAGAAAGTCGGGTCGTTTTGGCAAACTAATTTATCCTCGCTTCCATCAGTGTTTAAATTAATTTTAGGTAGAGGATTTACTACAAATGGCAAAATTACCGAGGCTGTACAAGTCGTGTTTATTGGATTTTCCACGACAACCGTGACGTTTTGTGTTTCGGTAACAAATGGATTTGGCAACGGACTAGACAACGGATTTCCATTTGCATCGAAGTATTTTACCGTCATTCCAGTTTGTGTTCCCAGGATTGTAGATTGGAATGTGGTCGTGTCGAAAGCAATTTTTCCGTCTTGGGTTAAAGGATCTGATTCGTCATCACAAGTCGTTGTCAAATTCACAGGAACAGCAAAAGCTTCCGGCAAATCATCTACAATAAATTGAATGGTGGTTTCGTCAAAACATTTTTGGGTCGTGTTATTGGTTACAACAGCCTTTATGGTTTGCGAAGTTGAGAAAAAAGTTGCCGGAAAAGGGCTGGTCATCAATGCTCCGTTGGCATCTTTCAGCGGGTTGTTGGCAACATCAAAATAGGTCACGGTAACGGGAAACGACTGGTTGCTTCCCAACAAAGTGGTTTCTAAATTTGAAGTATCGAAAGGGAAAATCCCGTCTTGATTGTCGTCGCATTGTCTGAAAACAGGAACGGCATTGGCGAAAGGCAGTTTTTCGACAGTCAAAGTTACAAATGGTCCCAAGCCATAACAAGCATTGTTTATGTCGCTATCTATTCGAACCCAAATATTTTGGGTGTTTGGATAACCAATGTTTCTGTAATTTGAAATATCGGTAATGACATTGAGTTCAGCTAGGGCGTCAGCTTGGTTCCTGTAATAGGTTATGCTAAAATTTCCAGCTGGCAACAAAGCCTTGATGTCATTTGTAACGCTGCTTAAATTGAAAGTGGTAATTCCATCTCTTTTGTCGTTATTGGCATTGCTCAGTCCGTTTGTATCCAGAAAATCATCGCAATTTACAAAAGTTCGTTTGAAAGTAATTGGAATTTGCGTTGCCGAAACTTGTAAAGTAATTTGTGCGGTCCTGAAACAGCCATTTGTGTTCACCACTCTAGCCCAAACTGGCATTGTTACTGGTGTTGTGTTTGTAAAAGCCAATGGTGTACTGATTAGTTGTGTTGCATCGGCGGTATTGGCTCCAGCCAAAGTTTTGTAATACGTAAAAGTTTCGTTAGCTGAATTGCTTGAAATTATATTGTTTTTTACTGTTAGATTGAAGGTCGAAATTGCATCCAGATCGTCGTCACATTGTACTATCGTCACATTATTCACAACGGGTAAAGCATAAATGGTCAAGGTGGTTTCGGCCGAAGTCAATCCGCAAGAATTTCCTGTTTTGTTTAATAACACGCGATATTTGTATCCGTTCATCGCATTGGTAACGCCTATTATATTTAATGGATTTGCTGTTACGTCAGGATAAGTTGCATTGTTGGAAAGGTTGGTCCAGTTCACTCCATCAGTGGATAATTGCCATTGGTAAGTATTTCCTCCATTATCGACTAATGAAATTGTGGCGTTTTGTAATTCACAAGTTGGAGCCACATTGGGTTGCGTGGTTATTACGATAGGAGCAGCCGTGATGTAATTTGGATTCGGAATAGTGTAGGGAGCTCCAATAACGAGTCCTTTTGCGTCAACGGTTATTGGTGAATTTCCAAATTTTGCATCTCCATCGGCATCGGTAAATCCCGCTTCAATAACGTCGCTGCACAAATCTTGGTCGCTGTCTAAATCGCGGTAATTTCGGATTCCATCAGTATCCAAGTCATTTCCATTTTCTACCGAATCTAAAATTCCGTCATTGTCGCTGTCCAAATCCAAATAGTCTGGAATTCCATCATTGTCATTGTCAAAAGGCGTAAATCCGGGTTCGAAAGCATTGTCTATTCCATTAATGTTTGTGTCGGTATTTGATAAAGCCACCGAATTGTTTGCTTGGGCTTCTATTGCATCCTGGATTCCATCATTGTCGCTGTCTGGATCCAATTGGTCGGGAATTCCGTCTAAATCAGAATCTTTTGGAACACAGGGCGTGAAAAACTTTAAAGTTGACTTATTTGGTAAATCATCCAACAAATTTTTATGTGTAAAACTTATCGAATTGGCTAAATAAGTTTGGAATTTGAATGTGCCAGTGCCAGCTGCCAAAGGAGTTGTACTGTTAAGTCTAAATCGTATTTCGAAAGAAGAAAATTGGGTTACTCCACTTTCGTAAATGCCGTCGTAGTTGGTGTCAATTAATAATTGATTTGTTGGATTGAGCACCGTTATGGTTTTATTGATTTCTGAATTTACAACATATTCTGCATCCGCATTCAATAAATCGGAAGAATTTGCTGTCGAAGCATATTCTATTCCTACACTTATTGGCTGTGCAAAATTCATTGTATAAGTTGCACTATTTCCTTTTCCAGCAGGAACTTCGGATATAAAACTGCCATCTGAACTGCCAGTAAATGGGATTGCGCTTGCTGTTATTGAGGTTGAAACATTTCCTGTGAAGGAATTTGTATACGTTCCAACAGTAATATTTCCTGAATTTAAATTTGAAATATCGATATTTTGATTTCCATAAGATTCGGTACAATTTAGGATTCCATCATTGTCATTATCGACATCGATGTTGTCACAGGCTTTATCGTTATCTAAATCCGTAGGACATTCACTAACGGGAATTTTATCAGAAAAAACCTCACTCAAGCAACCTGAAATACTTCCTCTCACTTGATAAAAACCTGGAGAAGTTGGCGTGTATTGATTGCTTGTCTCGGCTGGGATTAACACATCATTTTTAAACCATTGAAAGGAATTATAAGCAGTTAAAGTGCTGATTTTTAAAACCACATCCGGAATGCAAGAAGAAGATGAACCTATTTTTATATCGGATATTATTTCGGGTTTAAGATCAAAACCTGAATAATAACCGCCATAGGTTGCTGCTCCACTTGAACCAAAATAAGAAACATAAATTTGTTTATTCGAGAAAGCACCAATATTACCTCTTAGACCTGTGATGCTATACACTTCAAAAGCGGGGTTGGCAACTACGGTTTTAAGAGTTGCTGTTACTCCAGGGGGAAGACTAGAAATGGGGTAATTTGTACCATCAATTCCTATTTGTAATGTTGCTCCACTTTCGGTAACGATATTTACACCGCTATTTGTTGTAAAAGACTGGGGAGCAATGCTTTCTAAGAATGGGATATTGTTTACAATGTTTGGTGTTGAGCAATTTAATGGTGGAACAAAAAACATTTCTTGATTGGCCTGACCAGAACCTCCAACACTTTGAAAAGCAAATGTTGGTTTTGTAGTTCTCACATACATATTTCCATTGGCTCCATACAAAGAGCCGTCTATAGCTAAATATTGTCCTGCATTTAATATAGTTGTGCTAACTTCGTTGATAAATACTTCGGTATTGTCTTCGTGAGCCACAATTAAAGGTCTTTCGGTGATGTTTAATCCAAAACCTCTTACAAAAATGTATTTGGTTTCATTTGAAGCACTATTTTTTATATTTTCTATTGGAACAATTTGGTCAAATCCCAAGTCCAAATTTCCATTGTTGTTACCATTAGTTCCTCCAAAAGAACCACAGTTGAAAGCAATGGGTTTATTCGATTTGACTAATGCGCCAATTAATCCGTCTTTGTTTGCAATACTGAGGTCTTCGATAGCCAAAATATAACTTTGCCCTCTGTTTAATGTAATACTTGGAGGAGTGTTTCCAACGCTGGGATTATTTAATAAAGTGACCCCCGGCTTGATGTCTTTGAATTCAACAAGAGTATTGTTTTCTGTGGCTAAAATGGATAAAAAAGTATATCGAGCTGGGCTAAAATCTGTTGTGGCAGTATTTATGAAGGCTCCAACTCTAAATTCTTTTCCTAATGCTGACATTCCTTTTGAAACTAATGAACCTGCTTGATTGTAGTTTCCTGCCAATACCCTAGCAGCAACATAAACCAAGCTTTCTGCTTCGATAATAAAACCCTTGTCGGAAAGAGGCGTGTTTAAAAAAACGCTGCTAGCCATTAGTTGCGTATCTGTTCCTGGGCCGATGGTGTAAACATAGGGATTATTTTGAGATACGGTAACATTGGTGATTCCTACTCCAATGGCATTGATTTTAACTTTTACGGGGGTTAAACTTGGGGTGGAAATATATAAATATTGCTCTTGTGCAGCGATAGAATTTGAACCTGACAATGGCGGTATGTAATGAGTCTTGCTAAACTGGGAAAAACAATTTATGGAAGCAAAAATAAAGAGTAAAATTAAAAACTTTTTCATTTGCTAAAAATAATAAAATATAAGCTATCTTTTCAAGGAAAAATGACCTTTTATTATTTTTCCGTCACCAAAATTGAGATGAAACCAGTAATCGTCAGCGGGTAATTCAGAATTGTTGAATGTGCCGTTCCAGCCTGAGCTATTGGCGTTAAGTTGTTTTAATAATTTTCCATACCGGTTGAAAACGCTTATGACGGCATCTGGAAATAAATCCAGATTTTTAATTTTCCAAAAGTCATTGTAGCCATCGCCATTTGGAGTAAAAAAACGGGGATAATCCAAAACATAAATTTGAAAAGGAGCAGATAAACCACAACCATTTTTATCTCGTGCATAAGCTAAATAATTGCCCGGAGCAATTCCTGTAAACAATGGATTGTCTTGAAAATATAATCCGTCAAGCGAAAATTCATAATTGCCAACACCTGTATATTCTATCAAAACAGAATTTTCGTTTCCTTCAAAATCATTTACCTTGGCAGCTGTAATTGTTGCAATTCCAGAACTTGTTACGTTGAATTTTTTTGTTTTCTCGCAACCATTTACATCGGTAACTTTTACGGAATAATCTCCAGAGGCAGTAACCTTAATCGAATTTGTCGTCTCGCCAGTATTCCATAAATAATTCGAATACCCGGAAGCCACATTTAAAGTTGTCGAGGAACCAATGCATAAAGCTGCCGCTTCATCCTGAAAATTGGCAGGACTAAAGGTGTTTACGACAAGGGTTATTGGAACAATTCCGTAACAATCGGCTCCGTTTACAATTTGGGCATAAATAATTTGTTGATTTGCTGTTGTATTCTTAAAAATATTGGGTAGCGTGTTTTTTTGCGAAACAGCATCCGTTGTATTCAGATAATATTCCACAATCATTCCAGCCGGTAATCCTGTCAAAACTTGTGGCGTTACTTGTGTATTTAAATCAAATTGATACAAACCATCTTGAACGGCATCGCCATCACAGGTCGAAACAGGATTTTGCGGTGCAATGCTGTTGTTTGCAATAACAAGACTAAGTTGGGCATAATTGGCACAGTTGAAAGTATTGGTAACTCTGGCAAAAAGGTTTGGAACTGTTAGTTTGTTGGTATAAGTAGCCGGATTTTGAATTGGATTAATTTTTCCCTGTGCATCGGATAACGATTCATAATAAACAACTGGACTTAAACTGGCATCATTATTTTTGATGATGTTGTCCGCTTTGGTCAAATCAAAAATGGTAACTCCGTCGCCATTGTCATCACATTGGGTTAGTGTTGTGTCGGTCAACAGAATTTTTGGAGCATATTCTATATTTATATTTCCGGTAGCACTACAAGTTGCAGGCGTAAAAATCACTTCCACACTATAAGCTCCAGTATCGGTAACGGTATAAAATGGTTTTGTTTCGCCTATTATTTCCACATTATTTTTAAACCATTTGTAAGCATAACTCGCCGGCAATTTTGTGTCGATGACTAGGCTTTCGCCAAAACAAACCGGGTTGTCCCTCAATCTATCGGGACCCAAATCTATTTTCGGGGCAAAACTTCCTGCTTTCAGGAAAACGGCCGAATCGTAATACTGGTTTTTATCATCGGCAATCACCAATTTAATATGATACGTTTTTCCTGCAACAACATTGGTTTGAGCATTCATGACAACTGTTTGTCCAGCATAATTTATTGGACTTGTAGCCGTGTTGTTTCCATTGTAATATATTTCATTTACTGCCGAACAACCTCCCAGAGGAGTAGCAGGGTGAATGTTTATGGATGAGACTGTAGTTGTTGTTCCGGGAATTACTGCCAGGTTTTGATAATTCGCAGGACTTCCTTTTTCTTTAATCAAAAAAGCAAATCCATCGGAATATTGGCAAGGGCTTTCGTCTTTATATTCATTGGAAGCAAAAATGTAATCAAAACTCAAGAAATTGGTCAAGGGCGTAAAATCGAATTCCAACGATGTGGCGTTTGTGGATGCAATTCCTATCGCCTGATTCAAATCCATATCACCTGACCAAGCACTATCATTTCCGTCACCTCTGTAAAAAACATAAGGCCCTTTAGAATTATTGGCTCCCCAAGTGCTCAAAAGCACTCCTTCTTTGAAAGGAAAACTGCCGCCGGCATTGGTAAAATAGCCATAACTATTTTGTCCAACGGGAGTTGTGTCGCCACTGGCAGCATAGTTAGAAACTGTTGCACAAGAACTGTTTACCAAAACATTTTCGACAAGTTGTTGAGCCGTATAAGAGTCGTCAACGGTAATGTTTTGCGCAGATACAATGATTGTATTGCAACAAATTAAGGCGAAAAATAATATGGTTTGAAACCGTTTCATAGTTATGCAAAGATACCACAAATCTGTATTTGTTTTTGAACTAATGAATCGTGACTTTTCAAGGACTGTGACGCTCTTTTTGCAATATAAAATGACAACTTTTTATGGGACAACTTGGTTTTAATAAATGATATTAATGTAAATTTGTAACAAATGTTTTGAAAATGAAAGAACCATTAATGGTTTTCAAGAAACCTACTTACCCTTTGAATAATTCGTTTTTGGATTATTTGGAGCGATTTGATCGTATGTCTAAAGTTTCTATTTTTTATGATGATTTATTGCGTTTTTCGGGCTCCATAAATGTTTATGACCGAAACGATGTTGATACCTTGTGGATTCGGGTTTATTATAGTGAGTTTGAGAGAAATGAAATCGATTTGAATTTAAAAAAAATCTATTCTTACCTGCATTCCGATGGAAATCTAGACACCATAAAATATTTGAGTGTCGATGCCATCGATTACTGTACTTTTGGAAATTCGAAACCCTTTCGAGTAAAAGTAAGGAACATCTTGAATGACAATTATACTTATTTTTATGTCAAAAAAGCCGATGCTTCCCGAGTGTATGGCTTGGAATTGGAGCATATTCTTTCGTCAGATAAAATCCATTTTTTGGTTTACAAAGACACTTTGATCGAGGAGCATATTATGGGGATTCCAGGCGACGTTTTCATGGCTGAGCATTTAACGCATCGTTCCGAGACTGAAAAATCACAAATAGCAAAAGAGTTTGTCAAGTTTAACGAACGTTGCATGATCAGGCTTTTGGGAGACATGAGGGCTTATAATTACGTGATTGTTCCCATTCACGATTTTGATCAAGTGGTTTTCAGGATTCGTCCCATAGATTTTGACCAACAATGTTATGAAGGTAATTTGAAGGTGTATCGTCCCCAGTTTTTTAAAGAAAATTACCCAATGGTAAAACTGGTCAAAGAAAAACTCGAGTATAGTTCGATCGAACAATATAAAAACGAAGAAAGGGCCGCTTTGGCCAAAAGGCTGTTTTCGACCGAAACCCGAATCAAGAAATTATTGCATATTATGGGAAATGATTTCCTTGCTCCTGATGAGCATGTGGAACAACTAAAATTTGAATTGTACCGCTTGACACACGACATCAATTTTAAACGGGCAAAATCTATGGGAAATGTTCTTGGTTCAGCCTTTGATTTTATCACTCGAAATTATAAAAACACAGATTTCCTCAGATAATCCAAGCTTTGAGCGATATTGTAAAAAAATCCAATTTGCATAAGACTATAAACGTATTTCAATTTCAGAAATTCGAGCAATACGTTTCCTTTCAATGGTTTGTTTGAGCAATATCAGGCTTTTTAGGAGTAGTAGGATTAGCATAATTTATAGGTTTTAGGGTAAATTATTCAACAGAAAAATGTCTTTTTTGGTACAGACTTACCAGTGTTTCGTTGATGTCTTTTAATTCTGGGGTCAAAAATGTTTTGTGACCTTTCAGATCGTTTGTCAATTCTAAACCACAACAAGAACATTTGTATTCCTTGAAATGATTGGTCACATTTCTGGTAGTGACCATTTTATGTCCGAGAAACGAACAAAAAATTTTGCCGGAAAAATTTATTTCCCTGATTTTGATTATACTCATATTAGGTCTTTTAAATTTGGGATAGTGAAGTTACATCAAAGACGACTAAGTGACAAATAAAAACGATTAACTGCGTGTTTTTTAGTTTAATACAATTAAAATGCTTACAAAAAAAATATAAAAAATATTTTGTAAGCTGTTTTAAGAGAAGATTTAAACAAAAAAAATCCCCAATTATTTACTAATCGAGGATTGAAATATTTTTGATTTAAAAAAAATTAACTTTTCACTTCTTTGTTGAAATAAACTAGGTAGTAATACATTTGTTTTTCTTCGTCCCAACCTTTTTCCACAAATTTCTCGGCACTTTCCGGATTGATGAAATCCATCTTAATTTGAATTTGCGTATCCAAGTTGATTACGTTTTTAATCGATTTTCTGGCATCCGAAACCGCTGCATTGGCAATAGGAAACGTTGTCACGTCTTCGATGCTGTATTTTTCGCCTTTATCTACTTTGTAGTTTTTGAATTCAGGAATCAAATCGGGATTGTCCAAAACTTCATTCAGGAAATTGCTTTCTTCGAATTGGTCATTTTTGGCAAAATAATTGACTGAACGATTCATGAACATCACTTCTTCTTTTTTGTCTTCGGCTGGAAAAACAACGTCTTTTGCAAATCCTTGACAGAATTTCAAGTATTTCTTGGTGATGAAATTTTCGTCTTCAAAAGCATCCACCGAAAGGAAATGTTCCAACCAATAACGGGCGTCATAACGGTTACTATCGACAGTCAAGATTTTGTAGCCTTCTTCTTTTTTATAATTGAAAATTATACAACCTTTGTCCAGTTTGCTGAGGTTGATTCCGTGTTGCAAAACCATTTCAAGATTGGAACCTTTTTCTTCAAACTGCAAGAAATCTGCTTGTAATTCGCTTTTGAATATCCCGATGGCATCCACGACATTGTTGTCGATATTCAGGTTGGTCAAATGTGTTACGTAAACCTCTCCATTTTTGATGTGCGGATGGTTCGATTGTTCGAATAAATGGGTAGTTATTTGCTTAGAAACTTCGTGAATGTTACTCGGGTTTTCGAAAATTTGGCTAGCCAATTTATACATGTCATTGTATTCCAAATCGACTTCGTGGGCAAACTGAAAGTAGTTTTCTTCTTTTTCGCGAAAAGGTTTAAAGAAATATTCTTTAATCAAAGGCACCACTTCATCATTCAACTTAAAAGCTTCTTCCGACAAGAATATGGCTTCGTTGCGGCTCTTGTTCCCAACTCTGTGAATGGAAATCGTTTCGATATGCGTATTGAATAAATTTATCATTGGTTTTTTTGTTTTTTTTTAGACAAAAGAACCAAGATGTAAGACAGAGTAGAAGTCTTTCATCTTGGTTCTTGATTATTGATTTCTTCTCTTTTTAATTCCAGTTTTCTTCAAATCCGTAGTCTTCAAAACTATCGTCTCCGCTAAACATGTCTAGATCTTCTTCGTCAAGATCATCTTCAAATTCATTATAACTTTCATTTTCATCGTCTTCGGCAATAAAATGTTTTTCCATGGCTTCATCCGGCATTTCGCCAACAGAGAAAATAGTTTCAGGATAGGTGTTTCCTGCAACAACTTCTTCGATTGCGGCTAGTTCCACAAGGAAAGTCCACATATTGATGAAATCGTAAACATAAATTATTTTAGTGTTTTCTTTGTCCAAAATGTCCGAAAGCAAATAATCGCTCATCGTTTTTTGTTCGCCCGGAATATCACCGGTATCAAACATCGGAATTTCGTCTTCCTGATTCCAAGTGTCGTCACAGGTGTAGAAAGAAGCCACTTCCATACCGTCAAATCCAAAAGAATTGAAGATGGCGTTGTGTAAATCCTCTAAAGTATCTTCTGCAAGTATCGCAATATCTCTAAAAATGTCCTCTTCGGCATCGAGAATTACCCTGAATTTGTAAACCATAATCTTTGTTTTTATTGAAAGGTCAAAGGTAAAATTTAATTTTAGATTTTAGATTTTAGATTTCGGATTTGTTGATAAGATTTTAAATTTCTGATTTTGTAATGTTTTCTAGTTTTAGAAAAATTAGAGAATAACTATTGGGGTTTTCAATGCTGTTTTCAATGCTGTAAGCTATGCTCTATACTAGGTTATAAGGCGGTTGCCACCATCAGGACTATACGAAACCAAGAGGAACAAGTAAATTAGTTAAAACTCCCTGCCAAGGCCAATAATACAGCTCCAAACTAGTAAAATAACCATCTCGCAGGGTTTAAGAAAGGTTGGTTGGGGTAGTGTAACTGCAACTTTGGGGTTCATAACCGTAACTTTGGGGTTGTAGAATGGTCGGTTGGGGTTGTATAACCCCAATTTTGAGGTTCAAAACTGCAATTTCGGGGTTGTAGAATGGTCGGTTGGGGTTATACAACCCAAATTTTGAGGTTCATAACCCCAAATTCGGGGTCTTTAACTATAAATTTGGAGTTATACAACCCAAACGGATTAGTAAAAGATACCGACAGACTATTCCAGAACCCCAATCTTGGATTCTTGAACCCCAACGGATTAGTAAAAGACTCTAGCGGATTATTCCAGAACCTCAATCTTGGATTCTTGAACCCTAATGGATTAGTAAAAGATACCGACAGATTATTCCAGAATCCCAATCTTGGATTATTGAATCCTAATGGATTAGTAAAAGACTCTAACGGATTATTCCAGAACCTCAATCTTGGATTCTTGAACCCCAATGGATTAGTAAAATACTCTAACAGATTATTCCAGAACCTCAATCTTGGATTCTTGAACCCCAACGGATTAATAAAAGACTCTAACGGATTATTCAAGAACCTCAATCTTGGATTCTTGAACCCCAACGGATTAGTAAAAGACCTAAATAGATAGGGAAAATAGGGACTAACTGCGGTTTTATTTTGCAAATCTTTTTGACAAAAGATAGCCAAAATGCAAAATAATAGTGAGTCCGCCACCAATAAACCAAAAACCAAGATAAACTCCCATAATGGGTAGTCCACATCTCAATTCTCCTTCTTTGTATTTTGGTATAAAAAAATCAGGAAAGACAAAGAAATGTAAAATCAAGATTAATCCAAACACCAGATATTTCCACTTTTTAAAACCATATTTATCAAATAAAAGGTATCCAAGAATTTGAACAATAAGCATTATAAAAATTAAATGAATTGGAACCATAAATTAACTAATGATGTGTTTTGAAAATAAAGGCAACCTTGTTTTATACCGCTAATGCGAGCTTCTAGCTCGTGTCTGTTTTTATTTGTTGTTGTTATTGAGTCTCTTAATCACTTTCGCAGGATTTCCTACTGCCAATGAATTATCAGGGATGTCTTTGGTTACTACAGAACCAGCGCCAATCACGCAGCCGTTTCCTATGGTTATTCCAGGAAGAATAACGGTATTTCCTCCAATCCAGCAATCATCGCCAATAGCAATGGGTAAAGCATTTTCTAGTGTTTTTCTTAGTTCAGCTTCCAAAGGATGATTGGCAGTGTACAATTGAACATTGGGCGCAAAAAAAACATTGGAACCAATTTTTATGGGTGCACTATCCAAAACCACACAATTCACATTGAAATATACATTGTCGCCACAAACAATATTGTACCCATAATCACAATGAAAGGGCGGTTCGATGTAAAGATTTGTTCCAGCATCAGGAATTAATTCTTGGATTATTTCTCTAGCCTTTTTAGTTATTCTATATTCAATGACGTTTAATCGGTGGAGTAGATTTTTGGTTTTTCGGCGTTCTTTTACCAGAATTGGGTCACCAGCCAAGTAATATTCACCGGTTATCATTTTATCTTTTTCGGTTTTCATATTTGAATTTAGGGAATTTGAATCAAAAAGACTTGCTAAGTTTTATAAGCAGGATTAAATTTTGGTTTTGGCTATTTTCTCGTGAATTTTTAGCGTTTCCTGCAATGCCGCACTTCCATACCAAAGCGTCAGTTCGGCTTCAAGAAGATTGGATTGTACCGCTGGGTCAGTGGCCACAAATTCTTTGGCTTCTTCGATGGTACTTGCGTTAAAGATATAAATGCCTCTATAATTTCTTTCGTTTTTCATAAAAGGACCTGCGACAACGAGTTTTCCTTCTTTTGCCAATCGACCGATGTTATCCATGTGGCCTTTGAATAGTTTTTGTGTTTCCTCTTTTGTCACAGTGGTATTGCTTCCTGTTTTTAATAAGCAAAAGACATATTTTTTCATTCCATAGTCATCTGCATTCAGTGATTTTGCCAGTTTTTCGTCATAGGTTGATTCTTTTTCTTGGGAAAATAGAGCAGTGCTAAAAGTCAGCAGTAAAATTAAAAAGATTGATTTTTTCATTTTTTTAAATTTTAGGAATAAACAAATTTAGGATTTTAAAGAATTGAATCCGTGAATCTGCAGTCATTTTTAAATTCATTGTGTTTGTCCTTACAATTCATCCCCAAAATTCCACAGTTCGGTGAACTAATATTTCAAGACTCTAATTGCAGGAATATATTTGCTTCATCAAAACCTTAAACAATGAAAACATTTTTACTTATTATCATTTTCTTTTCTACAATCATTTCGTTTTCCCAAACGACGATTTCTGGGAAAATAGTTGATGAAAAAAACAACCCAATTCCCAATGCCAATATTTATATTGATGGAACTTATGACGGTGCAACATCAAGTAATACTGGAGAATTTAGTTTTACAACAACTGCCGAAGGGAACCAAATTTTGGTCATCAGCGCTTTGTCTTTTGAGACTAAAAATCTGCCAATTGTGATGAATTTATATCATTATCAAACCATAGCGGTTAAACGTAATTTGACCGAGTTAAATGAAGTTTTGATTACCGCAGGAACAATGGAAGCGGGTGGCAAATCGAGAGTTTCAGTCTTGAAACCTTTGGATATTTTGACAACAGCTGGAAATCCAGGCGATATTGTTTCGGCATTCAAAACCTTGCCGGGTACGCAAGTTGTTGGCGAAAGCGGCAAACTTTTTGTTCGTGGGGGTGAAGCAAACGAAACCCAAACCTTTATTGATGGAATTCGAGTGGCGCAACCTTATATTCAAACGGCGAATAATGTGCCCACAAGAAGTACTTTTTCGCCAATGCTTTTCAAGGGAACGACTTTTTCAACGGGAGGATATTCGGCTGAATATGGCGAAGCGCTTTCGAGTATTTTGGTGATGAATACCATTGACGAACCCGATTTGGAAAAAACGGATATTGGTGTAATGTCTGTTGGTGCCAGTCTCGGAAACACCCAAAAATGGAAAAATAATTCCTTGAGCGTGAACACGAGTTACCTCAATTTGCAACCGTATCAAACTTTGTTGCCCGATAATATCGAATGGATAAAACCCTATGAATCTATTGGTGGAGAAACCGTTTTTAGGCAGAAATTGGATAGAGGATTGCTGAAATTTTACGCATCCTACACAGCAGCCAATTTCGATTTGAAACAAGATGATATTAATTATCCTGATAAAGTGCGTACCCAAAACAAGAACAATAATTTGTATTCGAACCTTTCGTACAAATGCGGTTTTGGCGATAATTGGAACATTTTTGCAGGGATTAGTTTTGCCAAAAGTCGAAACAGCGGGATTTATGATGTCTATAATTATGATGCCTCCGAAAATGCCAGCCATTTGAAATTGAAATTGACCAAACCCATTTCCAGTAAGATAAAAACTAGTTTTGGAGCCGATTATTTTTATACTAATTTTTCTGAATCGGTTACCAATTTCGAAAGTGGGTATCATTCGAATATTTTTGCAGCCTATTCTGAAACAGACTTCTTGTTTACCAATAATTTGATTGCAAAAGTGAGCTTCCGATTTTCGAAAAACGAGTTGTTAGACGAAAGTTCTATTGCTCCCAGAATAGCTTTAGCTTATAAAGTGGCCAAAAATCAGCAAATTTCATTGGCTTATGGAACATTCGAACAAGCACCCAAAAACGATTACCTGAAATACTCGACCAATTTGCAAGCCGAAAAAGCGCAACATTATATTTTGAGTTATGAATTCAACAAGGACAAGCAGATTTTTAAAGCCGAAGTCTATTATAAAAGCTATGATAATCTAGTAAAATACGACACAAAATCGCCCGTTTTCAATAGCAATTTCAATAACAGTGGAACGGGTTATGCCAAAGGATTGGAGCTTTTTTGGAGAGACAACAAGAACATCAAAAACTTGGAATATTGGATTTCCTATTCCTATATAGACACCAAACGGAATTATGCTAATTTTCCAAAACAAGCAACGCCTAGTTTTGTTGCAGATCACACCTTGTCGTTGGTAACCAAATATTGGATTCAAGATTGGCGTTCGCAAATTGGAGCCACTTATACTTTTAGTTCCGGAAGACCGTACAATAACCCAAATGAAACCGTTGTTATGAACGGAAAAACGAAAACCTACAACAATTTAAGCGTGAATTGGGCTTATTTGATTTCGCCCCAGAAAATACTTTTTTTCTCGGTGACCAATGTTGCCGGAATCAAAAATGTGTATGGATATAATTACGCGAATACGCCAAATTCAGCAGGAATTTATGAAAGTCAAGCGATTGTTCCCACTGCGGATCGATTCTTTTTTGTGGGATTCTTTTGGACGATAAGCAAGGACAAAAAGACGAATCAGTTGGAAAATTTGTAGTTAGAATTTTAAAGTTTCTGGATTTTGACGTGTATCATATAGTCTTAAAATTTCAATTCTTGTGTTTGTTTCTCTGTAATAAAGGGTGTTTTGTTTAGTCACGACACACTTTCTTATTTGAAATTCTTTATTGAAAAAAGGAAATTGATTTGGGTTTTTATGAATTAATTCAATACAAAAATCGAGTTTGGTAATGAACTTTAAGCAAACCTTTTTATTCCATCTATTTTCAAGATATTCTAATAGTTTAGCAAAATCATCGTCTGCATACGAAGACCATTTTATAGGTTTAAGCATACTTGTTTTTGTATTTTTCCATTACTTTTTTATGATCCATTCCGTCTGATGAATTCATCTCATCAATGGCATCCAATAATCCTTTTTGTTGAGTTGTAGTTAGAGCATTCCATTCTTCGGTATCGTTGTCCTTGTTGATGAAATTGAGTACCAAACCATAAATCTGTTCTAATTTTGATTTTTCAAGGGTGTCAATTTCTCGGAATAGTTTCAGTTTTAATTCAGCAGTGCTCATAACCATAAGTTTTACCAAAATTACAAAAAATAATATACGCAATACAATTCATCCTCGAAATTCAACAGTTCAGTAAATGTAAATTTTAAAACCGTTACAACCAATATAAATTTGTTCAAGAATTAATCAACCAATTAAAAACTAGAAATTATGACAAAAATTATCATTGCAATCGTATTTTTTATTACCAGTTTAGTTTCTGCCCAAGGACAATTTGAGCAAGGAATGGGAAAAGCGTTCCAACTTTGGGGTGAAGGAAAAAACACTGAAGCATCGGCTATGTTCGAAAGAATTGCTGCCGCCGAAAAAACATCTTGGTTGCCTAATTATTATGTGGCTTTGGTGAACACGACAACGGCTTTTGGTACAAAAGACAAAGAACAAATCAGTTTGTTGTTAGACAAAGCTCAAAATGCTTTGGATGTCGAATTGATAAAAACACCCAACAACGCCGAGCTTTTAGTGATGCAAGCGATGATTCATACTGCATGGATTGCTTTTGATCCAATGACCAACGGACAAAAATTATCTGGAACAGTGATGGAATTATATGCCAAAGCCCAGGCTATCGCGCCAGAAAATCCTAGAGCAGTTTTCGGAAAAGCGGAATTTGAAATTGGCGGAGCAAAATTCTGGGGTAAAGATACTAAGCCAATGTGCGCCCAAATTGAAAAAGCTATCGGACTTTTTGCTACTTTTAAACCTGAAACCCCTTTTTCTCCAAAATGGGGATTGGATAGAGCAGAAGCTGCTTTGAAAAATTGTAAATAATCTAGAAACTGTAATAAAATACTTTAGGCAATGAAAAATGATTATGTTAAAGAATTACCAAGAGCGTTTTATGTAGGAATTGCTATTTTTGGGTTGCTTAATCTAATTCGAGTTTTAAACGGGGATAGCATTTCTTTTGACGAACATTTGAAGTTAATGTTTTTATATACAATGCTTTATACTTTGGCATTGCATTTAACGAATACTTTTTTGTTTATAACATTGGATAAATTTTTCGTCAATGATAGATTTTCAAAAAAGAGAATTCTTATTGGTTTTGTGTCTTCTTTTTTCCTTTCACTATTCGTTATTTTTTTGCTTAGACTTTTTATTTCTGTTTTGATTGAAAATCAGTCACTTAGTTTTTTTATTGCCAATGATAACGCTTCAGATTATTTTGTAGCTTCTGTTTTTACTTTTGTGGTGTTGTTGATTGTTCACCTGGTTTATCTCTATAAAGGGTATCAAGAAAATAGGGTAAAAGAACAAAAAATCATTGCAGGAACAGCTTCGGCAAAGTTCGAAAGTTTGAAAAACCAAATCGATCCGCATTTTCTCTTCAATAGTTTGAATGTTTTGAGTTCTTTGATTGAAGAAAATCCGGAAAATGCACAGCGGTTTACTACTTCTTTGTCCAAAATTTACCGCTATGTTTTGGAACAAAAAGACAAAGAGTTGGTTTCGGTTGAAGAAGAATTGGCTTTCGCCAAAACCTATATGAATTTATTGAAAATGCGCTTCGAAAACAGCTTGTTTTATGAATTGCCAACAACTATTCCCAATCCGGAAGCCAAGGTGGTTCCGCTTTCCTTGCAACTTTTATTGGAAAACACGGTAAAACATAATGTGGTTAGCGAACAAAGACCCTTGCATATTCGTATTTTTATCGAAGGCGATTATTTGGCCATTCAAAATGATTATCAAAAAAAAGAAGTATTGCAGGAACGTAAAGGTGTCGGCTTGCAAAACATTATCAATCGCTACGGAATTATTACCAACAGAAAAGTTCTGATAGAGCAAAACGAACAAACATTCACGGTCAAAATACCAATTTTAACCAAACAAATTTCAGTTATGGATACAACTGCAACATATAACGAGAATACAGCTTATTATAGAGCTAAAAAACGAGTGGAAGAACTTAAGGGATTTTACGGAAATCTAATATCCTATTGTTGTGTAATACCAATTTTAATTTTTGTAAATCTTACGTATTCGCCACAATTTCAATGGTTTTGGTTTTCGGCTGCAGGTTGGGGATTCGGATTGTTGATGCACGCTTTCAAGGTTTTTGGATACAGCTCCAATTGGGAAGAGCGTAAAATTCAAGAGATTTTGAATAAAGAGGATAAAAAAGAAACTTGGAAATAACATTATACTATTTGAAAATGGAAAATAAGTATCAAGAAGAAGAACGCTATTTTAAAGCAAGAAAAAGAGTAGAGGAAATCAAGGGGTTTTACGGAAACTTAATCGCATATGTTATTGTAAACATTGGCCTTATGGTCATTAATTTGCTCACTTCGCCAGCTTATTTGTGGTTTTTTTGGCCAATGCTGGGTTGGGGAATTGGAGTGTTTTTTCACGGAATGAAAGTCTTTAATTATATGCCGTTTTTCGGGAAAGATTGGGAAGAAAAAAAGATTAAAGAGTTTATGGACAAAGAAGAGCAATCAAAAAAAACTTGGGAATAATTTTAAATTTAAAGAAATGACACGATC
Source organism: Flavobacterium limnophilum (assembly GCF_027111315.2). Lineage (GTDB taxonomy): Bacteria > Bacteroidota > Bacteroidia > Flavobacteriales > Flavobacteriaceae > Flavobacterium > Flavobacterium limnophilum. The sequence continues at coordinate 2,545,923 of NZ_CP114289.2, read as the reverse complement.
AAGAAGAATGTTTGACGAATACGAATCAGAAAATTTCAATCCAGAAGAACGCTACCGTTTGGCTTATAAACGAGTAAAAAGAATCAAAGGATTTTATATCCATGCCCTAGTTTATGTTTTGGTAAATGCATATTTAATTATTTCAAGTTATGCGCATATACAGCATTCTGATAAAGATTTTTTTAATTGGGGAACATTCTCTACGGCTTTGTTTTGGGGAATTGGTTTATTGGCTCACGGAATGTCGGTTTTTGGAAGAAACCTGTTTTTTGGACAAAACTGGGAAGAAAGAAAAATCCGGGAATTTATGGAAAAGGAGAAAAGTGAAAAATGGGAGTAGGAGAAGTGTTCAGTGTTCAGTTTCCAGTGTTCAGTAGAATTTCCAACTTCCAACTTCTAACTCCCAACCCTCAATTTAAAATATGAAAACAATAATAATCGAAGACGAAAAACCAGCAGCAAGATTATTGCAACGCAAACTAGATAAACTCAACATCGAAGTAGGAGTGATGCTTCATTCCGTAGAGGAATCCATCGAATGGTTTTCCAAGAACGAGCATCCTGATTTGATATTTCTCGACATTCAATTATCGGATGGTTTGTCGTTTGAAATTTTCGAAAAAGTGGACATAAAAAGTGCCGTAATTTTCACGACGGCTTACGATGAATATGCCCTAAAAGCATTCAAATTAAACTCCATTGATTACCTCTTGAAACCCATCGACGAAGATGATTTGGAAGTAGCAATTTCTAAATTTCAAAACCGTTTGCCAAAACCAGAAAATACACTTCAATTGGATTTTGAACAAATCAAGAAAATGTTCCAAAATCCATTCGACAAGAATTTCAAAACTCGGTTCACCGTCAAAATAGGGCAGCATCTCAAAGTCATTTCCATCGACGAAATCGAATGTTTTTTTAGTGAAAATAAAGGAACCTATATTCATACTTTCGACAACAGAAACTATCTAATCGAATCCACTTTGGAAGTTTTGGAACAAGAATTAGACACAAAAGATTTTTATCGAATTAGTCGAAAGTTTATCATTCCGTTAAAATCCATCAAGGAAATTGTGGTCTATAGCAACTCTCGATTGAAGTTGATTTTGCCTTCATATAAAGAAGATGAAGTGGTCGTAAGTCGCGAAAAAGTTTCCGATTTCAAGGCTTGGATTGGGTAGTGAAAAAGTATTAAAAAACTGCTTCGAAAACGTGTTCAAAATATCCTGAAAAGGAAAAAATGAATTCGGCTTTTGAAGCAGTTTTTTGATTTTTAGAAGCCGAAATTATTCAAATAATGATTTAATTTCTTTCTCGGTTTTTCCAACTTTCTGTTGAATTTTTCCCCAGGTTTCATCTTCTTTTCCTTCTTCAAACAACAAATCGTCGTCTGTCAATTCAGCAAACTTTTGTTTGAGTTTTCCTTTCAACTCATCCCATTTTCCTTTAATCTCTTTTGAATTCGGCATACTATTTAAGTTTTAAATTACTATTTATTTCGTTACAAAATTGGGGATAAATAGGAGTAAGACTGTTGTATAATTAATGCTAATTGTTATATAATTCGGGGAAATTTCTAAATTGTTGGTTGGTATTTTAACAATCCAATGTTGTTTTTTAAATTAAATTAAAAAATTACATAAATATATTTAATAATGCTGGTGTTTAATGGTTTGTATGTTTGTTATAGATTTAGTCTATTGTAAATTTAAGCCTTGAAAAAGGTCTTTCTAATGGCGATTAAGACAAAAACAAACAAAGAGTAAATTATGAAAAATGGAACTATATATTCTATCAAATTCAAAGGCAACATAAAGGCTATAATCAGCAATTGAAAGCCTAATCCATAAATGGAAACGAAGGTCATAAACCAGTTTGGAAACGTATTTGCTTTGTAAGCATTACTGTCCAAAACGTGGATTATTTTGTCGAAAATGCCGTAAACAATCGTGTAAATTGTAAACATAATATCGACTGATTTTTGAGTTTCTCCCGGCAATGCTTGAGGTGGTTTGTCTTCGAAAATTTTACTCGTCTTGTCTCCACCAACCGATTTATTTCTCAAAATCACATAGTAATAATTGTATAAAGTCCCTTGCAATTGGATGCAAAAAAAGGCAATTAACGCCATCCAAAATGAGGTTTTGGAAACATAACAAATTGTCATGAAAAACAAAAAGTTCAATACAATGTCAAACACGCTGTCGAGGTATCTTCCAACGTAGGAAGGCGTGTTTTTTACTCTTGCCAATTCGCCATCGGCAGCATCAATAATTGATTTCAAAATAATGAAAAAACCGGCTAAAAGGTACTGATTTTGCAAAATGCAGTAAATGGCAATCAAGCCACAAACGCCAAAAAGCAACGTGACGTGAATGGGCGTAAATCGGGTGTTTTTTAATTGATTGACAAACAGTTTTGCAATCGGCCTTCCGTAATCCGACAAATCCAGGAATTTATCTTCGGCAGCAAGTTTAGACATTTATAGATGTTAAACAAAAGTATGTGACAATATAGTCAGGTATTATTATGAATTGTCCACAGTTTCAACTGTGGGATTTTTTTATTTAGAAAGTCTATGCAAAGTGTAAGTCATTGCCGTAAGCAAAAAGAAAGCGACTACTTGATGAGTCAATCCCAGCCATAACGGAACGCTGTAAAGCAAGGTAAATACTCCCAATGCAAATTGTATAAATACGATGATTACCAAAGCGGTTATTCCTGATTTTTGAGTTGTATTTAAATCAAATTTATGGCTTTTGAAAGCCAAGAGCATTATGAATCCAACTACCACATAAGCCAAAGTTCTGTGCGCAAATTGAACGCCGCTTTTGCCTTCTGTAAGTCTTTGCAGCCAAGTGTCTTTTTCTAAAACAACACTTTCGTGAAGGAATTGTCCGTCGCTCATCAATGGCCAATGATTGTGAATTAAACCCGCATTCAAACCTGCAACGAAACCACCATAAATGATTTGTATTAACAAAAAAACCAGCGAAAAACGAGCGATGTTTTGAAGTGAAGCTATGGCATTTTTTCTTTCAGGATAAATCAAATCCAAAGCTACCCACAATGTGTAAGCAAAGGTGATAAAGGCGAAAGTCAAATGCAAGGAAAGTCTAAAATGACTCACGTCCGGATTGTCAATTAAACCACTTCGAACCATAAACCAACCCAAAAAACCCTGAAAAGCACCCATTCCAAGTAGCACCACGCATTTCTTTATGGTTTCGTTTGAAAGTCGTTTTTTGATAAGGAAATATACAAAAGGAACAAGAAAAACCAATCCAATGATTCGTCCTATAAAACGGTGAAACCATTCCCAGAAATAGATAAACTTATAATCTTCCAATTGGAAATCATTATGGATGTTGATTTTTTGGTATTCCGGAAATTTCTTGTATTCTTCGAATGCTTGCGACCATTTTTCTTCAGTAAGCGGAGGGAAAGTGTCGGTGACCAAATGCCAGTCAGTCATTGAAAGTCCTGAATTGGTCAATCGGGTGATTCCACCAACCACGACCATTATAAACAATAATAAGCAACCTGAAAGTAGCCAGATAATTACGGCTTTGTTTGTATTTTTCATTTTATTTTATTGGAAAGTCTTGAGGATTTTGGCGAGTGTCCCAGATGTCTAAAACAACAACTTCATTTGGGGTTATTTTGTAAATGATTTCAAAATGACTTACAATTATAAATTTTGAATCTTCTCTAAAAGTAGGTTTGCCAAATTCAGGAAGTTGTATGACGATTTTTAAATTGGTATTGAAAAGAGAATTTAGTTTTCTACTATTATACACTTTTGATTTATTTCGATTATTCCAATAGTCAAAAATGTTTTTTCTTGAATTTCGGGCTTCTGGAGACCAAATTAATCTTCTAGCCATTCTTGAATTTCTTTTTGGGCTTCTTCATCAGAAATACATTCTCCATTTTCATATTGTTGGACCGCAAGATTTATTTTTCGTTGTTCTTCTTCTGAAAAAACCCTGATTCTGTCGTAAGTTGCCATAGGTTCATTAACAACCGAATTCGATTCATAATCATTTATGATTTCTTGAATTTTATTCAAAAGAGCAACATCATCAGTTGCAATAATTTTTGCTATTATTTCTAATTTTAATTCGGCTAGGTTCATAATCAAAATTTTTATAAAATTAAGAATTTTTTAAATAAACGAAGAGTAAACAATACTTAAACTTTCGTCAAACCTAATTTGGCTCCACGCTTCAAAACAAAATCATAAGCCGCCTGATATTCATTGGGGATTTCACCTTCCAAAATGGCTTCTTTCACGGCTTCTTTCAACACGCCGATTTCACGGGAAGGTTGCAAATTAAAAATCGCCATAATCTCTTCACCGGAAATAGGCGGTTGAAAATTTCGAACCTGATCACGTTCTTCCACTTCCACGATTTTCTTGCGGACAATCTCGAAATTCTGGTGGTATTTCTTGAATTTATTGGGGTTTTTGGTCGTGATGTCGGCTTCGCACAAAGTCATCAAGCTTTCCACGTCTTCGCCAGCATCAAAAACCAAACGACGAACAGCAGAATCCGTTACCACATCTTCAGACAAAACGATGGGACGCGAACTCATCATCACCATTTTTTGCACAAATTTCATTTTGTGGTTCAATGGCATTCTTAATCTTTCGAAGATTTTCTTGGCCATTTTTCCGCCCAAAAATTCGTGACCGTGAAAGGTCCAGCCTTGTTTTTTGTTGAAGCGTTTGGTTGGTGCTTTTCCAATGTCGTGCAACAATGCCGACCAACGCAACCAAACGTCATCCGTATTCGGGCAAATATTATCGACCACTTCCAGAGTATGATAAAAATTGTTTTTATGGGTTTGGCCTTCAATTTCCTCCACTTGGTTCAAAGCCGTTAATTCTGGTAATATTATATCCAATAATCCAGTTTTGTACAACAACAAGAATCCAACCGAAGGCGTGTCGGTAGAAAGAATTTTATTCAATTCGTCGACAATTCTTTCGCCAGAAATAATCTTGATTCGCTCTGCATTTTTGGTAATTGAATTCAGTGATTTTTCTTCAATTTCAAATCCCAATTGGTTTGCAAAACGGATGCCTCTCAACATTCGCAAAGGATCGTCAGAAAAAGTAATGTCTGGATCGAGCGGTGTTTTGATGATTTTGTTTTTCAGGTCTTCCAATCCATTGAAAGGATCGGATAATTCACCAAAATTATCCTTGTTTAAGGACAAAGCCAAGGCATTGATGGTAAAATCACGGCGATTTTGATCGTCTTCCAAGGTTCCGTTTTCCACGACAGGATTTCGGCTGTCGAGATTGTAGGATTCTTTTCGAGCGCCTACAAATTCGATTTCGGTATCTTCAAAACGCAACATTGCCGTTCCATAAGTCTTGAAAACCTGGACTTTTGGTTTGTTTGGAAGTAGTTGAGATACTTTTAAAGCTAATTCTATTCCGCTGCCCACGGCAACAACATCGATGTCTTTTTTGAAATCTCTTTCAAGGAGTAAATCTCTCACGAAACCACCAATTACATAACTTTCGAGATTAAGTTCTTGGGAAGCTTGGGAAATGACTTCGAATATTTTATTATTTAGGGCTTCTTTATATGAAGTTTTAATGCTCATTTTAAAATGTTTAAAGTTTAAAGTTTAAAGTTGCTCAACTGAAAACTGAAAACTGAATACTGCAAACTATTTTCGAATCACTTTTACCTGCGAATCACTCGTCAATTTTATAATTGTTGAAGGTTTTCCGGCAATTTTTTCGCGATGCAAATTTACAACATAGTCAACGCCTTTTATAATTTCGGGGCTAATATCTTTGAAGGCAATAGGAGTGGGCTGTCCTGAGATATTGGCAGAGGTGGAAACCAATGGTTTTCGCATCTTTTCCATTAGTTTAAAACAAAAGGGTTCTTTTACGATTCTAATTCCTAGAGTATTGTCGGTGGCAATTAAGTTGGCTGCCACGTTTCTGGGTTTGTCCAAAATTAGCGTAGTTGGTTTTTCGGATAAATCTATTATTTGCCAAGCCACTTCTGGAATGTCTTTGAATACGTTGTACATCATTTTTTCGCCATTCATCAAGCAAATCATCGATTGGGTTTCGGCTCTTTGTTTGAGTTTATAGATTTTGGCAACAGCTTCAGCATTTGTGGCATCACAGCCAATTCCCCAAACGGTGTCCGTTGGATACAGGATGATTCCGCCTTGTTGGATTACTTCGAAGGCTTTTTGGATTTCTAGGTTAATGTCCATAATTTTTTTATATATGATGCAAAGATATTTATTTGTATTCTAAATATCTGGGGCTGATTAAATGAAAATTAAGCTCCTGTACGTTTTTAATTTCATAAAAAAGTTTGATAAAAGAGGTGAAACTTTTCTCAGACTTGTATAAACTTTAGTTGACATTTTTTTTAGATACAAACCTATAATCATTAAAGCCAATGCAAAAAAAAACATTCCGACAAACCATTTGAGTGTTTCGTTTTTGCTTTCTTTTATTTCGACTTTTACAGATTTTATTTTGGTATTTACTTGTTCAAACTTTAATTCCAATTTCAAGAAATCTTCTTTTACAGTACTCTTGAAATCTGAATTTTCATATCACTAATTAATCATGTTTTTGATGATGACTTTTAAGAGTTGGGTAAAAGGAGGAAGCAAAATATTGGTTGGCCTAAAGTTTAATCCAGCTATCGTGAATTAAATCACTGACATCTGTGGTTTTGTCTAAAAACCAATTCTTTGGAACAACGACCTTCGCCTCTTTTTTATTGCTTAGCCAAACTGCCCACCACGAAAAACTACTGGCAGAAATTATAAAGTGGTTACACAAGGCCATAAGTTGTAAATCTTCTTTATACTTAATTTTGTCAGTTGTGTAATCAACAATTGTAAAATCATAATCAAATTTTAGATGCTGTTTACACCATTCTGGATCGTCTGAAAACACAAAAAAATGCGGGTTGTTGGTGTGTTTAAAGATATAGTTTGTCCCGTCAACAAAATAATCAAGATTCGAACAATTAAAAGATCCAGTATTAGCTACATAATCGCCACGTCTTACGTGTACACAAACTGCATTAACCTTGATTATGGCTTCAGAAATACTTTTGGCTTGAGGGGAAAGCTCTTCATTAAATCTAAAATCTTTACGTAATTCAGTTTCTATATTTTTAAAATATTTTTCACTTTGCCAATATCCTACATACAAGTTTTTGTCTTTCGGGGTATTAATAATCAATTCCTCTGCTGTAAAAGTTTTCTCCTTGTACTTCTTAAAACCAATTAGTTTTATAGACTTTATAATTTGAATTAAAAAATTTAAATGCAACTTATTTAATAGGCGAATTGAATTTGGCTGAATCAGGAAAGAATCCCCAAAATTAAAAATATTCATTTGGTAGTCACGATTGGTAGTCGTTGCCTTATGGTGAGTTTGTAGTAAACTCGTTAAATCGAGCTTCATGTCCACACCTAACTTTCTTGCAATGCTTTTTCCAAAAGCATATTGAAACATTTGGTTGCCTAAACCGCCTCTTAATCTAATTATAATCATTACTTGTTTGTTGATTTTTTGAAGTTTTTTTTCAAGATCTTCAATGTCTTCCGAAAGTCTAAAATAAAAAGTGCCTGAGAATCCCGTATGTTTGTTTTTGCAAAATAAATATACTTAATGGACACTTCAGATGTAGCAAAAATACAAAAAAACTGTCATTTGTCAAATTATTCACAAAAATAACTGTTCAGTTTGCCCCGGAATAGGAGGTACAGTTTTACCGGAATAAGTACTCTATTATCCAACTTTAAGCCCTTTTTTTTAATTCTTGATTTTGAAGAATTCAATTAATGCTTGCTTTTTTTAAGACTTGAAATTAACAACCTAATCAAAACATAAGGTATAACAAGAATTATATAAATTATTTTTTGAAATGGTGATAATATTTGAAAAATTCCTCTTATAGTTTTATTGTAAAACTTGCCTAAAATTGATTTGAATGTATAGGCTAAAGAAATCTCAATTTGATGTCTAAATCCTTTATGCTTTCGTTGATCAAAAAAACATCTATTAATATCCAATCTATTTTTCAATAATCTGGATGTGTTTAACCAACCATCAGTAACATCTTTTGAATTATAAACTTGTTCTCCGATAACTGCCGTGACAATTCTATTTTTTGCGATGTATATATTTTTATTTAACGAATAAAATGAAAGTAAAAAAGGCATGTGTGGATACATGTTTGTAATATTATTATATCCACTAATTATAAAAGGAATAAAAGCTTCTTTTTTAAAAATATTGTTAGGAAGAAATGAAGATGCTTTAAAATAGGGATAGCCTTCACTGTGTAATTTTTTGACTAATTCGTTTCTTCCTCCAAAAGACCAAGCATAATCAGCATGCGCTCCCATATTTATCAACTCGGCTTTTTCATTAATTATGCAATCAATAACATCATCACAGTAGGAAAAATTGTATTTGTCATCATCACAAACTATCCAGATGTAATCCAAATCAACGATTTCTATCGCTCTCATTATATTGGCATTGGCACCAATGTTTAATTTATTGGTTACTATTTTGAAATTAGAAAATTTATTGACAAATGAATTACATACTTCGATTGTAGTGTCAGTTGAACAGTTATTGAGTATCGTTATTTTACAATCTTTAAACGGCGAGTTTAAAAATTGATCTAAAGTGTTTTCTAATAATTTAGATCTATTGTATGTTATTAATACTATTTCTAATTTGTTTTCTATTTTCATTATCTTTTTTTTGAAAAATTAAATCTGCTGAGTAAAGGATGACCATGCTTTGTTGTATTATTTCATGTCCTTTTTAACTTCATCGTAGATTACGGTATTACGATTTTTTGTTTGGTTTTTAGTGATTTTGACAATGGAGCACCAGTCAAAATTAGAAAAAACAAAGACCAGTTTTTAGGTTTAAGAATACTGCTGAAAAAATATTTTATAATTAGAAATAGCATTACTATTTTGTGTCCAAAAAATCCATAATGTTTTCTCATAATATAGAGTAACGAAATCTTCAATTCTTTTTTGATTGCCAATGATTTTCCGGTGCTGGCTCCATATAAATGAACAAATTCAGCTTCAGGAATTAAGTAAGCAAACTTTAAGTTTTTGGCTAATCTCAAACATAAATCGGTTTCTTCATAATAAAGAAAAATGTTGGTATCAAAACCTCCAACTTCATAAAAATCAGTTGCTTTAATGAACATAAAGCTGCCAGGAACAAAGTTGACTTGTAACGGATTTGTATATTTCTTTTTTCGTTTCGGATGTTTTTTAGGATTGATACTTTCCAAGAAACTTCTACCAATAATTTCTCTCGCTGGAGACGCAAAATGATCGAGTGAAATCATGAAATCTCCATTTTCTTTGTAGGCTTGAGCTCCGGCAATTCCAATTTTTGGATTGTTTTCTAATGTGTTTTTCAGAATCGACAAACAATCATTTTTCAACAAAGTGTCGTTATTCACGAAAGCTAAATAGTTGGCATTGGCAAATTGTACTCCAAACATGTTTCCTCCGCCAAAACCAGAATTTATGACACTTCGGTGAAGTTCTAAATTCGAAAAATCGACTTCATTACAAAACGATTTTAGTTTTAGATAATCCTCTTTTTGAGAACAATTATCAGTTATGATAATTTGATAATTAATGTTTTTAGAGGTTTTTTCGATAATGGAACGAATGCAATTGATGCTGTGTTCGCTTGAATTGTAGTTGATTAAAATTACGGCTATGTCAAACATCATAAATATTGATTGATTCCTTTTTCGATAAAAGTAAGTTTTTTTTCAGTGGTTTGTCTCTCGATTTCGTTATTGATTTCTAGATGACTTTTGGATTGCTCCTTGTGGTAAATATGATAAGCAACTCCAGAATATTTTAGTCTTTTTCCTTTAATTCCAATGTTATGGAGTCGTTGAATCATTTCTGAATCATCAATTCCCCAACCTACTAAATCCTCATTAAATCCATTGATTTTGATAAAATCTTCTTTCCAAAATGACATATTGCAACCACGAAGTTTTCGAGACCGTTGGTCAACACTTTTGGCAAAATTCATTAAAAAGGGAAGACGAATGGTTCTATCTCTTTTTTTTATTCCTTTTGAAAAAAAGTTGAAATCAATAATTTTTTTTGAAAATAATTCAGATAAAAAAGACTCTTGAATATTCACACGCGAGCCAAAAAGATAATGTCCTTTCTGGGCAAAAGTGAGATGGTCTTCTATAAAGTGTTTGTTCATGATGATGTCGCCGTCAATCTCTACAATATAGTCATGTTTTGCAGCCGCAATAGCTTTGTTCATAATTTTCGGCTTTCTGTTTTTTAAATCTTCGTGCCAAATATGAAGCAAAGGAATCGGGAATTTTTGCTGAAATTTTTCGATTAATTGTTTGGTGTCTTCTCTGGAACCATCATCGGCAATTATCACTTCATTGGGCAAAACCGTTTGGTTCAATATGCTCAATAACAACAATTCTAAAGCTTCAGGCCAATTATAGGTTGGGGTCACTAAAGTACAACTCGGATAAGACATAAATTAAAATTTGGGTAAAAATACGCTAAAAATTTGAAGTCTAAAATGCAATACATACATTTGTCTCACATAAATAAAGTAATTGATGAAATTCACCATAGACCCATTTTTTGAAATAGCAAACGAGGCAATTGTTTCTATCATAAATAACTTCAACTCTACCGGGATTCTTTTTGGCGATGGACAAAGAAATAAAATCAAATTATTTGAATTGGAAGGCAAAACCATCAACATCAAATCCTTCAAAATTCCGCATTTCATCAATAAAATAGCCTACAAATATTTCAGGAAATCCAAGGCCAGACGTTCTTTTGAATATGCTACCACTTTATTGGAAAAAGGAATTGGAACGCCTCAGCCCATCGCTTATTTCGAAAATTACGATTTCATAGGACTCAAGGACAGTTACTATCTGAGCGAACATCTTCAATGCGATTTGACGTATAGGGAATTGGTCGAAATTCCAGATTTTCCGGATAACGAAAATATTTTAAGACAATTTACCCGTTTTTCTTTCGATTTGCATCAAAAAGGAATCGAATTTCTGGATCATTCGCCTGGAAATACTTTAATCAAAAAAAATGCCGAAGGAAGTTACGATTTCTTCTTGGTCGATTTGAATCGTATGAATTTTCACGACAATATGGATTTTGATTCCAGAATGAAAAACCTCAGTCATTTGACTCCAAAAAAGGAAATGATTGCCGTTATGAGCAACGAATATTCCAAAGTATATCCCGCTCAAACCGAAGCCGATATTTTCGAAAAAATGTGGTTTTACACCAATGATTTTCAAGAGCGTTTTGCCAAAAAAAGACGTTTGAAAAAGAAATTGAAATTCTGGAAATCTTGATTTAAAGATTCTGTTTCAAAAACAATTCCATTTTATCCTTGAACAATTCGGGTTCGAATTCTTGATACAAGGAAAGGGCATTTTTTTTGAGTTCTTTTTCAGTTTTCGAAGCCAATAATTTGGGTTTAAAGTCATTCAAATGCACTGAAATATGCTTTAAACCATCTTCAAGAGTGGCCCAAATTTTCTTTTCAATCCAAGGGGAGAAAATAATGAAAGAGGATTTTCCTAATGCTTTTGCCATATTGATTGCACCTCCATCGTTGCCAATAATCAAATCGCAATTGTTCATTATGGCGATAAAAGAACGCAAATCATTGCCCAATAAATCAAAATAGATTTTTTCCTGGGTCAAAGGTTTACAAGCATCAAAAACTTTTTTTGCATCCTTGATTTGCTTTGGAAAATAATTAAAAAGAATATTTACCTCTTGATTGTCGGCAATGTAATCGGCCACTTTTGCCATATATTCCAAGGGATAGGTTTTTAATTTTTCGCTTCCCAAAAGGCTAATCATCACTGTTTTTCGATCTTTTATTAAATGGTGATGTTCAAAAAGTGCGATTGCATCTTGATTTTCTTTATCGGTTACATACAGCTTTGGAAAAGCATCCACTTCAATTTTTAAGTCAAGCGGTTCCAACAACGAAAGTCGTCTTTCGATGGCCAATCCCAAATTGGTTTTTGGAAATTCGGCAAAAGGAACATTGTCGGTATATAAAAAGGTGCGACCTGATTTTTTGTAGGAGATTTTTCTTTTGGCTCCGCTCAACAAAATAATCAGCCAGCTTTCCAATTTCGAATAAGCATCAATCACCAAATCGTATTGGAAGGAGCGAATTTCGAGAGCCAAATTCAGAAATTCTCTTTTGCTTTTGCGATGTTTTTCTTGAAACAAGAGAACATTGTCAATGTTCGGATTGCCTTGCAATACGGGAATGGTAGATTCATAAACCAAATAATCGATTTGTGCATCGGGGTAGGCTTTGCGCAAATTGTTGCAAATGATGCTGCTTACCAGCACATCGCCAATCATTTTTTGTTGTATAACCAGTATTTTCATTTCAGGAAAGGAATTTTTTGACAGTACAAATTGAAGCAAAAAAAATCAATTTTTGGGATAAGTTTTAAATAAAAATTCCAAATTCCAATCGACTTGTCAATTGGAATTTGGAATTTAAAATATTGGGATTTAAAATTTATACCGCAACGTCATATTCGCGCAACGCATTATTCAACGATGTTTTCAAATCAGTTGAAGGTTTGCGAGTTCCGATAATCAAGGCGCAAGGCACTTGAAAATCTCCAGCAGCGAATTTTTTGGTATAACTACCAGGAATTACAACCGAACGAGCAGGAACAAAACCTTTTCTTTCTACAGGAGTTTCTCCAGTAACGTCAATGATTTTTGTGGAAGCAGTCAAACAAACATTGGCACCAAGAACAGCTTCTTTTCCTACGTGAACGCCTTCTACAATAATACAACGAGAACCAATGAAAGCTCCGTCTTCAATAATTACTGGTGCAGCTTGTAAAGGTTCTAAAACACCACCAATTCCAACTCCGCCAGAAAGGTGAACATCTTTACCAATTTGAGCACAACTACCAACAGTTGCCCAAGTATCTACCATTGTTCCAGAATCGACATAAGCACCAATATTTACATAACTTGGCATCATAATCACGCCGCTAGCCAAAAAAGCGCCATAACGGGCAGATGCTCCAGGAACCACGCGAACTCCTTTTTCGGCATAATCTCTTTTTAGCAACATTTTGTCGTTGTATTCGAAGATTCCGGCTTCCAATGTTTCCATTTTTTGGATTGGGAAATACAAAACAACGGCTTTCTTTACCCATTCGTTTACTTGCCAACCTTCGCCAACTGGCTCGGCAACACGCAATTTTCCTGAATCTAATAATTCGATTACTGATCTTATGGCATCAGTAGTTTTTGTTTCTTGCAACAATGCACGGTTTTCCCAAGCTTGTTCTATTATGGATTGTAATTCGTTCATTTTTTGATATATTTTTGGCAAATATACCATTTTTCAGCAAAAGCCAAAAGTATAATCGATTGGAAAATGTTATATCTTTGTACTTTAAATTGATTCGTTATGGAAACCATTAGATTAGAATTTCAACCCAACATCAAAGCCAAAATCTTGGAATTATTGAGTTCGTTCTCTTCGGATGAATTGAAAATTATCAAGGAAGATGAAAATTTTCTTAAGAACAAAGGGATGATACAAAATGAGTTAGAAAAAATTAAGGATGGGACAGCAGAATTTTGTACTTTCGAAGAGTTGGATAGCTATTTGGATGAAGTAATTTCAGAATATGAAAATTAGATTCACTGTCAAATTTAAATTTTTATTAGAAGATCAGGTTAGATATATCTCAAAAGATAAGCCTCTTGCTGCCAAAAAGTTTAAAAAAGAGTTGCTTTCTAATTTAAAAAAAGATTTAAAAAATCCATTTCATTTTAAAGAATCAATTTATTCTGATGGCGATAAAACCATAAGAGATTATGTTTTTAAAGGCTATACAGTTGTTTTTAAAGTTGATAATGAGCTTGAAATTGTTACAGTTGTGGCAATTTTGAAACACAGGAACTCACTATAAATAAAAAATTATGGAAACTATCAGATTAGAATTTCAACCCAACATCAAAGCCAAAATCTTGGAATTATTGAGTTCGTTCTCTTCGGATGAATTGAAAATTGTTCCCGAAAGGTCAACTTTTGAAGATGAAAAAAGAATGCTTCAGTCCAGAATTGATAAAATTAATGATGGAACTGCTCAATTTGTGAGTTTTGAAGAGTTAGATCAATTTCTTGAAGAAACAATTTCAAAATATGAAGATTAAATTAACTGTTGAATTTAAATATGATTTGAATGATATAGTTGATTTTATTTCAAAAGACAAACCTGTTGCTGCAAGGAAATTCAAAATTGAATTAATTAAAAAGATACAAAAAGATTTGAAACAACCTTTTCTATTCAAAAAATCAATTTATTTTGAAGACGAAAATATAAGAGATTGTGTTTTTAAAGGTTATACAGTTGTTTTTAAAGTTGATAATGAGCTTGAAACTGTTTCAGTTGTGGCAATTTTGAAACACAGAAATTCATTTTAAAATGCCAAGAATACTCGCCATAGATTACGGACAAAAACGAACCGGAATAGCTGTTACCGATGAACTGCAAATTATCGCTTCGGGTTTGACGACCATTCCATCTTCCACAGCAATAGATTTTTTGAAAGACTATTTTGCCAAAGAAAAGGTCGAAGCAGTCCTCATTGGTGAACCCAAGCAAATGAATGGACAACCGTCTGAAAGTGCTTCCATCATCAAGGGATTCGTGACGCATTTTACCAATCATTTTCCGGATATGAAAGTCATTCGCGTGGACGAACGATTTACTTCAAAAATGGCGTTCCAGACAATGATTGACAGCGGATTGAGCAAAAAACAACGACAAAACAAAGCGCTTATTGACGAAATATCGGCAACTATAATGCTTCAGGATTATTTGACCCGAAAAATGTTTTAAGTGGGTTGGTTTCCGCTTGAGGCTGGGGTTTCATCAGGACTTTTGTGGTTTTTATGATGTTTTCCGAAAGGTTTGTTAGCCAAACCAATTGTTCGATTACCAATTGTGCTTCCTGCATTTTGAGTTTGAACTCCTGACTATTGATGTCGTCGGCCTTACTCAATTCTTTTTCCCGTATTTTTTTCAATTCGATAAAACTGTTGTTGGAAATATCGTCGATTGGAGCTTCGGTTTCGGTGAGTTTGTTATCGTTTTTCAAAAGCGAAATGGCATAATCCAGATTTTTTATGATGCGGTCAAATATAATGTTAAACGATGCCGAGGCTTCGGTCGTTTTGTGTGATTGCGTATAAGTTCCCAATGAAGCAGCAGCAGAAAGCAGCGCATTATTGACCACGGTAAATTTATAGACCTGTTGCAATTTGTCTTGTTTTGATTTGGGTTCTTGCAACATTCTTTGAAAAGAAGCCATCAAGTTGCCTATTTCTATGAAAGCTTGATTTCTGGCTAGACGATATTTGGCGTTAACACTTTCTTTGCTATTGTATAAAATAGAAATTTGCTGTAAATAATTCCTGTTGGCTTCAATTGAGTTTTTGATGTTTTCATTGGTGTTTAACGACTCCCAAAAAGGCCACAGAAAATGATTGGCCAGAATAGCCAGTGTTGCTCCAACACAAGTGTCCAAAATTCTATACAGAATAACATCATCGGTTGGGTTTAATATGGCGAAAATGAAAATAATGTGCAGCGTTATAAAGGTGGTTCCAATTTTATAATTAGAAGGATTAAATGTCAATCCTAAAATCAGAAAAAGGATGGTTAGTCCGCCAAGAATTGTTGTGGTTGGGCCTGTTGCCAAAATAGCAAAACCGACAACGCCTCCAAAAAGGGTTCCCAAAAAGCGATTAAGTGTCCTTTCTTTCGTGAGTCCGTATCCAGGGCGCATAATCACCACAATGGTTATTAATATCCAATACACATTTTCGAATGGAAGCACTTTTCCGATAATGTATCCTATCAATAATGTGGTGGTAATTCGCAGCGAATGCCTGAATTCTAGCGAAGAAAAACTGAAATTTTCGACTAAAGTATTTAATGGATAATAGTCGGGAGTGATTAAATTCTCTAAATCTTTATCTCTTCCTTTAAGGTCTTTTAATTTTACATTGGAAGTGTAAGCGCGCTCCAGAGTCTTGATTTTCTCTACTTGTTTCTCGGCATAATGCAGCATGTTGGTCAGCATAAGAACGCCTTCGGAAGCTTCTGTTTTGCCTAGCGTTTTTTCGTAATCTGCTATGGCATTTTCGAAAGCATATAAATTTTCGACCAAATTATTTTTTGGCGTGTAACTCTTTCTTTTCCTGATTTTTTTGGATAATGACTTTAAATTTCGGGCAAGATTGTAGGCAAGACTTTGATACGTCATTAAAACCTTTGGATGTTCATCAAATTTTTGATGTAATTTATTGTGGTCAAATGATGTCGAGATTGCCAATTCCATTACTTCAACCAAAGTGATAAAAGACAGCAACATTTTTCTATTTTGATTCGAAGAGCCATAATTGGTTCGATTCCTTACAAGGATTTCCCTGATGTTTTCGTGAATTTCGTTCAGTTCCACCTGAAGATGCAATTGTTTTCGGGTGATTTCTTTTCGATCTGAATTCAATTCCCACAAATCCCCTCTTAATTTCAAATATTTTGCCGTCAATTTGATGCATTCCACAATTTGCAGTTCGGTGTAACGATGCGGATTGATATAGTGGAAAATTAGGGAAATAAGTAAATAAAACAATCCGCCGCTAAGCAAAAGTCCTGCATATTCAAGCATTTTCCATCCAGTATTGATATGGGAAAATGAAATAGAAATAATCATTAAGGCTGAAAAGGCAACCATTGTGGCGCGTTGTCCGTAAACGGCAAGCATTGACAAAATGAAAACTAGAGAGATGAAAACAGGATAAAAAACAAAAGGGTATGGATAAGTTATGTTAATCAATAAGTTGACACTGAAAAGAATTGAAATCGCTACAAGTATTCCGTTAATTTTATGTTTTAAATTACTGGGTGTATCACTTGGAAAGGTAAAAAGTGCTCCAAGGGCTATGATTAGACCGGTTTGCAAATCACCTAAATAGGAAAAGGTTAATACGGGTATGACCGCAGAAAGTCCAGCTTTCAAAGCGTTGGATAGATTAGTGCCGACAGTGAAATCTTTAATTTTTGTTATCATGCTATTTTTGGTTAAGGCAAAGGTAAGAATTGTGTTATTCTATCTGTAATAAACGGCCTCAATTTCTAAACTAATATTTAATTATTAATCATGGGATAATGGTATGCATATTTTTTTACTATTTTTGCGGACTGAAATTAAGGAGAAAGAGATTTTGAATTGGCAGTAGATAATACTTAATACAACACTAATGATTTTACCAATTGTAGGATATGGCGATCCAGTTTTAAGAAAGGTAGGCGAGGAGATTACTTCAGAGCATCCCAACTTGAAAGAGATTGTTGCCAACATGTATGAAACGATGTATAACGCTTATGGAGTGGGGCTTGCTGCGCCACAAGTAGGTTTGAGCATTCGTCTATTTGTTATTGACACAACACCTTTTGGCGATGATGAAGACCTTCCAATCGAAGAACAACAACAATTAAAAGGCTTCAAACGTACTTTTATCAATGCCAAAATACTGAAAGAGGAAGGCGAATTATGGGGCTTTAACGAAGGTTGTCTCAGTATTCCCGATGTGCGTGAGGATGTTTACCGACACGAAAAAGTCACGATTGAATATTGTGATGAAGATTTCAACCTGAAAACCGAAGTTTTTGACGGCTTGGTTGCCAGGGTAATACAACACGAATACGATCACATCGAAGGGATTTTGTTTACCGATTTGATTTCGTCATTGAAGAAAAAATTAATCAAGAGCAAATTGCAAAATATTATGGACGGCAAGTCCAGACCGGATTACAGAATGAAATTTTGCAATAAAAAAGGAAGGTAAAAAAGTGTTCAGTTTGCAGTGGCAGTATTCAGTTTCACAAAAAATAAATAAAAACATATAATTTATACAAAATGAATTTAGAAAAAATATTATCGATTTCAGGAAAACCTGGTTTATACGCTTTAAAAGTTCAAACTCGCACAGGATTTGTGGCCGAATCATTGCTTGACGGCAAGAAAAGCACTGTCGGATTGAAAGTAAACGTAAGTTTATTGTCTGAAATCTCTATTTACACAGTTGATGCCGAAAAACCGTTGACCGAAGTAATGCGAAACATTGCCATCAAAGAAAATGAAGGTCCAGCACTTTCTCATAAAGAAGACAATGCAAAATTGGTAGCCTATTTTTCTGAAATTCTTCCAGAGTACGATTCCGAAAGAGTGTATCCTTCTGATATCAAAAAAGTTTTGAATTGGTACAACTTGTTGCAATCAAAAGGATTGGTTTCTAAAGAAGAGCCAAAAATTGAGAACGCCGAAGAAATAAAAGAAAGCGTTGTCGAAGAAATAGTTGCCGAAAAAGCAAAAGCTCCTGCCAAAAAAGCAAAAGCAAAGAAAGAGTAATGTAAGCTTTCTTAAAATATATTTTAATCCTGTCACGATGTTTTCCTGACAGGATTTCTTATTTTTACAAAAAACGAAAACGATGAACTCCAAACAAACTCAACTTCAAGCCTTCGAACGATTACTGAACATTATGGACGATTTGCGCGAAAAATGCCCTTGGGACAAGAAGCAAACCCTGCAAAGTTTACGCCATCTAACCATTGAAGAAACCTATGAATTGGGCGATGCCATTTTGGACAATGATTTGAATGAAGTCAAAAAAGAATTGGGCGATTTGTTGTTGCACATTGTTTTTTATGCCAAAATAGGAAGTGAAACCAAGGATAGTTCGACTTCGCTCACTACAGGTTTTGACATGGCCGATGTTTGCAACGAAATTTGCGAAAAACTCATTCACCGTCATCCGCATATTTACAGCGATGTCGTGGTCAAAGACGAGGAAGAAGTCAAACAAAATTGGGAAAAATTGAAACTCAAGGAAGGCAAGAAATCCGTTCTCGAAGGTGTGCCAAGAAGTTTGCCGGCATTGGTCAAAGCCAGCCGAATTCAAGACAAGGTAAAAGGAGTGGGTTTCGATTGGGAAGAAGCACACCAAGTTTGGGACAAAGTGCAAGAAGAATTGGCAGAACTTCAGGTTGAGGTCGAAGCCGGAGATCAAGACAAAATGGAATCCGAATTTGGCGATGTCTTGTTTTCGATGATCAACTATGCCCGATTTTTGAACATCAATCCCGAAGACGCTTTGGAGCGAACCAACAAGAAATTCATCAAAAGATTTCAGTATTTGGAAAGCAAAGCCGGCGAATTGGGCAAACCCCTAATGGACATGACCTTGGCCGAAATGGACGTTTTTTGGAACGAAGCCAAGAAATTGTAATAAAAAACCCCTTCGGAAATTTTTTGAATCCAAGCCTCCATAAGGAGGCTTTTTTATTGGTGGCCCTGTGTTTTCAAGTTCGGAGCTTCTTCATTTGAGTTCGGAGCTTATAATTTCAAGTTCGGAGCTTCTTCATTTGAGTTCAGAGCTTATAATTTCAAGTTCGGAGCTTCTTCATTTGAGTTCGGAGCTTATAATTTCAAGTTCGGAGCTTCTTCATTTGAGTTCAGAGCTTATAATTTCAAGTTCAGAGGTTATAATTAATAGTTCGGAGCTTATAATTATAAGTTCGGAACTCCTTTTTTGATTCTCAAAGCATCTCCGTTGACTCTCAGAGCATCTTCGTTGACTCTCAAAGCATCTCGGTTGATACTAAAAGAGTCTTCGTTGACTCTCAAAGCATCTTCGTTGATACTAAAAGAGTCTTCGTTGACTCTCAAAGCATCTCCGTTGATGCTAAAAGAGTCTTTTTTTTGATTCTCGAAAAATAGTAGTGCTGTTTTTACTTCTTAAGATTAAAAAAGGGATCAACAAATAAAAAGTTCTTTTGATTATTTGTAAGAAAAAATGAATATATTTGAGAAGTAAAAAAGCGATACAAAACTTTCGCCAATCTACCCAATTTTGGGTGTATATACGAAGGTTTGTAGCGTTTATATACAAGTTGTGCGTCAGTTTGGCGGAACGTAAACCGAAAAACTACAACTCAAAAACAACTTTTATTGGAAATATTTTATCAGAATGTGGAAAACCGTAAAGTTTTTCAAATCTGAACATTTAGTTTTGGAAAAAGTTAAATCGAAGGCAAAAAAACAAACAAATAGAACTATGAAAATTTTTAATCAAATTAAAGATTCATTTACTTCATCGGAATTTGAAGTAGAAATCACGATGAAAGTAACCGATTTAACAAAACAGTTTAAAAACAAGTTTGGACTTTCATTAAGGGTTTATAAAGGCAAAAAACTTGCAGACGATGGAAGAATGACTTTGAAAACTTTAGACCAAAGAACAACTCAAACTTCTGTAAATTTTGATTCAAGCAAAATGAAAATTAAAGCCAATCAAAAAGTTTTAGAAGTCGAAAATCTATTTTTAGAAAACTTTGGAATTGTAGTGCAAATTGCAGACATAGAAAACAAAAAATTATTAGCCGATGATATAACATTGGGCGATGCGAAAAGAATGAAATTATAAAACAACCTAACAAAAAATTAAATTATGGCAGATTTATCAATCTCGGGCAAAATGAAAGTTAAAACCTTTAAAGCAAACTTTAAAGAAGAATATGGCTCTACTTTAAGAGTTTATGTAGGCAAAAAATTCGCTGACGATGATGCAACTTTAGCATCAATCAGAAAAGAAGATGCAAAAGGTGGAGAAGTAAAAATAAACGGCAAAATGTTAGTCGGTAATTTTGAGAAAAAAATCTTGGAAGAATTTGGAATTATAATTCAAGTTGCAACTCCAGATGATTCAAAATTATCTGACAATTCACTGACGTTAACTGCATCAGGAAAGTAAAAAAATATAAAGTGAGTTGCGTAGCAACTCACTTTATTAATTTCAATAAAACTAAATTCAAATGGGATTTTTCAGTTCATTAAAAGGTCAACTCGGTAGAGATACTGGTAGATTAATTTCTAACAAAGTATATGGAAATAGACACGCTACAAAATATCAACGTGTCGATAATTCGAAAAATATTGCTAAAAATATAAAACTCGAACAAAAATATGAGTTAGAACTTTTAGAGAAAGAAAAAAACAATGAGATTGACTTTCTGAAAAAAAAAGAAGAAATCAAAAATATTCAGGAGAAAAAAGCATTTGTTGACCAAAACTTGAAAAAAATTATTGGAATGAAAATTCCAAATTCTAAAGATGGAATAATTGAAAATTTGCATAGTTTATCTGTTGAAATCACATCAAATAAATGGAAAGATTCTGATGACGAAATAAACAAAATTTCAAATATTTATACAGATGCATTATTTAAAAAATACGAGCAGCATTTAGTTACTTTAAAAAGTAAATTCCCAAATGCTATTGAAATTCAATATTTCGACAAACAAAGTAAAACTTATCAAAAGCAAGCTTTTTTTCAAAAATACAAATTAGCTATTATAGCAATTCCGTTTATAATTTTTATTGTTTGGGGTATAACTAGCGGTTACTTTGAACGTTCTGACAAAGAAACACATCAAAGAAATAACGAACTTATTGACAAAATATTTAAGTAAAGACAAGTTGTAGATAAAAAACCGAACGCACAACACACGCTACAAGCAAGCTGGGCATTTTGCAAAATTTGAAGATGGTTTTGTATTTGAAAAATTAGTATTTAACCGAAAGATTACGCATCTTTAACCCAATCGCTCGGATATGATTAATTTCCTCTTATGGATAGCGCAGAATTGCATTCTGTGCCCACCAACGAGGGCAAACAAAAAAGACCACAGCCCTAAAAAAGTTGTGGTTTTTTGTTTTAATGGTTGGTTCAGTAAGAAATTATGCAGAATTAAAGTATGAATTTTTTTGGAGTGGTTTCAGATTGGTTTTCTCGTGTTTTCCTTCACTATTGATCACAAAATCCTTTACTCGATTGATTGAGATTGATACTATTTCAGAAAAAATTAATCGGCAATTCGTTTGAGTTTTACCATGTCTTTAAGAATGATTTTTTTACCGCTCAGTTCTATTAATCCTAATTTATTGAAATCGGACAATAGACGGATGCAACTTTCGGTGGCCGTGCCAATCATTCCTGCCAATTCTTCGCGCGAAAGCTGGATGTGTAAGGAACCATCCGTGTTTTTGCCAAAATTGTCTTGAAGATAAATAAGCGTTTCTGCCAATCGTTCTTTAACCGTTTTTTGGGAAATAGAAACCAAATGATCGCTGGTTTCTTTCAAATCGCCACAAATGGTTTTCATTAAATTCATCGAAAACTGGTTGTTGGTATCGAAAAAGGTCAAGATTTCAGTTTTTGGAATAAAGCATACTTCCATATCTTCAAGTGCTACGGCACTTAAATTGGCTGGTTCATCGCTAATCATCGATCGTTGTCCGAGTAATTCTCCAGCTTTTATTAGCTTGACAATTTGGTCTTTTCCGTTGGCACTTAATTTAGACATTTTGCAGATACCCGAAGTGATGCAATAAACACCGTTAACGACATCGCCTTCTTCAAAAATGGGCTCGCCTTTTTTGACGGTTCGCGAAGTTTTACATTCAGCAATCCTTAACAGTTCGTCCTTGTTGAGCGCTTTTAGGGAGCTAAGTTCTCTAACAATACATTGGTCACATTTACTCATAAAAAGAAAGATTAATCGAGTTCCGGCAAATCTACAAAATTATATGATAATTATCATCCTTTTGATTTGCTCTCTTAGTACATTTGTGGCTTGTAAAATTAAAAAAAATTATGGAAGGGCAAAACTGTTTCCATTGCGGATTGGATATTATAAAGGAAGAAGAGATTGTTTTTGACGAAAAAAAATTTTGTTGCAATGGTTGCAAGACTGTTTACGAAATTTTTAGCCTCAATGACATGACTTGCTATTATGATTTCGAAAAATCACCTGGAGCAACGCCACTTGATATCAAAGGCAAATATGATTTCTTGGACAACGAAGGAATTGTTGCCAAATTGTTGGAATTTCAAGAAGACAAAACGGCTATCGTTTCCCTTAATATTCCCCATATTCACTGCAGTTCCTGTATTTGGATTCTCGAAAACTTGCAACGTCTCCAAAAAGGAATCAGCACTTCACAGGTTAATTTTCCCGAAAAGAAAGTCCGAATTACCTATAATCCCGAAATCGTTTCCCTTAAAACCATTGTTCATTTATTGAGTTCCATAGGTTACGAACCCTACATCAGTTTGGAAAATTACGAAACCGGAAAGAACAATGTTGACAGAAGCTTGACTTATAAATTAGGCTTGGCTTTCTTCTGTTTTGGCAATATCATGTTGCTTTCCTTTCCCGAATATTTTGAGGTCAAGGAATATTGGCTCGATAATTACCGACCATTTTTCCGTTGGCTAATATTCGCCTTGTCATTGCCTTCTTTTTTGTATTCTGCCAGCGGATATTATGTTTCGGCTTACAAAAGCATCAAATCGGGAATGTTGAACATTGATATTCCGATCGCTTTGGGAATTATTATATTTTTTATCCGAAGTACCTTTGATATAGTAATGGATTATGGTTCTGGTTTTTTCGATAGCTTGACGGGATTGATTTTCTTTATGCTTTTGGGCAAAATGTTCCAAATCAAAACCTATAGTTTCTTGAGTTTCGAAAGAGATTTCAAGTCTTATTTTCCAATAGCCATTACCAAAATCAATGCCGATTCTTCAGAAGAAAGCGTTCCGGTTTATGATATTCAAAAAGGAGACCGATTGTTGATTAGAAACCAAGAATTGATTCCCGTAGACGGGATTTTAATGTCCGAGAAAGCCGAAATTGATTATAGTTTTGTTACCGGAGAAGCCATTCCAATCACCAAAAAATCGGGTGATAAAATATTTGCCGGTGGAAAACAAATGGGAAAAGTCATCGAGATGGAGGTTTTGCATTCGGTTTCCCAAAGCTATTTGACACAATTGTGGAGCAACGACGTTTTCCAGAAAGAAGTCGAGCAAAAACACAAATCCATTACCGATACAATTAGTCGTTATTTTACTCCAATATTATTGCTAATTGCCTTTGCAGGATTTGGCTATTGGATTTTTATTGATGCCAATATTGCATTCAATGTTTTCACGGCGGTATTGATTGTGGCTTGTCCTTGCGCCTTGGCATTGACGGCACCGTTTACGATGGGTAATATCTTGCGAATTTTGGGTAAAAAGAAATTCTACCTCAAAAACGCCTTGGTTATCGAACAATTGGCGAAAGTAGATACCATCGTTTTCGATAAAACCGGGACCATTACAACCAACAAAAAATCGAACATTTCCTATGAAGGCAAAGAGTTTTCGGAAGAGGATTTGATACTAATCAAAAATGTGCTTCGAGCTTCCAATCATCCATTGAGCAGGATGTTGTATGACTTTTTGCCGGAAAGTAAACGATACAAAATCAATGATTTTGAAGAAATTACTGGAAAAGGAATTCAGGCAGAAATCGAAGGCAATCAAGTGCAAATAGGTTCCGCGACTTTCGTTGGAAAGTTGGAAGAAAACAGCATTCAACAAACTTCGGTTCATATCAAGATTAATGAAGTGTATTATGGAAAATACATTTTCAATAATCAATACAGGGAAGGTTTGGCCGAACTTTTCGAACAATTGAGCCACAATTACCAGATCAAGGTTTTGTCTGGCGACAATGAAGGAGAACGCAAGACATTGGAAAGTATTTTGCCAAAACAAACCGAATTAGTGTTCAATCAAAAGCCGGAACAAAAACTGGAATTCATCAAAAAACTCCAACAAGAAGGCAAAAACGTGATGATGGTTGGCGATGGATTGAACGATGCTGGAGCTTTGGCACAAAGCAATATTGGAATCTCCATTTCTGAAAACGTCAATGTTTTTTCACCCGCTTGCGATGCCATTTTGGATGCGGGAGAGTTTAAAAAGCTGAATTATTTTTTGAAATTGTCCCAAAAATCCATTACGACAATCAAAATGAGTTTTGCTTTGTCGCTCTTGTATAATGTTGTGGGACTGTCATTTGCCATAACAGGAAATCTTGAACCCTTGGTGGCGGCCATCATCATGCCTTTGAGCACGGTTACAATTGTCAGCTTTGTAACCATTATGAGTAATTTTTATGCTAGAAGATTAAAGTAAAAAAGGACTGAAAATTCTTTTTTTTTGTTATTTTTAACGAATAATTAAAATATGATAAATGTCATATTTTGAAAAAAGACAATAAAGTATTTTTGTTCACGTAATCTTACAGTATGAGTGTCATATATTTACTTATTTCTATCAGTATCGTAGTAGCCATTTTCTTTTTTATTGCCTTTGTATTGGCAGTGAAAAAAGGGCAATATGACGATGATTACACTCCATCAGTACGAATGCTTTTTGATGATGAATTGATTCATTCTAAAGTTGAAAAGCCCAAAGTCGAAAACCCAACGACTTTATAGTACTCTAAAATCCATTAAACCTTAAACTTTTTAAACCAATTAACAAATAATTATTTATGGAAATGCAACAGTTTTATTATGACAACAAAATTGTAAAGAAGTTCATTTACGCCACCATCGTTTTTGGTGTTGTGGGAATGTTGGTAGGGCTTATTTTGGCCACGATGTTTCTTTTTCCAAATATGACCGACGGCATTTCGTGGTTGAGTTTTGGTAGATTGAGACCTTTACACACCAATGCAGTAATTTTTGCCTTTGTGGGTAATGCCATGTTTGCCGGAATTTATTATTCGCTACAGCGATTGTTGAAAGCCAGGATGTTCAGTGATTTTTTAAGTAACTTGAACTTTTGGGGTTGGCAATTAATTATTGTTGCAGCTGCAATTTCACTGCCGTTGGGTTACAGTACTTCTAAAGAATACGCAGAATTGGAATGGCCTATTGATATTGCCATTGCTTTGATTTGGGTAGCTTTTGGAGTTAATATGATTGGTACAATATTAAAAAGAAGAGAGCGTCATTTATATGTTGCGATTTGGTTTTACATAGCCACTTTCGTAACTGTTGCGGTTTTGCATATTTTCAATAGTTTGGCATTGCCGGTAAGCGGAATGAAAAGTTATTCTGTTTATGCGGGAGTTCAAGATGCTTTGGTTCAATGGTGGTATGGTCACAATGCAGTTGCGTTCTTCTTGACCACTCCATTTTTGGGATTAATGTATTACTTTGTTCCAAAAGTGGCGAATCGTCCCGTTTATTCTTATAGATTATCCATTGTTCACTTTTGGTCGTTGATATTCTTGTATATCTGGGCTGGACCTCACCATTTATTGTATTCCGCTTTGCCAACTTGGGCACAAAATTTAGGTGTTGTATTCTCCATTATGTTGATTGCTCCGTCTTGGGGAGGTATGATAAACGGATTGTTGACTTTGAGAGGAGTTTGGGATAAAGTACGTGTTGATCCAGTTTTGAAATTCTTCGTTGTGGCGATTACAGGTTATGGTATGGCTACATTTGAAGGGCCAATGTTGTCACTTAAAAATGTAAATGCCATTGCGCATTTTACCGATTGGATTATTGCCCACGTTCACGTTGGTGCTTTGGCTTGGAACGGATTTATGGCCTTTGGTATTATTTATTGGTTGATACCAAGAATGGCTAAAACGACTTTATACTCTATTAAATTAGCCAATTTCCACTTCTGGATTGGGACTTTGGGAATTATACTTTACACGCTTCCCATGTATGTTGCCGGGTTTACACAAGCTTCGATGTGGAAACAATTCAATCCTGACGGAACTTTAACCTATGGAAACTTCCTTGAAACGGTAACCCAAATTATGCCAATGTATTGGATGAGAGCCATTGGCGGATCTTTGTATCTTGTAGGAATGTTGGTGTTGGTTTACAATATTATCCAAACCGTGAAAGCAGGCGAAACAATCGAAGATGAATTAGCCGAAGCGCCTGAATTGCAAAAAATTAGTTCAGGCAGAATTCAAGGCGAAAAATACCATGCTTGGTTAGAAAGAAAACCAATCCAATTGACCATTTTTGCTGTTATTGCCATTCTAATTGGTGGAGTAATTCAAATTGTTCCAACCATTATGGTGAAATCCAATATTCCAACAATAGCTAGCGTAAAACCCTATTCTCCATTAGAATTGCAAGGTCGTGATTTGTACATTCGTGAAGGATGTGTGGGATGTCACTCTCAAATGGTGCGTCCTTTCCGTAGCGAAGTTGAGCGTTATGGGCCGCAATCCAAAGCGGGAGAATTTGTGTACGATCACCCATTTCTTTGGGGATCAAAACGTACTGGTCCAGATTTGTTGAGAGAAGGCGGAAAATACAATGACAATTGGCATTTCAACCACTTCTGGAATCCACAAAGTATATCTGCGGGTTCTATTATGCCAGGTTACAAATGGTTGTTCGACAACAAAGCCATGGATAATTCTACTCTTCAGGATAAAATGCAAGTGATGAAAACTCTTGGGGTTCCTTACGATGAGCCAGGTGAGGCACAAATAGCCAATGCCGAAAAGGATTTGAGAACCCAAGCCATCAAAATTGAAGAAAGCTTGAAAAGTGATCCTGACTTTGTGAAAAGTTACGACAACAGCAAGAAAAAAGCCGAAGCTCGTGGAGAGAAATTTGTTCCGATGAACGAAAGGGAAATAGTTGCGTTAATTGCCTATATTCAAAGATTGGGTACTGATATTAAAGTAAAACAATAGTAGTCATGTTCGAACAAATCAAACACAACATGGAAACTATCGCAGGAGTTGCGGTGTATCCAGTACTTTCATTAGTGATTTTCTTTGCCTTTTTTGTGGGACTTGGCATCTGGGTGTTTTCATATAAAAAAGAAAAAATCAAAGAATTAAGTGAGCTTCCTTTGAAATAAAGGATCATTAAAATAATAATAATTTTCAAAATACAGATAAAATGAAAAAATTAATCCCGGCATATATAAGAGTTCTTGTTATTTTCTTTGCGGTTTTTGCTGCTATGGAATATTTCATTGACTCTGGAGAAAAACCTGCTTTTATCAAGTTTCCAATGGTTTCCCTATTTTTATTCGTGTTTCTTTTTCTATTGATAGCAATTGAAATTACCATTAAGGCAGTTGACACCATTACATATCAATTACTTACAGAGGAACAAAAAGCAAAATTGGCTGAAACTTCAAATGTTAGTTTTAGTGAAAGTAGCTGGTACAAGAATTTGATGAAAAAGCTCACTAAATCAGTGCCAATCGAAAAAGAAGGGGAATTATTATTAGACCACGATTATGACGGTATCAGGGAGTTGGACAACAATTTACCGCCTTGGTGGGTGTATTCCTTCTATGCATGTATCCTTTTTGCGGTAATCTATCTAGTTCGTTTTGAAATAATGGGTGCCGACAATCAAGAAATGGAATTGAAAAAAGAAATGGCTCAAGCCCAAATAGATATTGCCGAATACAAAAAAACGGCTCCAGATTTGATGGATGAAAAAACGGTAACTTTACTCACAGATACTGAAGGACTAGCGGCCGGTAAAGCCATTTTTACCACTAATTGCGTGGCTTGTCACAGAGCAGATGCCGGTGGACAAATTGGGCCAAACTTGACCGATGATAAGTGGATTTTGGGTGGTGGAATTAAAAATGTATTTCACACTTTAGTAAATGGTGGTCGTGACGGAAAGGGAATGATTTCCTGGAAAGGAACATTAAAACCTAAAGAGATGCAGCAAGTAGCCAGTTATGTGTTGTCATTAAAAGGAAGTAATCCTAAAGACCCTAAAGCACCCGAAGGGGAAATTTGGGTTGATGAAAATGCTCCTAAAACGGAAGCTTCGGCTACTGTAACGGCAGATACTACAGCGGTAAAACAATAGTTTTACCAACTAATAAATAGTTTTTATGTTTATGATCTTTGTCAAAGGGCTTAACTTTGACAAAGATTTTATGATTAAATAAATATCCAAAAAATGTCAAAAAAACTGGACGAAACGTTTAGAGATACCATCGGAACCATAGATGAAGAAGGAAACAGAAAATTTATTTTTCCCAAAAAACCATCTGGAAAATTTTATGAGTATCGAAAGTGGGTAAGCTATTTCTTGTTGATTATCCTCATTGTGAATCCTTTTATCAAGGTTAACGGCAACCAGTTCATGATGTTCAACGTCTTGGAAAGAAGATTCAATATTTTTGGATTCCCATTTTGGCCTCAGGATTTTTACTTGTTTGTTGTTTTCATGATTGTCGGCGTTGTTTTTGTCATCCTTTTTACGGTCATATTCGGGCGAATATTTTGTGGATGGATTTGCCCCCAAACCATATTTTTGGAAATGGTTTTTCGTAGAATCGAATTCTGGATTGAAGGCGATCGCGGTGCCCAAATTCGTTTGGAAAAACAAGAATGGAACGCCGAAAAAATAAGAAAGAAAACCATAAAATGGTCTGTGTTTCTTGTCATTTCCTTTTTTATTGCCAATATTTTTCTCGCTTACCTCATTGGAAGTGATGATTTAATCAAAATGATTGAGGAAGGCCCGGAAAATCACGTAAGCACCTTAATTTCGCTATTTATTTTTACAGGAGTTTTCTATTTTATTTTTGCATGGTTTAGAGAGCAAGTTTGCATCATTGCATGCCCTTACGGAAGATTGCAAGGCGTGTTATTGGACGATAAATCCATCAACGTGGCCTATGATTTTGTTCGCGGCGAAAAAGAAGTTGGTCGAGCCAAATTCAACAAACAAGAGGATCGGGCAGCATCGGGAAAAGGAGATTGCATAGATTGCAAACAATGTGTACATGTTTGTCCAACGGGAATCGACATTCGTAACGGTACTCAATTAGAATGCGTGAATTGTACGGCTTGTATCGATGAATGTGATACTATTATGGAAGGTGTCGGCTTGCCAAAAGGGTTAATTCGATATGCCTCTGAAGATGAAATCGAGAAAAATGCCAAGTTCAAGTTCACGGCAAGAATGAAAGGCTATTCAGCCGTATTGTTTATCTTGGTTGGAATTTTAATTGGATTGTTGTTTTTGCGAACAGATGTTGAGGCGGTTATTTTGCGACTTCCAGGACAATTGTTCCAACACAAAGGGGATAATATAAGTAATATTTACACGTTCAAGATTATCAACAAAACCAACAATGATTTCAATGACATACATTTCAAATTGGTTGGAATAAAAGGAAACCTAAATGTGGTAGGCGAACAAGATTTAAAAGTGCCTAAACAGGGAATGAAAAGTGGAACTTTGTTTATAGAAATCAACCAGTATCTATTGGAAAATGACAAGACAAAACTGAAAATAGACGTTTATGAAGGAGATAAAAAAATTGAAACTAGCCAGACTAATTTTTTAAGTCCAAGGAGTTTCGATTAACTTTAAATAAAAAACAACAGCATGAAAATTAATTGGGGAACGGCGATTGTAATTGCCTTTGCGATATTTATAAGTTTTATTTTGTATTTTGTAATCCATGTGCAATCGGATTCCAAATACGACAACGAATTGGTTGTGGAAGAATATTACAAGCACGATGCGAAATTTGGTGATGAAATGGCCAGGATTCAAAATGCCCAAGATTTGGCCCAAAAACCGGTAATAACAAATACTGCCGACGGAATTACAATTGTTTTTCCAGAGCTATTTGTTCCAGAAAACATCAAAGGCAAAGTGGTTTTTTATAGGCCTTCCAACAAGAAATTTGATTTTGAAGTTCCTCTTTCTGGTTCTTCTTTGAATGTGCCAAAGAAAAAGTTGTTGGGTGGTCGCTGGAACATTAATATGGAATGGCAATACGAAGGGAAACAATACCTTACAAAAGAAATCATTTATGTTGAATAAAAGTTTCAATGTTCAGTAGTCGGTTTAGTAAACTGAATATTGTAAACTGATACCGAAAACTTAAAACAATGCTTTACACCGCTTTCCTCTTTGGTTTAATCAGTAGTTTTCACTGCATCGGAATGTGTGGTCCTATTGCCATGATGTTGCCTGTGGATAGAACCAATCAAGCCAAAAAAGTTACCCAAATCATAACATATCATTTGGGAAGATTGACGGCTTATGCCTCAATTGGGTTGGTTTTTGGGCTGTTGGGAAGAGGGTTGTATCTTGCTGGAATGCAACAAAAAATGTCGATATTTATTGGTGTGGCAATGATTGCGGTTATCTTGATTCCGGAGAAAGTTTTTGCGCGATACAATTTTTCGAAACCTGTTTTTGTCTTGATTTCTAAAGTGAAATCCACTTTGGGAAAACAATTCAAAAACAAAACCTACAAATCACTATTCACTATCGGATTGCTCAATGGATTCCTGCCTTGCGGCATGGTTTATGTTGCCTTGTTTGGCGCTATTGCGATGCAAAACGAAGTTCTGGGCGTTTTTTATATGGTGTTGGTTGGGTTGGGCACCGTTCCAATGATGAGCAGTGTGGTTTATCTCCAGTCTTTTTTGACAGTTCCCGTTCGAAATAAAATACAAAAAGCTATTCCTTATGTTGCCGTGGCAATGGGAATAGCATTTATTTTAAGAGGTTTGGGCTTGGGAATCCCTTATGTGTCTCCTTCTGACATGAGTTTATTCGTGCAGTCAACACCAAATTGTCATTGATTAACTCTCTTTAAATCGTCATCGAAAACAATTGTGTTTCGGGTGTTTTTCTTTTCAAGCGCAAATCAAAAGCCATGCAAATGTTGCGAATAAAGGGTTTGCCGGCATCAGTGACCAAAATTCCATTTGTTTTGATAATGACCAATCTGTCCTTTTTCATTTCTTCCAGTTGGGCTATTATTTCTGGAATTTCTTCTACATAATTGGCTTTGTCTTCCCAAGAAGTTTCAAATTGACACATAATGTTCAAAATGTGTTTTCTAATGATGAGGTCTTCGGTAGTTAAAAGATGTCCTCTGAGAATAGGTAATTTATCCGTTTCTAAAAGAGCATAATATTCTTCCAAACTTTTTACGTTTTGCGCAAAACTATACCAACTGTCGCTTATGGAAGAAACTCCCAAACCAATCATTAGTTGGGTTTTTGAAGAACTGTAGCCCATAAAATTACGGTGTAATTTTCCGTTTTTGAAGGATCCATACAAGCTGTCGCTTTTTAAGGCAAAATGATCCATTCCTATCTCATAATAATCATTTTCGTCCAATAAATCTTTCCCCACTTCATACAGTTGTCGCTTCTCTTCGTCTTTTGGAATATCTTCATCATTAAAACCGCGCTGTCCATTTCCTTTTATCCATGGCACATGGGCATAACTGTAGAATGCTAATCGGTCTGGTTGTAACGAATGTGTTTTTTCAATGGTGTCAATTACATCGTCAATTCCTTGAAAAGGCAATCCAAAAATAAGGTCGTGACCAATGGAGGTATAACCGATTTCCTTGGCCCAAAAAGTGACTTTGGCCACATTATGGAAAGGTTGGTTTCTATGAATGGCTTTTTGTACTTTTTCTGAGTAATCCTGAACACCAAAACTAACTCTTCTAAAACCTAATTCATATAGTTTTTGCAAATGGGCGCGAGTCGTATTGTTGGGATGGCCTTCAAAACTGAATTCGTGATCTTTGGCTTTTTCTGCGTAACAGAAAATTCCGTTTATCAAGTCTTCCAAATTTTTTGTGGAGAAAAAAGTAGGTGTTCCTCCACCCAAATGAATTTCTTTTATAATGGGTTTTTCGTCAAGAATATCGCAGTATAAAGCCCATTCTTTTAGAACGGCTTCAATATAAGGGTTTTCTACATCGTGATTTTTCGTGATTCGCTTGTTGCAACCACAAAATGTACACATACTTTCGCAAAAAGGAAGATGTATATAAAGACTCAATCCTTCTTTTGAATTACTTTCCACAAAAGACCTCTTTAAGGTCTCAAGCCAGTTTTCATAGGTAAAGTTGTCTTCGTCCCAATAAGGAACTGTTGGATAACTTGTGTATCTCGGGCCCGGAACATTATATTTTTGAAGGATAGAATTATTCATAATAGACACGTTTTTCATTATTCAAAAGTAAACTGAGAATGTTAAAATTAAAATGATAATTATCATATAAAATTTCGCTTTTGCTTACAAAAAAAGAGGCTTTTAATGCCTCTTCTGATGAATTAATAATCAATGTAAAAAAATACGGATTAGTTAGAAATACACTCCTGGATAATTTCTCTCCATTTCTTTGCCAATTGATGGTCTTCATACAAGCAAACCTGGTCTATTTGATCATTTTCAATTTTGTAAAATGGAATCGATTCTGTTTTTTTATCTTTCTTGTTTTGAAATTCAAACTCGATTTTTACGATGGTATTGGAGTTTCCTTCTGCTGTAATCGACAGTTTGCAGGAATCAATGGTATTTAGGTCTATAAAATTCACGATTTCTTCTTCCCTGGAATTAAAATCCATTAAAAGAAATCCTTTGTTTTTTTCGTCCAAAGCCAAGACTTTTTTGTTTTGGGTTTCCGTTAATTCAAAGTTTAAGCGATTGTTTTGGCTGAATTTATCTTTTATTTCTTTGATTTTTGTATTATTAATTGAATTTGATCTCATAGCGTAGAATATGGGAATCCCGATTAATAAGGTTATGAAAAGGCCTATAATAGTTACGGATGTGTCCATTTATTTTTGTTTTTTAAATTTGAAATATAACATAAAGGGGAGCTGAATATCGAATTGATATTAGCCCGGAAAAGAAGATTCGACTCTTCTAATTGTGGAAAATAAATGCTTTAAATCACCAAAAATAATGGAAAGGAAAGAGTAGGAGCGAAACCATTTCACATCGGTTGATGTCTTGATTCGCAAAAGGGGTAAAAAGGGTAACGACTTTTAAAATTGGAATGACAACCAGATAATTTTCAAAATATTTTACGACTGAAAAATCTAGTGTTTTTTGAGGAGAAGCAAAAAAACTGCTTGCTTGCGGCTGGATGAAAACCGAAGAATGGATACCGTCAACAGAAAAGGAAGATTCGGTTTTTGCGGACTGGATTTTGTCAACAGTAGATTCATTTGCATTAAAAGCAAATAAAAAAACTATCGATAGTCCAATAAAAACAAGGGTTTTTCGAATCCAATTCATTTTGCAAATTTAAAGGTTACCGTCAACTTTGCTCTATTTTTTTTAATAAATGAAAGTTAAAATTTTAAATTTCAGTATTCTTTTTAAATACAAAAACCTCAATCCAAATTTGGAAAGAGGTTTTGGTATTGTCGAATATTTTAATTTTTAGGCTTGATTCAAATTTCTGATTTGTTTCAATTTATCTTTTAAAATTTCCATTTCTTCTCTGTGTTTTTCAATGTTTTTACGCACTTCCAACACTATTGAATTTTCCTTTTTTGCATTTCTGGTATTGGCAAAAAACTGGATGTTGTTTTCCAATTGGAAAATTTCGTTCTTGATTTCGTCAATTTTTCTCATCAAGAAAATCTTTTCATTTTCCAGTTTTCTGGAATCGTTGTTCTCAGACAAACTATCGATCCTGTTGGAGAAACGCATCATTTCGCTGTCTTTTTTGCTCAAGCTCAATTTTTCGAACAAGGCATCCAAAACTTTATTGAATTTCCCTTCAATGTGTCTTCTCGGAAAAGGAACCCTTCCAAAGCTTTTCCATGTTTCGATATGTGCTTTTATGGCATCCAGATCGGTTTTGTGGTCACCCGTCAATTGAAATTCCCTAAGTGTTTCCAAATAGGCTTTCTTTTTGTCGAAAGCTTCAATTTCTTCGCTGTTTTCTTCGTTTTTCTGTTCTTTTAATTTATCGAAATAATGGTTGCAGGCTTCCTTGAACTCGGCCCAAATTTTATCCGAATATTTTCTAGGCACGTGACCAATTTGTTTCCACTCTTCTTGAATTTGCTTCATGATAGGTGTAGTTGCAGCAAAATCATTACTTTCTTGTAATTCTTTGGCTTTGGCAACAAGAGCCGTTTTTCTGTTCAAGTTGTTGTTTTGGTCTTTCTTGATGTCTTTGTAAAAGGAATTTTTGAAAGAATTGAAGTTTCTGACCGCAGTTTTAAACGCTGCCCAAGTTTCCTCGTTTACTTCAGAAGGCACTTTTCCGGCCGAGAAAAAAGCAGTTCTCAAAGCTTCTACTTTTTCTATTTGAGCCAACCATTGCGAATGTGCATTTACTTTTTCGGTGGCCAAGACTTCAATTTTGGCAATAATTTGTTTTTTCTTTTCCAGATTTTCCAGTTCGGTTCCACGCATGTTTTCAAACAAAACTTCGCGTTTGTCGTGCATCTGCTTTGTCAAATCGCTGAACTTGTTCCAGATTTCATCACGGTGTTCCCTGGAAACGGGTCCAATATCTTCTTTCCAGATTTTATGCAAATCCTGTAATTCTCTAAAGGCTTTGTTGACGTCGGCTTCGTTGATTAGTTCTTCAACACGGGTAACAATTTTTTGTTTTTGCTCTAAATTGTGTTTAAAATCAAGGTCTCGGGCTTCTCTGTCAAGATGTAAATAATCATAAAAATTTTCTACGTGAAAATGGTAGTTGTTCCAAACGTGGTTGTATTTGTCTTTTGGAATAGGGCCTGCATTTTTCCATCTTTCTCTTAAATCATTAAAATGTTTCAAGGTGTCTTTGATGTTGGCCTGCGGATTGATTAATTCTTTCAATTCTTCCACAATCGCCAATCTGTTTTCCAAGTTGGTTTTCAAGTTGGTTTGCAAACTTTTGAAATGCGCATTTTTATTGTCCTTGTACAAGGTGTAATATTGGTCGAATTGTGTTTTTAATGGAGAATGGTATTGAAATTCTTCATTTGTATCGGTGTTCTCGGCCAGAAATTCCTCTTTTTTCTCTTCTAAAAGGTGGTAGTATTTTGCCAAGAATGTTTTTTTGATTTCTTCAACGTGATCTTTTACCGACATCACTTTTTCGTTGGTCACCAAATTTTTCAATTCCTCAACTAGTGATTCTAGAGGCATGGCTTCATAATCCAACATTGGAATATCATGACGCTCTTTGAGTGTTTCGTCTTCACTTTCCTCGGCATTGGTATCAGCGATAGCGTCGATAATGGTGTTGTTTGATGGTTCTCCATCAGTAATTGTAGGAGCAACTTCTTCTACTTGTTCTGTAATGGTTTCATCGTTTGTTTCAACTACGTCCAATTCTTCCAAAACTTCTGTTCCGGTTTCAATCATTTCAGGCAAATTGGTTGTTGCACTTCCATCTGCCTCAAGCAGGTTATCATTCTTTTCTTCTAACATCTTTTCAATGTATAAGGGGTTATTTTTTTTTGAATCCGAAAGATAGTGAAGGTTGTACAAAATTCAAAGAAAATCCCTTATTTATAGTCATTTTATCTACGAAAGTCTTTTTTTAGAAGCTAATTTCTTGTAATTCTGGGTGTTGCGGTTGTAAGTAAAAAAGTGTCTGAACCACACTAATAAATACGGTATTAGGTTCATTTTTAAATATTTATGACTTTCGAATGGTTGAAAAAGGGGATGATGATAGGGTTTTGAAATTAGTTTATTTGTTTGTTGTTTTTCAGTTTGTTGGCTTAATTTATGCCTTTTTTTCATTTGAATATAATTAATCTTGGCGTTCACTTTCTTGTTTGTTCCGTCTTGATTCTACTCCCAAAAACGCCAATAAAAAATCCCTAACTGATTAACAATTAGGGATTAATTTTGTGTATGGGAGTTCTGTTTACTGCGACTGAAAGCCGAGTACTAAAAAAAACTATTTTTTCTTCAAAATCTTGTATTCTTCATAACAGCCACTTATGGCGTCGAGAATTTGCAGGTCGTTGGCGGTTCTCACGAAAGATTCGGAGTAACTGCAACGTTCCAGGATTTCGGCGATTTCTTTTTTGTCGATTCCTAGTAAAACGGAAATTGTTTCTCGGTCGAATTTGGTTTCCAGAAGATTGCGAACGGTGTCGTCTTTCTTCATTTCTTTGAGTCTTTTGAGTTCGTTGGGTTTCTTGCCAAAAAAGTTGTAAAGCTTGTCGGCGGGATTGAAAATGGCTCCCATTGCTTTGCTGAATGCATTGGGCGAAGTATCGCCAGTTTCATAGCCTTCGGTCAATCCGTTGATGCTGTAGCGGTAATTTTCGTGGGTTGGAATTAATTTCGAATCTACTTCGAGATAGCCTGTCAAGTTGTATCGGCCGATGATTACTTCTTCCAGAGCATAAGCTTTTTCGGTAAGTTGGATGGTGGTAGTTTTGGTTCTTACCCAGTCATTGGTCACCCTAATTCTCAGGGATTGGAAACCAATGCAGCTAATGTGCAAAGTGTCATTTACGGAAACAGCAAGTACAAAATTACCTCTATCATCCGTGGTTGTACCTCTCACTTTATTGATGTTGATGATGTTTACATTCGGTAAAGGGAATTTCGTGTTGTCATTGATAATAGTCCCGGTAACGGTTTGGGCTGGTTCAATGACTTGCGAAAAAGCTGTTGAGGAGAGTATTAAAAAAAAGAAAACTACAAAATATTTCATAAACTGGTTTAAAACTTTAAAAGTAATAAAACGGGATTAAATATTTTGTAGTTTCAGTATAATTATAAGAAAATTAACAAAATGTGTTAACTTCTTCTTGGTCTTCTTTCTCTTGGTGCGTCACCAAAGCTTTCGGAACGTCTTGCTGGTCTTTCTGAAGAACCACCGTCACGCCTTGGAGCTTCTGAAGATCTTGGAGCTCTGTCAGAGAAACCGCCAGTTCTAGGAGCTGCCGAGCTTCTTGATTCGCTTCTTCCACCAAAACCACCTTCTCTAGGAGCTGATCCTCGGTCACTTCTAAATCCGCCTTCACGTCTTGGAGCAAAGTTTCCTTCTCTTCTTGGAGCCGAACTTCTTCCTCCACCAAAACCTCCAGAACTTCTTCCGTTGTGATCACGTCTTCCGCCACCGTCGTTTTTAGAAATCTCCACATTGATTCTACGTCCTTCTAATTGTACGTTGTTCAATATTTCCATTACTTTATCCGTGTGTTCTGGATCAGTGTTAAAGAAAGAGAAACCTTCTTTTACGTCTACTTTGAAAACGTCATCACGACCCAAGTCCAATGTTTCTTTCAAGTAATCCTTCAATGACATCCAGTCAAAATTGTCTCTTGAACCAATGTTCACGAAATATCTTGTGGCACCACCATTGTTGTTTTCTCTTGGTTCTCTGTCGTCACGTCTTTCAGAACCTGAAGATTGAGAAGAAAGGTCTCTTGTTTTCTTGTAGTAATTGATGAAACGGTTGAATTCTACCGATACCATTTTCTTGATCAATTCTTCTTTTGACAAACCTTCCAAAACGCTGTTGATAGCTGGCAAGTAGTTGTCAATTTCGTGATCTACTTCGGTATCTTTAATCTTGTTGGCAAGGTGCAACAATTGGATTTCGCAGATTTCAATTCCAGAAGGAATTGTTTTTTCTTCGAATTTCTGTTTGATGATTCTTTCGATAGAAGAAATCTTGCGGATTTCACTTTTGGTTACAATAACGATGGAAGTTCCCAATTTTCCTGCACGACCAGTACGGCCAGAACGGTGATTGTAAGTTTCTATTTCGTCAGGAAGTTGGTAATTTACCACGTGGGTAATGTTGTCAACGTCAATTCCACGAGCAGCAACGTCAGTAGCCACAAGCATTTGGATTTGACGACCTCTAAACGATTTCATAACCCCGTCACGTTGCGCTTGAGATAAATCTCCGTGCAAAGCGGCAGCGCTGTATCCGTCTTCGATTAATTTTTCGGCAACAGCTTGTGTGTCACGTTTGGTTCTACAAAAAACTACAGAGAAAATGTCTGGATTAGCATCGGCCAATCTTTTCAAAGCTTCGTAACGGTCACGGGCATTTACCAAGTAAAATTCGTGAGAAACGGTCGCTGAACCCGAGTTTTTGGTACCAACAGTAATTTCAACTGGGTTGGTCATGAATTGTTTTCCAATTCGAGCTACTTCTGCTGGCATCGTAGCCGAGAATAACCATGTGTTTTTTTCGTCTGGCGTGGTAGAAAGAATGTTTACGATGTCTTCGTAGAAGCCCATATTCAACATTTCGTCTGCCTCGTCAAGAATACAGTAACTAATTTGAGAGATGTTTACCAATCCCCTGTTAATCATGTCCTGCATTCTACCTGGAGTAGCCACAATAATTTGCGCACCTCTTTTGATGTCTCTAGCCTGTTCTGTAATACTCGCTCCACCATAAACAGCCACTACATTAATACCTTTTTCGTATTTTGAGTAGTTTTTAAGTTCGTTTGTAATCTGCAAACATAGTTCGCGGGTAGGTGATAAGATTAACGCCTGTGTATTTCTGTTGTCGGCATCAATTTTTTGAATGACTGGAAAACCAAAAGCTGCCGTTTTCCCTGTCCCTGTCTGAGCCAACGCAACTAAATCTGTGTCTTGTTCCAATAATAGGGGAATCGCTTTCTCCTGTACTTCGGTCGGATTCTCAAATCCTAGATCGATAATCGCACGCTGTAGCGATTCACTCAATCCTAATTGTTCAAATTTATTCATATATGTTTTTAAAATTTGGCGCAAAGGTACGTCGAATAAACGAGAAAATCTAATGGGTAATTTAGATTTACCATTTTATTGTTATTTGAAAATCAAATAGTTAGTTTTTTAGAAAGCCTATGAGTTGTGCTGTAGCCTTGCCACGATGGCTGATGGCGCCCTTTTCTTCGAGTGAAAGTTGCGCAAAAGTCGCCTCAAATCCTTCCGGTTGAAAAATGGGGTCGTAGCCAAAGCCTTGGTTTCCTGTTTTTTCCAAAGTGATTTCGCCGCGTGCAATTCCGGTAAAAAGATGTTGTTGTCCGTTGCTATTTAGGGCAATTACGGTCTTGAATTGGGCATTTCTATCGGTCTTGTTAATTAACGCTTCCAGTAGTTTGTCCATGTTGTCATCGGAGTTACGTTGTTCGCCAGCATATCGTGCAGAAAAGACTCCAGGTTCACCGTTTAAGGCATCCACTTCTAGCCCAGTGTCGTCGGCAAAGCAGTCGTATCCGTATTTTTGGGTCACGTAATTGGCTTTCATAATGGCATTTTCCTCGATGGTATCAGCAGTTTCGGGAATTTCTTCGAAGCAGCCAATGCTTTCCAGGCTAATGATTTCGATAGAGGAGGGAAGCATTTGTTGGACTTCAAGGATTTTATTTTTGTTGTTGGTGGCAAAAACGAGTTTCATTTTATTGTTTTTATTGGTCAAAGTACAAAGATACAATGTTTTGAAAATCGTATTATGATATTCGGGGTTGATTATTGTGGAATGGTAATTGAACGAAATCTTTGGGCATAATTATTTGAAGTAAAAGATATTGATTGGATATTTATTGTTTGCTAAGTATTCTAATATTATTAATTAGTCACTATAAAGTCACTATATACTTATTATAAAGTTACTATATAGTTACTATATATATGTTCTATCCATACTCTTGATATGTCTTTGAAATAACGACACCTATTTTCAAGAATTTAATAATTGGACCTGGCGGGTTTAAATTGGTTTAAAGAAATAATAAGTTTTACCTTCTTATTCGCCGTTATTTTGAGTAGATGAACTGACAAGCTTTTGGGTTAGCTATTTTTTGTTTATTATTGTATGCTAACTAAACCAATTGAACTATGAAAAAACTATGTATTTTATTTCTTTTGACATTATTTTCAGCAGCCGTTTTAACTTCTTGCACCAAAGACGACAGTGGTCCGGTGGACATGAATTATATTGCAGCAAAATGGAATTTCGATAAATCAACTGCGACTTCTGGTGCGTTTACCATACCTTATTCAACGGATTATTTCAAGAATGAAGATGGTTGCAACAAGGATTATATTGAACTTATTACAGGAGGTGTTGCGAAATATGGCAATTATACAGCAGGCTGTGCGTTTGAAGAAAAAACAGGAACTTGGACACAAAGCGGGAATACGATAACAATTTCTGTTTCAGGTACCAGTTTTAATGGAACTTTCAATGTTGCCAGTCTTTCGGCAACCGAGTTGTTATTAAAAATTGAAGGAACCTATTCTGGACAATCAGGGACATTAAATCTGTATTTTAAAAAATAATTTGAATTATATTGGCTTTTGAGCAGGAAAATATTCAAAAAAAACAAGTTTTTTAGGAAGGAAGGTTTAACTTCCTAATTTGTTGTTAAGGTGCTTAATATTAGTGTTTTGAATCGTGATTAATCGTATATTTGATTGTGGTTTTGATTAATTACTTGAGTATATCATCTGCAAAAGATTCGATTATTCAATAGTCAACTGTATCGTAAGGTAGAAGTTGATAATGGTAAATCAAAATCAACAATTGGAGGTCTGTAAAAAGGCCTCCTTTTTTGTTTTATATTTAAATGGATTAGTCGGAATATTTATAAAAATAAGTTGCAATTCGGTCATTGGAATGCATTATTGGCAATTTAAAAAATCATTGCGTTAATATGTTGTTAAAGAGTTTTATTTCAAATGGTTAAAATGAATATTTTTGTACATTTGTGTGTGGTTTTGATTCATTACCTGTTTACATAATTACCGAAATATGGAAGATTATTTATTAGTCAACTAAAGGGTAAGTAGATGTAAATAATTGTAAATCAAAATCAACAATTGGAGGTCTGTAAAAAGGCCTCCTTTTTTGTTTTATATTCAAATAAATTAATTCATTATTTGTGGAATAATTCGAAATTCGGTCGTTGGAATGTATTATTGATACTTTATAAAGAAGTTGTGTTAATGCGTTGTTAAACTGTTTAATTTTAAATAGTTGAAAATAAATATTTTGTAAATTTGATTGTGGTTTTGATTAATTACTTGAGAATGTCTATTTCATATTGGAATAGGACAACTCATAATCGGACATATCAGTAACGGTATGAGCCAATAATGGTAAATCAAAATCTACAATTGGAGGTCTGTAAAAGGGCCTCCTTTTTTGTTTAAACTCTGCTTTTTTTAATTTGGGATTAAATTAAATGTATTTATTCTAGAGTTTTTTGTATGCAAAACAGGGGGGGGTAATTAATTGATTTTTAATCAGTTGATTTTTTTTTTGTATATTTAATCCTGTTCTTTTGTATCTCTTTAATTTAAAACAAATCATTATGAAAAAGATAAGTGTTTTAATTATTTCTGCGTTAACGTTGGTGTTTGCTTTTTCATCTTGTTGTGACGATGAAGATTCTCCGATTCCGGTGTCAATTAAAGGGAAGTGGAATTTCGACAAGATGAGTTTAACGGTAAACGGGGTGACATCGCCAGAGCT
Source organism: Flavobacterium limnophilum (assembly GCF_027111315.2). Lineage (GTDB taxonomy): Bacteria > Bacteroidota > Bacteroidia > Flavobacteriales > Flavobacteriaceae > Flavobacterium > Flavobacterium limnophilum. The sequence continues at coordinate 2,503,592 of NZ_CP114289.2, read as the reverse complement.
GGATTATGACGACAACGAGCCAGGGTGTTCAAAAGATTATATCGAATTTGCTCCAACAGCAGTTTTTAATGAAGGCGATTATTCCGGATCAGACTGTTTGTTGGATATAACCACGGGCACTTGGTATAAAAATGGTAATGTTGTTACCATTACATCCGATGGTGTCATTATACCTTTTGAAGTGGTGAGTTTGACGAGTACCACATTAAAAGTAAAATATTCAGAAATCCAAGATGGAACGACGGCTATTGTAAACATGACTTTTGTCAAAGCCTAATTTTGGGTCAATATATTAAGGCGTTCGCTTTTAAGATTTTAGTTACTGGCAAGATATTTATTTGTATATTAAGGCACTCAGATGACACGGATTGAACGGATTTTACACAAATATTCATTGATTTTTACTAATTAACAGATAAAAATCCGTGCGAATCTGCATAATCCATGTCATCGGTGTGCCAATTGCGTAGTTTGATAAAACTACATAGAAGCCTCAAGTTTTAAAAGCGAATACCCTGTCAGTATATTATAAAAAGTCAATAGTATTTGTTGTTGTTTTTGAATAATTCCAATGCCTTGATAACCAGGTGTTAATTATTGGTTAAAATACTGTTTTTCAAGCAATTGAATTTAAAATTATTGTACATTTGAATGTGGTTTTGATTAATTACTTGAGTATATCAATCTGAACAGAGAAGGTTATTCAATAGTCAGTCGTATCGTAAGATAGAAGCTGATAATGGTAAATCAAAATCTACAATTGGAGGCCTATAAACGGCCTCCTTTTTGTTTTATAACCTTCTAACTGTACCGCAATCTCACGAAAACGTGCTTGATTCCTTTTTTGTCGGATTCTCTTTCGTCGATTTCTAGAATGTTGGTCAGGGATTTCAGCATTGGAGTCAGTTTTGAAAACCCATAATTTCTGGGGTCGAATTCGGGTTTTTTCTTCACGATGAGGTTGCCCACATCGCCAAGAAATGCCCAGCCGTCTTCATCACCAATGGCATCGAGTGTGTCTTCTATGAGTTCTATGGTTTGGTTGTCAATTTTATTTAGGGGTTTTTGTGCCGTTTTCTCGGTAGTTTTTGCGGCTACTTTTTGCTTCGCGTGTTCGCTAGCGCTCGGGTCAACTACCTTTTTGTTTTCTTCGGCTAATCTGCTTTTTGGTAATTTCTTTTTGATGGCTCCGTCCAAAACTTCAATATAAACAAATCTATCACAGGCCACAATGAACGAATTGGGGGTTTTCTTTTCGCCAATGCCAATGACTTTCATTCCGGATTCCCTCAAACGAATGGCTAATCTAGTGAAATCGCTGTCACTTGAAACGATGCAAAAACCATCAACTTTGTCAGAGTACAGCAAATCCATCGCGTCGATAATCATTGCCGAATCGGAAGAGTTTTTTCCAACAGTGTAGCTGTATTGTTGAATAGGAGTGATGGCGTGTTCCAATAAAACGCTTTTCCAACCGCCAGCGTTTGGTTTGGTCCAATCGGCATAAATGCGCTTGGTGGTTGGCGTACCGTATTTGGCGATTTCTTCCATCATTCCTTTTACATTGCTATAAGGAACATTGTCGGCATCAATGAGGACGGCGAGTTTTAGTTCTTTGGTATCTTGTGACATATTTTAAAGTTGTGTTTTTTCAAGAAAAGAATTGTTTTAATTCTTTTCTAAATTTATGAATTTAAATAAATTTTATTTGCCGTGAATCATTTTTGAAACGATTCCTTTTTCATTCGAAAACTCGGATAAAAGTAATCCTGCCATATGCATAATGATAAAAAGCACGGCATAATAAATAGATTGAACATGAATGGTTTCCAGAAAATCTTTATATTCTGGCGAACCGTTTACTATGAAGAACCCAGTTATTAGAGAAATGCCCATCAGGAAATAAAAAATGATGTAAGTCCATCCTTGTATTTTTTGTTTTAGTTTGCTGGTTCTGTGGAAAGGATTTGGGAAAACGATACCTGAAAAATACAGGTTTATCATTCTTAAAACATATAATCCAATCAAGAAATATCCGGTATAAATATGCCAATCCCACATAGGTTTGCGTATTTGTTTGGCAATTTTTATGGCATCATCGTGACTTAAAGAAATATTCAATGCCTTTAGATTGTCTTGAAGTATGGAAGCCACATTGTTTTTCTCCAGCCAAGTCAACCTTAAAAAAACCGTCAGCATCAAAAATAAAATGGCTAAAGCGATTAGCCAATGTAAAAGGCGATGTGCGAGACTGAAATTTTTATTTTCTAAAGACATGATAAATGATTTTAATTGATTTTTTGTAAGTAATGACTAAATTAAATATTCATTCAAATATACGAAGTTTCTTCAATAAGTTAATACCTAGCCCTGATGGAAACGGCATCCTTTTACTTTTTTCTTTAAAAAGTAAAAGATACAGTGTACAGCAGGATTAGCTCCTAAAAATAAATTTGCTTTCGAGACCATAATAAATTATAAATAATTATTTTTGCAATCTCTTAAAAAAAATATAATACTTCAAATATATTATGGTAAAAGATTTATTCGAAAGAATTCAAAACAATAAAGGACCATTGGGAAAATGGGCTTCACAGGCAGAAGGTTATTTCGTTTTTCCAAAGTTGGAAGGAGATTTAGGGCCAAGAATGCAATTTCAAGGAAAAGAGGTTTTAAACTGGAGTTTGAACGATTATTTAGGTTTGGCTAATCATCCAGAAGTGCGTAAAGCTGATGCGGACGCAGCCTTAGAATTTGGTGCAGCTGCTCCAATGGGTGCCAGAATGATGTCGGGGCACACCAAATATCACGAACAATTAGAGCAAGAATTGGCTGCTTTTGTAATGAAAGAATCGGCCTATTTGTTGAATTTTGGATACCAAGGAATGGTGTCCATCATTGATGCTTTGGTGACCAGAAATGACGTGATTGTATATGATGTTGATGGTCACGCTTGTATTATTGACGGAGTTCGTTTGCATAGCGGAAAACGTTTTACCTACAAGCACAATGACATCGAAAGTATGGAGAAAAACCTGCAACGTGCCACAAAATTGGCTACGGAACAAGGAGGAGGAATTCTTTTTATTACCGAAGGTGTTTTTGGAATGCGTGGGCAACAAGGAAAGTTGAAAGAAATTGTAGCGATGAAAGAAAAATACAATTTCCGTCTTTTGGTTGATGATGCACACGGTTTTGGTACACTTGGTAAGACAGGTGCCGGAGCGGGTGAGGAGCAAGGTGTTCAAGACGGAATTGATGTTTATTTTTCTACGTTTGCCAAATCTATGGCTAATATTGGTGCTTTTGTGGCTGCCGATAAAGACATTATTGATTATTTGAAATACAATTTGCGTTCTCAAATGTTTGCCAAAGCATTGCCAATGATTCAAACTATTGGTTCATTGAAACGTTTGGAATTATTGCGTAATTCATCTGAATTGAAAGATAAACTTTGGGAGAATGTAAACGCTTTACAAGGTGGTTTGAGAAGCAAAGGGTTTAATATTGGTGATACCAATACTTGTGTTACGCCAGTTTACCTTGAAGGAAGTGTGCCTGAAGCGATGGTAATGGTAAATGATTTAAGAGAAAACTACGGTATTTTCTTGTCGATCGTGATTTATCCGGTTATTCCAAAAGGAATGATTTTATTGCGCGTTATTCCTACTGCATCTCATACATTGGCGGATATTGACCAAACACTATCTGCTTTTGAAGCCATTCGTGAGAAACTGGTAAACGGAACGTATAAAGAAATTGCCAGCAGAACTACTGTTGATTTGGACGCTTAATTTTAGATTTCAGATTTCAGATTTCAGATTAAGAATGTTAAACATCTATATAAAAACAAAAACCTCTTGATTTCTCAGGAGGTTTTCGTTTTTTTTATCGAGTTTCGCTACTAACTTTCCATTAAGCCTATTGCCCAAATCGGATGTTTTTCTTTTGATTACTTGCTTTCAAAGATTGTGTAATTCTTCAATTTCTTCTTTACTAAAATATTTGCTCAAAAGTCCGCACTGGCTCATATAAGCCCAACATTCTCCATATTTCAAGCGTTGCGTCTGTGGAATTTCTTTTTTCCTTAAACACTTTTTTAAAATCTCAAGTCGTGTTTTTTCATCATTTTCAATGATTAATGATATTTTTTCTATTTCTACTTTTGAAAATCTTTTTCGTATTGAATCAAAGTCTTTAATTACAGTCCAATATTTTCGTGCTCCAATTCCAACATCAACTCTTCTGAATCTATTTTTTTCTAAGGCAAAATTTATTTCGTCTTTTCTTTCAAAGTCAATATTATTTTCCTTTAACTCAATCCAAAATAACTCAGTGTCAATACCGATACTTTCTCTCCAAAAAGTAAGAATGTTATTCGTAATAGATTTTAATTGAGTTAATGTAATTGGTTCTTTAGTAATTCTATCAATATAATAATTTCTAAAGTATGCAATTGATTCTTTATCCTTATTGTCAAAATTTTTAGAATCTTTGACAATTTTATTTTCAATTTGAATTGTATTAAGAAGTTTTTCTATATATTCAGTTTTGACATTTGCCATACACTTTCGTTTTTTTTAATATCATACAACTACCTACTAACAACAACTAAAGCATCTTCATAAACGTTTTTCTTCTACAGTGAACTCTAGGGTCGAAGTTTTTCCATAAATTATGGATGGCGTGATTCTCCTCTAATTCGGGAGTTCGGATGCAGTTGATGATTCCTTTTTCGCTGAAAGTTTTGAAATATTCGTCAAAAATAATGGCTGTCACGCCTTTGTTTTGGTATTCTGGATGAACGCCTATCAAGTAAAAAACAACGTCTTTGCTTTCTTTTCTCGCTTTAAGCAAATGATAAAATCCAAAAGGGAAAAGTTTGCCTTTGGCTTTCTGCAAAGCTTCCGAAAAACTCGGCATCACGATGCTGAAAGCGACAATGTCATTGTTCTTGTCCATCACGAATTTGATGTATTCCGGATTGATAAAACTGATGTATTTCTTCTTGAAGTATTCTTTTTGAACGTCGGTGATGGCTACAAACGAAGATAAATCGGCATAAGAATTGTTGAACAAATCAAACATTTTGTCCACATAAGGCATAATGTCTTTGGTTTTGGTGAAGTTCAAACTCGTCAGTTCGTATCTTTTTTTGATTAAGGCTTGGGCTTTCAGGAAAAATTCGGGTTTCACGTTCGAAAACGGGAAAATACTTTCGATGTATTCTTTCTCTTTTACAAATCCGAGTTGTTCTAAATGTGTCGCAAAATACGGATGATTGTACCAAGTGATCATCGTTCCCAATTCGTCAAAACCTTCGGTGAGAACGCCCACTTTGTCCAAGTTGGAGAAACCCATTGGTCCTTCGACGTGTTCCAAATTGTTTTTTCGTCCCAATTCATAGACTTTTTCGAGCAGGGCTTTGGTGACTTCGATGTCGTCAATCACGTCAAACCAACCGAAACGGACTTTCTTTTTGTGTTGGTCATTGACTTCTCCCCAGTTGATGATGGCTGCAATTCGTCCCACAATTTCATTGTTTTTGTAAGCCAAATAAAAATAAGCTTCGGCACTTTCGAAAGCGGGGTTTTTAGTTCTGTCAAAAGATTCTAATTCATCGGCGATGATGGGTGGAACCCAATATTTGTTGTCTTTGTATAAGGAGAAAGGAAATTTCACGAACTCGGTCATTTCCTTTTTGGTAACGGCTTCTTTTATGGTAATCATTAGTTTTTATTAGGTGTTGTAAAGTTTATCCTTTTTTAGTTTTTTTGGCTCTTCTTTGAGCTTTTTTGTCTGAATCTCCCGTATCCACTTTCATTCGCACTTCTTTGTAATTGGCATCGTAACGCCAAGAAAATCCAATTCCTCCATAAAGTATCGAAGGCGTATCTTTTAGGCTTGTGCTTATTGAAGCGTCTACTTGTAAATCATTATGAATCAAATAAGCGGCACCGCCACGAACAATCGCATCGCTGTAGAAATCGCTCATATAGCCTTGGTTTTCTATGAAACCAGACCAGTTTTTGTTAAATCCTTTAGTCAAGGTAATCCCGTAGCCATAACTTGGGAAATCGGTTCCAATGTAATCGGCAATGATATTGGTCACGAAAACCCAGCTTCCGTCACCCAAATGGTTTTGTGCAATAACCACGACTTTTGGTGAAATAGCGGCATCCGGAGAAAAATAATAAGGATTGTCGGAGAAAGTAAGATTGGCTCCCGCAAAGACCGAAACGGCTGGAATTAATTGGTGCCAATTGAAGGAACGATTGGCTTTCCAACTATAAACATTGACTTTTTTTTCGTAATTTTTGAACGGATCGTAAATCAAATATTTGGCTCCAAAAACAGTTTGCTTGAAGTCAGACTTGTTAATGATGCTCATTGGAGAACTTACTTGTTCGTATTGGTATTGAAAGTCGGCAATTAGTTCCAGTTTTTCCATAAACAATCCCCATCTCAAGGTCATGTCAATTCCAAAACCATTGGCGTCATAATTCAGAATGCTGTGATTTTCCTGGATGCCATAAATCCCAGATTCCACTTGAAAAACTGATTTTCCCACTCCAAAAGCCGACATGGTTTCGCCTGGCCTGTTCGAATTGATTTCATCGGTATGTTGGCCATAATGAATTAATGGAATTATCAAAAAGACTGCGACGACTAAGGTTTTGATTTTGTACATACTATTTTTTTAGGTTAAAAAGGAATAACGCTTTTCAAATGTACTATATTTTATTATTTATTTAAGAATGATATTTTAATTTTGAACGATGGAATTGTTAATTTTGCCAAAAATTATTTTGATTATGCAAGAAGCATCTTTTCCTGGTTTTATAAGAGCAATAGTTTACATAATTGCCTTCTATTATATTTTTAAATTTTTGGCAAGATTATTTTTGCCTATTTTGGTTAAAAAAGCAGTAGAGAAAGCAGGCGAGAATTTCCAGAGACAGCAACAATATGCCCAGGGTAATTCTTGGCAAAAAACGCCGAATAACGATGAAATCATCATCGATACAGCCAATGCCAAAAAAACTCGCGAAACCAAAAAAGTTGGTGATTATGTCGATTACGAAGAAATAGATTAGATTTACCCAATACCAAAGAACCAAAACCAACAACCCATTTAATGAAGCAACTTCAAAAGTTCTATCCGCACGCTTTAGTCCTACTTGGATTCGTATTAATTTCCCTCATTTATTTTTATCCTGTTTTACAAGGAAAACAAATTTTCCAATCGGATATTGCCCAATATACCGGAATGGCAAAAGAGCAAAACGATTTTAGAAAAGCCGAAAAAATTGAACCGTATTGGACAAATTCCGCCTTTGGTGGAATGCCGACTTATCAATTGGGAGCCAAATATCCGCACGATTATATTGGAATGATTGACGATGCCTTGCGTTTCTTGCCTCGTCCTGCCGATTATTTATTCCTGTATTTTCTTGGTTTTTACGGTTTGCTTTTGGTGCTGAAGATTGATCCACTCAAAGCCTTTTTCGGAGCTTTGGCTTTTGGTTTTTCGACTTATTTGATTATTATTCTGGGCGTTGGTCATAATGCCAAAGCGCACGCCATTGGATATATGCCGCTAGTTATTGCTGGTTTTATAATGGTTTTCCAGAAGAAATACATTTGGGGAGGATTGCTGACGATGTTTGCTGTTGCCTTGGAAATCAATGCAAACCACTTTCAAATGACTTATTATTTGTTGATTTTCTTGTTGGTGCTTTCGGGTTATTTTATTTATCAGGCGGTAAAAGACAAGGAATATAAATCGCTGTTGACTTCGTTTGGCGTTTTGGCAATAGCCGGAATTTTTGCCCTTGGAGCTAATGCCACTAATTTATTGGCCACAGCCGAATATGCCAACTTTAGCACAAGAGGAAAAAGTGAATTGTCCATCAATGCCGATGGTACAAAAAGTGTAGGCAACAATGCGATGTCCCACGATTATATCACGGAATATAGTTATGGAATAGCCGAAAGTTTCAACCTGATTGCGCCACGACTTTTTGGGGGGTCGAACAGTGAAAAACTAGGAACGGACAGCAAAATGTATGAATTCATGATTAGCCAGGGAGTTCCGGAATCGCAAGCCAACGACTTTGTTTCGGGAATGCCAACCTATTGGGGAGACCAACCTATTGTGGCTGCTCCGGCTTACATCGGAATCGTGGTTTTCTTTTTGGGAATTTTGGCTTTATTCGCCGATAAACGAAAAATTAAATACGTCTTTCTTTCAGGAGCCATTGTTGCATTGGTGTTGTCTTGGGGGAAAAATATCCCGGCATTGACGGACTTTTTCATAGAAAATGTGCCAATGTACAACAAGTTTAGAGCCGTTTCTTCGATACAGGTTATTCTGGAATTGTGTTTCCCGGTTTTGGCCATTATGGGATTGCAATCCTTTTTTAATTTAGAAAAAGAAGCACGATTCAAAGCTTTGTGGCAATCTGCCGCCGTTGGTTTTGGGATTATTGTTGGTTTGTTTTTGTTGAAAGGCAGTTTCAGTTTTGCAGGTGCAAACGACAGTTATTTCAGGGAAAGTTACGGGCCAGAATTTGTTGATGCATTAAAATCGGATAGAATGAGTCTTTATTCGGCTGATTTATTGCGTTCGGGATTCTTTATTTTGCTTGCAGCAGGTGTTTTATGGTTATTTATCAAAGAAAAATTAGCCCAAAATACGGCGATAATCTTGGTAGGACTGTTGATGGTTTTCGATTTGTTTTTTGTGGACAAGAAATATGTTTCGGACAAAGATTTTGTGAGCAGGAGCGAAGTGGAAGTTCCTTTTCAGGAAACGCCTGCCGATTTACAGATTTTACAGGATACGACCCATTACCGAGTTTTTGAGGTTCAAGGAAATATGTCGAGCGCCAGGACTTCTTATTTCCATAAATCGATTGGAGGTTACAGCGCCGTGAAACCTCGAAGAATGCAGCAATTATTTGATTACCAAATTGCCAAAAACAATATCGAGATTTTGAATATGTTGAACGTGAAATACATCATTCAAGCTGACTCAACTGGTGCTTCGATTCCAATTCCAAACCCGAATGCCAATGGAAATGCGTGGTTTGTAAAAGATGTTTTATTAGTCAATAAACCGGATGATGCAATGAAGGCATTGGACAAATTAGATACTAAGAATGTTGCGGTTTTCAATGTACACGATTATGGATCTAAGTTTAACGACGCCCGTTTAAAAGAAGATTTTGATGATAGCGGAAGTATTAAGTTGGATATTTATAAACCGAATTACCTTAAATATACTTCTGAAAATTCAGGTAAAGGATTGGCAGTTTTCTCTGAAATGTATTATGAAAATGGTTGGAATGCTTATATAGATGGTCAAAAAACAACGCATTTCCCTGTAGATTATGTTTTAAGAGCACTACGAATTCCGGAAGGGAAACATACTATAGAATTCAAGTTTGAACCGCAAGTGATACAAACGGGAAGTACCATTACGCTTTTCAGCTTTATTGGAATGTTGCTATTGTTGGGTGGTGGAATTTATTTTAGAACAAAAAAAGAGTAAAGAAAATTGAGTATAGACTTTGTTTACCTTTAAATATGAAAACAAATTTAAAATCTATAAATCTTGTCCAAAGGAAGTATATTGATGAGAAGACCAATGCTCTGTTTGTTGAGCGTTTGGAGCGATTATTTGAAATAATGGATAAATCTAATGGATGGAAAAGCAAGTATGAATATTATCAACTAGCTAAAGATGTTAATGAAAATTCAATAATTGTTAGTGAAACTTGAAACGGAAATGAGATTCCTACGGAATGACAAATTGTTCGTGAAACCCAAAACCCAAAACTTGAAACCCGAAACAGAAAAACTCCTCATAATTACCTATTATTGGCCTCCAGCCGGTGGGCCAGGCGTCCAGCGTTGGTTGAAATTCGTGAAATATTTACCGGATTTTGGCGTCCAGCCGATTGTCTATATTCCGGAAAATCCAACCTATCCCATTGTTGACGAGAACTTGGTAAACGAGGTTTCGGACAAGGCCATTATTTTAAAACATAAAATCTTCGAACCGTATCAATTGGCTTCTTTTTTTTCGAAGAACAAAACCAAAAAAATGAATTCGGGAATTATTCCAAACCAGAAAAAACAATCTTTTTTGGATAAAATGTTTCTTTGGATTCGGGGTAATCTTTTTATCCCTGATGCCCGTGTTTTTTGGGTAAAACCTTCGGTGGCATTTTTGGAAAAATACATTGTCGAAAACAATATCGACACGATTGTCACTTCGGGGCCGCCACATAGTTTGCACCTTATTGGAATGGAATTGAAGCAAAAATTGAACGTGAAATGGTTTGCCGATTTTCGAGATCCCTGGACAACCATTGGCTATCATAAATCCTTGCGATTGTCGAATTATGCTGCCAAGAAACACAAGGCATTGGAACACCAAGTTTTGAATTCTGCCGACACGATTATAGTAACCAGCAATACCACAAAAACCGAGTTTCAAGCCATTACAACCAAGCCAATTGCCGTGATTACGAACGGTTATGACACGGAAAAAGTCGAGAAACAAGCCTTGGATACCCAATTTTCTTTGGCTCACATTGGTTCTTTTCTTTCCGAAAGAAATCCTAAAATGTTATGGGAATGTTTGGTGGAACTGATCAATGAAATTCCTGATTTTAAAAACCATTTGGAAATAAAATTGATGGGAGCAGTCAGTCAGGAAGTGTTGGAAACCATTTCTCAATTTGGATTGAATCCGTATTTGAATAATTTGGGCTATGTTTCGCATTCCGAAGCGATTGCCCATCAAAGAAAGTCACAAGTATTGTTGCTTATCGAAATCAATTCTGAAGACACCAAAAGCATTATTCCGGGAAAATTATTCGAATACATGGTTTCGGGCAGACCCATTATTGCCATTGGCCCCAACGGTTCCGACTTTGCCGAAATCATCACCAATACAAACACGGGAGTATTCTTCGATTATTCCGAGAAAATGAAGCTTAAAAGCGTACTTTTGGGCTATTATAACCAGTTTTTGGAAGGTAAACTACAATCGAATGCCGTAGGGTTGCAACAATATTCCAGAAAGAGTTTGACGGAAAAATTAGTTGAATTGATAGCTAATCCTAAAATCTAAAATTTAAAATCCTAAATCAAATAATGGGAATAGTATTAAATCAGTCCTTAAAGAATACCATAATCACCTACATCGGTTTTGCCATTGGAGGTATCAACACCATCTATTTGTATCCTGTTTTTCTTGGTGCCACATATTATGCCTTAACCAATTATATTCTTTCGTCCGCCAATGTAATTATGCCGTTATTCGCCATTGGAATGCAAAATACCTTGGTAAAATTCTATTCACAATATGAAACAAACGAGGAAAGATCACGGTTTTTGTCTTTCACGGTGCTATTTCCTCTCCTCTTGATCATCCCAATGTTTTTAATTGGGTTTTACTTTTTTGACGAGATTCTGTACTTTTTGTCGAAGAAGAATATCATCGTTAAAAATTATATTTGGCTTATTCCGTTCATTGGATTATGCATGGCTTATTTTGAAATATTTTATGCTTGGTTGCGGGTTCACATGCATTCGGTTTTTGGGAATTTTATCAAGGAAGTAGGCTTGCGATTTGCATCCTTGCTTTTATTGGTTGCCGTTTATTATAATTGGATTACCGTTGAAGGCTTTGTTTACGCTACGGCTGTCGTGTATTTATTGGCACTTTTGGTAACGATGTTTTATGCTTTTAGTATAGAAAAACCCAATTTTCAGTTCACCATTCCCCAAAACACCAAGGATGTTTTGGTTTATACATTTTACATTATTTTGTCGGGAAGTGTTGCCAATTTGCTGTTGGACGGAGATAAAATGATTCTTAATCAATACATGAATATAGAAAATATTGCCTATTACTCAGTGGCGACATATATAGCACTGGTTATTTCGGTTCCAAGCCGCGCGATGCATCAAATTGTTTATCCCATTACGGCAAAACTAATGCACGAAAACAAGCACGACGAAATGGATATTTTATACAAAAAAACATCCATAAATCTCCAAATGGTAGGCGGTTACGTGATGTTGGGGATTTTTGTCAACATCAACAAATTGTATGAAATGGTTCCGCCGGAATATGCTGGTGGTATTTTGGTGGTTTTCATGATTGGATTGTCCAAGTATTTTGATTTGATTTTGGGCAATAATAACGCCATTATTTTCAATACCAAATATTATAGGGCAGTTTTGTTTCTGGGAGTACTCTTGGTGCTTTTGACGATTGGCTTGAACATGATTTTTATTCCAATTTACGGTATTATTGGGTCGGCGTTCGCTACTTTATTGTCGATAACTTTATATAGTTTGGCCAAACTGCTTTTTGTTGTCAAACGTTTGCATTTGTATCCTTTTACAAAGCAGACTTTATATTCAATGGCGCTGACTTTAGTTTTGTTTGTGGCTTTTTATTTCTGGGAGTTTCCTTTTAATCCCATAATTTCTATCATGTTAAAATCGATATTGATGACGATTGCTTATGTTTATCTCAATTACAAGTTTGTAATTTCAACTGAAATAAACCAAGTTATCGACAAATTATTGAAGAAGTTGAAAGTGGTGAGGTAGGTCATCAACATTGCAACAAATAAAAACACCTCATAGATTTTCTAATCTATCAGGTGTTTTTGCATTATGCGGTTTATTTCGGTTTTCTAATACAAAGCCGGATATTTCGAAGGATTGACTTCGTTCATGGTGGCATATACTTTTTCGAAAATATCTTCGATGGACGGTTTCGAAAAATAGTCGCCGTCAGTTCCGTAAGCAGGTCTGTGGGCTTTTGCCGTCAATGTTTGCGGTTTGCTGTCCAAATATTTATATCCTTCTTGGTTTTCGATAATTTGCTGCAAAATATAAGCCGAAGCTCCGCCAGGAAGGTCTTCGTCGATGATTAAAAGTCGATTTGTTTTGGCAACACTTTTCACGATATCGTGATTCACGTCAAAAGGGAGCAAGGATTGGATGTCGATGATTTCGCAATCAATTCCGTTTTCTTTCAAGAGTTCTTTAGCCGCTTGTTCTACCAATCTCAATGTAGAACCATAAGAAACCAAAGTGATGTCGGCACCTTGTTTTATGGTTTCCACAACACCAATTGGAGTTTTGAATTCGCCATAATTTAAAGGCATTTTTTCTTTCAATCGGTATCCGTTAAGACATTCCACAACAAGTGCAGGTTCGTCACATTCCAATAAAGTATTGTAGAAACCGGCAGCTTTGGTCATATTTCTGGGTACCAAAACGTGGATTCCTCTTATGGCATTTATGATCATTCCCATTGGCGATCCCGAATGCCAAATTCCTTCCAATCGATGGCCGCGAGTCCTGATGATTAGTGGTGCTTTTTGTTTTCCTGCTGTTCGGTATTGCAAAGTGGCCAAATCGTCGCTCATAATCTGTATGGCGTACAATAAATAGTCCAAATATTGGATTTCGGCAATGGGGCGAAGTCCTCTCAATGCCATTCCAATTCCTTGACCAATAATCGATGCTTCCCTGATTCCGACATCGGCAACACGCAGTTCGCCGTATTTTTCCTGTAATCCAACCAATCCTTGATTGACGTCACCAATATTTCCGGCATCCTCGCCAAAAATTAAAGCTTCGGGGTATTTGGAAAAAATAGCATCAAAATTATCACGCAAAATCATTCGGCCGTCAGTGTCTTCTTTGGCTTCTTTGTCGTATTCCGGCAAAATTTCCTTTGCAGAAAACACATTCAAGCCAGATTCTGAAAACAAGTTGCTGCTGAATTTTTGTTGGGTTATGTTGGTGTAGGAAGTAATCCAGCTGGATAGTTCCGTTTTATTGTTTTCGTGTGCAATCAATCGTAAAACAGTTCGCGCAGATACCAAAATTTCCTTTTTTAAAGGTGTTTTTATTTTGTTTAAATCACTGGCGATTTTTAGTATTTTATCCTTGTTGGAACTTGTTGAAGCTACTTTTTCCAATAAGGAAACCAGTTGCTTTTTTTCTTCAATAATAGGTTCTATAAACGCATTCCAAGCTGCAATTTTAGCTTCAAGAACTTCTTTTTTTGCTTGTGCATCAATCGCTTCAATTTCTTCCGGAGAGGCAATGTTGATGGCAATCATCCATAATTTCATTTGGCGAACGCAATCAAAATCTTTTTCCCAAGCCAGTCTTGTGGAATCTTTATATCTTTCGTGCGAACCTGAACTGGAATGTCCTTGTGGTTGCGTCAATTGATACACGTGAATCAGTATGGGAGTGTGTTTTTCACGAGCTAAATCGGCTGCTTTTTCATAAGTTTCGACCAAACCGGCATAATCCCAACCTTTTACTTTTAGGATTTCAATGCCGTTGCTGTCTCCTTCGCGTTGATAGCCTTTTAAAATATCGGAAATACTTTCTTTGGTGGTTTGGTGTTTTGCATGAACAGAAATGCCATATTCATCGTCCCAAACGCTCAAAACCATTGGCACTTGCAAGACTCCTGCTGCATTTATGGTCTCGAAAAACAAGCCTTCGGAAGTACTTGCATTTCCTATGGTTCCCCATGAAATTTCATTTCCATTGATGGAGAAATTATCTTTATTGGTAATTTCGGGTACGTCTCTGTATATTTTTGATGCTTGTGCCAATCCCAACATTCGCGGCATTTGTGCTGCTGTTGGAGAAATGTCTGCACTGGAATTTTTTTGTTTGGTCAAATTTTTCCAACTGCCGTCTTCATTCAAACTGTGCGTCATGAAATGACCGCCCATTTGTCTTCCTGCCGACATGGGTTCTTGAGAAATATCGGTGTGGCCGTAAAGACCTGCAAAGAATTGTTGGATGGTCAATTCGCCAATGGCCATCATGAAGGTTTGGTCGCGATAATATCCTGAACGAAAATCACCGTTTTTGAAGGATTTAGCCATGGCTAGTTGCGGTACTTCTTTTCCGTCGCCAAAAATTCCAAATTTTGCCTTTCCCGTCAACACTTCTTTACGTCCCAATAAACTACATTCCCTGCTTGTTATTGCGATTTTGTAATCATTCAGTACTTCAGTTTTGAAGTCTTCAAAAGTCAGTGTAGTATTGGTTTTTTCTTTTATCATAATTGAAAAGGATAAATTTGCTGTGCAAATTTACTTAAAAACTGGCTACTTTCATAATTCATCTTATGAAAAACAATTAAATTTTTGGTAATTTATTTTTGATAAACGAGATTTTCTTTGAATTATTCGTAAGTAAAACGTCAAATGAATGGTAATGGTATAATATTTCTTGTTTTCTCTTTGGAATTAAAACCATTTTCTGGTAAAAAGAGGCACTAACTTGTTGGGGTTAAGCGTGACCACGAATCTTATTTTTTCACCATAATGGGGTTGCGCTATTTCCCATCCGTTATTGGAATATAGGGGGAAATACAATTCGAAATAGTCTGTTAGCAAATTAAACCTAATTCCGCTATCGTAAACAAAGTGAGGCTTTTGCTGGGTATATTTTACAAAACCCACATCGCCATAAGCTTCAATCCAGTTCCAAATGGTATAACCTCCATTTATGGTAGTAATCCATTGATTGGCATAAGGCGTGTCGAGTTTGGATTTAAAACCTCCTTCGGCCATGATAAATTCTTGGCTAACAAGACCGGTACTGGAGGATCGCCCTAAATAGGCATAATCGAAAAGATAATCAGTAGGTCTGTCCAAGGCAAAACTGAAAAAATCGGAATTGGTGGTGTTGTACAAAAAGCTGCCGGCAAACATTCGCAAATTGATTTGTCGATTGTTTTCAAAGAGTTTCCTGAATTGTATTTCGGTTGATATTTTGCCAAATTCTCCCGAAAATTGCACATCGCCCGTGAAACTGACATGATTGGTCACTTCGGTTCTGGAATTGATGTATTTAACATTGAAAACAGAATAATCTTCAAGCGAGTTGTCAATAACAATGGCACTTTTTTGCCGATCTACAACTACTTGTCGCACATAAATCATTCGTTTTCTATTGTCTCTAAAGTCATCCGCACGAAGCTGCATTAAAACCATGGGATTTATTTTAAGATAGGTCGCGTCAGGTGCATAATGGAAATAATTGCCGCTAACAGAATATCTAACGTTAAACAAATTGCTGTCCCGATAATCTTTATTGACCATAAAGATGGCAGAACCGGTCATCGTTTTTGACTTTATGGAATAAGTCGGGTTGATGTCATAAACAAAAGGGCGGTTTAGAATGGCCCTGTTATGGAATCGCATTCCGGGAGAAAGCCCGTCATAAACATTGTAAGTCAATATTGGAGCATAGATGATTTGGTTGTAATAAGGGTCTTCCAAATCTTTGACAAAAGCAAATTTTACGGGACGATTGTTGGGAAACAATCCTTCTATTTTCTTCCAGTTGTTTCTTAAATTGAATTCGGGAACCTCGTTTTTGTAGTTGATGACTATTTTTTGGGCTTCTTTTCTTTCGAATATATAGATACTGTCCTTTTTTGTGGTTTCTATCCATTTCTTGAAAACGATGGTGTCATTTTTTATTCCATAAATTGGAATGGGCACGGAAACATTGGTTCTGTTTCTAATGGAAAAAGCAACGCTGTCCTTGGTTTTGGAAACATTCGAAAACTTGTAATCAATGATTTCGCGCGAATCGACAATGGTATTAAAAAACCAGTCGATCTCTTTTTTTGTATTCGATTTTAATGCCGTTTCAAAATCAGTTCTGGTGGTTTGTTTTTCCTTGTTTTCGGCATTGAATTGCTGTACACTTTTGGACATAAATGGAGTGCCGATGTATTCGTCCAAATAGATTAAACTCAATCCCGCCCTGTATTTGCTGGCGATTTGCTCGTTGAATTTTATCAAGGTGTTTTTTGAAGCTCCAAGAGGTTGATCGAGGTTTTTTCGAGCCATCAGCAAATAAAAATAACTGTATTGCTCATTGAAATCGAGGTTCAATAAATTAAACCCCTTGAATAATTTATAGTCAGAAACTCGTCCCATCATTTTGCAGTTGGGATAATTCTCTTCGATGTAGCGCATCATTACATAGACTTGAATGCCGTCATAAATCCAGTTGTCTTTTCTGGGATCCAGTTTCAGGCTGTTTTTCAGGTAATTATTCAAATAGGTTTTCAAGAATTTTATCTCAAAAAGGAAATCGTCTGGGAACGGAACGATAAAAGAAGGCAATTGGTTCAATCCATAAAAAGGATTCCGATTGTAATCAGTTTGCGAAACAGTGATTTTTTCGAAAGGATATTTTCCAATTAAATCGTTTGTAAAATTCACTATTCGATCGATGGCAATTGCTTTATTAATTTCGTCGGCCTTGTTGCCCTTGATATTGGTAAGGACTTCAATGGAGCTGTTCTTGTAGCTGCGAAAGCTGGGTTTTGGTTCCAAAAAAAGGCTGAAATCAGTTCGGTTCGTTCCAGTTAGTTTATAAAACGAAAACGCTTCGGTTTGCTGTGTTTGGCTGCTGGATAAATCGGTGGTTGGTTCCAAATTTTTTGGAATGATGAGCCTGATTTCAAAATCGGAAAAAGCATTGGCAATATCATCCAGATTGCAATTGCTGTTTCTGACAAAAGCGTGATTTTCGTAACGGGCTGGGGTAATAAACCAGTTTTTTAGGTTCATTCCGCCATTGTCGGTATAGCCATAGCTGGTAAATTTATCGCTGGGAACTTTCACGATATAAGCCAAATGCAAAGTGATTTTCTGGTTTGGTGCCAATTTATTTCCTAATTTGACGGTTACCAAATCCGGGTTTTTCTTGGTTCTTTCCCAAGAAAGTACCGTTTTGTCAAAATTAGAAATGGTTAAATTATTGGTGCTTCCACGTTCTTCATCCTTGGCTAGATGAAAACCCCGATAAAATTCATCCGAAAAACGTTTGGCCAAAGGAGATGTTTTTGATGAATACGCATTGATCCAATCATTCAAGACAATCGAGGTCAAGGTGTCTTCAGACTGATTAAAAAATACTATTTCCTGCTGGATGGTCAATGTTTTTCGTTCCGTACTTACCTCGACAACGATATGGGAATTATGCTGCCCAAAGTGTTTTAACGAAGTAAATAAAACAAGGATGAATATGATATTTTTATGGAATAATTTCAATTGGTTTTTTTAAAGAATGATATGATAAAGCAATAAGTTGGTTTAAAAATTGGGTGATAAATCGTATTTTTTGTAGAATTTGTCCAGTACGTCAACCACTTCATCTTCGGTATCCACAATTTTGAACAACTCCAAATCCACGGCATTTATTGTCTTTTCTTGCTCTACCAAAACCGTTTTTATCCATTCGATCAATCCCGACCAAAAAGCCGTTCCAACCAATATTATCGGGAATTTTCCAATTTTTTTCGTCTGGATCAAGGTCAAGGCTTCAAACATTTCGTCCAAAGTGCCAAAACCTCCCGGCATTACCACAAATCCTTGCGAATATTTCACGAACATCACTTTTCTGACAAAGAAATAATCGAAATTCAGGTTCTTGTCGTGGTCAATATAGGGATTAAAATGCTGCTCAAAAGGCAATTCGATATTCAGTCCCACCGAAGTTCCTCCGCCAAGATGTGCACCTTTATTACTCGCCTCCATAATTCCGGGACCGCCACCAGTGATGACGCCGTAACCTGCTTTGCTTATTTTATAGGCAATTTTTTCGGCCAATAAATAATATTTATCCTCCGGTTTTATTCGAGCCGAACCAAAAATGGAAACACAAGGGCCGATTCTTGCCATATTTTCATATCCGTTGACAAATTCGGACATAATCTTGAAAATCGCCCAACTGTCATTGGTCCTAATCTCGTTCCAGGTTTTTCTCTTGAATTTATCCTGTATTACTTTTTCTTCATCATTGTCAAAATCTTGTAATCTCATTTTTGTGTTTTTATTTTGGAGCTATTACCAGCTATTCGTTTCAATCTTTTGTTTTTGTTAAAGAAACAAAAAACAAAAGGATTTCCACTGCTATCTGGGCTAGGGCATCCGTTTTTTAATTTAACTTTAGTTTTAAATATAAAGATATTCGCTAATGTAACTCTTTTTTCAAAAATTGCGCCGTATAACTTTTCTTGTTTTTATATAATCTTTCTGTTTAATTTCCTCTCCACTGGAGGGGTGCCCGTAGGGTGGGGTGGTTTTTTTGTTAACGCCTCATCCAAATTCCTCAACAATATATTTCTCCAATTCCATCATCACGTTGTTCAAATCGTGTTTTACTCTCAAATCCGATATTCTATATATTCTCAAACCTAAAGAAATAAAATAATCTTCTCTTTTTTGGTCGTATTCTTCTTTGTCATTATGGCTCGAACCATCGATTTCAATTATCAGTCCCAAAGTTTTTACATAAAAATCTACAATATAATTTCCAATAATTCTTTGTCTGTCAAAATCGATTTTCCAAAATACTCCTTTATGAACCTGCAACCAAAAAATAACTTCCGACAATACACCTGCTTTGCGTAAGGCTCGTGCTCGCGATTTTAGTTTTATGTTGCAAGGCAGGTTTTCGGCAAAATTTCTATAAATGGGATTTCCATCGATATATGCTGTTATTTCTCGGTCGTTTTCCATAGTTTTTTTTCTATTCCCCTCCTTGGGTTGGGGGCTATTTATGGCAGGGTGGTTTTTAAGTGAAATTACAAAAATAGTGGAAACAACAAAAACCACCCCGTCCTGCGGACACCCCTCCAGAGGAGGGGAATTATGACAACTCTTTTTTCAAAAACTGCGCCGTATAACTTTTCTTGTTTTTAGCCACTTCTTCGGGAGTTCCTTTGGCAACGACTTCTCCGCCGCCTTTTCCGCCTTCGGGACCAATGTCTATGATATAATCCGCCAGTTTTATCACGTCCATATTATGTTCGATAATCAAGATGGTATTGCCTTTGTCAACCAATTTCTTGATGACTTCCATCAACACCCGAATGTCTTCGAAATGCAGTCCTGTAGTGGGTTCGTCCAAAATATAAAACGTGTTTCCGGTATCTTTTTTCGATAATTCTCCTGCCAGTTTAATTCGTTGGGCTTCTCCACCCGAAAGTGTCGTACTTTGTTGTCCCAAAGTGATATAACCCAAACCAACATCTTGTAACGTTTTTACTTTTCGATAAATCTTCGGAATGTTTTCGAAGAAAGGAACGGCTTCGTCAATCGTCATGTTCAACACGTCCGAAATGGATTTTCCTTTGTAGCGAATTTCCAAAGTTTCCCTGTTGAAACGTTTTCCTTGACAAGTTTCACATTCCACGTAAACATCGGGTAAAAAGTTCATTTCAATCGTTCGAACTCCCGAACCTTCACAGGTTTCGCAGCGTCCACCTTTTACGTTGAAACTAAAACGTCCCGCTTTATAACCCCGAATCATACTCTCGGAAGTCATTGTAAACAGATTTCGGATTTCGCTAAAAACCTCCGTGTAAGTCGCTGGATTTGAACGTGGCGTTCTTCCAATCGGACTTTGGTCTATATCAATAACTTTGTCGATATGTTCCAAACCTTCAATTTTTTTGTACGGTTTCGGTTTTTTGACACCATTGAAATAGTAGGCGTTCAAAATAGGATAGAGGGTTTCATTGATCAATGTCGATTTTCCACTTCCCGAAACTCCCGTCACACAAATCATTTTGCCCAAAGGCAAATCTATTGATACATTTTTCAGGTTGTTTCCGGTCGCACCAGTCAGTTTCAGGAAGTTTCCGTTGCCTTCACGACGCTTTTTTGGAACCTCGATTTCCATTTCACCGTTCAAATAGGAAGCCGTCAAAGTGTGGTCTTTCAAAATTTCGGCAGGTGTTCCTTTGCTGATGATTTCGCCGCCGTGTTTTCCTGCTTTTGGACCAATATCTATCACGTAATCGGCACGCAGAATCATGTCTTTATCGTGTTCGACAACCACCACAGAGTTGCCAATGTCACGCAATTGTTCCAAGGAATGAATCAGTTTGTCATTGTCTCTTTGGTGTAAACCAATACTTGGTTCGTCCAGAATATACAAAACACCTACCAATTGCGAGCCAATTTGCGTCGCCAATCGAATGCGTTGTGCTTCGCCACCGGAAAGTGATTTGGAACTTCGGCTTAAAGCCAAATAATCCAAACCAACGTTCATCAAAAAGTTCAATCTATCTTTTATTTCCTTGATAACTTCCGTGGCAATAGTTTTTTGTTTTTCGGATAAATGTTTGTCTAATTCCAAAAACCAAGCCGTCACGTCCGAAATATCCATATCACATAATTCGGCGATATTCTTCTCGTTGATTTTGAAAAACAAGGCTTCTTTTTTCAATCGTGAACCTTCACAAACCGGACATTTTACTTCGTCCATAAATTCCTTTGCCCAACGTTTTATGGTGGTTGAACCACTTTCGTTGTGTTGGTTTTTGATGAAATGCGAAATGCCTTCAAATTCAATTTTGTATTCTTTGGTTACGCCCAAAACTTTCGATTCGACCGAGAATTTTTCTTTGCCGCCATTCAAAATCATTTCCATAGCTTCCTCGGAAATATTCGAAATTGGATCGGTTAATTTGAAGCCGTATTTTTCGCCAATGATTTCCAATTGCTTGAACATCCAACTGCTTTTGTATTCGCCCAAAGGAGCAAAACCGCCTTTGTTTATCGAAATTTTTGGATTGGGGATAATCTTCTTGATGTTGATTTCGTTTACCGTTCCCAAACCTTTGCAATGGTCACAAGCCCCTTTTGGCGAGTTGAACGAAAACAAATTGGGTTCCGGATTTTGATAGGAAATTCCAGTTGTGGGACACATTAAATTTCGACTAAAAAACCGAATTTCATTCGAATCTTGGTCTAATATCATCAACACATTT
Source organism: Flavobacterium limnophilum (assembly GCF_027111315.2). Lineage (GTDB taxonomy): Bacteria > Bacteroidota > Bacteroidia > Flavobacteriales > Flavobacteriaceae > Flavobacterium > Flavobacterium limnophilum. The sequence continues at coordinate 2,481,712 of NZ_CP114289.2, read as the reverse complement.
TCGCCGTGATACATTGCCGTTTTGATGCTTTCTGTCAGGCGTTTTTCGTTGTCGGGAGTATCTTCAACAACCATCCTGTCAATCACGATTTCGATGTCGTGGGTTTTGTAACGGTCGAGTTTCATTCCCGTGGTAATATCTTTTATGTCGCCATTGATGCGGACTTTCAAAAAACCTTGTTTGGCAATTTGCTGGAATAATTCGGCATAATGTCCTTTTCTGGCACGAATAATTGGAGCCAAAATATTGATGCGTTTTCCCGCAAAATCTTGGGTAATCAACTCCTTGATTTGCTCGTCGTCATAAGAAACCATTTTTTCGCCCGTGTTGTAACTATACGCATCGGCGGCGCGAGCATATAACAAACGGAGGAAATCATAAATCTCGGTAATGGTTCCAACGGTCGATCGTGGACTTTTACTGGTCGTTTTTTGTTCAATAGCAATTACTGGCGAAAGTCCATCTATTTTATCCACATCGGGACGTTCCAATCCGCCAAGAAATTGTCGTGCATAAGCCGAAAAAGTTTCCACGTAACGGCGTTGTCCTTCGGCATAAATCGTGTCGAAAGCCAAGGATGATTTTCCCGAACCCGAAAGGCCGGTAATTACCACCAGTTTTTCTCTTGGGATTTTTACGTCTATATTTTTTAGATTGTGTACTCGCGCACCCAATACTTCAATGTTGTTATCGTTTTCTAACATAAATTTTGGCAAAAAGCAAAGTTACAACAATTGAATTCGATTTAAGAATTTAGACTTGTCCGAAATTTAATCTTTTCATTATTGGAAGAAGAATTTTTTTAATTATTTAAATTTTTATATTTGAATAAAAAATAAGGTATGAATATTTTAGGAATAGGCTCGCGCATAAAACATCCAGAATTAGGTCTTGGAGTAGTAACCAATGTAACTTCAAAACATTATTGGGTTACTTTTATTGAAAGTGGATTGGAAACCATTGAAATCGACAGCGAATTCGAAATTATTGAAGCTCTTGAAGGCGAAGTAGATTCGGTAAGTTTTCAGGATGTAGAAAAATCCTTGAAGAATTTGTTGCAAAAATGGAGTGATGTTTCCCAGATAGTTCCCATTGCCGATAAATGGAAAGGCGGCAAAATCATTTTGGAACCGGGTACTAACACACAAAATAAAGAAGTGCCAATCGATACTTTTTTTCATAAAATCACGATGGTTCGCGACAGGATAAGGGTGATGGAGCAAAAGATTAATGCGAGTAATCTTGACGAAGCCGAGAAAATCGATTTGCAACAATACATCACCAGAATTTATGGTAGTTTGACTACTTTTAATGTCTTGTTCAAAAACTCGAACGATTATTTTGTTGGAGATAAAAGCAAATAGTGTTCGGTATTCAGTTATTAGTGTTCAGTTGTAAACTACCAACTGAACACTGCTAACTGAGTATTCTTTTCCTCTGCCTATTCTCAATATAATCCTCGATGGCTTCTTTGGTTGTGTACCAATTTCTTCCTTCTTTGTAGGCGTCAATTTTGCCTGTTCTAGCCAATAAACTTATGTATTCTTGACCATAAGGACTGCTTGGTTCACTAACAATATCCGATATTTTTTGAAAATCGTTATCGTTGTCGGGCATTGCATTCAAATAAATATTTAAACTGCGTTCCAAGGCTTGGCACATCAAAAGCATTAGTTTTTGATAATTGCCATTATTGGCTTGATTGAGTGCTTCGTAGTATTTTTTTCTGTCATTTTTGAGAATAATCGCTGGTGGAAAACCACAACGCATCAACAGTAAATTCATGCTTAAACGAACCGTTCTTCCATTACCGTCAAAGAAAGGATGGATCCAAACCAGTTTATGGTGGAAAATTGCAGCCAATTCAATATCGTTCAATTCCAAAGGATTGGTATTGATAAAATCAATCAATTCATCCAGATAATCCGAAACTTTATTGGCGTTTGGCGGAACAAAATTAGCTCCTGAAATACGAACACCACCGTTGCGGACACTATCCCAAAAAGTGTGTAAGTTTAAAAATATAGGGGTTTGATTTTTTAATTAAAGTTGAACCCTTTTTTCAAATATAGTTAAGAACTGGTTGAGGATTAATCCCCAGTTTTGGATTGGCATCGACCATTTTTTGGTTGCCTCTCTCAAAGCCAAATATACAGATTTTAAAACAGCTTCATCCGTTGGGAATGATAATTTGTTTTTAGTGTATTTTCTGATTTTACCATTGAGGTTTTCGATTAAATTTGTGGTGTAAATTATCTTTCTGATTTCTACTGGAAAGTCAAAGAATACGGTAAGTTCCTCCCAATTTTCTTCCCAGGATTTAATCGCATAAGGATATTTATTATTCCATTTTTTAGAAAAATCTCCCAGAGATGCTTTAGCAGCTTCTTTAGTTGGAGCATTGTAAATAAGCTTCATATCTGCCGAAAATTCCTTTTTATCTTTCCAAACCACATAACGAGCTGAGTTTCTAATTTGATGTACTACACAGATTTGGGTTTGTGATTCTGGGAATACATTTTTGATAGTTTGCGTAAAACCATTTAGATTGTCAGTAGCAGTAATTAGTATATCTTCAACTCCTCTAGCTTTTAAATCTGTTAAAACGCCAAGCCAGAAACTAGCACTTTCATTCTTTCCTAGCCACATTCCAAGGACTTCTTTTTTACCTTCTCTATTAAGTCCAACGGCTAAATAGATGGTTTTATTGACTATTTTTGAGTTTTCTCTAACTTTAAAAACAATTCCGTCCATCCAGACTATCAGATAAACAGCCTCTAAAGGTCGGTTTTGCCAAGCAATAATATCACTCGAAACCGTGTCGGTTATCCTAGAAATAGTACTAGTGGAAACCTCAAAATTATAAACTTCTCTTATTTGTTCTTCGATGTCGCTATTGCTCATTCCTTTGGCATAGAGAGAGATTATTACGTTCTCTAAACCATCGAGCATATTTTGCCTTTTGGGCACAATTAAAGGGTTAAATGAGGCTTCTCGATCTCTGGGAACTTGAATCTGAGATTCGCCAAATGAGGTTTTTATTTTCTTGTTAGAAAAACCATTACGAGCATTGGATTTTGTAGTTTTCTCGTGCTTATCATAGCCTAAATGGGCGTCTAATTCGCCTTCGAGCATTTTCTCTATTCCTCGCTTTTGTAGTTGGGCTAAGAAGCCATAAAGGTCTTCGCCTGTTTTGAATTGCTTCAAAAATTCATCGGATAATAAATCTTCCTTTTTCATAAAATGTGTAAAATATTAAAATTAAGTAAAAAAAGTATTAGGGTTTGCACAAACCCTAATACTTTTTTTACTTACACACTTTATAGGATACTACCGTTTATTTTAAAGCTTTATCAAAGGAACTCCTTATTTTTTCTTGCTTTTATTCTTTTTGTTTTTCTTTGCTTTTTTGGCTTTCGATTTAGCCTTTTTTTCTTTCGCTTTGGCTTTTAATTTTGCTTTTTTAGCTTTTTCTTTCTTGGCTTTTTTAGCTTTTTTGGCTTTGGCCTTTGCTTTTTCTTTTGCTTTTTTGGCTTTCTTTTTCTCTTTTTCTTTCTTCTTGTTTTTTTTCTTTTTCTTGTCTTTCTTGTCTTTCTTGTCTTTCTTTGGTTCTAATTCTATTAGAGAGTCAAATTCTTCTATAAAAGGCTCAACTTGATTTTCTTCAGCTGCAGGAATTTCAATGGCTGGTTCAACTACTTCAGTTGATTTACTAACCCTGGGTTTTCTAGGTTTAGGTGTTGGAGCTGCCTTTGTTGTTTCTGGGGTAATCTCATTTGCAATTTCTTCTTTGTTTTCTTCCATAATTCTATATCGTTTTAAAAGGATTAGTTAAATGTTAATCAATTACTACTAAATTTCTATCAAATATAATCATTAAAACAACTCGCTAATGTTAAGGTTTTGCCATAAGAAATCACAAAAAAAACCATCGAAATAGATGGTTTTTAAAATGCTTTTATTTTTCCGATAATTTATTTGGCAATGGGATTGGCGGTTAGTTCAGCAATTTTCACGATGACGTCAACCGCTTTTTGCATACTTTCGGCAGGTACATATTCGTATTTTCCGTGAAAGTTGTGACCGCCAGCAAAAATATTTGGACAAGGCAATCCTTTGTAGGATAGCTGGCAACCGTCAGTTCCACCTCGAATAGGTTTTATGAGTGGTTTTATTTTTAATAGTTTCATGGCATTTTCGGCAATGTCCACAATATGTTTTACAGGCAAAACCTTCTCTTTCATATTGTAATATTGGTCTTTTACCTCGGCAATGACAATGTCTTCGCCAAATTTCTTGGCAAATTTCCGGTTGATTTTTTTGGCAATTTTGGTAATTAGTGCTTTGCGTTTTTCGAACTTTTTCTTGTTGTGATCTCGAATAATAAGCTCCAATACCGTTTCTTCAATGCTTCCCTTTAAATGGTGTATGTGAAAGAATCCTTCGTAGCCCCTGGTTTCCTGTGGCGTTTCTCCTTTGGGTAATTCGTTGATGAAATCATTGGCGATAAGCATCGAATTGATCATTTTTCCTTTGGCATAACCCGGATGAACGCTTTTTCCCTTGAAAGTAATTTTGGCTCCAGCCGCATTGAAATTTTCATATTCCAGTTCGCCCACTTGGCTTCCGTCCATAGTGTAAGCCCAGTCGCAACCAAATTTTTCTACATCAAAATGATGGGCGCCACGGCCAATTTCTTCGTCTGGCGTAAAACCAACCCTGATTTTCCCGTGTTTGATTTCGGGATTATTGATCAGGAATTCCATTGCGGTCACTATTTCGGTAATTCCGGCTTTGTCATCGGCACCAAGGAGCGTGGTTCCGTCTGTGGTAATCAAGGTTTGTCCTTTGTATTGCAACAAATCCTTGAAATATTTTGGAGATAAAATTATGTTTTGTTCGGCATTCAATACGATATCGCCTCCATCATAATTGGAAATTATTTGTGGTTTTACGTTGGCACCGCTAAAATCAGGCGAAGTGTCAAAGTGGGAAATAAAGCCTATGGTTGGAACTTTATGGTCAACATTCGAAGGTAAAGTGGCCATTATGTATGCATTTTTGTCAATGGTTACCTCCTGCATCCCAATGCTTTTCAGTTCTTCGACCAATTTATTGACTAAATCCCATTGTTTTTTGGTGCTTGGCGTAGTTTCTGAACTAGAATCTGATTCTGTGTCTATTACGGCGTAGCTTATAAAGCGGTCTATGATATGTTGCATTTTTGTATTTTTTTATACAAATGTAATCATTTTTTTAGGAGTGAATTGTTTCTTTGATTGCTTTATCAATGTTCCGTTATTATTAATCAAGACTTATGTTTTTCTCTTTTCCAAAGAACAAAATTTTGTTAAATCTCTTTTGTCGGGAATTCAAAAACATAACTTTTTCCAATGAAAATCAATATTCCATGTACAATTGAAACAGGAAAAGAATCCAATTTTTCAAGGAAATAATCATAGATTTTATTATCGTAATTCGTTATGACGAAAGGCAAGGATTTTGAAATCAGGAAGATGTTCTTTGCATTGCTGTTGTCAAAGGTGTCATTTGCATAAATAGATACAATGTTGATTTCTTTATTTTTTTTTTTTAAATCAATGTATTCTAACGTTGACAAGGGATTTTTTTTATTTGAATCATAAAAAAGGATGGATTTTGCCACATCAATCATAACCCATTTTTGAAGTTCTTTGCAATAGATTTCGTTAAACGAATGTCCCCCAGAAACACAAGAATCATTGGATAAATTCTTCAAACCCCATTCTTTGACTTTGATGTCGTTTATCACGCAGAAATTAGAATAAATTTGGGAGAAATCACTGCAAACGCCACCTTCTCCATTAATCATTTTTTGTAAAGCTGTTGATGAAGATTTGCCTAAACCCGGGCCGCCCTTAATGTTTTTTTTCAACCAAACGGCTATTGACGTTGCCTTTTCAAAATCGGTTAAATCCTTGTTTGCTCCATCAAATATTAAATGGTTTATTTCGAAAAATAGGGGAGGAATGTTGGTTTTAAGGTTTAAATCGTTGTAACAAAAGTTTTCGATGGCCTCCAATGAAGCGGTTTTAGACACTAATTGGTATCTGATTTTATACAATAGCGGATGTCTTCTTAAGTACCAATTTAGAGTTTTACTCATTTTGAGAATGAATTTAGACCAAAATTTGTTTAGAAATAAAAAGGCTACACAGTTGATTTAGGGTATTCTATGTGAGGATATATTCTAAAAGTAATGATAAATTTTTTAGAAATTCCAAAAAAAGGCATGAACGGACAAAATAATCGACTAAACGTTAATTATTGTTCAATAAGACTGCAAATTCTTTGACCTTGTCCCAATCGGTGTATTCGATTTTTGTTTTTGAATTTGTTGGACCATTGGTCATCCACATAATCAATTGAATCATCAATCTGTCGGTGAAAGGGTATTTTTGATAATCGAGTTTGCCTGCAAAAACTGCCGACGTATTGGGAATCCAATCAATGTTTTGAAGGAATTTGATGAAATAGGGATTGGTTTCCGGTGTGGCTCTTTCGGGTTTTCGAGCCACAAGATTGACCGAAAAGAAGGCGTTCTTGGTTTTGTCAAGTTCCTTTTTGTGCTCGTTTATGAATTGAATTATTTTAGGATTGTGTTTTCCGTATCGAATGCTGGAACCAATAATGAATTGGTCAAAATCCGATATTTTTCCGTCAAAATCATCAATGGAGAACAATTTGACCGAGTTGCTCTTTTCGACCAAAACTTCCTTGATCACATTACAGATTTTCAAGGTTTGTCCATCAACCGTGGAGTAGAGAATTCCGATTTTTGAGTTCATTTTGGTAAAGAATTGAGTTAATGTTGTAATCAGGAATGCCTTTTTTTACTTATGCATACTTATGGAATACTGGCAAACTTCATAAAATTAGTTGCTGTTTTTACTTTCTAAACCAATTTTCAATTTTAATTCCTTCAATATTTTCAAAATCTTTTCCATTATCGGTAACCAGGGTTAATTTATTATCAACGGCAGAAACTCCAATTAGTAAATCAAATTCATCATTTATTGGTTTTCCAATTTTCCTTAAACGTACTTTTTCTTTGGCATATTTTTTAATCGAGCCATAGATAGGAATTATGGATATACCACTAGCAAATAAATCCACGGCTTTGTGTGATTTGGTTGGATTCTCATTGTTTTCTGCTCCAAAACGAAGTTCGAAAATTGTTATTTCTGATACAAAACAATTTTCTTTACCTTTTTGTTTGATAATTTCGTCCAAGTTTAATTTACCTCGTAAAAAGAAAACACAAATATTTGTATCGAGTAAATATTGCATTAGAATTTAATTTCTTTATTTCTAAATTTTCTACTTGATTTAATTTCTTCGGCAATTTCTTCGGCAGGTTTTTCAGAACCGAAAGCGCCAAAAGATTTAAAAAAAGTGTCTTTTTTTGAGGTTTTTTCTCTTTTTAACGATTTAGTTAAACGTTCAATTAGTTCGATTTTTGCTAAAGAACTTAACCCATCAAATAGCATTGAATAAGTTTCTATAATGTGTTTGTCAGTAGAACTCATTTTTTTCTTTTTTGTAAAGTTATGAATTATTTTCTATTTGCGGTTTTTTTGGACAATATGACGGTTAAGGTTTCTGGTGGTTTCTTTTGATGCTATCATTTGATACTATCAAAAGTAGTTTTTTTATGAGTGGTCAAAATCATTGTTGCAAACCTGTTTTTATAGGTCATTTTTCTATTTCTGTTTTCGCCATTGTTCCAAACTCAAAATAGTTTCATTTTTTTTCTCATAGTATTTTATTTCAAATGTCTTTTGATAAACAAAAAAATTAAATTTTTCACCTTCATCATCACTTACCTTAATCCAGTAATAATTTTTGTCATTATCTTTTGGTGCTTCAAAGATTTCGGTCGAATTCCAATTCACTAAATTTGTTACTTCAGGAAGTTCGCTAATCAGTTTCATTATTTTTGTTCTATTTTTATTGTCTGCATCACAAACTTCAAAATCAGGTCTTCCAGTTTGAAAGTACACACTATTTAATAAGATTGGATTGTCTTTTTCAAGTTCTTTAATTCTATCAACAGCAAGTTTGTAATATACGAAATGATTAATTCCTTTATCTTTCTGAATTGTTTTATAAATATCCAAAGCTTCTTTTTTATTACCAATATTTTCATAGAAATTTGCATAAATAAAAGTATTAAATGTATAATTTGGTATACTGTCTAAAATTAATTTTGCTTTATCAAATTTCTTTAGTTTTACATAATTGCAAACCAATGCTATTGAAATATCATTATAACCGTTTTGATCATTCTTTAATTCCTGAATAGATTTTTCATATTCGCCAATGTTATAAAGTAATTCGGCTTTAAAATATCTTAAATCTTCTGCAATATTTTCTTTTATTTGAGATTTATATTTATCTTTTTCAATTTCGTTTGCTTTAGATAAACTATCTATTTTTGAAAGAACTTTTTTAGGTTCTTTTTCAGATTCCCTATATAATTTATTTATAACATCTTCAAAATTTTGCATTTCTTTTGATACTCTTTCCATTTCCATTTCTGTGTCATAATCAGTTAAGGGAAAGACAGAATTAACTTCATCTTTACAAGAAATGATAAGTAAGAAAAAGAAAAATGTTGTTTTTTGTAGGTTTTTCATAAAATTGCTAACTCGTTAATATCAACCACAAATGTCTATAATTAGTCAAAATGCCCTTGGCTTTAAACTAAAATCAGGTTTATATTTATCCATCTAAAGTACCGATAAATTATTACAATTGGAATAAAAAAGAACTCAAAACCATAAAGTTAAGAGTTCTTTTTATTTTAGTATCCGAGATTAACTAAGAATTGCCGTTGCTCCAGTCAATCTTTCTGGAAAAATACATCACGGCGGCAAGAATGGCAAACAATCCAATGCTTCCCACTAACAGAGCATAGTTTTCCAACTGGATGATTACATAAAGGAAAGTGTATAAAGAGCCGAGCGAAGCCGCAATAAACATTGGGAACTTCCTGTTTTTCAAAATAGAAATCGAGTAAAGCGTTATCAATGTAATTACCGAAATTCCGGCAATGATGTAGGCTTTCATGAAACTGCTGTGTTCCGTAATCGAAATCAGCAGGGTGTAAAACATGATGAGAGCCAGTCCAATCATCGTGTATTGGAAGATGTGAATCTTGATTTTGCTTATGGATTGTATCAGGAAGAAAATCAGGAAGGTTAGGCCAATCACCAAGAAACCGTATTTCGAGGCGCGCTCGTTTTGCTGGTATTGGTTAACGGGAATCACGAAATCAACGCCAAAAGCATATTGGCTTAAATCAGGCAAATTATTGAACGTTTGTTGCGAAAAAGCCCTGTTGATGTGCAGGATTTTCCAATTGGCCACAAATCCATTGGCGCTAATTTGTTTGGTTTTGTCATCCGGAAGGAAATTGCCCGTAAAACTTGGCGATGCCCAATTGGATTCCATGTTCAACTGCGTGGTTTTCCCGATGGGAACTATTTTTAATTGTTGGCTTCCGTTGTAAGTGATGTCGAAACGGAAGGCGGTTTTTCCTTGATTCAGGATTTTGCCCAAATCAATATAGCCGGTTTCCAAAGCTTCGGTAGTTTCTTTTGAGTTGGAATTGTACACGGGTTCAAAGGTCAAATTCGTGTTTCCAAAATTGATTTTTACCTCGTCCTTGATGCTTTTCAAATTGGTGGTTTGTATCAAAATGGTGGCTTTGTTCCACTGGATATCTTCGTTTGCAATGTTTTTGCTGCTGAAATCCGGATGGATATAATTGCCCTCAAACTTCATTTTGGAACTAAAAACCACCGATTCATAATTGTTCCTGTTCAGGACTTTGGTGGTTACATTCGATTTTGCCTTGAGTTCTTCCGGGAAAAAGTAGGCATAATTGGTGTAGGCTTTTCTTTGCTTTACGGTTTCTTTTGTTTTTTCGTTGATGGAAACTGTTTCTTCATAATAGGTGTAGGGAACTTTCAAAATTGGGCCATAAAGGAAGACGTTTCCTCCCCATTTATCGTTGATTTCGCCTATGACTTCCTCTTGTCGTTGCGACCTTTCGGTAATCAGGTTTTTTACAAATTCGAGCGGAATAAGTAAAACGAATGTCAGCAAGCCCACCATAATCATTTTGGCGGTGTTGGATTGGAAGAAACTGGTTTCTTTTTCATTTTCGGGTGTTTCCATAATTAAAATTTTAAAAGATTGATATTGAATACGATTAGAATATACAAGATGGTAATGGGGATGTTTGCCAACAGGATCAAGATTTTTATGCCTATATATTCCCTGTGTTTTGGTAAAATAATGAAGTGATAAGCGAGGTTGAAAAATAGTATTCCATTGACCAGAATGGCAAATTGAACATACAAAAGTCCTATGAATAAAATGTTGAAATTGTCTGGAGCCATTTTTTGGAGTATCAATAAAAAGGTTCCAATAGCAAAGGAAATAATGGCCAATTCTGTCGAAAATTTACCTTGGAGTGGTGGATCAAATTTTGAGTTTTTCATTGTTTGTGTTTCAAAAAGTACTTTGTATTTCAAAGTAAGTGAATAAAAAAATAGTGCTATCGTTTTTGTATTAATTTTTCAAGGGCTTCAATATGGTCTTGGAAGGCGCCTCTCCCTTCCTTGGTGGCCCTGTAACTGGTATTCGGTTTTTTGCCGATGAATTGTTTTTCGATGGCGATATAGTTTTCGAGTTCCAATGCTTTGGCATGACTGGCCAAATTCCCGTCGGTAACGCCCAAAAGTTCTTTCAGCGTACTGAAATCGGCAGATTCATTCACCATCAAAATTGACATGATACCCAGTCGAATACGATGATCGAATGCTTTGTTGATATTTTGGATGATGTTTTTCAAAACTTAGTAAGTATCAATTATGGTTGTTACAATTTTAGAATTTTCAAGATCTGATGGAGCCACTACACTTTCTTCAAATGGAATTGCATTTCCATATCTTTCTGCTAATATAGCTTGAACTCTTGGTTCTTTCAGATTAAAATCTTTCAATTTTTGAAGCGGACACAATTCGATTCCTGCTCCATTTTTATATATTTTCCAGATTAATTCGGAGCAATATATTTTTTCATCTGACCATTCAAAATATAGGTCATAGTCTTTGTTGTTCAAACCTTTTCCATAGTCCTTCATCTTTTGAATTGTCTCTGGTTTCAAAAGTTTAGCCGCATTTTTCAATCGGGTTACCACAAAATGGTTTTCTTTTCCGTGGGTAATCCAATCTTCAAGTGGCGTGTGTTTTACGGGCTGAACCGCTTCAAAAACATATTTTTTGCCCTTCTCGGTAAAAACAATTCCGCAATGAGAAAATTTGGAATTGGTCGCTATCCGAACAGCTTCACATTGTTTGGATTGGGAAGTTTGGAAAATCATGTCGCCTTCTTGTATTTTATCTAATCCATTTATTGTTGTTGGATTTCTTTTGGAAAATAGGATTTTCCCAAAAACAGAGTTAGAAATGAATAAAGCACATCCAAAACTCATCAATAATGTAACTATGCCAAAAATGTACTTTGTCTTTTTCATGGATGTTCAGTTTGGAATTTATTAATCTAAAATTATTTTCTATCGTATTTATAATACATTATCGAACCGTAAAGAATGTGGCAAACTCCGAAACCCAACGCCCAAAATTCCAACGCATATCCTGAAAATTCTGTAGCTATAAGTCCAAGAATGATAACGGTGATTCCAAGATATCTCAGGTCTCTAAAAGTGTATTTGCTGGCGTTGACACAAGAAAGTCCATAAAAAATCAGGGTAACCGGGGCAATCAAACCATAGATTTCGTTACGAAGCAGGATTAATGCAAAGATTCCACCAGTTGCCAGTGGAATCAAGAAATTAATGATCATTCTTTTGGATGTGGCATTCCAAACTTTTTCTCCTTCTTTTTGGGCTTTGCCAAAAGTAAGTATTGTTGCCGTAACAACCGATAAAACCAATACCAAAAAAGCGGTAAGTACAATTAATTGGAATGTACGGCTTTCTAATGTGATGTAATAACTCTTGTGATTCATCAATAATTGGTTGGCCACATAAGCACCAATCAAGGCATAAACACCAGCCAGAATTCCAGCCAAACCACTCAAGGAAATAAATTGCGACGATTTGTTCATCATCTTTTTTATTTCGCTAATGTCTTGTAAATATTTTTCTTCCATTTTTAAAGTACTTTGAATCACAAAGTAAATGATAAAAAAAATAGTTGCCAAAGGAATTGACAACTATTTTGAAAAATAAATTACAATCTAAAGATTCCTCCAAAAGCAATTATCGTTTCTCCAAAGAAGAACTCTTGTTTTGCCTTGTCTGAACTGCTTTTGGTGGTTCTAATGTCTTGCATGTTGATATAACCTCCTTTTAGAACGCCTTCAATGGTAAAGTACTTGAAAATAGTCAGGTTGATACCGGCCTTGATCGATGTTCCGTAACCCGATACATGAAATTCGTCATGTCTTTCTTTGCCCATAAGCGTAGTATTGGTTTTTGGATACAACACACCAATTCCAAAACCTTCATTGATGTTCACTTGAAATTTATCGGTGTTTTTTATGCCGAACCAATGTGAAATGTTATCTTGTCTGGCGAATTCACTATACACATAATTCAGTCCGTCGGTGTGTTCGAACATCAAGAATTCTTCGGTCAAAACCGTTGGAGTATTGTTGTAACCTCCATTAAATGTGGGATTTCCGTCAATGATACCAGTAACATTTGCCGTTTGGTTTTGGGTCATTACATATTTCATATGGTCAATGCCAATAGAAACGCTGTATTTGTCGGTAATAAAATAACCCAATTTAAAATTAGTTTGGGGAACCGTCATTCGGCCTGGCGTAATGTAGTCAGCATGCCAGCCTTTTGGTTTGTCATGAGCCTTGGCATTGGCTACCACAAAATTGTAGTCATCGCCCATAAAATGAATATCGGAATCGGTATATTTTTCGCGGTTTCCACCCCAGGAGATGGTGAATTTTCCCTTGTTGTGGGCGGTGTATCTTTCCTTTTTGATGGTGTCGTTTTGTGCGAAATTTTTAACAGAAAAAAGAATTGTTAAAAATGTAAAATATAAAAAATGTGGTTTCAATGTGGGAAATACTTAAAAATTAAAATTGATTGATGGTTTTTCTGATGGCCACCAACTTGGTCATCAAGGCTTCGAAATAATCCAAATGCAGCATATTGGCACCGTCGCTTTTGGCATTGGCAGGATCAAAATGGGTTTCGATGAAAATTCCATCCACGCCCACGGCAATTCCGGCTTTGGCAATGGTTTCAATCATGTCGGGTCTTCCGCCAGTCACGCCCGCAGTTTGGTTGGGTTGTTGCAAGGAATGGGTTACGTCAAGAACAGTCGTTGCATACTGTTGCATCGTTGGAATTCCGCGGAAATCAACAATCATGTCTTGGTAGCCAAACATGGTGCCGCGATCGGTAACCATCACGTTTTGGTTGTTGCAATCCAATACTTTTTGTACGGCGTGTTTCATGCTTTCCGGACTCATGAATTGTCCTTTTTTGAGGTTCACGACTTTTCCGGTATTGGCGGCAGCCACGACCAAGTCGGTTTGACGCACCAAGAAAGCAGGAATTTGCAACACATCAACATATTCTGCAGCCATTACGGCATCTTCATTGGTGTGAATGTCGGTAACGGTGGGAACACCAAAAGTTTCCGAGATTTTGCGAAGTATCCGTAAGGCTTTTTCGTCTCCAATTCCTGAAAAACTGTCTATTCTGGAGCGATTGGCTTTCTTGAACGAACCTTTAAAAACGAAAGGGATTTCTAGTTTGTCGGTAATTCCAACCAGTTTTTCGGCAATTCGTATCGCCATTTCTTCGCCTTCGATAGCACAAGGTCCAGCCAATAGAAAGAAGTTGCCACTATCAACATGTTTGATTTGTGGAATATGTTTGATATTCATAAGGTTGATTTTTTAAAAGCGCAAAGATAGTCAGGATTTATGGTTTGCGATTTAAGTTTGGAATTAATTTTTTTTCAAGGTCAATCCCACGGGAACCATCAGAACTCCTTTTTCGTAGATGTTCAAATATAGGGTAATCGGGTTTTTTTGACCTTCCCATCTCAATTCATACACATCCAAAAGACCGGCTCCCATATCGCTTCTTTTTGTTGGAAATGGACAACAACTTTCCAGTTTGGTATAAGTGATTTTTTGGCCTTTTGGTCCAGCCAAGGCATTCAAGAATCGTTGTTGGTTTATGGTTTCGTTTTTGGTGGTTCCATAAAAAATATTGATGGGATAATTTTTGTCGTAACCATATCTTTTGTCTTTGCTGTATTCCGTAATGATAAAAGTGGTGTTGTCCTTTAATTGGGGAGTTGGAGCATTGTCATCGACGTTTTTTAAGGTTGATTTGGTGCTGATGCATGATGTTGCTATGAGCAGTAAAGCAATAAAATAAATTATTTTTTTCATGATAGAATTTTGTTTTTGAATAAAAATGGCGACAATTTTTACGACTGATTTTACGAAACAAATTTAAACGGTATTGTTGCCATAAACAACAATATGGGGTATTAATTCTGCTTTTTAGCATTGGAAGTATTATTTTTGCCAAATAAAAGAAATGTTATGAATGTTATTTTTCAAACTTGGCCTTGGTATGTTTCAGGTTTTTTGATAGGAATGATAATGCTTTGCCTGATTTATTTCGGGAAAGTATTTGGGATGTCGTCTAATTTGAGCACTTTGTGTTCGATGACGGGAATAGGGAAAAAAGTGGCTTTTTTTGAATTTGATTGGAAACAACAACGCTGGAATTTGTTGGTGGTTTTGGGCTCAATGTTGGGAGGTTTTGTTGCGGTACAATTTATGGGAGATGCCTCCAATGTGGACATCAATCCCAAAACGATTGCCCAACTTGCCCAACTGGGAATTGATGCTCCAAACGGAAAATTGTTGCCGGATACTTTATTCGGGAACGATGTTTTCCAATCTCCAAAAATGATTTTTATATTGATTATTGGTGGAATTTTAATTGGTTTTGGCACGCGTTACGCCAGCGGATGTACTTCGGGACACGCCATTTCTGGATTGAGCAATTTGCAATTCAAGTCCTTGAAAGCCGTTATTGGATTTTTCATCGGCGGATTGATTATGAGTCATTTTATTTTACCCTTAATTTTTTAAAAAATGAGAGCATTAAAATATTTAATCGTTGGATTCGTGTTCGGGATTGTTTTGACAAAATCCGAAGCGGTTTCTTGGTACAGAATTTATGAAATGTTCCAGTTTCAATCTTTTCACATGTACGGAATTATCATGGTTGCGGTCGTTACGGGAGTTATTGGCATTCAAATTATAAAAAGAAAAAAAATCAGGGACATCAAAGGTTTGCCAATAAAAATTCAAGATAAAGAGCCAGGTTCAATCCGGTTTTGGATCGGCGGAATATTTTTTGGATTGGGTTGGGCTTTGGTAGGTTCTTGTCCCGGTCCGATATTTATATTATTGGGAGCTGGATTTTTGCCCGTGATATTGGTGCTTTTCGGGGCACTTTTCGGAACTTTTCTTTATGGATTGATAAAAGATAAATTGCCACATTAAACTCTAAATTACAATCAAAAAAAAACAGGATTTTCATTTAAGAAAATCCTGTTTTTTTATATAATAGAAAGAAAAATTTATACAATCTCGGCACTCAATCCTGCTTCGAGTAATTGGGTGCATTGTGGTTTCAATTTTTCCAATACATCCGTTTTTACGGTACATTTTCCGTTATAATGCACAATCAAGGAACATTGTTCCGCTTGTTCGGGAGTGTGGTTGCAAACCCTGATCAAGGTTTCTATAACGTGGTCAAAAGTGTTTACATCGTCATTATAAACAATAATTTCGCTGTTTATTGACGTGGCTTCTTTTTGACTAACTCTTGTTTTTGTTTTTTCTTTTGTACTCATTTTTAGATAATTTGTAGGTTATAAATAAAAATACAGTTGGTTCTCTATTTGCTTTTTTCAAAAACACAAAACGTAAAATTTTGTTTGGTTTCAAATGGTGTTACATAGTCTTCAGTGATGCATTTCAGTTTTTTGAAACGATTCGAAAATTGGCTTTCCAGTTCCATTTCCGAGTATTGTTTGATATCCAATCCGCTACATTTTTTGGGACCGTTTTCTGAAAATGTACCCAGTATCAGAAAATTCGAAACCCATTTTTCAGTAATGTCAACATATTTTTTAATTTGTTGGGCTGTTGTCAAAAAATGAAACGTGGCTCGGTCGTGCCAAATGTCATACGAAATTTCTGGTTTGAATTCGGTTATGTCCGAAACAATCCAGTTTACCTTTTCGGCATTTTTTCCTAGTCTTTTTTTGGCTCTTTCCAATGCTTTGGCCGAAATATCCAAAACGGTTATGTCTTTATAACCTTCTTCCAATAAAAAATCAACCAGTTTGCTGTCGCCACCACCAATGTCGATGATTTTTGCGGATTTGCCTAAATTGGTTTTCCGAATAAAATCAAGCGAAGTTTTTGGATTTTCTTGTGTCCAACTGACTTCTTCAGGTTGTTTGGTTTCGTAAACTGTTTCCCAATGATTTTTTATTTTGATTTCCACTGTCGTAATTTGTTAATACTAATTTACGTATTTTAATGAAACCCAGTTGTTTCTTTCAAACTTTTTAACATATGTCAACCCTTTTTCCGTGCAAGAAGCATCTATAAATGGAATGTCTTCCGTATAAAATCCGCTTAATAACAAGGTTCCTTTTGGATTTAGGCAGTTCACGTAACTTTGCATATCGTTCAACAAAATATTTCGGTTGATGTTGGCAATAATCAAGTCGTATTTTTTGTCTTTCAACAAGGCAGCATCGCCTTCATAAACGGTAATGTGTTGGCAATTATTGCGTTCGGTATTTTCTATGGAATTCAAATAACACCAGTTGTCAATATCGATGGCATCAATGGGGTGGGCGCCTTTCATTTCGGCCAAGATGGCTAAAATCGCTGTTCCGCATCCCATGTCCAGGGTTTTCATTCCCGTAACATCGATTTCCAACAAATGCTGTATCATCATGTGCGTGGTTTCGTGATGACCTGTTCCGAAACTCATTTTGGGTTCGATGACAATGTCAAATTCGGCATTGGTTTTGGGGTGAAAAGGAGCACGAACGTGGCAATTTCCATCGACGTCTATAGGCTCGAAATTCTTTTCCCATTCTTCGTTCCAGTTGACTTGATCTATTTCTTCCACTTTGTAGGATATGGTAAACTCCGGCGATTTCAAGATGAATAAATCGTCAAGGATGTTCTCGTTCCAAAGGTCTTTTTGGATGTAGGCCACAATGCCCAAATCACTATCGATAAAGCTTTCGAAAGGAAGTTCTCCCAGTTCGGCAACCAGAATTTCTGAACCTAATTCTTTTGGTTCAACCGTAAAATGATAGCCTAAATATATATTTGACATAAGATTATTTTTTGCAAAGGTAGTATTTCTCTTTTTATCGAAATAGTGTAAAAAGAAAAAAGAGAATCAATATACTCAATCCTCTTTTTCCAACTATTAAATATGAAAAACTTTATTTTTAAGGAGTTCCTTTTTTACAGTTTTACCATTTCTCCATGGGTTGCAATTTTGCAAATAATATGAAAATTGATGTCAATCCATTCGCTTACTTTTATCAATCCCATCATTTTGGTTTCTGGTGTCAGTCCAAAATCGCGGATACTTAATTTTTTGGAACCATTTACGGTGTAAACATCGCCATTGCTGTTGTAAACAATTGGAATGGAATACTGTTTGGTTTTGCCTGTAATGGTAATGTTTACCAATGCTTCGCCATTGTAGGTTTTTCCTTTTTGGTAAATGGGTTGTAAATCTAAATAATTGAGTTGAACTTGCAGGGTGGGGTAGCTGTCGGATTTCAACAACTTCAAGAAATCTTTAAGGGCCATTGCATTATTGGACGCAAAATTTTTGACTATCACGGAAAGTTGGTTTTGGCTCACAAATATCTTGTTTTGATTTTGCGTGGTCATAACCGACATTTTGCTTCTGGAGAGTCTGTCTCCGTCTTGATATATCTTGAATGGAACCAGGTTTGTTGATCCGTTTATTGTCAAGGAACTATTTTTTTGTATTTCGGCAGAAACCAAAGTTTGTGCTGTCGCAGATAGAGAAATTATGAAACTTAGTGCCAGTAAATTAATTAGCTTTTTCATAATGCAAAAAATAAAACATTTAAAAAATAAAACCGGCAAGAAATAGCCTTGCCGGTTTTAAACAAAATTCAATTAGAAACTAATGGCGGCTTCAAATACTAGGCCGTTGAATTTACCACCATAAAAATTGTTGGCATTTGAAGTAGCAGGATTTCCTACAAATTGTGAGTAATCTCTATAGTTTTGACTAACATAATCTAATTTTGCCACAATGTTTTTAGTCATGAACCAACCAATGCTTGATTCAAATCTATCTACAGTTACTTTTTCAGCATCTGCATTGGATAGTTTTCCGGATACTGTATTGTATTTTCCTGCAATGTAAAATTGTTCTGATTTTCCAAATCTGTAAACAAGGTCTGCAGCATATTGGTTGGCAGTACGTTTGTCGTCAACACCTGCTTTATCTCCTCCTGAAGCCAATTCGACAGTTCCAAAGAATTCAAGACCTTTGTATTTTACAAATGGGTTGAACATATAGGAAGTAGCCCAGTTTTTGAAATTAGGGTTGAATGTTCCTTCAGGTGTGGCTTTTGCATTGTAATTAGCGGCAACATCAACACCGTTGTTTTTATAAGCATTGTTGTTCAATACACCCCAAAAACCAAATCCGGATCTAGAAGAAGAGTACAAGTTGGAGTTACCCAAGTTTGCACTGTGGTACAAAGACCCAGTAATTCTTACTCTCAAATCTTTGTCTAATTGTTTGTCGTAACCAAATTTAGCCAAGATTGTAGGGCTAACTACAGTATTTGCATCTGGACCAGCAGCATAAAAAACTTCTTGAGTACCTTGATTCAAATTTCCGTTTGTAACACCTAACATACTTACTAATCCGCTTCTGTTGTAATATACTTCCATACCCATTTCAGTAGTGAATGCATTCATAATGTTGTTTCCAACAAATGCATTTCTAATCGTGCTACCGTTGTCAGAACTTCTGAAGTGAGCATCACCAAAGTTGTTCTCCATTTGCCCAATTTTAATTGTAGCGTATTTCATAATGCCTGCAAGGAAGTCTTTCTTGATGAAGTCTAACTTGTCAATTTGTAAATATCCGCCTCTTGCATAAGTTTCATTGTGGTGTCTTGAAGCTAGATAAATATCTAGATTTACTCTTACACCGTCAAACAATTGTGCTCCAAAAAACATATCGGCTGCAGGAAGATTGAAATTGTTTTCCTGATTCATTAATCGATATCCAGTAATTTTTGACGGTAAAGCAAAAGTTGACGGTTGGTCGTTGAACGAATTTATTGCTTGGTAGTCCATATTGAATGCGCCTCCTAAGTCAATGCTAAGGCCTTTAAATTCAACGCTGTCTTTTTTTACGTCAAATTGATTTATACCCGTTTTGTCTCTTTTTATTTGGTTTTGGATTTGACCAAAAGTTACTTGCTGCGCCATAACGTTGCCAGATAGACAAATGGCCGCCATCATTAATGATGCTTTTAAAATTGTTTTCATAGATTTGAATTTAAATTAGTTGTTTATATTTAGTTTATTGATTACGTGTTTTATTATCCTTTGAAAGTTACATCGAATTTTACGGTAACTGCATCGCCGGTTTTCATGGTACCCAACATGGCTGTTGGTGGTTTCATTTTGAAATCAGTCATTTTTAGTGGAATACTTCCTTTAAGTTGGTAATCTCCTGATTTTGTTATTTTTCCAGTAGTTTTAATGCTGATTTTTCTTGTTGCTCCTGCAAAAGATAGATTTCCTGTCAATGTGATTTCAGTGTCATTATCGGATAATTTTGCTTGAGATGCATCAGTCAATTGAAAAACGATGTATGGGTTCTTTTTATAATCAAAGGCATCGTAAGTTTTGCCATCCATAATGCTATTTCCGCTTTTTAGCGATTTAACTTCTATTTTGATGCTGATGGCACTAATTTGTTTGGAGCTGTTCAATCCTAATTCACCGGTAACTTTAGTCGGTTTCATGTCCCAGTCATGCACATTTGAAGTTCCGTGTACATTAATGGAAGCGCTTTGGGGAACAATCGGGAAACTTTGTGCAGTTATGGCACCGGTAATCGAAAAGGCGACACTTGTCAAAAGCATCATGAAATTTCTTGAAAATTGTGATCTGGTCATTGCTTTAGTATTTAAATTAGTAAGTTTTGATTTTGTTGTTTTTGTAAAATCTTTTATCATTTTTTCTTCTACAAAGATATTATTATTTGGCAAGAGTCAATCTGATATTTGTCATATTGTGAGTATTTATTCAAAATATGGATGTATTTATATCAAATAAGTGTATAATTAAGATATAATATGAATTATTCATATTCAAAGATAATGCTTTTTTGTAGATAAAAGTGTTTTTTATCCGAATTAATTAATTGATTTTTAATAAGTTAATGATTGTTGAAATTCAAAGTGCCCCCAATTTTCCATGTTGATTTATTGTTAAAGAATGCTTAATTTTGGCTTACTATTTATAATCACACTACAACGTTTTCATTTAATAGCCAAATAATTTTATAAATATATTTCCTAAACATTTATAAATCGAATAGATAATTTTACTTTTGCACCACAACTAACTTTATTATGTATAAACAAATTATTCGCCCAATATTTTTTTGTTTTGATCCTGAAAAGGTTCATTATTTTACCTTTTCGTTAATTAGAAATCTATCCAAAATACCGGGAATTCCTTCGCTGTTTAGAGCATTATATGTAGTCGACGACAAGCGATTGGAAACAGAAGTCTTTGGGTTAAAGTTCAAGAACCCTGTTGGATTGGCCGCTGGAATGGATAAAGATGCATCCTTGTATAAGGAATTGTCGAACCTAGGTTTTGGATTTATAGAAATAGGAACGATTACGCCAAAAGGCCAAGAGGGAAATCCCAAAAAACGTATTTTTCGATTGGTGGAAGACAGCGCTATCATCAACAGAATGGGATTCAATAATGGTGGTGTTCAAGAAGCCGTTGAGCGTTTAAAAAAGAATAAAGGAGTTCTTATAGGTGGAAATATTGGTAAAAACAAAGTGACTCCCAATGAAGATGCCACTTCAGACTACCTGATTTGCTTCGATGCTTTATACGATTATGTCGATTATTTTGTGGTAAACGTGAGTTCGCCAAATACACCCAACCTTCGAGAATTACAAGAAAAAGAGCCGTTGAAACAATTGTTGCAAACGCTGCAAAACCAGAATTTGACCAAGCCAAAGCAAAAACCAATCTTGTTGAAAATCGCTCCCGATTTGACCGATTCCCAATTATTGGATATTATAGATATCGTAAAAGAAACCAAAATCGCGGGCGTTATCGCCACCAATACTACTTTATCTCGT
Organism: Flavobacterium limnophilum; assembly: GCF_027111315.2. GTDB lineage: Bacteria > Bacteroidota > Bacteroidia > Flavobacteriales > Flavobacteriaceae > Flavobacterium > Flavobacterium limnophilum. The sequence continues at coordinate 2,460,143 of NZ_CP114289.2, read as the reverse complement.
GAAGGTTTACAATCGAAAAACAAAGTAGAAACGGGTGGAATGTCTGGAAAACCATTGAAAAATCGTTCTACGGAAGTAATCCGTTTTCTTTCCGAAAAAAGCAACAAAGCTTTTCCAATTATTGGAGTGGGAGGGATTCATTCGGCTGAAGACGCCATCGAAAAATTGGAAGCTGGAGCGAGTTTAGTGCAACTTTATACCGGTTTTATCTATGAAGGACCAGCATTGATTAAAGCAATCAACAAGAAGATTTTAGAAAATCTATAAGAAACTTTGTGTCTTTGTGACTTTGTGGCAAATTACCTTTTGCCTATCTTTGGTTTTCTATGGAAGCAATAAAAATTATCGAATGTCCTCGCGATGCCATGCAGGGAATAAAAACTTTTATCCCTACGGACAGAAAAGTAGCTTACATTCAGTCGTTACTGCGTGTTGGCTTTGACACCATAGATTTTGGTAGTTTTGTTTCCCCCAAAGCCATTCCGCAAATGCAGGACACGGCCGAAGTTTTGGCAAGACTTGATTTGTCGAAAACCCGAAGCAAATTGTTGGCCATTATCGCCAACACTCAAGGAGCAATTGCCGCTTCGCAACACCAAACCATTCAGTATTTGGGATTTCCCTTTTCGATTTCCGAGAATTTCCAAATGCGGAATACCCATAAAACCATAGTTGAATCCGTAATAACGTTACAAGAAATCATTGAAATTGCCGATAAAAGCAATAAAGAAGTCGTGGTTTATCTTTCCATGGGTTTTGGAAATCCCTATGGTGATCCTTGGAATTTGGAAATTGTTGGCGAATGGACCGAAAAATTGTCGAATATGGGAGTGAAAATCCTTTCGCTTTCGGACACTGTCGGCAGTTCGACACCAGATGTTATCCAATATTTGTTTTCGCATTTAATTTCCCAATATCCCAAGATTGAGTTTGGAGCCCATTTGCACAGCACTCCCGATAAATGGTTCGAAAAAATTGATGCCGCCTACAATTCGGGTTGTCGTCGTTTTGATGGAGCCATTCAAGGTTTTGGAGGCTGTCCGATGGCTAAAGATGTCTTGACAGGCAATATGCCTACCGAGAAATTAGTCTCTTATTTTAATTCCAAAAAAGAAAACACGAATATAAGAGCCATGAGTTTTGAAAGTGCTTACAATGTAGCGTCTAAATTATTTGGTGCTTTTCATTAGAAAATAATAAAAATCTAATATCTTCGTTGTTTCTCTAACTCCCCAAGTCATTGAATAATATGAATAAATTTTTAAGGATATTTATCCTCTCCGTTTTCTGTTTATCGTGTTCCAGCGATTTAGACTTCGATCAGGTCAATGGCTTGAAGCTGAAGCCCGTTGTCGTTGCAAATCTTGTCACGTTTGATATTCAAGCCAATCAATTTGTGGTTGGTGGAGTAGAACAGCCATTCTCCGGTGACTTGATGGATTTCGATGTTTTCAAACAAACTTTTTTGGATCAAAACCTGAATAGAGCCGACTTCTTTTTCGAAATTAACAATACGATAAATAGAGGTTTCAGAATTAATTTGACTTTATTGGATGCCAACAATACGCCGCTTTATTCCATTCCATTCGACGTGCCGGCTTATACGGTTGGACAGACTCCCGTAACCAAAACCGAAATATTTCAAAACGCCAAACTAGATTTATTGAAAAACACTTCCAAAATTGCTTTTGTGATTAATTTGTTGCCTGGTCCTGCATTAAGCGAAAGTAGCCTGGGAAGTTTGAAATTGCGTTCAAGTGCCACTCTTTATTTTGTAGTGGAATGAGAAATGTACTATTGATTTTTATTTTTACGGTATCCATTAGTTGCTTTTCCCAAAACAGGCAAATTTTATACAACTTCACTTCGACTCCCCAGTCATTGTTGACGAATCCGGGTTCCGATGTCAAATACAATTGGTTTGTCGGGATTCCTTTGCTCTCCGGAATTTCCACCAATGTGGGATCCAGCGGTTTTTCGGTTTATGATTTGTTTGCCAACAATGGAGTGGACTTTAATACCAAGTTAAGAAATGTCGTCTTTTCAACTTCTAGAAACGACAAAGTTTCGATAAACGAACAATTAGAAATCTTTAGTGCTGGTTTCAAATTGGGCGATTGGCAAGAAGGCTCTTATTTATCCTTTGGAATGTACCAAGAATTGGATGTTTTTGCTTATTTGCCAAAAGATTATGCCATATTGGCCTTGGACGGGAACAAGGATTATTTGGGGAAAGTTTTTGATATGGGCGATTTGAGCGCTAGAGGCGAAATGCTTTCGGTTTTTCATCTTGGATTTCATAAAAATATAAGCGAAAAACTGATTCTTGGTGCCCGAGGCAAGATTTATTCCAGTATTTTTAATGTGTCATCAACCAAAAATTCAGGTTATTTTTATACCATTCGGGGCACTAATTCCATTTATGAGCAGGTTATTTCGGCTAATGGATTGGTAAACACTTCGGGATTGACTAATTACATTGATAATTACTCTGGAAATGCCAAAAGTGATATTATGAAAAAGACTTTCTTTGGAGGAAATCTAGGTTTGGGATTGGATTTAGGATTGACATATTATCCAGAAGAAAACCTTCAATTTACGGCAAGTCTTATAGACATTGGTTTTATAAGTCATACCAAAGAAATAGAAAGTTATCGCTATAAAGGACATTATAACTATGAAGGTTTAACGCCGGATTTCGTTCTTGGCAACTCGAATAACATCTTGGATGAATTTAACGACGCCATTCCTTTAGACAGTTTGCATACAAAATATACTACTTGGAGACCTTTGAAATTCAATTCTTCTATTCAATATTCTTTCGGCGATGGAAGAAGTTCGGATTGTAATTGCACGGGTGAAAACGAAAATAAATACACCAATTCTGTTGGTGCACAATTGTTTGTCATGTCAGTGCCAAGAACTCCTCTTATGGCCTTGACGGCTTTTTACAGACGACAAATTTTCGATTCTTTAGAGATGAAAGCTACTTATACGGTAGATTCTTTTTCGTCCAAAAATATTGGTTTGGGATTGTCAACAACCCTTGGTAAAGTCAATTTTTATGTCCTTGCCGACAATCTTTTGGAATATCGGGATATCAGCAAGGCTAATAGTTTGTCTTTTCAACTGGGATTCAATATCATTTTTCCTGACAAGAACACGCCCGATTAAACAAAGTTTATTTTGAACTCCTTCGTTTGAATATTTTGTAAAATTCTATCCACATTACCGAAACAAATCCCACCAGAATACTCATTCCAATTTGCGAAGTTGAAACCACATCAAACATAAAGAAATGCGAAAATACAGGAACCAGCAGCAGTAAACCGGTAATTAAAATCGTGATTCCTATGATAATCGTAACCAAGTTGTTTTTGTATCCCAAAGTTGTGAATGTCGAATAATAAAAAGAACGATTGGCCAAGGTCAGGAAAATATTTGACGCAATTAATGTTAGGAAAATGACGGTTCGAGTTACGCTTTCAGTACAGTTTTCTTGAACGCAATATTGATAGACAAACAAAAGTCCCAAAGTGATGACAAGACCTTGAATGATGCTTATCGTTATTTCTTTCAGGTTGAAAAAAGTAGTGGTAAACGGTCGCGGTTTTTGTGACATTAGATTGGATTCGATGGGTTCATTTTCGTAAATTATCGAGCAAGTTGGTCCCATAATTATTTCCAGAAAAATGATGTGAACCGGCGAAAAAATATTGGGGTAAATCCATCCCAAAACTAGCGGTATGAAGACAATCATGATAATGGGAATATGGATGGAAATGATGTATTGAATGGCTTTTTTGAGGTTGGCATAAATTTTCCTTCCCATAGCGATGGCGTCAATCATTTTTGCCAAATCATCTTCTACCAAGATAAGGTTTGCGGCTTGTTTGGCAATCTCGGTTCCTTTTTTGCCCATCGCAATCCCGATGTGTGCCGATTTTAGAGCCGGACCATCATTCACGCCGTCGCCTGTCATGGCCACAATTTGATTATTGGCTTTTAAAGCTTGGATGATTTTGAGTTTTGCTTCGGGGAACATTCTGGTAAAAATGGTGGTTTCCATCACTTTTTCTTTCAATTCGGCTTCACTCATTTTCATTAATTCATCTCCATTCAACGTGTTTTCTGGATTTCTGAAGCCTACTTGTCGAGCGATTGTCGAAGTGGTTGTGGCGTTGTCTCCAGTAACAATTTTAACCTGGATTCCGGCATTGTAAAATGCATCAAAAACAGCTTGGATATTCTCTTTTGGTGGATCATAAAAAGCAACCAACCCCTTAAAGTTAAAAGCAAATTCCTGCTGTGTTTTTGGAAAGTCATTTCCATTGAATTCGGAAACGCCAACTCCCAAAACCCGAAACCCTTCTTTCGACATCGATTCTATGGCATTGTTTATTTGTTGAATTTCCGTTTTCGAAAGATTGGAACAGGCGATTATGGCTTCGGGAGCGCCTTTGGCAGCAATAATTCTGGTTCCTTTTTTGTCTTCGAAAATATGGGTCATCATAGGAGGATTTCCACCCAGAGGATATTCGTGAATCATTTTGAAAGTTGGGCGTTCGTCCTTGTTTTCTAATTTAGAATAGGCATCGTGTAATGCTATTTCCATTCCGTCAAACGGTATCGGTTCGCTTGCCCACATCGAAAGACTGAGTAATTCCTTTTCGTCATCATTAAATTGTTCTTTCGGATTTATTATTTTGTCTAGCGATAAAAGATACAATTGTGCCAAACTCATTTTGTTTTCGGTAATGGTTCCGGTTTTGTCGGTACAAATAACATTGGCACTACCGAGGGTTTCCACGGTTTTGGTTTGCTTTACTATAATTCCCATTTTCATCAATCGCCAAGCTCCCAACGCCATAAACGTGGTAAATGCTACAGGAATTTCCTCGGGAATAACACTCATTGCCAAGGTTAACGCTTTTAATAAACTGTCTAGAACCTTGCCTGAGTTATAAAAATTGATGCCCCAAACAATGCTGAAAATCACTAAGCCAATAATTGACATTTTCTTTACAAAGTCTCCAATTTGAACTTGCAAAGGCGTTTTTTCTTCAATAATCGATTCTATGCTTTTACCAATTATTCCCAATTGGGTTTGGTTTCCAATGGCGGTAACTTGGCAAATCGCCAAACCACTTGTGACGATTGTTCCTTGGGAAACTTGATTGTTTTCGGATTTTTCGTTTTTAAAAACACTTAGTGATTCTCCGGTCAATATAGATTCGTTCACAGAAAAATCATTGGACTGGATAATGATTCCATCGGCAGGAATGAAAGTCCCTTCTTCGGTTTGGATTAAATCGCCAATAACAATTTCTTCGCTCGGAATTTCAATAATTTCCCCATTTCGAATGACTTTGCTCTTGGGTTGCGATAGTTTTTTTAATAATTCGATGGCATTTCTACTTCTCGATTCTTGGTAAAGCGAAATGGTGGAAACCAATACTATTGCTGCTGCCATAAAAATTCCATCGCCATATTTTCCGGTTATGAAATAGATGCTCGTGGCAGTTAACAGAAGCAAGAACATAGGTTCTTTGACCATTTCTATTAGCGAGGCAAGGAAATGGTTTTTATCTTGATGTTCCAGCGAATTGGCACCATTTTTTTTTCTGGACAGAATTACTTCCTCGTCTGAAAGTCCTTGCAATGATTGATTTGATTTTTCCATTGGAAAAGTATAGGAGTTTTTGATTTTGTAATGGTCAAATCCGGTTGCAACCAGAAAAATTCGACACGCTACAAATTTAATTATTAAATTTACCATTTATAATGTATATCTCCTTAAGATTTCCTAAATTTGCACGCAATTTAACTACAACTTCAAATTGCAATGATAGCACATAACTCAAAAATTGTCGGCGAAGGTTTAACTTACGATGATGTATTGCTGGTTCCAAATTACTCTAATGTACTTCCTCGCGAAGTAAGTATAAAATCAAAATTCTCCCGAAATATCACGCTTAATGTTCCAATTGTGTCCGCAGCTATGGATACCGTTACGGAAAGCGATATGGCAATTGCCATGGCACAAGAGGGTGGGATAGGAGTTTTGCACAAGAACATGACTATCGAACAACAAGCTGCCAAAGTACGCAAAGTAAAACGTGCCGAGTCTGGAATGATTATCGATCCAGTTACTTTGCCATTGAATTCTACTGTCGCAGATGCTAAAGCTGCCATGAAAGAATATGGTATTGGTGGTATTCCAATTGTGGATGAAAATAGAATTTTGAAAGGAATTGTTACCAATAGAGATTTGCGTTTTGAAAAAAACAACACAAGACCTATTATCGAAATAATGACAAGTGAAAATTTAGTAACCGTTGCTGAAGGAACTTCACTTGAACAAGCTGAGGTTGTTTTGCAAGGATACAAAATTGAAAAATTACCTGTTGTAAACGCTAAAAATGAGTTGGTTGGTCTAATCACTTTTAGAGATATAACCAAATTGACACAAAAACCAAATGCCAATAAAGATAAATTTGGTCGTTTGAGAGTGGCAGCCGCTTTGGGTGTTACTGCCGATGCGGTCGAAAGAGCTACTGCTTTAGTAAACGCCGGAGTAGATGCCGTAATTATTGATACCGCTCACGGACATACTAAAGGTGTGGTGGATGTATTGAAAGCGGTAAAAGCCAAATTCCCGGAATTGGATGTTATTGTTGGAAACATAGCCACTCCGGAAGCCGCCAAATATTTAGTAGAAAATGGTGCCGATGGCGTGAAAGTAGGAATTGGACCTGGTTCTATTTGTACAACCAGAATAGTTGCCGGTGTTGGTTTTCCTCAATTTTCTGCCGTTCTTGAAGTAGCTGCTGCCATAAAAGGAACTGGAGTACCTGTTATTGCCGATGGTGGAATTCGTTACACAGGAGATATTCCTAAAGCGATTGCTGCCGGTGCTGATTGTGTAATGTTAGGATCCTTATTAGCAGGAACAATGGAGTCTCCAGGAGAAACCATCATTTTCGAAGGAAGAAAATTCAAGTCTTACCGCGGAATGGGTTCTGTTGAAGCAATGCAAGAAGGTTCAAAAGACCGTTATTTCCAAGATGTGGAAGACGATGTTAAAAAATTAGTTCCAGAAGGAATCGTGGGGCGTGTGCCTTATAAAGGAGAGTTGAACGAAAGCATGCAACAATTCATTGGTGGACTTCGTGCCGGTATGGGGTATTGTGGTGCCAAAGACATTGACACCTTGAAGGAAACTGGTCGTTTTGTTCGCATCACTGCCAGCGGAATCAACGAAAGCCATCCTCATAACGTGACCATTACCAAAGAAGCTCCAAATTATTCGAGATAATTTTTTGCCACGAAGGCGCAAAGACTCGAAGAAAATTATAAAAGTCAAAAAGGTGCAAGATTTTGTTCTTGCACCTTTTTTAATTTCTAATCATGCACCAAATCCGCCAATAGTTTTCGGTCTCCCACAATCCATAGGATGTCGTCTTTTTCCAGAATGACATAGGACTCGGGATTCAAGATTCGGTTTCCTCTTTTTTCGATGCCCACAACCAATCCTTTTGTTTTTTCCCGAAGTCTGGATTCTTTGATGCTTTTTCCCAAAAAGGTGTGGTTTTTTAATTCGATTTGGCGCAATACAATGTCGGGTTCCTTGATTTCTGGAGAAATGTCCATTTCGTGTTGGTCTAGATACTTTTTAAATTCCTGCACTTGAGCATCCGTTCCAATAACACAAACTTCATCTCCCGGGAAAATACGTTCATTGGCTTGAGGAATATGAATGGTAATTTCGCCTCTTTTGATCGATACAATATTTACGCCCAACAACTCCCTAAGTTTTAGGTTTTTTAAAGATTTTCCAGCTATATTCGATTCTGTGGCAATGTCAAAAATAGCCATGTGTCCGTCCCAAGGCGTTAAATCGCTTCGGTTTCTTTTGGCTTTATCAATCTCCCTGCCGTTTAAATTAGCCAAGAAATGATTTTCAATTTTATGGTATTGAATATGGAGTTTCTTTTGGAAAACCAAATAAATCGCGATTGCAATTATTAATACAATCAAGGCGATTTTTGGAGAGAAAAAGATGTTCAACAGTAAACCAATGAAGAAAATCGACAATAGAATCCGAATAAAAAATAACATGGTCAATGGGCCTCTCGATTTGCGGTCTCGCATCAAATGCTCCACTTCGGCAAGGGCAACTCTTCTGAAGGCTAATGCCCATAGAAAAGGAGAAATAATACTCAATGTAATCAAGGCGCCCAAGGTATTTCCCAAATGATAATCCTCTACCAAAGGCAAAATATATCGGGAAGAAAGTAGAATGATGGCAAGAATTATCACGACAAGTGCCACAACCTGGATTAAAAAAGCATTAATCACGGTTTGCCATAAACTGACTGTTTTTATCGCTTGTGTACTGGCCGAATAACGTTCGATTCGCTTGGTCCATTTACGGGGTAATTTATGTGCCAAGTATTCCGAAAAAGGAAGCGAATATTTAATCATGAATGGAGTCGTAAACACCGTTACGGCTGAAACAGCCACTACTATTGGATATAAAAAGGTATTTGTGGCTTTAAGGGTCACGCCCAAAGTTGCGATGATAAAGGAGAATTCCCCGATTTGTGACAAACTCATCCCGGTTCTTATGGAATCTTTCAAAGGTTGTCCCGACAATAAAGCGCCAAATGTTGAACTGAGGGATTGTCCAAAAATGGTGACAACCGACAGAATAATGACGGGAATCGCGTGTTGATACAATACTTCAGGGGCAATCAACATTCCCACCGACACAAAAAATACGGCTCCAAATAAATCTTTTACGGGTTTTACCAAATGTTCGATATGTTCCGCTTGTGTGGTTTCGGCAATTATGGATCCCATTATAAATGCACCCAAGGCAGGTGAAAAACCAACGCTGGCAGCGAGACTAACCATTGTCAGGCATAAGGCCAACGAAAGGATAAGCAACATTTCGTCCGTTAATAAATTTTTGGTTTTTTTGAGGACTGTCGGGATGATAAAAATACCTCCCAAGAACCATATCACCAGAAAAAACACAAGTTTTAATACCGACATCAAAAGGTCTGTTCCAGAAAATTGATTGCTCACGGCAACGGTTGACAATAAAACCATCATTAAAATAGCGAGGATGTCTTGAACGATTAAGGAGCCAATAACGATTCCTGCAAATTTTTGGGTCTTGACGCCTAATTCGTCAAATGATTTTAAAATAATCGTGGTCGAAGATATGGAGAGAATTACGCCCAAGAAAATACTGTCCATTTTGGACCAATCCATCCATTGGCCAACGGCATAACCCAAAATACACATACTGATAATTTGGACTCCGGCAGTAATCGAGGCTGTTCCGCCCACTTTCATTAATTTCTTGAAACTGAATTCCAGTCCCAAACTGAACAACAAAAAGATAACACCAATTTCTGCCCAAACTTCCACGCTTTTGATTTCTTTTACCGAAGGAAAAAAATCAAAGTGGTTTCCGGCCAAAAAACCGGCAATCAAGTAGCCTAAAACCAGCGGTTGTTTTAATTTTTTAAATATCAAAACAGCGATTCCCGCAGTCAATAGAATCAGTCCCAAATCACTGATTAATGGCTGTAAGTGTTGGGAAACTTCGGTTGCTTTTTCTACTGGAGTCATAGGCGTTTACTTGTATTTACTGTTCTTTTTTGTATTTTGGTAAGATACAAAAAATCTTTATTTCAAAGGTTAAACTTTGTTAAAACAGTCTTTTTAGGTCTTGATTTTAATGCGGAATTCCCTTTTGAAAAGATTTTTTGTTCTTTTCCAAAAGGAATTTACTTGTAATGAAATTGTTCTTATTTCAACTTGTCCAAATCAGACAAAGTGTAAAATTGCATGTTATGAATTTTGATGTATTGGCAAACAAATTCTAACGTTGCATTTTTTGTCTGATAATCTCCAGTTACATTATTTACCGTTTTGTGACTATTCAAGATTAAAATTTTATTGTTCTTCTTGGCGTAATCCAATAATTTCTGAAGGTGGGGCAAGTTAAAACGATGATAGGTATCGTCAATGCTAAAGCTAAATATCAATTTGGAATGATTGAAATAACAGCCTTGTTTAGAAACCTCTTTTTCGTAAAAAGCCCTTCCTCTTATACTATTGAATTTGTCCAATAAAGCAGCATCTAATTTTTTGGTTCTTCCACCGTAAGGATAGGCAAATGAACTTACTTCCAGACCATAAAAATCCATTAAACCCATCATTGGATTGATTTCCTGATCTAAATATTCTTCAATTGTATGGACACGAATAAAATCTGCTGCATTGAGATGTTGTAATCCGTGACCTCCAATTTCATGTCCTTCTTTTTGAAGTTGAAGAAGTTTCTTGATTTTGGTATTGTTTAAAGTGTTTATTCTGCAAACAAAAAAAGTGCCTTTCCAACCGTATTTTTTCAATTCTTGATTCGTGGCAAACCATTCATTTACATAAGCGTCGTCAAAAGTTAAAACCACTCCTGCAATGCTGTGTTTTATTATTGGTTTGGGGTTGTCCTTTTTACAGGAAAAGAAAATAAAAAAAGTACAAAGCAATACGGTTTTTAGAATAGAATTCTTCATGATTGCTTTGTACTAAAAGAGTGTTTTTTATTAAATCCCCAAGAAATTACTTGGCGTGATTTGCATCAATTCGGCTTTGATTTCGGCTGAAACTTCCAATGTTCCAATAAACTCGTGAATCGAATTTTTTGTAATCGCTTCATTGGTTCTGGTCAATCCTTTCAATGCCTCGTAAGGATTTGGATAGGCCTCGCGACGCAAGATTGTTTGGATTGCTTCTGCTACAACTGCCCAGTTTTTTTCTAAATCTTCTTCGAATTTTGGTTCGTTCAACAATAGTTTGTTCAAGCCTTTCAAAGTGGCTTCGAAAGCGATTAAGGTATGCCCCATTGGCACGCCAATGTTTCTCAAAACCGTGCTGTCCGTCAAATCGCGTTGCAATCTTGACAATGGTAATTTAGCCGAAAGGTGTTCGAAAATAGCATTTGCCATTCCTAAATTTCCTTCCGAATTTTCAAAATCAATAGGGTTTACTTTGTGTGGCATTGCCGACGAACCAATTTCTCCCGCCTTGATTTTTTGTTTGAAATATTCCATCGAAACATAAGTCCAAATGTCTCTATCCAAGTCAATGATGATGGTGTTGATTCTTTTCAACGCATCAAAAAAGGCGGCAAAGTGATCGTAATGTTCGATTTGTGTAGTAGGGAAGGAGTGGTGCAAACCTAAAATGTCTTCCACGAAAGTTCCTCCGAATTTTTTCCAGTCAATTTGCGGATAAGCTACGTGATGGGCATTGTAATTCCCGGTGGCTCCACCAAATTTGGCTGCAAAAGGAATGTTGAACAACAAACGCATTTGCTCTTCTAGACGTTCCACAAAAACACCAATTTCCTTACCCAAACGTGTTGGAGAGGCTGGTTGTCCGTGGGTTTTGGCCAACATTGGGATGTCCTTCCATTCGATGCTCAACTCTTTCAACTTTGAAGTCAAAGCGATTAATGATGGCATATAAACTTTTTCGAAAGCTTCTTTAGTCGAAAGCGGAATCGCTGTATTGTTGATGTCTTGTGAAGTCAATCCGAAGTGGATGAACTCTTTGTGTTGTGATAAACCTAATTTTTCGAAGGCGTCCTTGATGAAATATTCCACGGCTTTTACGTCGTGGTTGGTCACTTTTTCGGTTTCTTTTATCCAAAGAGCATTTTCGGTAGAGAAGTTTTTATAGATGTCGCGCAAACTTTCGAATACATTCGGGTTTACGTCTTTTAGTTGAGGTAAAGGAATTTCGCAAAGCGCAATAAAATATTCAATTTCAACCAATACGCGGTATTTGATTAACGCTTCTTCAGAGAAATATTTGGAAAGTGAACTTGTTTTGCTTCTGTATCTACCGTCAATTGGCGATACGGCGTTTAATTCGTTTAAGATTGTCATTGTTAGCGGTTTTTTAGAAAGGTGCAAAAATAAGGAATAGTGTTCAGTATTCCGTATTTAGTAACCAGTTTTTTAGATTAAATTGAATAATCTTTGTTGGAGAACCGTAACTCCTTCCGTGGCGTTCATCGGAATAATTTCTACTCGATTTTGTAAATCATACATTGTTGCCGGTTTTGGGTCAATGTAATAAACAGGAATGTTGGGATTGGCAAAATTCATCAATCCAGCCGCAGGATAAACTTGTAGCGAAGTGCCAATTATAACCAGAATATCTGCTTTTTCGACAAGAGTTACGGCTTCTTCAAGAGCAGGAACTTCTTCGCCAAACCAAACAATATGCGGTCGCAATTGATGTCCTTTGTCGTCAACATCACTAGAATTCAAGTCGGTTTCCCAATCCAAAATGTAATTATAGTTTTTGGTACTTCGCACTTTCAATAATTCCCCGTGAAGATGCAATACGTTTGAACTTCCTGATTTTTCGTGCAAGTTGTCCACGTTTTGGGTAATGATGGAAACTTCGAAATCATTTTCTAGTTCTGCCAGAATTTGATGACCGAGATTGGGTTGTACTTCGTGCAATTGTTTGCGTCTTTGGTTGTAAAAGTCAAGTACTAATTCGGGATTTTTGTTCCAGCCTTCGGGAGTTGCCACATCCATCACATTATGTCCTTCCCAAAGTCCGTCGGCATCGCGAAAGGTTTTGATACCACTTTCGGCACTGATTCCGGCTCCGGTTAAAACGACTAGTTTCTTTTTCATAATTTTTAAATAATTTTACCGCAAATTCGCAAATTAATGGATTAGAAATTAAAATTAGTGAATTCGTGGCGAAAATAGTTAGTATTTTTGCCAAAAATAATGCTGCAACATGATTGACCTCGATTACCTTAATTTTCTCGAAAATATTCTGACTGACAATAGAAAAGCCAAATTCTTGAAAGTATTGGAAAATAGAACCAAACATTTTACGGTGGTTGTGGAAGATGTTTTCCAGATGCACAATGCCAGTGCGGTGATGCGCAGTTGCGAGGTTTTTGGCATCCAGGAATTGAACGTGATTGAGCAACGATACGGCAAAAGCATTGACAAGGAAATTGCGATGGGTGCGCAGAAATGGGTTGACATCAATAAATTCGACAATGTAACCCATTGTTTGGAAACCTTGAAAAACCAAGGCTACCAAATCATTGCCACCACGCCGCACGAGAATGATTGTTTGTTGGACGATTTTGATATTTCGAAACCCAGTGCCTTGTTTTTTGGAACGGAAAGAGACGGATTGTCGGATGAAATTATGCAAAAAGCGGATGGATTCCTTAAAATCCCGATGGCTGGTTTTACCGAAAGTTTGAATATTTCGGTTTCGGCTGCCATCATCATTCAAAACCTGACCAATAGATTGCGACAATCGGATATCGATTGGCATTTGTCTGAAGAAGAAATCTTGGAAAAGCGTTTGGCTTGGGCCAAGAGTTCAATCAAGGATATTAAACGAATAGAGGCAAGGTATTTTTCTGAAATGGAAACAAAAACAAAGACCAGCTCGTAATGAACTGGCCTTGCCTTATTTCTTTATTGAATATTTAGTTTTTCAAAAACTTGAATTGTTTGTTGGTGTCCGTCGACAAAATGTACATTCCTTGTTTTAGATTTGATAAATCAACAGATTGAATGTTTTCGGCATCTTTGATCGTGCGCACTGTTTTTCCGGCGAGGTCACTGATGATTATTGATTTTATGGATGCATCAGAGTTGATATTTAAATAGTCTTTAACCGGATTCGGATAAAACACGATTTCGTCATTTTTGGCATTAAAATCGGAAACACCTAATGCCACTGTCTGTGCTGAATTAAAAGAGGCATCATCTATATAGAAAGTTTCTGTGCTTTTACCTAGGTCTAAATTTAGTTTTGTGGCAGTTGCAGTTGCTTTAAATACTATAGATACTCTTTGAAAATCTGTGGAGCCGATTGTAACACTAGTGCCATATTCTGAAGTGCCGCCACTAGTTGATAAACGCATTTTGCTGGCACCTCCAACAGATTTTATCCATATTGCGCCTTCATAATATCTGCCGGTTTCAGTCGTAACTGCATCACTTTGCATAACCAGATCCCATTCATTTGTTCCTGTTGAGATTGCTTTTAAGGATCTAGCGCCGCTTCGTACATTTGATGCTCCTGTCTCTGAGGTTAAATTAGCTGTTGTGCCTAGTTTTGTCCAATTTGTGAAATTGTCTCCAGATCCTAATTCAAATCCATCGTTAACGATATTGTTAGTAGTAAGTGAATACATTTCTAAATCATCAATATAGAAAATTTCAGTACTTTTTCCTAAATCTAAGCTAACTTTGGTTGATGTTGAATTTGCAGTAAAAGCATAACTAACTTTTTGCCAAGTTGTTCCTATTGTTTGGGGACTTTGGTAATAATTAGTTCCAGACGCAATGGATGTACGCATCGTATTTGCTCCACCGACAGATTTTATCCAAAATGTTACTTCATAACTTGTTCCAGCAACCGTTGTTACTGCATCGCTTATAAGCTGAAGGCTCCATTCATCTGTTCCCATTGAAATTGCTTTTATAGCTCTAAGTCCACTATGTATATTTACTGTTTCTTCTGTTATATTTGGATTTGACCAAGTTGTCCAGTTTGTAAACGTATTTCCAGTACCTGCTTCAAGACCACTGTTTAAGAATAAATTTTGTGCGTTTGCGGTAAATGTTGTGCATGTTACTGTTATCAGTAAAAAAAGTAATTTTTTGATCATAATTTTTAGTTTTAAATGGTTGATAGTTAAATGTAATTTTAATTAACAATCGGTTGTTTTAAACAACCGATTGTTTAGCAAAACTATGAATTATTTTGGCATATCAGAAATAATTTCAAATATTTTTTTATATATGTCAATAATATTGTTTTCTTTTTCAGAATAAGTCAAAATTGTTCTTGTCGATATGTGTTTCGAGTTGTTTTTTATCCGTGTTTATTTTGTAATCATAATCATTGGCATTGGCATTGGTTTTTCGGGATGATGAAAAAGCAGTTTATTGGGGGCTTTTTTTATCGATAAACGGCATAAGCCTTGTGATTTGAAGATTTTTTTTTCCTTTAAACGATTTTTGGATATTAAGTTAAATATTGTTGATAATTTTGATGAGAAATTTCAAACCTAATTCTTTATGAATACAAAAAACATATTTAACTCCGTTTATAGGCAAGAGTATTTTGAAGGGTATGCTAAAGGCATCAATCCATTTCCGCAAGCCAATTATCATAAAGATAGTGCAGCCTTTAATTCCGGCTTTAAATCTGGAAGGATGGATTATGAGGAAATGAATGGTAGAATTAAGGAGGGCATTCCCCAACGAATTGTCAACAACAAAGTGTTGGAAGATTTCCTGTTGTCCGGTTTACTGGGATTAACCATAGATACGGATGGTTATACCCCATATCAACTTGATGTAATCGAAAAATGGTATCAAAGCGGGGTAGAGAAATACGAGCCAAACCATAGTATTTATCTTTTTGAAATTCTTGAGGAAAACGAAATACAATTGCGTTAAATTCCCTTTTTATGCGATCTGCCAACTGCTGCTGGACACTGCTCACTATCTTTTGTGTTTCCAACGTTTATGCGTCCACAAATAATATTCAGGCGCTTCATAAATTTGTTGTTCCACCAATGTCAGGAATTTATCCGTGATTTCATAGTTGGGTATTTCTTTGGCATTTTCGGACAGCACTTCAAAGCTGGCTTCATAATAACCACGTTTTGCCTTTTTTACTTTAAGGAAAATCATGTTCATGTTGTATTTTTTGGCCAGTATTTCGGCACCGGTATGCACGGGGACTTCAATTCCCATAAATTTTTGCCAATGAAATGCAGAAGTGATTTTTGGTGATTGATCACTGGCAAATCCATAAATGGAGAGCTTTTTGTTTCTGTTATTCTTGATGATGGTTGGGATCGTTTCTTTGGTGGTTACGAGCGATGCCTTGAATTTGGATCGAATATCCCGAACCAGTTTGTCAAAATAAGGATTGGCGATTTTTTTATAAATGGCAAAAGCACTAAAAGTGACATAGGCATTCATCGAGATTACCCATTCATAGCTGGCATAATGTGCCAGCATCATTGCGATGCTTTTTTCCTGTTCTTCCAGTTTTTTATAAACCTCCATATTGGTAAACACGAAACGTTTCTCGATTTCTTTTTTGGAAATGGTCATTGTTTTTATCATTTCGAGAAACATGTCACACAAGTGGCGGAATGATTTTTTTTCGATGCTCAACCGTTCTTCGGCTGATAAATGGGGTAATGCCAATGCCAAGTTTTCTCGAACGGTTTTTTTTCTGTAACCAATTACATAATAAACGATTAGATAGATGAAGTCGGAAAATAAGTATAGTAATTTAAACGGCAACATCGAAATGCACCATAAAAAGGGATAGACTATGAGGTAAACGATAAAACGCATGGGGTAAAATATTTCCACAAATATAATTCAAAAAAATCTTTTGGATGAAAGTTTGTGATTTGTCGGCTGTTTTACAAGCATTATATTAATTAGATTTACACTTTAAAAAAAAATATCCAAACAATTTATGAGCACTATTTTAATTGTAATTATTGCCGCCACCATTTTATTCAGTTTAAAAGGATTTAACGATCTGGCATTTTTTAGAAAATATGAATTCCACATCGGAAGCATTCGAGCCGGGGAACAAATCCGAATGGTTACTTCTGGGTTTTTACATGCCGATATGGGACATTTGTTTTTCAATATGTTTACCCTTTACATGTTTGCGCCCGTGGTGGTTCATTATTTTGGAAATGCTTCCTTTTTCTTGATTTATATGATAAGTCTTGTTTTTGGAAGCTTGCTTACCCTGTTGATGCACAAAAACGATTACAGTTACAGGGCTATTGGTGCATCTGGAGCTGTTACCGGAATCCTGTATTCGGCGATTTTGATTGATCCAAGCATGAGTTTGTATTTGTTTTTTATTCCCATTCCCATTCCGGCTTATCTTTTTGGTATTGGCTATTTGTTGTATTCCATTTACGGGATGAAAGCCAAGAACGACAACATTGGCCACACGGCTCATTTTGGAGGGGCAATTGGAGGGTATTTGATCACGCTCTTAAAAGATCCCGCAATGCTTGTGGATAATACCCTTATGGTGGTGCTTTTGGCTATTCCCATCCTGATTCTTTTTGCAATGTCAAAATTGGGGAAGCTGTAATTGGCACAGGATTTGAATACAGATTGTGAAAACTAATTAAATTTATTTAAAATGAAAAAAGCACTATTGATTCTAGGTATTTTATTTATGACGATGTCTTACGCCCAAGACCAAAAACAAGTTCCAATGATTGCCGTTTCTGGCGAAGGGAAGATTAAAGTGGCTCCAGACCAAGCCTCAATTTCCATTTCAATTGAAACAAAAGGAACAAAGGCCGAGGAGGTAAAACGGGAGAATGACAAAAAAATGGACGCCATCTTGAAATTTATCAAAAAGTCGAATATTGCGGCAGAAGATTTCCAGACCCAACGTATTTCTTTAAATCCTAATTATGATTACGAGAAAAAGAAATACAGTTATGTGGCAACGCAAACAGTACAAATTTTATTAAAAGATTTGTCTAAATATGATGCCTTTATGGAAGGCTTGGTCAATGAAGGCATTAATCGAATTGACAATGTGGAGTTCAAGTCTTCCAAAATGACGCAATTGCAATCCGATGCTCGAAAATTGGCCATAAAAGAGGCAAAAGCCAAAGCCGAGGATTTTGTTTCGGTTTTAGGCCAAAAAGTAGGCAAAGCAATATTGATATCTGATAATTCGCAAACGTATAACCCGCAGCCTAGAATGTATGCCATGAAAGCGACGTTTGATGCTGAATCAGCGCCTAGAGAAACATTGGCTGTTGGAGAAATAGAGATTACGGCAAATGTAAGCGTGAATTTCGTTTTGGAATAAATCGGATACAACTGACTTAAACAAAAAAAGTCCTGAAAATTTTCAGGACTTTTTGTTTTGTGGGGAGAGCAGGATTCGAACCTGCGAAGTTCACACAGCAGATTTACAGTCTGCCCTCGTTGGCCGCTTGAGTATCTCCCCGAACCGTGTTTAGCCAGCATTATTTGTGCTTAGCGGTTGCAAATATAAAAACTGTTTTGATGTTTCCAAACTAAATGGGCACTTAATTTTGAGATTAATTGCAATGTGTTGGTATTGAATAAAATAAAAAAATCTCCACAAGGGAGATTTTTTATGAGTTGTACCTTTTCGACCTATTTAGCCAAAAGTTCCATGATTTTTGCTCTAAGTTCCTTGCCTCTTAAATCTTTTGCCACTACTTTGCCTGACGCATCAAGGATAAAAGTGGCTGGAATGGATTGCACTTGGTATTGTGCGGCAATGGGTTCATCCCAAAATTTTAAATGAGAAACTTGAGTCCAAGTCAAATTATCTTTTGCTATGGCTTCTTTCCATTTTTTAGCGTCTTTATCCAAAGAAACGCCTACTATGTTTAAACCTTTGTCGTGAAATTCTTTATAGATGGTCACCACATTCGGGTTTTCGACCCTACAAGGAGCACACCATGAAGCCCAAAAGTCAACAATTGTTACTTTTCCTAAACTTTCCTTCAGGCTAATTAATTTTCCTTCAGGATTTGGAGCAGAAAAATCAGAGCTTCATTTAGCGCCTCCAACTGGAGCTGGAGCTGGACCAACTGCAGGACCTGATTTTATTTCTTTAATTTTTGTGTCAATCGCTTTTCCTGGTTTTGTAGTTTTTAAAGACGCATCAAGATCAGCATATAATTTTTCTAATTTTTTCAAGTCAACAGCCGGGTCACTCATCATTGATTGAATGATTAAAGCAGTTATAAATGATTTTGGATGAGTTTCAGCGTAAGTGGTATATTTCTTTTTGGTAGTTTCACCAATACTTTGTTGAATTTTACCGAATTCTGCCATTAATTTATTGATGACTGCAGTATCTTTAGTTTGTTGTGCAGTATTCATTAATGGTGTGTTTTTCGTTTGAAAATCGATTAATGGTTTTTGAATTTTTTCAAGATCTTTGTTGAATGAAGAAAATTCGTCATTGTTGTAAGTTCCAGAAATTTTCGATTTGTTAAGACTGTCTTTATTGATTTCTATTGCAATGTCTCCATTTTCCAAGATAAATGGCACTTTTCCTTGTACACCTTCAACTTGTAACATATGGAAAGAAGGCTCTAAAGCTTTTCCTGTTATTTCGAATTTACCGTTCTCTACTTTTACGGTATCTACAGCAATTAATCCTCCCATACCACTGGCATCTTGAGTTTCCATAATTACGGTTTTCCCATTTTCAATACCTTTTACGGTACCTGAAATGACATACTTGTTTTTGCTACAAGAAATTAAGAATACGGTAGCCGAAAGTAATAAAATTATTTTTTTCATTATAAGTTAGTTAAATGTTTTAAGTCTGCAAAAGTATCTAAATTTATAAAATATCAATAATTTTACGACTTAAATTTTTGTTATAGTTTATATATTTTAATTAGGGGGAAGTCGGGCAAATAAAAATTTCCAAATTTTAGCCTTTTTTCTAAAAGTATTTGGAGAATAAAATTGCGAAATGGGTTTTGTGTCGGAAATTTTTTCTAGATAAGGGAATTTTGTTTCATTTCACATTCATTTATGCGAAATTCAGCATGTTCTATTTCGTTTTCCGTGATTCGGATGTCCATATTTACGGTTCTTAATTCTTTGTGCAAGTGCGCATTCGAATAATCGGATTCTAGTTTTAAATTTATTTTTTCCTTATGGGTTAGCAAGATGTCAAGGGTTTCTTTTGCTTTTTTATATTGTGATTTGAATAGTTTACAAGAGTCACTCATGTTAATTTATTTTTAAATATTGGACATTGCTAACTTACTTAAAATAAATGTTCTATGCAATTCTTGTTTTATTTTTTTACAGAAAAAAAAAACACTCCCGAAAGGAGTGCTTTTAAAATGTAAGTTGATCTAGTTTTCTAGTCTTGGTTAAGTGTTTTTCTCCAAGTAAAAGAATTTAAAATGTGTCTTTTTGCAAATCTTCCCGGAGAATCGGCATTTACCATTTTTACGTAAGTGGCTTTAGGAACACTGATGTATTCGTAAACACTACCGTTGGAGAAATTGATAATCAATCGTCCTTCTACAAATTTGTAATCCGTGATGGTTGAGGTCGAGATGGTTTCGGTGTATTCCGGTAAGTTTGATTTGATAGTTTCAGGGTTGATGCTTACCAAAAAGTGGTAGGCTTCAATAATTTTTTTACTGTTTTCTTCAGCTTCTTTCAAACCCTCTTCGTCTCCTTGAAATTTATCAGGATGCGCATCTTTCATCGCATTGCGATAAATGGTTTTCAAATCTTTTAATTCTACTGTTTTATCAACATTTAACAGCTTGCGGAATTCAACTATTTTTTTCATAAATAAGGTAACTACTTGTCTTTTAATATGGAACCAATCTGATTTAGTTCCAAAATCGACAATTTTTTGCAAAGGTACACTTTTTTTTAAGTTTTCAATTTCCGACTTAAAAAAAATCAATAAAAAGGCTTATTGTTGGGGCTTGTTATTGGCTTTGTCAAAGTTTTTGGACTTCTTTGGATACTTGTTGTAGTTGATGTCGCTTGGATTTTCAATCACTGATTTGATGGTTACCATATCGCCCAGTTTATGGTTGGCCATAACCATTTTATAATCTAATAGATATTCGCCACAAAAAAAGTTGTTGTTTTCGTCTTGCTCTATTATTCCGGTGTAAACTCCTTTTTGGAGCATTTTTTCTGATGGCTTAGTCATAATCAATTGGTTTTATTGGATTCTAAAGTGCAAAGTTAGTCAATTAGAACTTAATTTTGTTGGGTTTCCTGATTTTGCGTTAGGGATAGCAGCGGCATCCTTTTGTGAAGCGATAGCGGAACAAAAGATATAGCGAAAAGCCCGACCCTTGTGGTAACGCCCAACACCATTTTAAATTTCAATTAAAGTTTGCATTGGGTTGTTATTGCCTTTCTGATTACCTTTGTGCCATGAAAGCAGTATTTCGTCCAAGTCCCAATTCTTTCAAAAACACGTTTTGTGTTTTTAATGAAGTGTTTCCTGAGGTGGTTGAAGGAATGCCTGTGCAGTATGACAGCAAATCGGGAAGTAAGTATTTTTATACTGAAGAAGGAATGTATCGATTGTCGAATCATTGGGGAAGATTGGCCAACAGCAAGTGGAGATTGGAGCCCATGGAACATGATGGCGCTGAAGCTCGCAATGACTCCAAAACAAAATTGGGTTTTGCCCCTTGGAACGAATTCTATCCCGACAATGCGGAAGAAGAATTGTATTACCTAGAAGCCAATTATACCCAAAACACGGTCAATTACCAACATAAAAATAATCCGAAATACGATAATAAAGCCCTACTTCGAACGAGTTTTGAAACCACGAAAAAAATCAAGCAAATCAGGAATTTGTTTAACTTGACTTCTTGGGCGAAGTATTTTGAATACGATGATTTGGATGAATTAAGAAAATTAATAATCGAACAACTTATTTATACAAATAAAACGTTGGACGAAATAAAAAGAGAACTATAATGGGAAGAAACAACGAAAGGAATATCAAGAAACACAACGATAAGTTGCACAAAGAGCAAGACAAAGTGAAAGCGGCCAAAGTGTTGCGCAAAGAAAAGCTGAAGCTAATCGTGAAAAAATTTAATGAGAATAAAACTGACGAAAACAACTAATTATGGAAAAGAGCCAATTCGAGGAATTAAAAAACGGCGTTCAGGAAATTATTGATTTAATGGCTGCCAAAGACCATAAATCGGCCAATAATAAACTGTTGGAAGTCAGTGATAAATTGGATGATTTTTTGGATCATACAGACGAAGACGAAGACCTGATCGAAATCAGTAAATACCAAGTGTTGTTAAATCAACTGTTTCAAAAGATAAATCCAGAAGGTGAATAATTCAGGACTTTGTTTTTGTGGTTCGACAATTAGTTTTCAAGATTGTTGCCAAAAATATATTGCCGGAACTGAAAAAGCTCCAACGGCTCTGGCTTTGATGAAATCCAGATATTCCGCTTATGCCACACATCAAGCGGATTATTTGTTGAATACCACTCATAATTCCCAAAGGAAATACTACTCCAGGGAAGAAATTTTGCAATGGGCCACAGCCAACCAATGGCAAAAACTGGAAATCATTTCCGCAACAGAATATACCGTGGAGTTTAAAGCTTATTTTTTGGATGGAAATAAACAAAGCCAAATTCATCACGAATTTTCTACTTTCAAGAAAGAAAATGGCAATTGGTTTTATGTGGATGGAAAGTTTGAATGATTTCAAACAAGATGGTATAAGAAAGTGAATTCAATGATTGGAAGTTGTAAGATGTTTTCAAAAAGACATAATAAACCAACTCCAAACCGCCGAATGAAAGTTTAAAGTTGGTTAGTGCGCCTTATACCAAGTATTTTTTGTACCATGTAATTGCCAAATCGGCGACTTCTGTTAATTTGCCCGGTTCTTCAAACAAATGAGTCGCACCGGGAATTATTTTCATTTCTTTTATGCTCTGTAATTGGTCAAAAGCCAGTTTGTTCATTTTAATTACCTGTGCGTCGAGTTGTCCCACGATCAATAAAGTGGGAGCCGTAACCATTGGTAAAGCATTTAATGCCAAATCTGGGCGTCCTCCACGTGACACGACTGCTTTTATGCTTTTTCCAAAATAGGCGGCTGCCCGCAATGCCGAGGCTGCTCCGGTACTGGCGCCAAAGTATCCTACGGGCAAGTTTTTCGTCGTTTTATATTCCATGAGCCATTCCGTGGCGTCTATCAATCGACTTACCAACAAGTCGATGTTGAACCTGTTTTCATAAACTCTGTCTTCTTGTTCGGTGAGCAAATCAAACAACAAGGTTCCTATTCCCTCTTGTTGAATCAATTCTCCCACCATTTTATTTCTGGGGCTGAATCTGCTACTGCCACTTCCATGTGAAAAAACTACAACTCCAAGGGCTTTTTCCGGGAGTACTAGTTCGCCCTTTAATACCACTGACGGCAAAGGGATGTTTATTTCTTCTCTTTTCATAATCAACAAATTTTAAAACCACATAAACTAAAGTAGAATTCTTTATCCTATTAAATTGGCCACCCCCAGCATGCGAATTACTTCCTCGTCATTTACTTGTTCGAAATTTTCATAAAAACCGCCCACGCCCCTAAAATCTTTTGCGGCTATCAAGTACACAAATTCGTCCGTCTTTTGTTGAAAAATCTTGACTGTGTCGAAAGGAACCACGGGAACGGCTACAATAATTTTTTGAGGTTTACTTTTTCTTAACATTTCTATACTGACTAAAAGGGTGTTTCCGGTAGCGATGCCATCATCTACTATAATTACTATTTTACCTTCGATATCACTGGGTTTGCGATTGCCCATATAGAGAGTGTATTTATCCTGCAATGATTCTCGAAGCGTTTTTATTTCTCTTTCAATATACTCTTTGGGAATTTCGGGATGTTTATCGATAATCATTGAATCCAAGGATACTGCCCCGATGGCAAATTCTTTGTTTAAAGGATGTCCAATTTTTTTGGAAAGAATAATATCCAGGGGAAGATGTAAATTCTTGGCAATTTCGTATCCTATGGGAACGCCTCCCCTTGGAACGGCAAGAATAATGGCTTCTTTGTTTTGGTATTTTTCCAATTTCTCGGAAAGTAGTATACCTGCTTCTTTTCTGTCTTGAAGAATCTCGTTGTCCATAATGCGAATTAATTTGGTTAAACAATAAATTATCTACATAAAGTTACTGATTTTCAGTTATTTAAAAATATTTTTTAAATCAAAATGGGTCGTTTTAAGTTTTATTTATGATAAATTGAAATTTGTAATACAAAAATCTGACATTCTATTTGCAGCAAAGAAAAAGCCGAAACATCCAGTTTCGGCTTTTTGAATTCATACTTTTTAAAATTTATTTTACTTCCAATGCCTTTCCATTGTAATACACATTTTCGGAAGTTATTTTGCCTTTATCGTCAAAGTTGTCAATGTAGAATACGGGTAAAATTAGGGTCTTTTTATCCGATTTTCGGATTTAAGATCAATGGGCTGAACAAAAAGGCTTTTAACTAAAAATTAATATATGTTTGGCTTCGGTTCTTTTTTAAATAATGTAATTTTAAAAATATGAAAAACACCATCAAAAAAGGATTTTATTTCAAAACCTACGAAGCACCATTCCAGTCTCCGTTTGAGAAACTCTTTGCGATATTCAAGGAGTTAATCACGCATACTTCGGGAGATTTTGACGAGGCCATCGATTGGCTGCGGGAATTGGACAAGGAATACAAACTCACCGATGAACACTACACCATCGATGATTTTATTGAAGATTTAAAGAAAAAAGGATACATTCGAGACGAACTCAAGGACGATGGAACTTCGGGATTAGGCATTACTTCCAAAACCGAAAGAGCCATTCGCCAACAGGCTTTGGACAACATTTTCGGAAACCTAAAACGTTCCGGAACCGGAAACCACAAAACGAAACATGCCGGAAGTGGAGACGAACACACGGGAGAATTTCGCGAATTTCATTTCGGCGATGGATTGGAACGAATTTCCCTGACCGAAAGTCTGCGTAATGCCCAAATCAATAATGGCGTGGCCGATTTTATGCTCACCGAAAATGATTTGGTGGTCGAAGAAACCCAATACAAATCCCAAATGAGCACGGTTTTGATGATTGACATCAGCCACAGCATGATCTTGTACGGCGAAGACCGAATCACGCCTGCCAAGAAAGTCGCGATGGCTCTGGCCGAATTAATCACCACGCGTTATCCAAAAGACACCTTGGATATTCTCGTTTTTGGAAACGATGCCTGGACGATTGCCATTCGCGATTTGCCGTATTTGAAAGTGGGCCCTTTTCACACCAATACCGTGGCGGGTTTGCAATTGGCAATGGATTTACTCCGCAGAAAAAAGAATACGAACAAGCAAATATTCATGATTACCGATGGCAAGCCGAGTTGCGTTCGCGAAAAAGACGGCACCTATTACATGAACAGCAACGGACTCGACGAATACATTGTCGACAAATGTTACAACGAAGCCCAACAAGCCCGGAAATTGCACATTCCCATCACGACTTTCATGATTGCCAAAGATCCGTATTTGCAGCAATTCGTCAATCGTTTTACCGAAGCCAACCAAGGAAAAGCTTTCTACACCGGATTGAAAGGCTTGGGCGAAATGATTTTCGAGGATTATGAAACCAATCGTAAAAAAAGAATAAAATAAAGTGTTCAGTCGCAGTCCCAGTTTGTCAGTTCGAGCGTGTCATCCTGAGCGAAGACGAAGGGCGAGAACATTTTTAATGGTTATAGCAAACCATAAACAACAAACTATAAACAACAAACTATAAACCCTAAACCCTAAACAACAAACCCTAAACAGCAATCAATGAACAACATAAACACACTTGGCGAATTAAAAAAATCAGGTTATGTGAGCAAAAGCATCAAGGATGAATTGCGTCACAACCTGCGGGAGAAAATCAAGTCAGGACAACCTACATTCGAAGGAGTTCACGGCTTCGAAAATACCGTTATTCCAGAATTGGAACGCGCTATTTTGTCCCGTCACAACATCAATTTGTTGGGGCTTCGAGGTCAAGCCAAAACCCGATTGGCGCGCAAAATGATTGAATTGTTGGATGAATACATTCCGTTTGTAACGGGTTCCGAAATCAATGACGATCCTTTGAATCCCATTTCCCGTTTTGCAAAAGATCTAATCACCGAAAAAGGCGATGAAACTCCCATCTCTTGGTTGCACCGAAGCGAGCGTTTCTTCGAAAAATTGGCCACGCCAGATGTTACCGTTGCCGATTTAATTGGCGATGTCGACCCGATAAAGGCAGCCAATTTGAAATTGTCGTATGCCGACGACCGAGTGATTCATTTTGGAATGATTCCAAGAGCGAATCGCAGTATTTTCGTTATCAATGAATTACCCGATTTACAGGCCAGAATCCAGGTGGCTTTGTTCAATATTTTGCAGGAAGGCGACATTCAAATTCGAGGATTCAAACTGAGAATGCCGCTCGACATGCAATTTATTTTCACCGCAAATCCGGAAGATTACACCAATCGTGGTAGTATCGTGACACCTTTAAAGGACAGAATTGGTTCCCAGATCCTGACGCATTATCCGGAAACCATCAAAATCGCCCGAACCATTACGGAGCAAGAAGCCAAGTTGGATGCCGCCCAAAGCGATTTGGTTTACGTGCCTTCCTTGGCCAAAGATTTATTGGAGCAAATCAGTTTTGAAGCTCGTGAAAGCGAATTTATAGACAATAAAAGTGGCGTGAGTGCCAGACTGAGCATTACGGCTTTCGAAAACTTGTTAAGCACCGCCGAACGTCGTGCCTTGAAATCGGGAGTGGAGAAAACTACTTTGCGATTGTCCGATTTTATGGGAATTATTCCAGCCATTACCGGGAAAGTGGAATTGGTTTACGAAGGAGAGCAGGAGGGAGCGGCCATCGTGGCGCAGCACTTAATAGGCGATGCGATTCATACTTTCTTTCCAGCCTATTTTCCGAAAATTGAAAAACTCGAAAAGCAGGGAGAAAAAACACCGTATTCCGATACCTTGGAATGGTTTTTTGCCGAAAGTGGTTTCGAATTATTGGACGATTGTTCGGACGAGGAATACAAAACCATTTTGGACGGCATTGCTCCATTGGAAGTGTTGGTCAAAAAATACCAGCCACAATTGGAAAAAGAAGATAGCTATTTTATGAAAGAATTTATTCTTTGGGGATTGGTCGAATATAAAAAATTGAGCAAAGACCGTGTATCCGAAGGTTATCAGTTCAAGGATTTGTTTGGTAGTTACATCAGTAAATTATAAGAATTAGTATAGATGGAAAGTCGGAATAAATTTTAATGGAGTATATGAAAAAGGGAATTCAATTATTGGCAATCGTTTTAGTTATTGTAAGTTGTAAAAGTAACGCATCGGCTCAGAAAGAAGTTAGAAAAACCGAGCCAACTCAAGAGTACAAGCAACAAGTGGAAAATTTAGAACAAGGAATTTATTTTAGAGGAAACGGTAACGAACCCGAATGGAGTTTGAAAATATCTGAAAAAACTATCGAATTTACTTCCTTGAAACCGGGTTTTGAATCTCTGAAAAGTGTTCATGTAGAACCCGTTCGAGCAATGGATGCCAATGTAAAAATGTATCGAGTGGCTACAGAAACTGGAACAATGAGCATTCAAATTAGGCAACAAGAATGCATAAATAAAATGTCTGGCGAAAAATCTCCATATGCTGTTCGGATTGATATTAGTAAAAATAGCAATTCAACGAATTTCAGTGGTTGTGGTAATTATGTTACGGATTCTAGTTTGCACGATATTTGGGTTTTAGAAAAACTAAATGGTAAAGTCTTGGTTGCTACTGATTTTGTAAAAGAATTACCAAATCTTGAAATCAACAGTTCAACCAATAATTTTTTAGGATTTGCAGGTTGCAATAGAATGAACGGTACCCTGTTCTTCGAAAGAGGGACGCTTCGTTTTTCCAATATAATTACCACTAGAATGGCTTGTCCCAATACTAATAAAGAAAGTGAATTCCTGAAAGCGCTACAAAGTACCACTACTTATAAAGTAGAAAATAGGCAGCTAATACTGAGTAATCCATCAGGCGAAAAGTTGGTTTTTAAAAAAGTGGATTAGTTTTAAAGGCTAATAAATTTGATGTTTCAAAGAAATCCAAAGGATATTCAGTGGATTTTTTTGGTTTAAATAGTATTTTTGCGAGTATAAAACATAAATCTATGTTATTCCTGATCTTAAGCATTATTTGCAGTGTAAGTGTTGGCGTTATTTTTAAAATAGCACGCAAATATTCCATCAACACGACGCAAATTGTTGCTGCAAATTACTTGTTTGCGCTTGCCCTTTGTTACTTTTTTTTCAGTCCAAACCTCGCCGATGTTGGGATTGAAGCACCTTGGAAAATTTATCTTTCCCTCGGCGTTTTGTTGCCGTCCATTTTTCTTTTTTTGGCATTGTCCATCAAGGAAGTCGGCATCGTGAAAACCGATGCGGCACAACGACTTTCGCTATTCATCCCTGTTTTGGCCGCTTGGCTGATTTTTGGCGAAAATTTCAATACCCTAAAAATTGCCGCTTTCGGGATTGCTTTTCCTGCCTTGCTTCTTATTCTGAACAAACCTTCGGAAAATACCAAAAACAAATGGATCTATCCCGCCGTGGTTTTGATTGGATTTGGATTGATTGACATCCTGTTTAAACAAATCGCCTTGTTTACCAATTTGCCCTATACCACTTCCTTGTTTGTTGTTTTCGTATTGGCGTTGACAATAATGACGGCAGTTGTTGGTTTCGAAATAGGTTTCAAAAAGGCAAAATTTAATTGCAAAAACCTTCTTTTTGGAGGCTTGGTTGGTGTTTTTAACTTTGGAAATATTCTCTTCTATTTGAAAGCGCATCAATCCTTTGCCGAAAATCCCTCCACCGTTTTTGCGGGAATGAATATGGGCGTAATCATTATTGGCAGCTTGACGGGCATCTTTGTTTTTAAAGAAAAACTGTCCAAAATGAATTTTGCAGGACTGTTTTTGGCTTTGGTGGCAATTGTCTTGATCGTGATGTCCCAGCAATAAATTTCCGAATTATTTCTTGATGATTTCGTTTAACGAAGCCAGAGATTCTTGCCATTTTTGTAGATTCGAAAAGTAGATTTCCCGGTATTTGGCGATGATTTCTTGATGTTTCAATTGAAATTCGTCATTCATTTCAGGATTCCAATTATTGTCCCTGAAAATGGTTTCAAAATGGAATACATTTCCCACCAACATTTTATAATCGGTGACTAAATCTTGGTGTTGTTTGGAATGCAAAATGGGCTTGATTTCGGCATCGTAAAAAGCCAAAGCGGTTTCGTTTACGGCCAATCCTTTTTCTATCCAATGTTGCTCTAATGCCTCTTCTTCGTATCTGAAAAAGTCCGTGATGTGTTTGTCCGAAAACCAATCGGGCAATTTGATATTTGTTGGATTTGCATTTGATGATTCCTCAGAATTAGCCTGAAGCTCCGAATTGGTAAGCATTGAGGAATTAAATAAATACCAGTCCGAATCCATGATTAAATAAATCAATTTTCGGGTTTTGAGTTTGGCCAACCAAGTTCTATAACGCACGGGAGTTTTGAACAATCCTGGGTCAATGGCCATTTTTCGCACTTTATTCCCAATCCGAACTTGAAGAATGGGTGCAACATGATAACCCCAATCGATTTTTCCGCCAGGCGATAGGTTGTTTTTATCGGGAATCCGGATTAATTTATAGCTGGAAGTGGAATAAACCACCGGTGCAAACGCCCAAATTTTGGCACATTGATAGCCTTTAGACTCCAACAACAAACTGGTGTAATGCGAAATATTATGGCAATTGGCCTGTTGATATCCAAAAGGAATTCCAGATTGCATAATTTCCGCAAACAAAGCGTTTACCGTGTTTAGGTCTACGATAGATGCTTTTCTTGGCGTTAAAAGTGGGTGCTTTTTGATGGTGGTGTTTTTAAAGTGTGTGCGAATAACTATTTATTCGGTTAAACTCAATTTTAAGTGTCCGCCTAAGCCTTGTCTAATGATTCTCATCAGTGTCGAAAGTCTAATGTCGCTGGTGTTATTTTCAATTTTAGAAATATAAGATTTGGTTGTGCCACATTTCAATGCTAATTGTTCTTGGGTCATTCCTCGTTCTTTTCGCATTTCTTGTAGCATAACGCCAAGTTCAAAGGTCTCATATTCTTCTTCGTATTTTTCACGGGGCTCTGTCCCGATTTTTCCAAATTGAGCATCTAAATGTTCAGAAAATGATGTTATTTTTTTGTTTTCTGCTTTCATGATTGTTACTTTTTATATTTATGTTCTAAATATTCTGCTTTTAGCTTTTCAGCCATTTTGATTTCAGATTTGGGTGTTTTTTGAGTTTTCTTTTGAAATCCGTTTACCAAAACAACAATTTTTCCTTTGTCAAAAAAACTAAAAACTCTAAAGATGTCTGAACCAACTTCAACTCGAACTTCAAATATTCCGTCAGAACCAGTCAAATGTTTGAAAAACTTTTCGGGAATTCTTTCTTGGGTTGAAATTAATTGTAATGTCCAGTTAAATTTTTTCTTAACGTCTTCTTTTTGAGCGTTAAAAAAGTCAAGATAATAATCCTCGTAATAAACTACTTCTCTTATAAATTTCTGGTTCATTTTACAAAGTTAGTCAATTGGATAACTTTCACAAAGTTCTGAAACTAATTTTATTTTTATTCAATCCGTGAAAATCTGTGAAATCTGTGTAAAAAAACTACCCCAAAGGTATAACATCCACCTCCACTTTCACTTTATGATCGCCGGAACTGAAAATAATTCCTTTTAGTGGCGACACATCGGCAAAATCTCTACCGTAAGCCGTTACAATATGGTGTTGTTGCGGAATCATGTTGTTGGTGGGATCAAATTCGCACCAACCCATTTCTGGAATATAAACCGAAATCCAGGCGTGGGAAGCATCGGAACCTTCCAGTTTTATTTTGCCTTTTGGCGGCAAGGTTTCGATATAACCGCTGACATATTTTGCCGGAATTCCCACACTGCGCAAACTGGCAATTGCCAAATGGGAGAAATCTTGGCAAACGCCTTTTCTCTCTTTGAGCACCGTTTTTAAAGGCGTATTGATGCTGGTAGCACCGGATTTGAATTGGAATTCGGTATATATTTTTTTGATTAAATCCAAAACAGCTTCAAAAAGTGAGGCATCGGGTTTTAGACAAGTTTCGGCAAAAGCTTTAATTTCTTCATCCCAACTAATGAATTGGCTGGGCAATTGGTATTGCAAAACTTCGGTTTTTAATTGAAGATCGGTTTGAAATTTTAATCGGGCTTCCGCGCAACTTATTGGATTCAATGGCTGAACGACATTATTCAATACTTCAATCTCGCTGGAAACGATAACTTTTAGTGATTTATGCGATTCGTGAAGCGAAAAATAATGCTGGATGTTTCCAAAATAATCCGTGCGGGAATATATTTTGGATGGTTTTGGCTCAATTTCGATCTTGAAATTTTTGCAAATTTGTTTGGCCGAATTCCGTGGTTGAAGACACAAAATACTTTGGTAATTGTACACCTCGTTCACGTAAGTATAGAGCGTTTTATGTTTTAGTTTATATTTCATCGCTATCGATATTTTCAAGGTTTTCTAATACAGAATGTTGTATAACGGAATGGTTGAAATACAAACTCGATAAATTGTTGGAAACGTTGCAAATCAGTTCAAAAACCTTGGAGAGTGTTTCGTCTAATTCAGGGCGAAATTGTGTTGTTGAATCCACAATTACCAGACTTTCTGCATCGATTAATTTGACAATCGTGCTGGCTTCCAAAGCGGATTTCTCGGCAATGCTCAATCGATGTGGCTCATTGGATTTGGGTAATTTGGAAAGATAATACGAAAGCGTGTCCAACAAATAGGTAAGCGTGTAAGGCAAGTTTTTTTCTAAAAAGACCATATTGATGACGGCCTTCAAACTCAAATGCGATTTGTAAATGTTTCGATATTGTGCCAATAAATGGTGGTTTTCCAGGATGGCTTCCATCAAAACAGCTTCTTCTTCCTCGATTTTTTTGAAATTGAAAGTGGAACGAAAAACCGAAATCAAGGACAAAATGCGCTCCACGTTTTTCCCGGTTTCCAATAAATAAAAACCATTGTCGCGAGGCAAGGTTTCGTATATGTTTCCATAAAAAGAGAAAAGGCGAATGTGCAATTTATCCAAAGAATGGTTCACGTAATTGATGTTGTTGGTATTGGTTTTTTTAAGGACAAAAAGGCTGTCTTCCACTAAATTAATGATGCGTCGGGTGTCGTGATTCCACTTTTCGCTCACTTGGTTAATGGTGTTGAGCAGCGATTGCAAATTATAAACTACGGAACCGGCTTTTCCAGAGTCATTAATCAAAAGCAGCAATTCGGCAATGGGGTTTTCGAAAATGGCTTCGTTGTCAAATTCTTCCCCATCTTTAGCCTCTTTTCCAACAAATCCGGGATAAGTTTGCGTAAGATGCGTCAAGGATTTTAATAAAACAACCAAAAATTCGGGTTGTTTATTGCCGTGTTTGGTTACATTTTCGTTTAATCTACTGAGAATTATTTTTAGAAAACTACGCAACGCCATTGTTCTTTCGCACAAACGACCCAACCAAAACAAGTTTTCGGCATTGCGGCTGGTCAACGAATTATTGAGTTGGTTGTTGGTGTTTTTTCGTTCAACCGATTTTTCTTGGTATTCAATTGGCGAATCGGTTATTACCCAAGTATCTTTTGAAATTCCTCCCAATTGGTTCGAAATTTCGAACTTGTCTTTTACTGCTGAGCTTCTCGTTAAACCGCCCTGCATTACTTTGTAGTTATCGCCTTCGGCTATTAGAAAGGCACGTATGGCGGCATATCTTGGCTCAATCGAGCCGTTAATAAAGGATGGAGTGGTGGATAAACTCACTTCTTCTTGGGCGACGAAATCTTTGGGACTTTTTAGAATCAGTTTTTTTAAATCTTCCAGTTGTTCTATGTTCAACAAGCGTCCGTAAATAGATCTAAAACCTTGTTTTCGATTGGTTTTTTTAATGATTAATTTGGGCAAATTGGCCAAAACAAAGTTCAATTCCTTGGTTTGTCCGCACCACCAAGTGGCTACCGAAGGCATCAACAAGGGTTCTTTGAGTAGAAATTTGCAGGCATTTTGCATAAAGGCCATCAATCCATAATTTTCCAAAACACTGGTTCCGGGAGGATTCATGACGGCAACATTTCCCAAACGAATCACTTGCAACAAACCGGGAATTCCCAGCAAAGAATCTCTTCGCAATTCCAGTGGGTCGCACCATTCGTCGTCCAATCGTTTGATGATGACGTCAACCCGTTCGAGTTGGTCAATCGATTTTAGCCACACAAAACCATCCCGCACCAACAAATCGTTTCCTTGGACTAAAGTATAACCCAAATAGGACGAAAGGTAAACGTGTTCAAAATAAGTTTCGTTTCCGGGACCGGGAGTCAAGAAAACCACGTTTGGATTTTCATTAGAATTATTTCCCAACGTGTCAACGGTTTGCTGCAATTGGCTAAAGTAGGGAGAAAGCCTGCTTCTATACGTTTTGGTATTGAGTTCGGGAATTACCTTGCTCATTACAATCCTGTTTTCGAGGGCATATCCTGCACCGGAAGGAGCTTGGGTTCGGTTGTCCAAAAGCCACATTTTTCCGTCGGGACCTCTTGCTAAATCAACCGCATAATTCAGCAATTGTTTGTCGTGTTTTTGTCTAATGTCAAAACAAGGCAAGAGAAAACCAGAGTTGTCAAAAACCAATTCGGCAGGAATAATGGCATTTTTAATCAACGATTGGGGGCCGTAAAGGTCTTTTAAAATCAAATCCAGCAAATGCGCTCTTTGTTTCAATCCTTTTTCGATGGATTTCCATTCCGATTCGTGAATCAGAAACGGAATGGGATCCAGTTTCCAGGCCCTATTCGACTCTTTATTGGAATCGTAAACATTATAGGTAACCCCGTTTTCCCTTAATTTTTTTACAATTTCTTCATTGCGCAATTCCAATTCTTCGATACCAATAGATTCCAAAGTAGCAAAAAGTCCTTTCCAATACGGCTTTACCTGACCGTTTTTGTCCAATACTTCGTCGTAAGAATTGATTTTTTCTTTATAAGTTTGGAGTAGTCCCAATGAAATATCTTGAATCATTTGTTAATTATGAGTGAATTGCGTTTTATAGCCTTGCAAAATAAGGTTTTTAAAATAAACAACAATGTTAATTATTTTATTCTTTTGCTTTCCAATAATGTCTTAAATCTAGGGTGTAAGGGTACTCAGGGTTAATAAGTTCTATGGGCGTGTCAAGTCTTAGTTCTGATTTGGATTCTACCAAAAAACGGGAGGTTGCAGTATTGTTGGCAACCATTTCTTTCTCTTTTTCCACATCCTCGAGTGCAGAAGAAGGGGTGTGGCCAAAATCCCAAAAGCGGCTTATTTTTCTGGATTCCGCTTCAAGGCTGTTCACGGGGAAACTGTCAAAACTTCTTCCGCCGGGATGCGTGACAAAATAGGTGCAACCACCAATTACTTTATTGTTCCAAGTATCTACCAAATCAAAAACAAGCGGTACGTCAATTCCAATATTGGGATGCAAGGCGGACGGTGGATTCCATGATTTGTAACGTATTCCTGCCACATATTCTCCTTTGGTTCCGGTGCTTCTTAATGGGATTCGGCATCCTTTGCATAATAAAATATGACGATCGGGTACAATTCCAGATACTTTTACTTGCAAACGTTCCAATGAAGAATCTACAAATCGAGAGGTTCCGGAGCTGGAGAGTTCTTCGCCAAGTACGTGCCAAGGTTCGATACCCAATCTAATTTCCAATTGAATATTGTCAATAGTCACGTTGCCATGATGGGGATATCTAAATTCGAAGAAAGGGTCAAACCATGAAATGTCGAAATTATATCCGGCATCTTTTAAATCGTTGACCACGTCAATCATGTCCAGATAGGCAAAATGGGGCAACAAAAACTTGTCATGCAGTTCAGTTCCCCAACGAATCAATTTTTTTTCGTAAGGGTTTTTCCAGAATTTGGCGACCAAGGAACGAACCAATAGGTTTTGAACCAGGTTCATGTGTTTGTGGGGCGGCATGTCAAAAGCCCTTAATTCCAATATTCCCAAACGTCCTGTCGAGGAATCTGGAGAGTACAATTTGTCGATGCAAAACTCGGTACGGTGCGTATTTCCGGTAATGTCGGTCAATAGGTTTCTGAAAATTCTGTCCACCATCCAAAAGGGAACTTCTTTATCTTTCGGGATTTGGTCAAAAGCAATTTCCATTTCATAGAGACGCTCATCACGACCTTCGTCAATACGTGGTGCCTGACTCGTTGGTCCAATAAAAGGCCCGGCAAAAAGGTAGCTTAAAACGGGATGGTGTTGCCAATAGGTAATCAGGCTTCGCAACAAATCAGGTCTTCGCAACAGCGGACTGTCCTCGGGCCTTTCTGCACCCAATGTTACGTGATTTCCTCCGCCAGTTCCAGTATGACGACCATCAACCATAAATTTGTCGGTGCCTAAACGAGATAGAAAGGCTTCTTCATACAGTGCCGTTGTGTTGTCCACGATTTCTTGCCAAGATTTGGCTGGATGCACATTCACTTCAATTACGCCAGGATCAGGAGTAACCATCATTTTCTCGACTCTGTAATCCGTTTTTGGTTGATAGCCTTCAATTCGTACTGGCATTTGCAATTTTTCGGCAGTAATTTCTATCGAAGTGATTAAGTCTATATAGTCTTCCAAATAATCGGTTGGCGGCAGAAAAACGTACAACATTCCATCGCGTTCTTGTACGCACATTGCCGTAATGAAAGTGTCTACTTCATATAATAAGGAGTCTTCTTCCTTTCTACTTTCTTTTTTGGATACGACTTTTTTGACGGCTTCAAAAATCTTTGAAATAGTTCCAAAACGATTGTTTATTTTTTCGGTGTAATCTCCTAAAGCAGGTAAATCTTCAAATAAACTCCTGTCAACAACTGTTTTTCTCTTGTTTTTGGAAGTCTTTGGAAGCGAATCCAATGGCAACCGCAAACCGATTGGAGAATTCCCGGGAATTAAAAAGCAATTTCCTCTTCTAAATTCCCAAGCACAACTTTCCCAATTATCCTGGCTGTGGTCTTTTCGAATTGGCAAAACAAATCCTGATGGATTATTCAAGCCTTTTTCTAAAACCTTGGCCAGATTATGGCGTTCAATGGAATCTTTCAAATTCACTTTCAATGGGTCTAAATTCACTGGAAGTTTGCCTTCCTCCAGTGCCCAATAAATAGGGTCTTCGTAGGTGGGCAATATGTTTTTAGTGTCAATTCCTAAAAATTGGGTCAATGCTACGGCAAATTTTTCGGCATCGTGAAAAGTAAATTGGGTTTCTCCTTCTTTGGCGACCAAAGCATCATTTTTCCACAAGGGAAATCCGTCTTTTCTCCAGTACAACCCATATTGCCAACGTGGAAATAATTCTCCGGGATACCATTTTCCTTGTCCAAAATGCAGCAAGCCTCCGTGGGCAAATCGTTGTTTTAAACGAAGCGCCAAATCGTAAGCCAATTTTCGTTTCAATGGCCCGTCTGCAGCGGTGTTCCATTCGGCTCCTTCAAAATCGTCGATGGAAATAAAGGTCGGTTCTCCACCCATTGTCAAGCGGACATCGCCTTCGATTAAATCCTTCTCGACAACATTTCCAACTTCCATAATGTCTTCCCATTGTCTGTCGGAATAGGGTTTGGTTACTCTCGGGTCTTCATGGATACGGGTCACTTTGTTTTCGAAATCAAAACTGACTTCACATTTTTCGGTGGCACCCGTTACGGGCGCAGCACTTTCATAATGAGGCGTGCAACACAATGGAATATGTCCTTCGCTGGCAAAAAGTCCGGAGGTGGGATCCAATCCAATCCAGCCTGCACCAGGGAGATACACTTCGGCCCAAGCGTGCAAATCGGTAAAATCATTCTCTGGTCCTGATGGGCCGTCAAGCGATTTTAGGTCTGGTGCCAATTGCACGATATAGCCGGAAACAAACCGCGCCGCTAAACCAAAGTGTCGCAAAACATGAATCAACAGCCAGGCAAAATCCCTGCAGGAGCCACTTTTTATTCTTAAGGTTTCTTCTGGAGTTTGTACGCCGGCTTCCATCCGTAGATTGTAGGTAAGTGTTTTGTAAACCTCTTGATTCAGGTAAACCAAAAAATCATTTATTTCTATGGAATCATTTAACTTTATTTTTTCAATAAATTTCAAGAATAGGGGACTTTCTTCGCTTAATTTTAAATAAGGAACTAATTCCTGTTCGAGTAGATTGTCATATTTAAAGGGATATTTCTGGGCATATTCTTCCACAAAATAATCAAAAGGGTTGATGACCTGAAGTTTTGCAATGACTTCGACCTCGACTTTTAATTCCTTGATTTTATCGGGAAAAATAACTCTTGCCTGGTAATTTCCAAAAGGATCCTGTTGCCAATTGATGAAATGATCCTCGGGACTAATTTTAAAAGAATAGCCCTCTATGGCGGTCCTGGAATGCACCGCTGGACGAAGTCTGAAAACATGGGGAAATAATTTGACGCTTCGGTCAAATTTATATGTTGTTTTATGTAAAATGGCTATTTTTATGGACATAAAGAAGTGTTTTTTATGACATTATTTGCTGAATACAAATATTGAAAAAAAATCACTATTTATCGAATTTATGTGATAATAATTTATGAAAATTACGCCTTGTTATCTTTAAATTGATAATTTTGGATCGCTATGTTGAGAATTGTGTAATCTGTTTTGGGGTTGTCCAATTCTTTTTTCCAGTTTGTGCTTGTGCTTATTCGGGTATTTTCTCCAATTCCAGTTTCAACTGGTCGGATTCATTTTTTAACTGGTTGATTTCATTTTTGAAGGAATCAATATTTTTTTGCAACAAATCCATTTGTTCCTTTTTTTCTGCGGCAGTTCTCAATAGCTTGAAACCCGAAGCGTCCTTCAGTTTTTTTTCGGTGGCATCCAAATTGTTTTGGTAGTCCACCAATAATTGCCCAATTTCCGAAAGCCTGCTGTTAGAGTTTTGTTTTTTCTCACGAGCCATTCTTTCTGCATCAATCTTCTCTTGTATGACTGCCTGGATTTTTTCTTCCTCTATTTCTTTTTGTTTCAGTTCCAATTGGTAATTTTCGACTTCGGTTTTATGGTTTTTTATTCTTAATTCCCGGCTTCTGTTTTCTTGAATGTTGTTGAAAACAAGGGTTGCCGTTGTCAAAACCAATACTCCGCAAACTATGAAGAACGTATTTCTGGACAAGCCCAGAATCTTGTGCTCTTTTGTTGTTTTTTCCTCTTTTGGAGTTGGAGGAGGTGTCGAAAAAGAAGTGATAGGAGGTGGATTTGCCACGAATAATCGAGTGAGTTCGGGTATCTCCCCGGCAGTTTTCCAGTGTTGCATCCCTTCGAACCATACAGGAGTTGTCTTGCTAATGTTTTTTGCTTTCAATTCTTCTATATCAAAAGGACCGCTGCTTTCAGTTCCGTTGTGTAGATAGTATTTTTTCATAAAAAGAGGCTGGATAAGGCTGTTGAATCTATTTTTTCAAAGCTACAATCATTTTTTGATACTGCAAAATGGAAGCATGTTTTGACGGGAAATATTATTTAGTGTAAACGCTCGGTACTTTCCATTCGCAAACAATGCTCGGTTCCCAAATAAAGCGGGTTGCCGTGTTTTTCCGACCAAAATCCTTCCAATACATCTTTGGTGATGCATCGGTAAACGGCCACGCCTTTATAGGTCTTGTGGTCTTCCCCTTTGTAGTTGAAATTAATCACCAAAATGTTGTCCTTGAAAAAACCATGTCCCGTTTGTTCTTGCGCATTGTTGATGAGCCAGTGGGCAATGATTCGGTTATTATTGTCCAAAGATAAAGTCAAAATACCTTTGTAAGTCATCTCGTTATTCTCGTCCTGGTTGCTTCCCGAAATGGAATATTGGCCTGTTAAATCTTGTATGGTCATGTAGTTTTATTGAAATCTTCTGTAAAAATAGAATTTATTATTAATTGTTTTTTGTGTTTTTTATGGGATAATAGTGTACGATGTATTTTCAGCTTTTATCCTTTTGCAATAAGATTCCTTTTGAAATGTTGATTAGAAAAAGAAATTGATTCTATAGCTACACTATGATGTAAGCGGGGACAAATGGGATAGGAATACTTGGACTAAACGAGGATTTTGTGCAGCTGAATGAGATAATGGCTTATTTGATTTTTATTCCTTTTGGGCCGGGGAAATCTTTGCCTAAATGGTTGTAAAGTCGTCTTACTTTTGAACGCCAACTTATTTTTGCTTCAATCCAAGTTTTGTTTTCCTCGATGATTTGCATGGTATCGTTTGTCTGTGATGGAAACTTTGAATAATCGGAATTAGTATCAAATTTTAACAGTAATTCTGGATTGTCAATAGGAGTGTTGTTTTTACTTAAATCAAATATTGTTTTGTGTTCTTCTTTATTGAACTTAAGTGTTTTAACTTTCAAGTCGTCATATAAATCGATTAATGAAATGGTATCGGTATGAAGTCTAAATCGTAAATGTCCTTTTTGGTAGAACGGTTTGAGGTGCTGATTAATTTGAACAAACCAATGTCTTTTTTTGAAAGTAGATTTATTCCTTGATTGATTTCTACATCGAACAAATTCTTCATATTTTGAAGTAACTCCACTTTTATGGTTACGCCATCTTCTAAATCAAGAAAGAAATGCAGAAAATAATATTGGTCGTTTATATCACAAGGATCGTCAAAGCTTTTAGCTTTACTGCCAAAATAGTTTTTGACTTCATTTTCGATATTTTTAAACCCCTCTTTGCCAATTATTCCATCATAAAAGAAATCAATATCATCAGAAATTCTATGATTGAATTGTAGTGCCAGATTGGTACCACCACCTAAAGTGAATTTTGATACTGTTGGTAATGCTTGTAATGCTATGATGGCTTTAATTATTGCTGGAGTAACTGCCCTCATAAATTAAAGTGAAAAACGAAGAAATGGTTTTACATTGTATCTTTTTGCAACACTTACGCAAACTTTGTTACTGATATTCTCTGTTGTTAATTTTAAATATTTAACAATATCTTTAGCAGAATATAGTTCTTCTAATTTTAAAATGTCTGTTTCAAAGATATCTGGAGTGGTTGCAAACAAAGCCCTTGGAATAATAATATCCTTGTCTCTGGAAAGATTAAGTTTACTAGGATCCATATCCCAAAATAAGTGTTTGGGAAAGATTGTGGCTATGTTGATGGACTGTTTCACTATGTAAAAATAATCAATTTAGAGTTATATGGTGCACTACTATAAAAAAGTTTAACTTATTTGATTGTAGTGACTTACATGTAGATCTAAATGAAAAACCAATAATTTAAATTGTAAAAAATAATAATAATTCTCACTTTACGGTTTTCCGTAATATTATGATTTAAAAAGTGTTGATATTTGTTGAAAATTGGGTATAACTATATGTAAATAATCTTGTTAAAATCATTTATATATGGTGCGTTTGGTAAATAACAAATTGCAATACTTTCTATGGCTTTAAGTTGGAATGAAATAAAAGACAGGGCAATCGGTCATAAATTTTTCGCGTCTTTTTCATAAGTTAAAATTAAGATTTTTATTCTTAACTTTTTATGTCGGTAAAGTTAGCAGGTCCGCCCACCACAATCGCCTACTACTTCAAACTGGCAATAATCGCCCTGAAACTATCCAAACTCGCTTCAATGTTCTCCACAATCTCCAATGCCAAAACATCAGGATCCGGCAGATTGTCCAAATCCGCCAAGGATTTGTCTTTCAGCCAAGTGATGTCCAAACTCGTTTTGTCTCGGGCAATGATTTCATCATAGCTAAACTTCCTCCAACGCCCTTCAGGATTGGTCTCGACGTTATAGGTCTCTGTACGTTTGTGTCGGTTCTCTGGGTTGTAAAGCGTGATGAAATCTTTTAAATCGCTTAGTTTTAAAGGATTTTTCTTTAGCGTATGGTGAATGTTGGTTCTATAGTCATACACCCAAACTTCCTTGGTCCACGGTTCTTTGCTCGATGGTTTACCGTCAAAAAACAAGACGTTCGCTTTTACGCCATTGGCATAGAAAATCCCTGTTGGCAAACGCAATATCGTATGCAAATCGGTAGTCTCCAATAGTTTTTTACGCACCGTTTCACCAACGCCACCTTCAAACAAAACATTGTCGGGCAATACCACAGCGGCCAATCCAGTCGTTTTAAGCATCGTGCGAATGTGTTGCACAAAGTTCAACTGCTTGTTGCTGGTAGTCACCCAAAAATCTTGGCGGTTATAAGTCAAATCCTCTTTCTCCTGCTCGCCATCTTGATTGGTAAAGGTCATGCTGCTTTTCTTGCCGAAAGGCGGATTGGCCAAAATATAATCATATCGAGTCCCCGAATCCGTAATCAGGGAATCATTCGGTGAAATAAAATTATCCGAATCGATGTCGCCAATATTGTGCAAGAACAAATTCATCAATGCCAAACGTCTGGTACTGGCCACAATCTCGTTCCCGAAAAACGTTTCGTATTTCAAGAACTGTTTCGCCTCCTTGTCCAAGTTCCTGTTGTCCACAATCCAGTCGTAAGCTGCCAAGAAAAAGCCTCCCGTGCCACAAGCAGGGTCGGCAATGGTTTTCAAGGGTTCCGGACGCAAACATTCCACCATCGCCTTGATTAGTGGGCGAGGGGTGAAGTACTGGCCCGCACCACTTTTGGTGTCCTCGGCATTCTTCTCTAATAGACCTTCATAAATATCACCTTTGTCTTTCACGCCCATCAAAATCCAGTTCTCGGCATTGATCAGGGCAATGAGTTTGTACAACTTGGCGGGGTCTTGTATTTTGTTTTGGCTCTTGACAAAGATTTGTCCCAAAATCCCTTTTTCTTTGGCAAGTTCCCGCAACATAATGTTGTAATGCGTCTCCAACTCTGTACCACTTTTGTTGGTCAAGGTTTCCCAGGAAAACTCCACAGGAATGGGCATTACTCTATTGTGGGGCGGTTTGCTGTATTCGTCGGCCATTTTCAGGAACAGCAAATAGGTCAATTGCTCCAAGTAGTCGCCGTAGCCCACGCCATCGTCTCTAAGGGTTTGACAAAAGGCCCATACTTTACTGACGATACTCGAGGTATTCGCTGAATTTTCTTTGCTCATATTTATATTTGACTTAATTCAAAAGCATGTTCATAACTGATGATGCTTTTGTTTTGTTCATTTT
The DNA here is from genome assembly GCF_027111315.2 of Flavobacterium limnophilum. Classification (GTDB taxonomy): domain Bacteria; phylum Bacteroidota; class Bacteroidia; order Flavobacteriales; family Flavobacteriaceae; genus Flavobacterium; species Flavobacterium limnophilum. The sequence goes on along the minus strand of NZ_CP114289.2, from coordinate 2,418,082 downwards.
TTTGCCAAGCGGCTTCTAAATGACTCAATTCAATAATGTCATTGGTGCTGGTTGTTTGGAAGGCGGAGGACACTTTATTTAAAACGTCTAATTCATATTCTGAAAAAAGACCGGCATTAAAAGGTCTGTCTTTTCTGGATTGAAATTGCTCACCGGTATTGCCGTCTGGAAATTTAGTGTAACACACGTCAATCACGTCTTGGTTGGCTAAATATTCAAAAATACTGTTGAAATTATGCGGAACGGGTCCCATATTGATGGCATTATATCGAACGCCGCTTATGGAAAAACAACTTTGTTTAAACATTAAAAAATCGGCATAAAACAAGAGTTTATTCATCTTGGTCTTATAGGGCTGAACAGTATCCGAAAAGTAAACGACCATCTCGGCAAATTTTTCAAAATTGGGGTTTCGATATCCCGAATAAATATCGGCCAAATGTTTGCCTAGTAAATAATCTTTAAGATTGACGTTAAAACTATTTCTGTTTTGCTCTTCTATTAAATGTTGGGTGGTTTTAAGATATTTGGCCTTGATTTTTTCATCAGTGGAATCCCATAACTGGATCATTTCAACAAATTTATTGGGGTCGCCGGCCATTTGAATCAAACGGGCGTTCGAAGTATTGGGCATCTCTCCAGCTTCATATTGACGATAACTATGGGTGCCAAAACCTAATATGGCCGACATTTTGGAAGCAGGGATGTCATATTGCGCTCTAATTTTTATGATTTCATCGGGAAACGGAATATTAAATTTATCGCGATATTGATTATAGACCTGGTTGATGTTCAATTCGTCCAATGCGGTAGTGGTAAATTGTTCTTGGGTGGCTTCACATTTATAAAAATGAAACACGACCGGAAAATTTTCTTTTCTAAAAGCTATTGTCCTTTTTTCTTTGGACAATAACATTTCTTTTCCTGTAAAGGGGCTTTTCATGTACTGTTTATTTTAAAGGATAAGACATTTTGTGCTCTGCCAAATGAAATGAGATGCAAATGACGGAACTTCCTGGAGCACCCATGGTAATTTTAATATAGATTTCTTTTTTCTTCACCATTTTTCCAAAAACCCACATAGCCGAACCGCCATATAATTTTTCTTCAACGGGACCTTCACTATAATCCAATGCTTCTAAGGACTCCAATACTTTCTTTCGCTCTATGGGACGAAGTTCTAAAGTAGTTAATGTAGTGGTGTTTTTCCCTCTGTCATCTCTAAAAAGAACATCCCAAATAGACATTTTAAATTTAAAATCTTTTAGAAACCGACCTACTGTTTCTTTGGTTGTGGACATGGTATTGCGATTGCAAAAGTAATACAATATTTTAATTATATTACTTTATGGTTAAATTTTATGCATTTTTTAATCATAAATACAACTTTATAGTTGTTTATTGGTGCCAATCTCTTACTGAACTCCTTAATCAATATCCTATGAAGTAACATCAATAACCGGTTTGTTATTGAAAGCCGTAGGCTCGGTTCATGTTATTACACCAACTCCTCACTAAGCACCTCCTTCAATATACGCTGCCTCAATACTTCAGCTTGTTGCAGGCTTTGGGCAATACTTTTCTCTATTTTAATCGTTTACTATTACTCATTTTTGTTAATAATATCAAATGGTCTAGCTATAAAATACTCCATGTCAAATGGATTTTGAAATCCTCTTTTTTTGTAATAGTTGAATAATTGGTATTGTGATTTTTCAAAATCTAATTCCATTTTTGGGTATTCCATTTTTCTATTCCAATCACTCCAATTTTCTTCCTTTTCATTTTTAATTGCAATATCATGCTGCATTGGAAATGCTTTCAAAACCCATAATCCACAAGAAGAATAAAATCGTTCAATCAAATTATTGATTATTTTTTCTCCAAGACCTTTACCTCTATATTTTGCGATTATTTCTAATGTTTCTAGAAAAAAGACATCATAATTTTCAAGTGGCTGATATTCAAAATAAATATCAATTTTATCCCAAAAGTCTTTGTCTTGATCCCATTCAAACAATATTCCTGACATTTGGCAAATAGAATGCGTGGCATCCATAACATCACTTAGTGGAAACCCACAATCCATTGCCAAAGAAAAAAGGATTTGACTTATTTTACCTTTTCCTACTTGCTCCTGTAAATGTCCTGTTTCGTCTGTAAGATATACTTCAAAGTCTATCTCATTAACAAATTCCGTTGGATCTTCTCCTACTGGACAATCTTTTAAAAAGTTAGAAAACGAATATTTTATTATAAAATCTAGTTCTTTCATAACACTATCAAATTAACTCCCTTTTAAATGTATTTTTCAATAAACATTGTCTTAATCTCACGTTTGTGACAAATTTTGAATTATGCCTAAGTAACTTTTTAGTATATATACTTCTTTTATTTTTTTACCATTTCTTCTGTTAAATAATATTTACCTGTTTTTACAGAACCTCTAAATTCTATTGCTTGAATAGCTTTTAGCAATTGTAAATATCTTTTGACGGTAGCATTAGATTTATTGGTAACTCCCATTATTTCATTAATCCCTACACCATTATCTTGTTTGGACATATAATTTACAGCATCATTTAGAGCATCACTTACAGTGTCGTTTACAGCATCAATTATGAGAGTTGTAAGCCTGAATCATATCAAATCCTCAAAAATATATCTTTCATCAAAAGAGACTTCAAATTTGTCTAAAAAAGCCAAATATTCATCTCTGAATGTCTGTTTCTTATGATGCGCTTCTTGATTAGCTATATACTTGTAAACTTTATCTATATGAGATTGACTATATGAAAAAACGCCATAACCTTCCTGCCATTCAAATCGATTTAAAATTAGCTTGTTATCATTGATATATTTTGATGATTTTGCTTTTATGGTCTTCATTAATTCTGAAATTGATACCGTTGGCTTCAAACCTAAGAAGCAATGTATGTGATCTTCAACACCATTAACAATAATCGTTTTACATCCGGTTTCATTTATTAAATTCCCTATTACTCCTTGAATTTCATTGCGCCATTTTTTTTCTAGAACCGCATTTCTATATTTTACGGCGAAAACAGCTTGTATATATACTTGATGATAGGTATTTGCCATTTTTTTAATATTTATTTGTAAAACATATCGTTCCTATGGAACTTTATATTGATTGTCATTTCTATTACAACGGGTTAAAATCCGTTGCTTTATATTGATTATCATTTCTATTACAACGGATTAAAATCCGTTGCTACAAAATGTTTCGTCCCTACGGGACTTTTACGTTAACGAGCTAGAGCCATCGGCTCGATTCATTTTGTAAGGCTGGACTTTAGTCCAGTTTTGTAACACACAACACTAGAAAAAGAGCCGTAGGCTCGGCGCATATCATTAAACCAACTTCCCACTAAACGCCTTCTTCAATATACGCTGCCGCACGGCCTCTGCTTGTAATAAACTCTGACTAATACTTTCCTCCATTTTATCATTCCAACGGGTTAAAATCCGTTGCTACAAAATGTTTCGTCCCTACGGGACTTTTATGTTCACGAGTTAGAGCCATCGGCTCGATTCATTTTGTAAGGCTGGACTTTAGTCCAGTTGGCATAGCGTGAATCCTCTATCATAAGAGCCGTAGGCTCGGCGCATATCATTAAACCAACTCCCCGCTAAACTCCTTCTTCAATATACTCTGCCGCAATGCCTCGGCTTGTTGTAGGCTTTGCCCAATGCTTTCCTCCATTTTATCATTCCAACGGATTAAAATCCGTTGCTACAAAATGTCTCGTCCCTACAGGACTTTTACGTTAACGAGCTAGAGCCATCGGCTCGATTCATTTTGTAAGGCTGGACTTTAGTCCAGTTGGCATAGCGTGAATCCTCTTTCATAAGAGCCGTAGGCTCGGTGTATATCATTAAACTAACTTCCTACTAAACGCCTTCTTCAATATACGCTGCCGCAAGGCCTCTGCTTGTAATAAACTCTGACTAATACTTTCCTCCATTTTATAATTCCAACGGATTAAAATCCGTTGCTACAAAATGTTTCGTCCTTATGGGACTTTTACGTTCACGAGTTAGAGCCATCGGCTCGATTCATTTTGTAAGGCTGGACTTTAGTCCAGTTGGCATAGCGTGAATCCTCTATCATAAGAGCCGTAGGCTCGGTGTATATCATTAAACTAACTTCCTACTAAACGCCTTCTTCAATATACGCTGCCGCAAGGCCTCTGCTTGTAATAAACTCTGACTAATACTTTCCTCCATTTTATAATTCCAACGGATTAAAATCCGTTGCTACAAAATGTTTCGTCCTTACGGGACTTTTACGTTCACGAGTTAGAGCCATCGGCTCGATTCATTTTGTAAGGCTGGACTTTAGTCCAGTTTCTTAACACACAACAGGAGAAAAAGAGCCATAGGCTCGGCTCATATCATTAAACCAACTCCCCGCTAAACGCCTTCTTCAATATACTCTGCCTCAAGGCTTCTGCCTGTAACAAACTTTGCCCAATGCTTTCCTCCATTTTATCATTCCAACGGATTAAAATCCGTTGCTACAAAATGTCTCGTCCCTACAGGACTTTTACGGTAACGAGCTAGAGCCATCGGCTCGATTCATTTTGTAAGGCTGGACTTTAGTCCAGTTGGCATAGCGTGAATCCTCTATCATAAGAGCCGTAGGCTCGGCGCATATCATTAAACCAACTCCCCACTAAACTCCTTCTTCAATATACTCTGCCGCAATGCCTCGGCTTGTTGTAGGCTTTGCCCAATGCTTTCCTCCATTTTATCATTCCAACGGATTAAAATCCGTTGCTACAAAATGTTTCGTCCCTACGGGACTTTTACGTTAACGAGCTAGAGCCATCGGCTCGATTCATTTTGTAAGGCTGGACTTTAGTCCAGTTGGCATAGCGTGAATCCTCTATCATAAGAGCCGTAGGCTCGGCGCATATCATCAAACCAACTTCCCACTAAACGCCTTCTTCAATATACGCTGCCGCACGGCCTCTGCTTGTAATAAACTCTGACTAATACTTTCCTCCATTTTATCATTCCAACGGGTTAAAATCCGTTGCTACAAAATGTTTCGTCCCTACGGGACTTTTATGTTCACGAGTTAGAGCCATCGGCTCGATTCATTTTGTAAGGCTGGACTTTAGTCCAGTTTTGTAACACACAACACTAGAAAAAGAGCCGTAGGCTCGGCGCATATCATCAAACCAACTTCCCACTAAACGCCTTCTTCAATATACGCTGCCGCAAGGCCTCTGCTTGTAATAAACTCTGACTAATACTTTCCTCCATTTTATCATTCCAACGGATAAAATCCGTTGCTACAAAATGTTTCGTCCCTACGGGACTTTTACGTTAACGAGCTAGAGCCATCGGCTCGATTCATTTTGTAAGGCTGGACTTTAGTCCAGTTGGCATAGCGTTAATCCTCTATCATAAGAGCCATAGGCTCGGCGCATATCATTAAACCAACTCCCCGCTAAACGCCTTCTTCAATATACTCTGCCGCAAAGCCTCTGCCTGCAATAAACTTTGACTAATACTTTCCTCCATTTTATCCGCCACGCTCAAACGGCTTTCTATTTCTTGAACGATTTGGTGTTGCTCTTCGAGTGGAGGTAATGATATTTCTATTTTTTTTATATCTCTTAAGTAAATTGCTTGTTGTGCGGTTGCTCCAGAAACAGTTATCATTTTTTGATTTGCTATTGGAGATTTTAGCAAATAATTTAAAAGTTTACTATCGATACTATTATTAACTTTTATTAGAATAACACTTCCAAGTAAACAAAACTGATTATCAGTATTTACTATGCACATTCGTCCAACTGTAGCGCCTCTACTTACAATTAGAATATCTCCTCTTTCAGGATTACATCTTTGCAAAGCTTTTTTTGCTGTTTCTTTTGAAATATAGAGCGGTTTGTCAAATGACACACCATTACTTTGAACATCTTTAGCAGAAAGAAAAGGAATTCCAGTTTCTTGTGTTTGAGGTCTAAAATGTTCTCCATCGGTTATTTTTTTAGTTACGTTATCCAATGTTAATAACTTCCATCCCTTCGGCAATTTCCAATCCTTCACTTTTTTATTCGTCAATCTCCCTTCAAAAGCCCATTTCAACACACTTTGTCTATAGGTTTTGAGTTGCTGTTGGGCTGTTTTTAAATCTTCTATACCTTTGTCTAGCTCGCTGAAAAGTTCTTCTATTTTGGAGACGATGAGGGTTTGGTTTTCTAAAGGGCAATTAACCATTGTCAATAATTGAAACTTACTTTTATTGAGTAGTGGTAAAGTTGTTGCAGAAGCATTATTCTTAATTTGTTTTTGAAAATCTAAACCAATTGCTTGATAATATATAAATTTAGGGTTTACACCTACATTTGGAATAATAGCATTAATTTGCTGATTAAAACCTCCACCTTTTTTTAAATAACCAGTTTTACCAATTGTTGCTCCAATACAAGTGACAAGTGTTGTGTTTTCTGCAACATATCTTGCTTTATCAACTCCAAGTTTTGTTAATCCATCAATTGATTTAAAAACATTTATGCCAGCATCTAAATCTGAAGGTTTATAAAATGGATATTCAGTGCCATAATATTCAGTAATAGCCTTACTAGGAGTTGTGCCTGTTTCAATTTTTCCAATTTTCGATATAGATACTATTTTCCAATCCTTCGGTAATTTATTTGACATCAGCTATACAATATTTTTCATCCAAAAGGCTGATAACGTTTTCATTAAAAAGGTTTTGGTTGGCATAAGAAATGGTTTTATCGTGTGCCAATTTGCCAATGATAATGGCGGGATGAATGGCTAGTTCATTGGCACAACTAACAATGTCTTGCTTGGAAAGATAATTGAGTTTCGGTTTGAGAAAATCAATAATAGTATCGTGTTTTAGTTTTTCGGAGGCCATTTGGTTGGCTTCGGTTTCTAAATCATTTATTTCTTCTTCCCTAAAATTGTCTAGAAAAAAACTGTTGTTTTCATCCAAGTGATATAAAATATGAGCTATTTCGTGTGCGATGGTAAACCAAAAGTTATCAATGCGTTTGTATCTGGCGGTGTAAACAATCACGGGGTTGTTTTTGCAATAAAAAGCCGCACCGTCTAAATAGGTTTTTTGCAAATGGGGCAATACAAAAACAATAACGCCCAATTGGTTTAATTTTTCTAAGAATTCGTTTATGCCGTTTTCCTGTATGGTATATTGATGCAATTCTTGGTATAAATCTACTAATCCTTTTTTATCAAATTCAGGAACAGAAAAAGTACTTGCTACCATCATTGCTTTATGGTACCAAGTATACGTATAAGAGGCTTTGTATTGATTGAAACTCTCTGATTTTCTGGCTAAAAGTGGCGTAATTTGCTTGTCCCATTCCTCAAAATCTAGTTTTTTGCTGTTCCAAAATTCTAGAAGGTTATCATAAAGTTCATATACATCAGCAAAAGCTGGAATCCAGTTTTTGGCAATCATGTCTCTAATAGGCATACGTTCATAAAGATTGGCTTTAAGCTCTGCTTGTTTTTCTTTTTCAGAAGGAACAGAATCCAGCCAAAGTCTGTAATTGGCATCCAAATTCAACCAATATTGAGGCGAAGTATCAAAGACCTCGGCCAATACTTTAGCCGTATCTAGTGTAATAGGTTGCTTGTCTTTTAGTATTTTATTGATGTGTTTGATGGTCATTCCCATCACTTCAGCAAGTTCTTCTTGTGTCCAGCTTCGGTATTCCATTTGTTCCCGAATGAAATAGCCTGGGCCAAATTTAATTGCGGGTCTTAATTTTTGGGTAGTTGCCATAATGAAAGTTAGTTTTTTTAAGAATAATGATTGGAAATATCGGTAATAATGAAATCTCCAATGGTGAGTTCATTATTTTTCCAATCAATATCCATTTCAAGACGGTATTTTATTTTTAAACGCATAGAATAGGAGTTTTCAGTGTTTGTCAATTTTTCAAAATTCAAACCCTTGTCATTCCATAAATCATAAATGTCGTTCGCTGCTTCAATTTGTTGCAATCTCGCAAAGAATTTTTCTATTATATCACTAGGGAGCTTCAATTTTTTTGATTTTCCGGTAATATATAATTTTTCTAATTCTTTATTTCTGAATGTAAAATCCATCTCAATTCTTGTGCAAAGGTATAATTAATTTTTTAAATACAATTGTTAAATTGTATTGTTAGGTTAAATTTATTAATCGATTTAACCTATGCGTATAATTCTATTAAACTTTTAAGCTGCTAAAACCTCATTTAATTCATTAATAATCACATCCGTTTCTTCCCCAAACAACTGCCACATTTTGCTCAAACCGCCTTCGGCATTAAAAGGGCTTAAATCAAAATCATCTCGGTCAATGTGAAAACTGTTGGCGACATAGTCCTTCATCATTCGCAACCATTGCATTTGGTCTTCAGTAAAGGCATTGTGTTGTCCGGCATTTTTCTTGAAAATCCAGTTTTGGAAATTTTTGTCCACTGTTTTGTCATAAGCCGTGAGCATGGTATCAATGCCGCTCACGCGACGTATCAAGGAAACCAGGGCAATCAGCTCGCTTTTGGTCGAACCGTTGGTTTTTTCCAGTTGTTCGTAGGCACGCCAAACGGTCAAGGGTGCCAATAAGGGTTTTTCGGTTTTCAGTTTTTCGCTTAGCTCTTTTATCATTTTGTAGGTAAAAGTACGGTGGCGGTAATCTTGCGCATAGAATAGTTGCAAAGCCGTGATTTCGTCTTTGTGGCTTTCAATCCAGCTTTTAAAGTCTTCTATCAATGCGGAACTTGCCGAAGCATGGTCTTTTACCCAACCTATGTTGGTAATCGCGTCTATATTGACCACGTCAATAATCTGGTCGTATTTTTTGCGAATGTCCACGATAAAATCACGCAAGTCGGGATTGTGGAAAACTGCAACCGCTGCTTCAATCAGTTTTTGTTTTTCAGTCTCGATGGCTTTTTCAATTTCAATAGGAGCGAAGCCTCGCATAACATTTCGGATTCCTGTTTCACTATTCGTGAGGGTATCTGGGTCATAGGCGTTCAACAACTGTTTCACGATATGGTTAATCGTAAAACCATCGGCTTGTTCGGCAAACTTCAATTTGTCTTTCTCGGAAAGTTGGCGTTCCAAACGAATCAAGCGATTGGCCAGCGTGGTCAACATGTCTTCTGAAGTATTCCCCATGGCAACGTTGGCTAGAATATCTTTCAACGAAACACCGGGTGCTTTTTCCAAAGGGCGGCTGTCGGTTTTCTGCGAACTCTCGACACCAATGGCGTCAATAATCACGAAATGGTCTTTGCTGAATCGGGCAGAAGGCGTTCCCTTGGCTTTCAATTCTTCCACGGAACAAGTTCGCGTGCCACGGCCTTTCATTTGTTCGTAATAGGAACGGCTTTTCACGTCGCGCATAAACAACAAGACTTCCAGCGGTCGGATGTCGGTTCCAGTGGCAATCATGTCAACCGTTACGGCAATACGGGGATAATAGTCATTTCGGAACTGTTGGAGTACTGACTTCGGGTCTTCCAGACTTTTATAGGTGATCTTTTTGCAAAACTTGTTTTCTTCGCCAAATTCCTCCCGCACGATTTCGATAATGTCTTCGGCATGGGAATCGGTTTTGGCAAATATCAATAGTTTGGGCACTTCAAATCCATTGGCATAAGCATCAACTAAAATTTCACTATTCCCAATTTCGGTTTCATCTCCCTCTCCTTTGGAGAGGGTCGGGGTGAGGAATCGGTCGGGAAACATCGCCGGCAAATTTTCTTTTACCGCTCGGATTATGGTGCGAATGGTGCTGGGGTTCACAATGTCTTTGTCCAATTGTTTGCCGCTATACACTTCATCTTCATCTAGGGCTTCCCAAAATTTCTTTCGGGTGAGTCGTTCTCGCTTGTCTACCTTTTCTCCAATTTTTATCGTACTGCCTTCTTTGGTAATTTGGGTTTCCACCGTGAACACGTTATAGGGAACCAAAACACCATCGATCACGGCTTTTTCATAACCATAATCGCAAACCAGATTTTGGTTGAAATAACCAAAGGTTCTGTTGTCGGGTGTTGCCGTCAGTCCAATTTGAAAAACATCGAAATAATCCAACACCTGTTTCCATAAATTGTAAATGCTGCGATGGCATTCGTCAATGACCACAAAGTCAAAGAACTCTATGGGCACTTTTTCGTTGTAGCCCACAGGAACTGCCGTTTTGGGTTCAAAAAATTGTTCGTTCGGGTTTTCCTCTTCGGCACTTTCATCCAGTTCCGTTTCCTTCAAGATGGAATACATTCGTTGAATGGTACTGATATATACTTGACTGTCGTTGGGAATGAAGGAACTGCTCAAACGAGTCACCCCGTACAATTCCGTAAACAAGCGATTGTCTTCACTGGCAGTATAGGAACGAAATTCACCTTCGGCTTGTTCGCCCAAGTTTTTGGTATCCACCAAAAACAAAATGCGTTTGGCTTTCGAATATTTCAACAAACGATAAATAAAGGAAATCGCCGTAAAGGTTTTTCCTGCACCCGTTGCCATTTGAATCAAGGCTTTAGGTCGCTGGTCTTTGAATGATTTTTCCAGATGGGTAATGGCGGTAATTTGACAATCCCGCAAACCTTCAATGGGCAGGGTAGGGATATCGTGCAAACGGGCACGTAACGTTTTGTCTTCCTTCATCCATTGCAGGAAAGTTTCCGGTCGATGAAAACTGAAAACATTTCGGGAACGGGGTTTCGGGTCTTTGTAATTGGTGAAACGAGTGATTTCGCCCGTGCTTTCATAAACAAAAGGCAAAGGATCGTTGTTCAACAATCGCAGTTTGGCATTGGCATAGCGCGCCGATTGTTCTTCCACCGAAGTCAAATGAATGCCTTCCTCTTCGCGTTTGGCTTCAATAATGCCAACGGCTTTCTTGTCAACGAACAGTACATAATCCGCAGGGCCAATATCGGTTTGGTATTCCCTGATGGCAATTCCCAATCCCGCTGCAAGATTGAATTTTTTCTTGTCCTGAATAATCCACCCGCTCGCGATCAACTGTTTGTCGATATGGTCTCTGGCGATTTGTTCGGGATTTTGGTTGAGCATAAAATTAGTGCGAATTTTATTTGGGTTAAAGATAGAAAAAATGTTGGTTTTTAAGCTAAAAGTTCTTTGTATTTAGAAATAAAATTCTTTCAAATAACAAGGGTAATGAAATTCGCCCATGTTTTAGTACGGGAAACCGTAAAAGAGCATTTTTTTTATGAAATAGGATGTAAAACGTGTAGATACAAGTCAAACGGCGAGCGATTATTGCAACGATAAAGGGCTTTCAATATTTTGCAGCAAGGCCACCAGCAGTGTTTTATCCTCCCGCTTAATGCAGGCATATACTTTGTGTACAAAGGAAACATTTGCCAAAGAGATAAGGATTGCCCCAAAACCCTTTAAGCCCCTAAAAGTTAAGAGCTGTTCTTTCTTCATTTATCTAGGACTCGGTTCCCCCTTTTAAGGCAAAGTCATTAAATTAAGCCCTTTTGTCATTTCGACCAGCGGGAGAAATCACATAAGTTGCTCACATAAGTTGCTCACATTTGTTGCTCCTATAAGTTGCTCACATAAGTTGCTCACATAAGTTGCTCACATAAGTTGCTCCTATAAGTTGCTCCTATAAGTTGCTCACATAAGTTGCTCCCATTTGTTGCTCCTATAAGTTGCTCCTCGTTACATGATTTCACGTCGTCGAAATGAAAAAATTATAGTGTATTTATTCTTGACTTAATGACATTGAGCTAAGGGATACCCAACCAAAATTACCCTCGAATCAGGAAAACCATCGCCCCCAACCGATAACTCATAACCGAAAACCCACAACCTACAACCTACAACTCACAACCTCCAACACCACGCTATTCTCATTTTTCAACGGATAAAACGCCCCATTCATTTCCTGTACAAATTGTGCAAAAACCACCCCAATTGGTACTCCCTCGGCATCAGCGAGAGCAGGAGCGGGGAGAACAACCGTGCCAACATCGGTTGGACTAAGATAAACCGTGTCGCTGCAACCAAAAGTAGAAGCCTGATTCTCGAAATCAAGAGTCAAATACCCCACTTGCAATGAAAGATGAGTGGCACCGGCAGGAAAACTAACCCGTTTGCCTTCAAAATCAGGAATGCTAAATCCAGTGCCCCAATCAAAAAGCACTTTTTGGTGCAAAACACCATCCAGTCGGGAGCCGGAAGTCAACAAATAACTTTTCAGCAAATCCTGTCCAGCCGTGCTTTGCAATCCGCCAAAAACAGTTCGCGATCCACGAGCCGAAACAAGATCCAAATTTTTAAGCTTCGTAAACAAACTTACCAACCGTTGGTGCAAAGTACCATCTTTAAAGCGGCACAAAAAAGGCTGCAATCCCTTCTTGAAAAACTGCACGCTCTGCATGCACCCCTTAAACTCGGAACCATTTTCCCGAACACGCACCATGCTGTCCTTCGTCTTGATGGCGTCACCATTAAAACCGCCACCTGCCTTGCGGCCAATGGTCTCGCCATTGAGCTGATAAAAATTAATACCTCCAATGGTGCCTTTCAACTTGATGATGCTTTTAATCTTGGCCATTTCTTTTCAAATTAGTGAATGATGGGGGCAAAGATACTATTTTAATACTATATATAATAAGTATATAATAAGTATATAATAAGTATATAATAAGTATATAATAAGTATATAATAAGTATATAATAAGTATATAATAAGTATATAATAAGTATATAATAAGTATATAATAAGTATATAATAAGTATATAGTAATTATATAGTAACTGTATGGTAACTGTATAGTAACTAATAGACTGATTTAATAGCAGTATACCTTGTTAAAAAGACGGAAATAGCCATGGGGAGCGACTAGGGAGGAGCGATCCAAATCCTTCTTTCAAACAAGACTGGTCAGGGTTCGTTGCCCAAATAGATACACAAATGGAGACTGCAGATAAAAAAGGAAGTGCTTCGCCCAGATTAAAATCAGCAATCACGGGGACTCCAATGTTCAAACAAAAAGGGATAGACAAAACACCGCCGAATCACCCTTAAGGAATTCAGTGACGATTAGGAGGTCAAATAGGAGGATGCGGAATCCAAGCTTTTGTAACGATAAACAAATGAAACAAAAGCTCGGAGCCTAAGGGGGATGTTGTCGGCAATGCTTATTTTCCGATGCAGAAAATAACTTTCCTTACTTAGAAAGGGTTTCAAACTTTAGTGGTACAATAATGGTACAATTTAAAGCAAACTATCGCAAAATAAAACAAAGTATCCTTATTAAGACAACATAACTCAAGGGAGTTGTTTGATACAAAAGTAGTTATAAACTTTGATTTTTTATTTACAGATATATAAAAACTATATGAAGTATTGCTATATTATTTTGATGGTTAATGATGAAAGTATAAACTAAAAAGGTCAAAAATCTAATATTAACTCTAGATTTTGACACTATCCCAAAAAGTGTGTAAGTTTAAAAATATAGGGGTTTGATTTTTTAATTAAAGTTGAACCCTTTTTTCAAATATAGTTAAGAACTGGTTGAGGATTAATCCCCAGTTTTGGATTGGCATCGACCATTTTTTGGTTGCCTCTCTCAAAGCCAAATATACAGATTTTAAAACAGCTTCATCCGTTGGGAATGATAATTTGTTTTTAGTGTATTTTCTGATTTTACCATTGAGGTTTTCGATTAAATTTGTGGTGTAAATTATCTTTCTGATTTCTACTGGAAAGTCAAAGAATACGGTAAGTTCCTCCCAATTTTCTTCCCAGGATTTAATCGCATAAGGATATTTATTATTCCATTTTTTAGAAAAATCTCCCAGAGATGCTTTAGCAGCTTCTTTAGTTGGAGCATTGTAAATAAGCTTCATATCTGCCGAAAATTCCTTTTTATCTTTCCAAACCACATAACGAGCTGAGTTTCTAATTTGATGTACTACACAGATTTGGGTTTGTGATTCTGGGAATACATTTTTGATAGTTTGCGTAAAACCATTTAGATTGTCAGTAGCAGTAATTAGTATATCTTCAACTCCTCTAGCTTTTAAATCTGTTAAAACGCCAAGCCAGAAACTAGCACTTTCATTCTTTCCTAGCCACATTCCAAGGACTTCTTTTTTACCTTCTCTATTAAGTCCAACGGCTAAATAGATGGTTTTATTGACTATTTTTGAGTTTTCTCTAACTTTAAAAACAATTCCGTCCATCCAGACTATCAGATAAACAGCCTCTAAAGGTCGGTTTTGCCAAGCAATAATATCACTCGAAACCGTGTCGGTTATCCTAGAAATAGTACTAGTGGAAACCTCAAAATTATAAACTTCTCTTATTTGTTCTTCGATGTCGCTATTGCTCATTCCTTTGGCATAGAGAGAGATTATTACGTTCTCTAAACCATCGAGCATATTTTGCCTTTTGGGCACAATTAAAGGGTTAAATGAGGCTTCTCGATCTCTGGGAACTTGAATCTGAGATTCGCCAAATGAGGTTTTTATTTTCTTGTTAGAAAAACCATTACGAGCATTGGATTTTGTAGTTTTCTCGTGCTTATCATAGCCTAAATGGGCGTCTAATTCGCCTTCGAGCATTTTCTCTATTCCTCGCTTTTGTAGTTGGGCTAAGAAGCCATAAAGGTCTTCGCCTGTTTTGAATTGCTTCAAAAATTCATCGGATAATAAATCTTCCTTTTTCATAAAATGTGTAAAATATTAAAATTAAGTAAAAAAAGTATTAGGGTTTGCACAAACCCTAATACTTTTTTTACTTACACACTTTATAGGATACTACCTAGATTTTTGACCTTTTAACAATTTCATTTTCGATTTCTAAATAAGTCTTTATCCGACCTGACTTAATCCATTGAATTAACTCATGTCTATAGAAATAAATACGTTTACCTTGTTTATTAACTGGAATTTCTCTCTTACTTACTTTACTATAGATAGTTGATACAGATAGATTCAAAAGCTTAGAGGCTTCTTCAATATTTAGAATATCTTCCTTATCTTCTTTTGTAATAGAGATTTGTACAATAAGTTTTTCCAAATGATCTAATTTATCATGAAGTTTGTTCATCATAATAGGTATTTGGTCAAAAGTAAATGGCTTCATAGTAATTTGTTCTTTAATTTTTACGTAAAAGTATGTATTACCAATGTTAGGAATAAAAGATGTCTTTAAAAGGAATACTTTGTCTTTTAATTTCTATTTATTACCGATTGTAGAAAAGAGGAAATTAATGTCTGTTTTCGAAAAAATGTGAGTTCGAACTATCCATTTTTTAGTGGAGTGAATGGTAATTTTATCGAATACCTTATTTCCAATTTTAACTTTTTTAGATAGAATTAAAAAGCATTGATATAAAAAAATGACGCCAATTGTCTTTCAATGGCGTCATTTGGTATTCGTGGAGTGGATGGTACTTTAATTGAACACCTAATTCCAATTTTAACTTTTTTAGATGGTTTTAACTTTTAAGTTTATTTATTTGATATTTAGTATTTTATGTTGCTGTGCTATTACATTCAGACTATAGTTTTAACAATGATTTCAATGTCAAATTCAAAATTTTAATTTGAAATAATTAAGAGAAATAAAATAAAATTTAATGATAAATTATGAAATTTAAAAGTGAATGGGAGTAGAGTAGAACTCAAATTTATCTTTGAAATAGTACTTGAACTATTTTAAAGAGAATTTGGAGCGATTGTTATGAATAGTGTCAAGGTGTTAATTATATCTTCTAAATATAACAATCTTTTGTTTTTTAAACATGTTTAATTATGCTCAAATCAATTCCAAATGCTATAAACATTAATTCGGTTGCCACATTTTTTTCTAATTTAAATCATTGATTAAAGCTCGATCTAAGTGAACGTATCCTCCATCAACAAAAACAAATTGTCCTGTAGTGTGCGAAGAACAATCTGAAATAATAAAAAGAGCCGTATCTGCAATTTCTTTCGTTTGGGTCATTCTACCCTCAAACGGAATGCTTTTATTGATTTTTTTCAAAACTGTTTCGCCATCCGCCAATGTTTTAATCCAATCTTCGTATGCCGGAGTATAACTTTCTGCAATTATAATGGCATTGGAGCGAATCCCAAATTGAATCAAATCGACTGCCCATTCTCTGGTCAACCCCAGAACTCCGCCTTTTGCGGCTGCGTAACCCGAAGTTCCTCCTTGTCCTGTCAAAGCCACTTTGGAGCCTATGTTCAGGATATTTCCTTTTGATTCTTTTAGATATGGAAGCGCATATTTGGTCAATAAAAAATAGCTGACCACATTCAGTTTCAAAGAATTCATAAATTCTTCATAGCTTGATTCCAAACCCGCGCCGTCATTTACGCCGACATTGTTGATGACTGCATCGATTCTTCCATATTTTTCAACAATCTTTTTTACAGCATTTTCCATTGCCTCTGGATTGGTTACGTCCGTTTGGACAAACAATGCGTCGATTCCTTTCTTTTGGAGTTCTTCCACATAGCCAAACCCTCTGCTGTTTCTGTCCACAAGTGTTGGTATGGCACCTTCATCCGCCAATCGCTTGATGATGGTTTCCCCAATGCTTCCTTCTTTGCCAGCGGAACCTGACACGACTACAACTTTGTCTTTTAATCTTAAATCCATATCTATTTGTTAAAAATCATTTACACCTTACACTTATAATATTATTTTGCTTTCTGCCGGGAATTATATTCTATTACTGTTTATTTTGTTTGCGATATTCCAATGGAGTTACCTCATATTTGTTTTTGAAAGATTTGCTGAAATATTTCATATCTGAAAAACCACTCATATAAGCAATCTCTTTTATTAACAGTTGACTGCCAATTATTAATTGTGCGGCTCGTTTTAGTCTTATGTCTCTTATAAATTCAACTGGTGAATAGCCAGTGAGACTTTTAATTTTGTAGAAGAAAGTAGTTCGATTGAGTCCAATCAAAGGGCCCAGGCTTTCAGCTGAAAATTTGTTGTTATCAATATTTTGTTCAATAATTTCCATTACTTTTTTCATTATTTCCTCATCCTGATCCGTGATTAAATGTGGTTTAGGATTAAAATCGTCAATCTGATTATTGTCAATAGAACCAAAAATATCCTGTAGTCGTTTTCTCTGATTAAGTAGATTTTCTATTCTGGCTTTAAAATAAGAAACACTAAAAGGTTTAGTTATATAATCATCAGCGCCATAAGTCAAGCCTTCAAGCTTACTTTCAATATTGGTTTTTGCCGTGAGTAAAATAACAGGAACATGACTTGTCTCAACATTTTTCCTAATTTTTTTCAAAAGGTCGACCCCGTTCATTTTGGGCATCATAATGTCGCTTACGATGAAATCGGGATTTTCTTCCACCGTCAATTGATAGCCAATTTCTCCATTGTCAGCTTCCAAGATTTGGTATTCGTCTTCGAGAATGTTTTTTATAAAGGCTCGTAATTTGGCATCGTCTTCGACCACCAAGATTTTAATTTGACCTTTTTCTTTTTTGGAAAGCATTTTTTGGGTTGGTTCTCTGTTTTCTTCGGAATCTTGTTCTTTTTCCTCTAATTCGAAATCTACTTCATCGGAAAAATGTTCTTTTCCAAGGTTGAAATAAACCGAAAAAGTGCTGCCTTTGCCGGGTTCGCTAGTCAAATCCAATTTGGCCTTGTGTTTTTCAACCAGTTCTTTGACCAATGATAGCCCAATGCCCGTACTTGGATTACTTCTTTTATCATTAAAGGAAACAAATCTTGTAAAAATCTTGTTGAGTTTCTCTTTTGAAATCCCTATTCCTTCATCGCTAATATGGATTCCTATTTGTTTTTCGTTTTTAGTGATGCTTACGGCAATAGCCTTTCCTTTTGGAGTATATTTAAAAGCATTTGAAAATAGGTTCATTAATATCTTTTCCAATCCATTTCGGTCGGCCCATATTTTGGTATTGCCAACTTCTTCATCAAAAGTAAATTGGATGCCTTGTTCTTTGGCTATTTCCAGAAAGTCGTTGTAAATATCTCTGACAAATTCCGCGATATTTATTTCGGAAACTTTGATGTTCACGTCCTGGAACTTGCGATAATCCAAGACTTGATTGACCAATCGCAGCAATCTATTGGAACTTTGGGCAATATAGGAAAGTTGTTTTTTTACGGGTTCCGGTGTCCTGTTGTCATTAATAAGATATTCTATTGGGGCAGTAATCAAGGTAAGAGGTGTGCGTATTTCGTGGGATATGTCAACAAAAAACTTTTGTTTCATATCTGACATTTGCTTTTCCAATTTTACGTTGGTTTTCAATCGGTAAATCGTGTTCAAGGTATAATTGATGAGCAGGAGGATGGCCGCAATTGTTATGGCGTATAAGATGTGGAAAAAGGTGGTGTTCCAAATGGACGGTTTGACTGTTATGGGAAGCCTTCTTTCGTTTAAGACCCAAATTCCCTGGCTGTTTGTCGATTTTACCTTGAAGGTATAGTCGCCTTTGGGAACGTTGGTGTAGATTGCCGTTCTCTGGTTTTGGATATAATTCCAGTTTTTTTCAAATCCTTCCAGTTTGTAGGCGTATTTGACGTTTGAAGGATTTTTATAATCCAATGCAGCAAATTCGATGGAAAAGAAATTTTGGTTGTGCTTTAAAATTAAATTGTTGCTGTTGTCAATGGAAGGACTGATGTTGGGGTCATTATTTTCCGAACTTTTCTGATTGAGAAGCTTGAAATTGGTGAAAGCCAAATAGGGTGCCGAGTTGTTGGTCTTGATTTGGTCGGGGTAGAAATGCAAAAGGCCGTCGGCATAACCAAAAAGCAATTCATTGCTGTTCAAACTGAATCGGGTGGCTTCCGAAAAATTGAGTCCATTCGTGATCCATTTTATTTCCGGATATACTTCGAAGAATTCCTTGGCGGGATTAAAACGGGCCAGGTTGTTGTCTGAAGTCACCCATATATTGCCGTCCACGTCTTCCAGCAGGGAAAGGATGTTTTCTGACGGCAATCCATTTTGTTGACCGTAATTCTTAAACGAAAGCGGAAAACCCAAGGCATCTTTTTTGACCACTTTGTTGATACCTCCATCTGCCGTGGCAATGAATATTTCTTTTTTGCTGGTGATGCAAAGATCGATGATGTCGTTGCTGGTAAGGCCTTGGTGCATATTTGTGGTGCTTTCGTAACTTTTTATTCTCGAAGGACTCTTGGTCACATTGCCGGGGTCGAAGGTAAGCAAGCCATTTGTCGTGCCCACGTACATCAAGCCTTCACGGGATTGTTTGATACAGCGGATTTTGTTGAAATTCTCAATGGGATAGTTTTTCCATTCGTTCCTGTAGCTTATGAATCGTGTGGTTCCAGATGCATTTGAAGTTACAAGATTTACCCCGTCCAAAGTGCCAATCCAAATTTGATTTTTTTTGTCTTGATAAACGGAATAAATATCATCGTTGGTCAGGCTGTAAGGATTTGCCGGGACGTTTTTGAAATGGATGACTTTATAGGCCAACGACTTGTTTTGGGGAATTAGTTTGTATAATCCGTCACCTCGGGTACCAATCCACACGTTGGATTGGGCATCTTCGATGATGCTGTAGGCTGCTTTGTTCCAAATGGCGTTATCGCTCCATTGTCCCGATGGCGAAAGGCATCCGATTTTATTCAAATTCTTGTCCAAAACAACAATTTGCTTTTGTTTGGTACTCACCCAAATGTTCCCATCCTTTGTTTGGCGTATGCATCGAACCCCTTTTACCGTGGATTGCAAGGGATTGGAGTTGATTTGCAAGGTCTTGAAATTGTTGTCGCTAAACACCACTTTGATAAGTCCCGACGTTTGGTAACTGAACCACAGGTTTCCCTGTCTATCGAAAAAGGAAGAGCTGAAATTATTGGTAAAATTGCCAAAACGGGAAAGAGGAGGAGGCGTGAAAGGAGTCAGTTGATGCTTGATGGGATCGTATTTTGAAAAATTGCCGCCATTGGGTTGGACCCAAATTTCGCCTTTTTTATTGGTAACCACCTGCGCCCTTGTCAGTGTGGTGTTTTTTTCCGTGTTTTGCTGATTGGTATTGAAATAGAACAGTTTTTGTGCCAAAAAATCAAAAAGATAGATGCCTTTTTCATTAGCGTTTACAAACCAGAATTGATTGTTTTTGGTAACGGTAATCGGAAGAAGATTGGCCGTTTTTAATTGCGGAATGGATCTTGAATTGTATATCTGGATGTTGCCGGTATAAATATTAATGGTACAAAAGCCCAGTTGGTCGGTTATGGCCAGAATGGTTTCCTCGTTCAGCTTTTCCAAGCTGGTTATGTTGGCGTTCAATTCCAGTTTTTGGGTTTTGAACGCATGGTTTACTTTTGAATATTTGGCAATTATTCCGTTTGAACCGCCAAACCAAATTTCGTCATCCAATTCCACTCCAGTGTAAAACGATTTCTTTTGGTTCGAGAAATACTGGGTTGTTTTGTCGAGCTTGTTTTTTTTTACCAAGCTGATGCCGTTGTTTGTCAACAGCCATGAATTTTGTTTCTTGTCTTCAAATACGAAATGCACTTCGGAAGCATTCAGGTTTTTTTGTTTTTTGCTGTACACTTTGGTTGAAAACGATAAATCGGAAACGAGAATACAGCCTTCCTCTTTGGACAACAACCAAACATATCCCGATTTGTTCACCTTTATTTTGCTTAAATGAAATCCTTTGGCAGCAGGGGTTACCATTAAATCTGTGCTCCAAAACGTTTCGGTTTCGGGATTAAAACAATAGGCATTGGACTTGTCGGAGTTGTTTTTGATCCAAATGCGGCCATTTGCGTCTTCGACAATTTGGTTGATCCGCTTGTTTTTCATGAACACCTTGTCGAAGGTCGTTGGCTTGTAGTTCTTGAAAGAATACCCATCGTACTTGCTGATGCCGTTATAGCTTGCCAACCATATAAAACCTTTTTTGTCCTGGATGATTTGGATAACAATGTTGTGCGGAAGACCATTTTCTACCAAATAATGTTCATAAGAGTAATTTTGCTGCGCTCTTGTTCCCGTCAAGGGCAAAAGCACCATAAAAAACAACAAATACTGTTTTACAAATAATTTCATTGAAAAGGTATTAATGATAATTTAGAACAAGCTGGTCATTCCAATATATTTTTCCAGGATATAATTCAAAGATAAATTATTTTTGGATAAATGGTCGAATGGCGGTCATTCGCCCGGACTTTTAAATTTATGGGTTTTAGTGTTTCTTAAAAGTACTTTTCATTTGTGAATAGACTAAATTAGGTTCTTTTTTTTAATACAAATCAGTTAATTGTTTGTTTAATAGTTATTTGTGTTTTGTTTGGTGTTTTTTTTTTATAATTAATTGTGAGACTTCTTTTTAGTTAAATGGTCTTTAAAATTTCAATTTAATACATTGTTGTGTGAAATGCCCCCCTATAAAATGTGAAATGCCCATACAGTTGTTTGTAAATGCCGTTAGTTTTGTAACCTAATAGTTCAAAATATAAAACAGATGTTACGTAAGATTATTTTTTTGTTATTGTTGGCGTGTTTAACCGCTTCTTTTACTGTTCCTAAAATCAAAAAAAATAATTTACAAAAATTATGGTATACTAATCCAGCTGAACGATGGGAGGAAGCTTTGCCTATAGGTAATGGTAGGCTAGGAGCCATGGTTTTTGGTTCGCCTGAATTAGAACATTTGCAATTGAACGAGGAAACCGTTTGGGCAGGTGAGCCTGGAAACAACATTCCAAAAGGCTTTAGCGAAATTTTGCCCCAAGTAAGAAAATTAATTTTTGAAGAAAAATATAAGGAAGCAGAATTGTTGGCTATGTCCAAAGTTCCACGTCAGGCACCAGCTGGCAACAATTATGGGATGCCTTTTCAAACTGTTGGAGATCTATGGATTAATTTCCCGGCTTTAAAAAATGTGGATAATTATTATAGGGAACTTGATTTGCAAAATGCGATTAGTTCCGTAACATTTGAGAAGGACGGAACAAGATATAAGCGCGAGTATTTTGCCAGTGCCATTGATCAAGTAATTGTAGTTCGATTAACGGCATCCAAAAAAGGAAAAATAAGCTTTGATTTGAAAGCAAGCAGCCCGCACACTACCCACCAACTTCAGGTAGAGGACAATCAACTTGTTTTAAGCGGGAAAGGTGAATCAGTAGATAACAAAGAGGGTAAAATTGAGTTTAACGCCAGATTTTTTCCGGTTATTGATGGCGGAAAATTAGTTAAAACAGATGCATCATTACAGGTTTCAAATGCGGATTCGGCCATCATTTTAATTTCAATTGCAACAAATTTCAAAAACTACAAGGATTTAAGTGGAAATGCAAAAGAAATAGCTGAGGGGTATCTGTCAAAAGCTAAAAACAAAAGCTATAATTTGATTAAAAGGGAACATGTTGCAGATTATCAAAAATATTTCAATAGAGTTTCACTGGATCTAGGGGTAACCAATTCAGTGAACAAACCAACCAATCAAAGAATTGTGGAATTTGCCAAAGTGGATGATCCCCAATTAGTGTCATTGTATTTTCAATTTGGGCGTTATTTACTTATTTCTTCATCCCGTCCCGGAACGCAACCTGCAAATTTGCAAGGCATTTGGAATGGTTTAAATTCTCCACCCTGGGATAGTAAATATACTGTAAACATCAATACGGAGATGAATTATTGGCCTGCAGAAGTTACCAATTTGGCCGAGATGCACGAACCATTATTTGCCATGATAAAGGATTTATCGGAAACAGGGAAGCAATCCGCTACAGAAATGTATGGAGCACGTGGCTGGATGATGCATCACAACACGGATATATGGCGAATTACCGGACCCGTGGATGGAGCTTTCTATGGTATGTGGCCCATGGGAGGAGCTTGGTTAAGCCAACATTTGTGGCAACATTATTTATACAGTGGCGACAAGGAATTTTTATCTAAAGTATATCCAATACTAAAAGGAGCGGCTTTATATTATTCAGATGTGCTGCAGGAGCATCCTAAATACAAATGGTTAGTGGTGGCACCTTCAATGTCACCGGAGAATACTCATCCAAAAGGGACTTCAATGACGTCAGGGACAACTATGGATAACCAGTTGGTATTTGATGTTTTTTCCAATCTTATTGAAGCTTCTTCTATTCTAAAGGTTGATAAAGCTTTTGCTGATACATTAAATGTCATGAAACATCGATTGGCTCCAATGCAAGTTGGAAAACATACTCAATTGCAGGAATGGCTTGAGGACTGGGATCGTAAAGAAGACACACATCGTCATATTTCTCATTTGTACGGTCTTTATCCAAGTAACCAGATTTCTCCTTTTGTTCATCCGGAGTTGTTTCAAGCAGCACAGCACACACTCGAATATCGTGGAGATAAATCAACTGGCTGGTCTATGGGCTGGAAAGTTAATTTTTGGGCTCGATTGCTTAACGGTGATAGAGCTTATAAACTTATTGAAGATCAATTGTCTCCTTCTCCATTAGAAAAAAAAGGAGAGAAAGGGGGAACTTACCCGAATTTGTTTGATGCACATCCTCCTTTTCAAATTGACGGTAATTTTGGATGTACTGCGGGTATCGCGGAAATGTTGGTGCAAAGTCAGGACGGTTCCATTTATTTGCTTCCCGCCCTGCCCACAAAATGGTCCAAAGGGGAAATAAAAGGATTGCGTGCCCGTGGAGGTTTTACTTTAGACTTTAAATGGGAGAACAGCAAGATTTTGGAGTTAACGGTGTATTCCAGTCTAGGCGGTAACTGTCGTTTGAGATTGGCCAGCGAATTGCGCGGTAATGTTGCATTAACCAAGGTGCCTGAAACTATGGAAAATCCAAATCCATTATACAAACGTCAAGTCATTAATGAGCCACTTATCAATGAAAAGGCAGAATTGAAATCCCTTGTATTGGTTAAAGCGCAGTTGTTTGATTTTGAGACTAAAGCCAACACCGTTTATCATTTTAAATCAAATTAAGCGCTTCAATCAAGATGTTATTCAAGCTATTTGTCGCCCCAAATAGCTTGAATAAGTATTATACACTTTATATAAATCAAATCAAATTCATGAAAACTATCTCCAAATTTATTTTAACGGCAATTATCGGAATTTTAATTTCATTATCCGTTTATGCTGGTCCAAGGGAAAAAAAAATTGTAGCCCTTGATGGAAGCGGGGACTATACAAGTATTCAAGAAGCCATTAATTCGGTTGCGGCCAACCAGGAAAAACAAACAGTCATTTATATCAAAAATGGATTGTATAATTCAGAGAAATTATTGATACCAAATGATAAAAAGAATATCACTTTTCAAGGTGAAAGCAGGGAAAAAACAATCATAAGTTATCATATATACGATTGCAAAGGAGGACTAAACAATAAATGTCCAGCAGAAGATGTTGCAAAATGGACAGGACAAGCTATACGTACATCAGCTACGCTTTCTATTCAAGGCGATGGGTTTCAAGCAGAAAATATAACTTTTCAAAATACGGCGGGACCAGTAGGCCAAGCTTTGGCAATTTATGTCACTTCCGATAAAAATGTTTTTGTCAATTGTAATTTTTTAGGGTATCAAGACACTGTTTTTCTGGCTACGGACAATACCAGAAGTTACTTTAAAAACTGTCTTGTTGTAGGAAGAACAGATTATATCTATGGAGGAGGCATTGGGTATTTTGATACTTGTGAAATACGAAGTTTTGGCGGTGGTTGGATTACGGCGCCTAGTACACCAAAAGGACAAGATTATGGTTTTGTTTTTTATAAATGCAAACTAACGTTTTCTGATGAAAGTCCAAAGGGAAATGATAATAGCCAGTTGGTCAATTTAGGTCGTCCGTGGCATAATTTTCCAAAAGTGGCATGGATTAAGTGTGAAATGGGAAAAGAAATTAATCCAGTAGGCTGGCCTACCATTTGGAATATGAACTATGCTTCTACAAGTAAAGATTTGCATTTGTTTGAATATAAAAATACTGGAACTGGATCTGATATATCCAAACGTGCCAATTGGGTAGGAATACGTGAGCTAACTTCAGAAGAAACAAAATTTTATACAGCGAAAAATGTTCTTAAGGGGCAAGATAATTGGCAGCCATTCAACTAGATAATTAATAAAATTTATAAAAATGAACACATTATCAATGCCTATTTAACAAAAAAACAAACCAAAAAACAAACTAAAAATTATGAAAAAATTATTAAAAAAACCAAGCTATAAAAAAGGACTATATATCCTCTTTTTTATGATGCTAAATCTGTCAATTTTTGCCCAATATGATAAAATTGTTGCAAAAGACGGGAGCGGTGATTTTACCAGCGTTCAGGCTGCCATTGATGCAGCACCTACAGCACGGATAACTCCTTATAAGATTTATGTTAAAGCTGGAAAATATATTGGACAGCTTAGCATACCTTCGACAAAACCTTTTATTGAATTAATTGGCGAAAGCCCTGCAAACACCATTCTTAGCTATGGAGATGGCTTGGGAGGAACAACAACTTTTACCATCAATGCGAACGATTGTATGCTGATGGGGCTTACTCTTGAGAATTCTCAAGGTTATTTATCAGACGGGCCCCAGTCTTTGGCGATAAAAACTGTTGGAGACAGGGCCGTGTTTTATAATTGCAGGTTCATCAGCGGACAAGATACAGTTTATCATCCTGGAAATGGGAAACTTGTATATTATAAAAATTGTTATATTGATGGCAATACCGATTTTATTTATGGATCGGCTATTGCAGTTTTTGACTATTGTGTAATTTATGGAAGAGACAGGGTAGATGGGGGAAGTGGAGGAATTGTTACGGCAGCCAATACACCCCAGTCTCAAGCTTATGGCCAGATATTCAGGGATTGTATTATACCGGCCAACAATGGAGTGACTGTTTATAGTCTTGGTCGTCCTTGGCAGAATGATTCCGGCACTTTAGAACCAAATAGGGCAGGCAACAAGACTGTTTTCTTAAATACCAAGATGAGTACCTCTGTTGCTCCTACTGGATGGTCGGTTTGGGATGCCGGAACAAATACGAGTCTTATAACTTATGCGGAATACAAGAGCGTGGGATTTGATGGTTCTCCAGTAGACGTAAGTAAAAGACTTTCGTGGTCAAAACAACTATCAGATGCAGAAGCTGCTCCTTACTATGTGAATTCAAATCTTTTTGGAAGCTGGAATCCCTATGCAGTTTGGTCAGATCTTCCTGCTGGAAACAACTTCACTCCCGTGATTGCCCTGACCAACTTTAGAGCTAAAAGAACGACATCTCAAGCCGCATTTCTATTCAACTTGGCTTGGCCAGTAAGCGGAGTTACTTATACTCTTTACAGAAGTACAGACAACAAGGCTTCTTATACTCCCTTAAAAAGTTTTATAATAAATAACGATGTAACGATAGCAAACCAGTTTACCGATGCATTACCTCCAGTTGGAAGTGCCTATCATTATTATGTTGAAGCATCAAAAGGTTCAGAGATCAATAAAAGTGATGTGGTAACAGTAGATCCTGCTATTCCTTTAAATGGTGATTATCGATCAAAAGGTTCCGGTATTTGGGCTAACAATATTACTTACTCTGTTGTCAAGGCTAGCAATGTGATAACAGGCATAACTGTTACAGGTAGTCCATCAGGTTTTGATGATGCCAATCCGCCAAGTATAGTTATTACCGGGGGGGCTGGTGCAGGAGCTACTGCCACAGCTGTTGTGTCTGGAGGAAAAGTAACATCTATTACCGTAACCAATGGAGGTACTGGTTATACTGGAAATCCGACGGTTGCAGTTGCAACAAATGCTAATTATCCGACTTTGCCTGCTTCTATTTGGGAAAAGTATAATGCTTCAAACAGCACTTGGGAAAACGTGCCATTTGGGACTTCACATTCCAATTCAAATGTTACCATCAAAAGCGGTCATACCGTTACTATTACTGCTCTTTCTAGCGTAAACGCATTAGTTGTTGAAGCAAGTGCCGTATTGAACGCTACGGCAAATTCCAGTTTGCGTTTTCTTTCCGATATTGTTAACAACGGAAGCATAGGAACCAATACAACAGATAGAATCAGTCTTACTTATTCCAATACGGCAACAACAGCTTCAGCAACGATATCAGGTACCGGAACCTATTTGGTTAGCAGTTTAAATACACTAGCTGAATTACAGAATGCTACCTTGACTATTGACCAGAATATGAATGTTACCAACAATATAAATGCGCTGTACGGTAATTCAAGCAATCAAAATGTCAATAATATTACTTTTATCATCAATGCAGGAAAAACAGTTGTCGCCAAAGCCTTGCATAGTTCAGGATCTACAGCCACATCCACTAATTATCCAAAATATGGTAAATATACTTATGTTGTTAATGGTACTTTAGATATGAGCGCAAGCACCAGTACAAGTTCATTTATACCTTATGAAGCTACTGGATCTTCAGATCCAACAGTAAGCTTGACCGTAAATGGAACTTTAATACTAGGAGGAGGTCTTAGGGCTATAAGTACAACAGCCAATGCTCCCGAGATTGGAAAAGTGTATTTAAATATTGGTGATGGTGGAATCGTGGATGCGACAAGAGCTACAACTTTTGATACGGGAAATAAATTTTTTATTACCAATGGTAGTGGTGTTTTAAAAAGAGCAGTTGGAGCTACTGATGTGAAATTTCCAGTTGGTTCAGTCGGTTCAATCATTGCAAATCCAATAATTTTGAATAATTCAGGAGTAGCAGGAAATTTTTCTGTTTCGGTTAAAAATATGCTGGATGTTCCTGTTGACAAGGCAATAAATAAGCAGTGGACTGTCAATGCGGAAACAATTGGAGCCAATCTTATGGTGAAAACACAATGGCTTAGTGCGGACAATGGCACATTTAATGCTTCGGATGCCTCATTCTCTTTGATAAGCAAAACGGGAGCCAATGCATGGACAAGTAATGCTGCGGTTTTAGGAGGAAGCGGGACAGAAGTCAGTCCGTATACTGCAAGTGTATCTGGAATCACTAGCTTTGGCGCTTTCAGTGTTATGAGCGGAAATTCCATTACTCTGGATTTACTTTCATTTAATTCCGACAAAAAAACACTTACCATATTTCCAAACCCATCCATCAATGGAAAAATAACGGTTAATTATCCCATTTCCTTAAAAGGAGCAAGCTTGAGCATCAGCGGTTATGATGGTCGAATTCTTAAACAGGTATCTCCAGCTTCGGAATCATTGCAGTCTGCCATCGATATTTCAGATTTGAGTGCTGGTGCGTATATTTTAATCTATCAAAATGGGTTGGATAAAAAAACGGTTAAATTTTTAAAACTTTAAAATAAATTTTGTTGATATTGGTATGTCAAAAATGCTAATTGGACAGGAATATATGAGCTTACTTCAAGAAGAAGTAAGCTCATTCATTGGAAAATGTTCTTAAGGAACAGGAGAATTGGCAACCTTTTAATTAATAAATTTTATAAAAATAATCATGAAAAAACGAGTGTTGGTATTAATATGTTTTTTAGCATTTTTGGACACATTTGCACAAAAGGATTTAACTCTTTGGTACAATAAACCATCAAAGGCTTGGACAGATGCTTTACCAATAGGTAATGGTAGATTAGGAGCAATGGTTTATGGTGTGCCCCAGTGTGACACAATCCAAATTAATGAAGATACTTTTTGGTCTGGAAGCCCTTATCAAAACACTAATCCGAATACAAAAAATAGTTTAAAAAAAATTCAAAAATACATTGAAGACGAGAATTATATAGATGCCCAAAAACTGGCTCTTACAGGTATTATTGCAGACAGGAAAACAACCTCTCATGGTCAGGTTTACCAGTCAATTGGAAATCTTATTTTAAGTGTTCCCGGACATGAGAATTTTACAGATTACTACAGGGAATTGGACTTGAAAACGGCCATCGCAAAAACCAAATATAAAGTTGATGGAGTGGAATACCAACGCGAAGTGTTTACTTCTTATCCGGACCAATTAATTATTGTTCGTTTGACATCAAATCAAAAAAGGAAAATTAGTTTGAACACATCTTTTGTCGGACCATTAAAAACCCAAATGGTTAAAGTCACTACAGAAGTTCCTGTTGGTCAAGATAAATTACTTGTGGTTAACGGAAAATGTACAAAAGATAAAGAAGAAAATATTCCGAATCTATTGCATTTTAATGCGCAGGTTAAAGTTGAATCCGTAGGAGGTACTCGATTAACTGACTCAAAAAGTATTTCTATTAAAAATGCTGATGAGGTAACGATTTACATTTCTGTGGCAACAAATTTCAAGAATTACAAGGATATTTCTGGTGATGCTGAAAAAGAGGCAAAAGATTATTTGTCTAAATTTTCAAAAAAATACGAAACGGCCAAAGCTGATCATATTGCTTTCTACCAAAAACAATTCAATAGAGTTCAATTTAATCTGGGACAGTCCGATCAAGTATTAAAACCAACAGACCAACGAATTGCAGAATTTTCCAAAAAAGATGACCCTGCATTAACGGCAATGTACTTCCAGTTTGGACGCTATTTATTGATATCCTCGTCGCAACCGGGAACCCAGCCTGCTAATCTGCAGGGAATTTGGAACCCAAGCGCAGGTCAATATCCTGCTTGGGACAGTAAATACACAACCAATATAAATGTGGAAATGAACTATTGGCCAGCTGAAGTGACTAACTTGAGTGAATGTCATGATCCATTCATTCAGTTAATTAAAGATGTAAGCGTTACCGGAAAGCAGTCTGCTTCTGAGATGTATGGAAGCAGGGGCTGGACACTTCATCACAATACGGATTTGTGGCGTATGACTGGCGCTGTAGATAAAACCGCCGGGATATGGCCAACTTGTAATGCGTGGTTTGCTGCGCATTTATGGGAAAAGTTTCTTTTTTCCGGAGACAAGAAATACTTAAATGAAGTATATCCAATTTTGAAAAGTGCTTGTGAATTTTATCAGGACTTTTTAGTTAAGGATAAAAAAACCGGTTATCTTGTAGCCTCACCCTCAATTTCTCCTGAACATACTCCAGGTTTGCAATCTTATGAAGTTGTAAATGCTGACGGAACTATCGGTAAAGAAAGATGCAATGTTTTTTCTGGAGTAACAATGGATAATCAAATGATTTTTGATTTATTGTCCAACACCATTGATGCGGCTAAGATTTTAGAAATCGATGATAAATTTTCGATAGAGTTAAAAGATATTCGTTCTAAATTACCTCCAATGCACATAGGGAAGTTTACCCAGTTACAAGAATGGCTTGAAGATTGGGATAAAAAAAATGATGCCCATCGTCATCTTTCGCATCTATGGGGAGTTTTTCCGGGAAGAGAAATTTCTCCATTCAAAACTCCTGAACTTTTTGAAGCTTCCAGGAATACACTTGTTGGAAAAGGAGATGCAAGTCGTGGTTGGTCGATGGGTTGGAAAGTTTGTTTATGGGCGCGTTATCTAGATGGTAATCATGCTTATCAATTGATTAAAAATCAACTTAATTTGAAACCTGCAAACGCTACCATAAAGGATCCAGATGGAGGTACTTACACCAATATGTTTGATGCTCATCCGCCATTTCAAATTGATGGAAATTTTGGATGTACTGCAGGTATAGCCGAAATGTTGTTGCAAAGCCATGACGGAGCTGTATTTTTATTGCCAGCATTACCGGATGCTTGGTCAAATGGATCAATATCTGGTTTAAGAGCTAGGGGTGGTTTTGAAATAGAAAATATGGAATGGAAGAATGGGAAGATAAAGTCCGTGACAATAAAATCAAATTTGGGAGGAAATCTTAGAATGAGAAGCTATGCTAAATTAGGAGGGAATTCAATCTTGAAAGCAAAAGGGGAGAATCCTAATCATTTCTTTAAATCCCAACCTGTGGAAAAGCCTGTAATCTCTGCACAGGCTGCTTTTAATGGGGTTAATGTTCCAAAAGTATTTGAGTATGATGTTGATACAAAGGAAGGTAGTTCATATACTTTCACTTTGACAGAATAATTTATTTTATGTTATTCATTCAAAAAAACTAAATATGTTAATCTATAGGGCATGAAAAACATAAAACAGCCTGTTGACCAATAAACCCACAATTATGTATTCAGAACTTAAATTACAAAAAAAAAACAAAACCAATTCATTAAAAAAAATAGCCATTATACTTTTGTTGTTTTTCGGATTGTCAGATCAAACACACGCCCAGCGAACTGTCGAAAAGCTCAATCGGGGTTTGGTTGCCATACGCTTAAACAGCAATCAAGTTTACCTTGGATGGCGAATGTTGGGAACCGAACCCACCGATGTAAGTTATAATTTATATTGTGACGGAGTAAAAGTAACAGGAAGTCCTTTTGCAACAAGCACCAATTTCACCCACAGTATCACTACCAACGGAGTTTATACTGTTCGTGCCATCATTAATGGCGTTGAAGAACCCGCCTCGGAAACTGCCTCTGTATGGGCTAATTCATATTTGGATATTGCTATGCAAGTACCTCCTGGAGGAACCAACGTAAGCGGAGCTTACACCTATAGCGTAAATGATTGCAGCGTGGGAGATGTGGATGGTGACGGACAATATGAAATCTTTGTGAAATGGGATCCATCCAACTCTAAAGACAATTCTCTACCAGGCTTTACGGGCAATGTTTATATTGATTGCTACCGGTTGGACGGAACACGTCTATGGAGAATCGACTTGGGTAAAAACATCCGTGCTGGCGCCCATTACACCCAATTTATGGTGTACGATCTGGATTCGGACGGTAAAGCTGAAATGGCTTGCAGAACTGCAGACGGAACTATAGACGGAACTGGGGTAGTTATTGGTGATGCATTAGCAGATTACAGAAATACAAGTGGTAGTAAAACTTCAACAAGTACTTACGGAGCTGTAATATCAGGTCCTGAATTTTTAACTGTTTTTAATGGATTAACTGGAAAAGCAATGGCTTCGACTAATTATTTGCCTGTGCGTGGAACAGTATCTTCTTGGGGTGACAGTTATGGTGGTCGTTCGGAACGCTTTATTGCCGCTGTAGCTTATCTCGACGGTGAAAAGCCAAGTTTAGTTATGGGTCGTGGCTATTACACAAGACTGGTTCGCGTGGCTTGGGACTGGCGAAACAACACTCTTTCTCAAAGATGGATTTTTGACAGTAATACTGCTGGAAATTCTGCTGCTGCTGGACAAGGCAATCATCAAATGACGGTGGGAGACGTTGATGGCGATGGCAAAGACGAAGTCTGCAGTGGTTCCAGCGCTGTTGATGACGATGGCGCAAAATTATATGCAAACGGTTTAGGGCATGGTGATGCCTTGCACATGACCGATATGGATCCAGATCGTCCTGGACAAGAAGTATGGCAATGCCTGGAGGAGCCGGGCAATTATAAAACCAACGGCCTGGTTTTTAGAGATGCGAAAACAGGGGCAACAATATGGGGCTTACCAGCAAATACAGATGTAGGTCGTTGCAATGCAGCAGATATTGACCCACGCTACAAAGGATATGAATGTTTTGGTAGCGCAGGAGTAAAAAATGCTTCTGGCGTTACTACTACAACAAACTATTTAATGGACTGTAAAGGAAACCTTATCAGCAATAATAAACCTACTCAGAATTTTTCAATTTGGTGGGATGCTGATTTGAATAGAGAATTATTGGATTCAAACAAAATAGACAAATGGGATTATATTAATGGGAAAACTGTTAATATGCTAACCGCAACCGGATATTCTTCAAACAATACCACAAAGGCAACGCCATGTTTGAGTGCAGACCTTTTTGGAGACTGGCGTGAAGAAGTCATTTGGCGTAAAGACGACAATACAGCCGTTCGAATTTACACCACCAACATCCCCACCACCAACAAGCTATACACTTTAATGCACGATACCCAATATCGAGTGGCAATTGCTTGGCAAAACTCAGCTTACAATCAGCCGCCTCATCCAAGTTTTTATCTGGGAGTGGAGATGGCAGCTCAAACACAACCAAATATTGTTACCACAAATGTAAACTTATCTGCTAGCGCATTTTCAAACGAAGGACGTTCAGCAAATGCCATTCTTTATCCAAATCCAACATCACAAACCTTCACGATTAAGGCTGAAGGTAAATTCACTTACACAATTCACAACGTTCTAGGACAAGAGTTGGGGTCGGGGAAAGGTGAAAATCAAGTTGAGGTAGGAGAAATAGCGGCAGCGGCAGGCGTATATATTATTACGGTAAAATCCGAAAAAGGAACATCAACTATCAAATTGATTAAGGAATAAAATCCTTGTATTTCAGATTTTAAAAAATAAATAATTATTAACAACCAAATTTATTATGAAACATCTAAGATTAATAGTAGTTTTTACCAGTTTCCTTTTTCTATCGGCCTGCAGTTCCGATAAAGAACTCATTGACAATAGTGTGAAATCTATCACAATCAATGCCAGCAACATTACCGATGGAGCCCAAAAACAATTGTCTGCTAATGTTCTTCCCAGCACCGCCGGAAACAAAGAAGTTACTTGGAGCGTTTCAGACGCATCGATAGCCGTAATTTCAGAATCGGGGCTTTTGACACCTGTTTCTAATGGCAGCGTAACCGTAACTGCCACGGCAAAAGACGGATCGGGGATTAAGGGACAAAGATTGATTTCTATTTCAGGCAAATCACCTTCTGTATTTGTTTCGAGTATAGCCTTAACTGGAATCAATATTATTGACGGAAAACCACAACAGCTTACATTAGCAGTATTACCCGCTGATGCAGGGAATAAAACAGTTACTTGGGCAGTTTCTTCATCAATAGCAACCATTTCTAGTGATGGGCTCTTGACACCAAAATTGAATGGCACGGTTATCGTTACGGCTACCGCCAATGACGGCAGCGGCAAAGTAGGCCAACTACAGCTTACAATTTCTGGAGTAACAGCAGTATATGCTACTAAAGTGAGATCCGAAAGCATGTTGATATGGCAAAGAAGTAATGGCGGTTGGTCAAAAACAGTTTCTGATTTTTCTCAATACAATCGGGAGCAAACCGATGCGGAAAAAGCCGCGGCAGCAAGCACTAAAAACAACCTCGACGCTTCTATCGACAACAGTCACGTAACCCAGGAACTTAGAGATTTACTCGCTGATTACAAATCAACCAACAATCCTAATTATTTGATAGCAGCAGAAAAAGCAATTGATTATTTGTTTTTGGCTCAATATGCCAATGGTGGTTGGCCACAATATTATCCAGACAAAAGCGGGTACAGACATCAAATTACCTACAATGACGATGCCATTGTTAGAGTAATGAACGTGATGTGGGATATTTCAAAAGGCAAAAACAATTTGGAATTGGTCAAACCATCCTACAAAGACAAAGCTGTCGCTTCTTTCAATAAAGGAATTGATATTATATTGAAAACACAGATTACGGTTAATGGTAAAAAAACGGCCTGGTGCGCACAGCACGACGAGATAAGCTTATTACCTGCAACTGCAAGAGCTTATGAACTACCTTCTATAAGCGGCTCGGAATCTGTAGGAATTGCAAGAACTTTAATGTTGGTTGAAAACCCATCAGCGGAGGTAAAACAAGCCATAAAAGACGCCGTGGATTGGTTTAACAGTGCAAAAATATTAAACATTTCAACCAAACAAGTTCCTGATGCAACAGGACCTAACGGCTATGACGTCGTGGTTTATTCAACCCCCGGAACGACTATTTGGGCCAGGTTTTATGATTTGACTACCGGTCTTCCTTTTTTCTGTGGAAGAGATGGAATTAAGAAAGCCACATTGGCCGAAATTGAAATTGAAAGAAGAGCGGGGTATTCTTGGTACGGCTCTTGGCCCTCAGGATTAATTGGAACTGAATACACGGCTTGGAAGAGCAAAAACGGACTGTAGCGGCTAAGGGACGAACTATTCACGGATAATTTACTTAAAGTGTTCAAATTAATTTAAAGCTGTTTCCGAGAGCAACCCAAAATATTTTTAAAAGCACTCAAAAACTAAATTTTGGTTTTGGGTGCTTTTTTATTTCCAAAAAAAGGAGTGCCATGTCACGCTATCAAAAATACCAATCCGGTAAAAAGGAGAAAGTGGGTGACCTATTGATTCTAGATTGTTTTGTGGACGATGTGAAACAGCTTGCAAATTTGTGATTCCATTGTAGAGATACTCCTTCTTAGAATAATTTCTGATCCTTTTTGGAAGAGAGTTGTCTAAACTGAAGAACAAAACAGTCGTTTTAATTCGTCAAGATATTGGCTTTTTTGATCAGTTATTTTCGATAGTCCTTAGAGAAAAAAAGATTATTACCATTGGGATAGGGAACTTTTGTTATAGGATTATGTTGCTTGAAATAATGGTTTTTGAAAACGAAACCAAAACAAAGCATAATTTATTTAACTGATTTTTTTTAGCTAAATAACCAGCAATGATGAGGGATTGTGATATACCCCCTCTTTTATTGTGTTTAGACCCAGTCTTGGCATAAGTCCAATTATATATTTGTTTTGTGAATAATTTTAATTGGATATAATTAATAATAATATAAAAAAAAAGATAGAAATATGAGGATTTAATTAATCAACCAAGAATCAAGATCAAGTGAAATTATACTTGTCTTAGAAAAAACCAAAAAAAAAACTAACTAAACTAAAATGTATGAAAAATTATTTGTCAAGGGAAAACTTTGGCTTGCTTGAAGTGTTAGAAATTAAAACAAGAACTACCATTTTAATTTCTTTCTTATTTATGTTTTCACTCACCGTAGCAGGAAAAACTGCAAAAATTAATCGATCCAAGTCTGTATCATCAATTGGAAGTTCTGATTTACAAAATTCTAAATCAATAAAAGCTAAAACTTTATTAGTACAAGATGAGATAACTGTTACAGGAACTGTTGTCGATGAAAAGGGCTTAGGAATACCAGGTGTTTCTGTTAATGTAAAAGGGAGTTCTCAAGGCACATTGACTGATATGGAAGGGAATTTTAAAATTTCCAAAGTATCTACAAAAGCTACTTTAGTATTCGTTTTTATAGGGATGAAAACGGAAGAAGTTGCTGTTAACGGTAAAAAAAACATTAGCGTTATTATGAAAGATGAAACTACAGATCTGGATGAAGTTGTGGTAATAGGGTATGGTACCGCAAAACGAAAAGATTTAACAGGATCGGTGTCGTCTGTGAGTATGAAAGATTTAAAAGACATTCCAGCAACATCTGCATTGCAGGCAATTGCAGGACGTATGGCTGGTGTTAATGTAACTATTGCAGATGGTTCTCCAGACGCCCCCATCAAGGTTCGTGTAAGAGGAGGAGGTTCCATAACCCAAGACAACTCACCATTATATATAGTTGATGGATTCCAGGTGAACAACATAAATGATATTGCTCCTGGTGATATAGAAACCATAGATATTCTTAAAGATGCCTCTTCCACGGCTATTTATGGTGCCCAAGGAGCCAATGGAGTTGTTCTTATTACCACTAAAACAGGTAAAACAGGCAAGACTGAAATCAATATTAATGCCTACACCGGTATAAAAAATACGTACAATTTGACCGAGGTATTATCACCCTATGATTATGTGTATTTTCAAAAGGAGCTGGACCCAGGCGCAAGTCTTACCGGATCTGCCTTTTATACCATGTATGGGGCTTGGGAAGATGTTGATATTTATAAATCTAAAACAGGTACGGATTGGCAACAAAAACTGTATGGCAACACCGGAATTCAGACCCATGTTGATTTTGGTTTGACAGGAGGAGAATCTTCTCTTAAATACAAAGTTAATTATACCCATGATGATGAAGAATATATTATGTTGAATTCAGCTTATAAAAGAGATTATTTGAGCTTTGCCCTGAATAAAAAAATAAGCCCTAAATTGACATTTGATTTCAATACAAGAATTTCAAACACAGTTATTGATGGTCCTAGTGTTTCTTCAGGAAGTAAACTTAGGGAAGCTACCAAGTATGCACCAATTAACAGCTTGAACAGTCAACCAGGAAACTCATTGGGAGGAAATGATGATATCACTTCGGCCGAGGCTTTGAGCTCATTGAATGACCCAGTTTATAATATTATTAATGAATATAAAAACCAGAACAGGTACAATGCCACAGTGAACGCCGGGATAACCTGGAAACCCATAAAAAGCTTGACGGTTAATTCTAAAGGAAGTTTCGGAGGCAATAGGGACTATACCGATGATATTTGGTTGAATAAAACAGGGGAAGCCAGTGCCAATGGTGGACAACCAGTAGCCAGACGTACAGATACCAAAAGCTACTTATGGTCCATACAAAACACGATCTCTTACAATACTAATTTTAATGGCAAAATTCATAGATTGGATTTAATGGCCGGACAGGAAATGTATAATTCTGAAGCGCAGGAAATGCGTAGTGAGTCAAAGTTTTATCCTGTAGATTTTACCGCAAAAGACGTGTTGGCAATGTGGAATTATGGAACTCCATCACCAACTTACACCACAATATTTGAGCCATCAAGAACGTCTTCTTTATTCGGACGTGCTAATTACGCCCTTCTTGATCGCTATATTTTAACCTTGACAGCAAGACAAGATTCGAAAAACGTGTTTTCTCCGGAAAATCGTACAGGGTTCTTTCCAGGTGCGGCATTCGCATGGAGATTATCTGACGAATCCTTTATGAAAACAACGAAAAATTGGTTGTCAGATGCTAAATTTCGTTTGAGTTATGGAGAAGTAGGAAATGCACGAGTAGGGTCCTATTGGAGGCAAGACTATGGTTTCCAGAATACTGCAAATAAATTGTATTATATAAATGAACAACCACAAAGTGCCTTGGTTACATCAAGTGTGTTGAAAAATGAAAATTTAACATGGGAAACCACTGTGGCTGCCAATTTAGGACTTGATTTAGGCTTTTTTGATCAACGTCTAAAAGTAATAGTTGATGTCTATCAAAATGACGTTAAGGATTTAATTTTAGGAGTTGCTTTACCATCAAATTCAGGATACAGCACCCAGTATCAAAATATAGGAAGGACTTCCAATAAAGGTTTGGAACTTACCGTGTCAGGTGATATTATAAGAAACAAGGATTTTAATTTATCGGCCAATTTTAATGTAGCCTTTAACGACAATAGAGTAAAAGAACTAGACGGCTCCAATCAAATGATTGTTACTTCCGGCTGGGGAGCTTTAATTGGAAAAGATGACTACAGGGCAATTGTTGGACAACCCGTTGGACTAATGTACGGATTTGTTTCAGATGGATACTATACATTTGATGATTTCACTTTTGATAATACACAAAAAAAATGGATTCTAAATCCGGGTGTTGCCGACGCTTCGAAAGTACTTCCTACAGCTAGTAATTATTTTGGACCAGGTCACTTGAAACTTAAAAAATTAACTGATGATGGCACTACGGTAATTTCAGCAGATAAAGACAGAAAAATAATAGGAAGGGCACAACCTAAACATGTGGGAGGATTTTCTATCAACACAGGCTATAAAGGTTTCGATTTGACAGCCATGTTCAATTGGTCTTATGGCAATGATGTTTATAATGCCAACAAGATAGACAACACCACTTTTAGCGGCTCCAAAAAATATCAAAATATGAGTTCCCTAATGGGTATAGACAATCGTTTTACCACAATTGATCCGGTTACGGGATATAATATCATGTATGGCGAATATGCAAATCCTCAACGTTTCCAAGAAGTTAATCAAGGAAAAAGTTTATGGCATCCTCTTTCCAATTCAACGATTGTGACAGATTGGGCCATTGAAGATGGTTCGTTTTTAAGACTGGGTAATTTAACACTAGGTTATACACTACCTGACAGTGTTACAAAAAGCGGGTTTGTACAAAAAGTGCGTTGTTACTTTACAGGAAACAATCTAGCGATTTGGACCAAATATACAGGTCAGGATCCAGAGGTAGATGGTATTCGCAATACACCATTGACACCGGGAGTAGATTGGTCTGCTTATCCTAAAGCAAAAACATTCCTTTTTGGAGTTAATGTAACATTTTAATAATAAAAGACATGAAAAAACTACTATATTATTTTAGCTTTATTTTGCTAATCGCTTGTATTTCTTGTGAAAAAGATTTTCTGGATACTTCATCCCCTTCCAAGTTGAGTTCAGAGACCGTATTTAAAACCTCTTCGATGGCAAAAGCCGGAATAATGGGAGTTTATGGAAAAATGACGGAAAGTAATGTTTATGGACAAAAATTATCTGTCAACTGGCAAGGTTTTTCGGATATTGAAACCAATCAAGGATTTGCCTCAGGGACAGCATATAATTCTAATACGAGTGATCAGGGAACAGGAAATTTTTATGGTGATCCCAATAATCAAACCACAAGATGGAATGTTTTATTTCAATTGGCTGAATTGGCTTCAGCTTCAGTTGACGGTGTCAGGAATTCTCCTATTTTAGAGAGTCAAGCTTCCAAAATGAAGCCGTTATTGGGTGAAGCCTTGGTCATGAGGTCAATGGCTTACTTTGAGTTAGTTCGTTATTGGGGCGATATTCCTTTTAAAGAAGGAACTTCTAAATCTGATTTATCCAATGTTTACATAGGTAAAATAGACAGGGATATTATTTATGCCAGTTTAATTAAAGATTTAACAGAAGCAGTAGACTATTTACCTTGGTTAAATGCCGATGCAGAGCATGCAACCGTAGAACGTATCACGAAGGGTTATGCCAAAGGGCTTTTGGCAAAAGTGGCTCTTTTTGCCGGGGGTTGGTCTTTACGTGATGGAAATTTGTTTCCTGGCAAAGACTTGGAACATAATCCTAATGTGCCTGAGGTAGGCAATTATTATGTTGGTAGAGTTAAAAATTGGAGAGATTATTATCAAATAGCTTCTCAACAAACAGCTGAAATACTTGGAAATGCAGCCAATCCTCACCAATTGGATCCGGATTACGAGAATATATGGAAATCTGTCTGTGGTGCTAAACAAAATCCTTTTAATGAAAATTTATTTGAAGTGGCGTTTGGTCTTGGAAACAGTGGAGATGTTGGTTCTCTAATGGGATATGAAGTAGCTGGTGCCAGCAAGTATGGTTCCAGAGGTTTTGGAGGTACTTATGCTGGTTCTCAAGCCTACTATTTCTATTCTTTTACACCTGAAGACAAGCGTCGTGATGTTACTTTAAGCTGGACGAATTACACCTCGGCCAACGTAGAAGGTGTGAAATCAGATCCGCTTAGCGTGAATTTTGCAAAGTGGAGAATCTATTGGATGTCCCCTTCTTATTTAGCATTGCATAAAACAGCCACTTCACGTGTTGCTACCGGTGTTAACTGGATATTAATGCGTTATTCAGATATTTATTTAATGTATGCCGAAGCCCAAAGTCAACTAAATGGGCCTGATTCTACAAACCCGGTTGCGCAAATCTCTGCCAGACAAGCATTGGAAAAAGTTCGTGAAAGAGCTTTTGGTACAGGTTCATCCAAAATAAAAGAATATGACGCCGATTTCTTTGAGGCAATAGTCAACGAACGTGCTTGGGAGTTTGGATGCGAAAATATCCGCAAACAAGATTTAATTCGCTGGGGGTTATTGTACGACAGGATTGAAACCATGAAACAAACACTTTGTTTGATGCTTGACAACAAAGTACCTGTAAAGATTTTTGATAAAACGTATCAACCAACCGATTTTCCCAAAACGGTGTATTACAAATTTAAGGATGCCGAATATATTGATAAAAGCTCCCTTAATTATTATACCAATCTTCCTGCCAGTCCGGGTCCAGAGTATAAGAGTGTCAGCTGGTTTCCTACCAGTGCTGCAAAACCGCTTAGTGGTACCAATAAAAATTATATAGATTGGCCGGTCAAAGTTTTGTTAGCAGCAACAGGATTATCCAAAGAATACGATTATTCCGGTTTCTTAAGCAGGATGAGTAATGGGGGCGAAATTGCAACTAGTCTTTCAACATATTCTATGGGTAATCGTACCTGTAATTACAGGAGTTTTTACGCTGTATATTATCAGGATGTTTATGAGTCTAAGGGGGCAATCAGTAATTCTTACGGATTTTAAGTAATAGTATTAATTTAATTTTAAATATGATGAAAAATAAATTATTAGTTTTTAAGTTTTTAATACTAATTGGGACTTTGGTTAGTTGTGAAAAAGATTACAATCAATGGGAGGTAGATTCTAGTGCCGACAGACTTTTTAAATCTATTATTTTTGAGGCTTCATCCGTAAAATCTACGTCTGTAGAACTTAAATTTACAAAATCAATTTCAGCGACCAAGTATGTTTTTGAGTTTAGTAAAGATAGTTTGGAGTTTAATCACATTGTAAATACTGTCGAGGTTTTAGCCGATACTTTAAAGCCTTTTGCAAGTTCCAGTAACCAAACTAGAGTAGAGTACCGCGAAATATTTGGTGATCTTGATGGGATAACAGGTTATTCAGTCAGGATGAAAAGTATTGATACAAGAACAGGTTTAGAGTCCAAGTACAATCAAGTCTATTTTAAAACACCGGCAGAAGAGATTTTTAAAGGATATACGGCTACATCAACCAGTGTTAGTTTAAGTTGGGCTATTACACCCAAGGTAACCAATATAAGTTTGTATAATGAAGCTTCTGTACTAGTCAAAGATATTGTTTTGACCCAAGGACAAAAGGATGCAGGGATGATCACCATTGAAAATTTAACCAATGGTACAAATTACATAGCCAAAATTTTTAATGTTGACAATAATCGCGGAACCCTAAATTTAAAAACAACGGGTATATTTAATAGTACTATTTATAAAGTGCTACTTACAGATACGGCAGCTAGTATTGGAACGGCCTTACAAGGTCTTGTCGCAGGTGGTGCCAAAGATATAACTGTTGAGTTTGCTGCAGGGACATCCTATACAATTGGAGGAGATATTACTATTCCTACCGGAATAAACAATATGGCTTTTGTAGGTTCATTAAATGGAAGTGGCGTATTATCAAGTTTAAGTAATGTCAGGTTTAAAGTTCAAGATAAAACCAATAACATCATAGTGCAAAATTTGACCACGACTTCTGCGGGCAATTTCTTTATTGATTTGCCAGCTAAAATTGTCAATGATATACAAATAGAAGGATGTACTATTTCACAAATAAATTCTATTGTTAGAGTTAGCGGGGCTAGTGTTATTAATAATATAAATGTAAATAATTGTTTGATTTCACAAACAGGAGGGTACGGTGTCTTTAATGTAGGAGCTGGCGGTACAGTTAGCTCTATTAATGTTACTAATTCTACTCTTACTGAAATTGATACCCGTTTTGCTGATGTTCGTATAAAAACAAAAATCAATTTCAAGAACATTACTTGTGTAAATATTACTAAGGGAATGGGACATCTTTGGAATTTTGACAACAATAATCCTGTGCAAGTTTCAATTCAAAATTGTATAATATCTGGACCAAATGGAGGAATTGCGCTTAATAGTACTAGTGCTACTTACAGCAATATTCCTATTTCATATACCGGTAATTACAAGACCAAAGATATAATTAACGGGACAAGGCTTTTAACAGGTATTTCAGATATTCCACTTAATATAGCAGACTTTTATGTAGATCCTGTTAAAGGAGATTATCATATTAAGCCAGGTATTGGTTTCGCAGGAACTGGAGTAGCTGGAGATCCTCGTTGGTTTTAATAGTTTTTTAAAGATTTTTTTTCAATTGGTTGGTTGATAGGAGAGGGAGAGAATTCTTTAGAATTTGATCCCTCTTTTTTTTAAATTTCAACCTACATTTTCATAAATTTAATCGACCTTGATATGAATGACAATAATTTTTTAGTAAAATCGATACTTCCGAAACATTATAAAAGAAGCCGTCTCAAAACATAATTTGAGGCGGTTTTTTTCATTTCAGTTTATTTGG
Source organism: Flavobacterium limnophilum (assembly GCF_027111315.2). Taxonomy (GTDB): domain Bacteria; phylum Bacteroidota; class Bacteroidia; order Flavobacteriales; family Flavobacteriaceae; genus Flavobacterium; species Flavobacterium limnophilum. The sequence goes on along the minus strand of NZ_CP114289.2, from coordinate 2,375,090 downwards.
TTTGATTTACTTCTGCTGAAAAAAAGGTTAAAATTATGCTTAAGCTGCAATTTTCTTTCTTAGGTTGTGACCTAAAGCCATTAATCCGAACTCTAATTCTACTTTTTGCAGTCCTTTTAGAGAAAATCGTCTAAATCCATTGTTGTGTTTGAGTTGGGCAAACACCGGTTCTACATCGGCAGTGCGTTGTTTTCTTTTCTGGATTCCCGTTTCACTTAAAAGCAATTCTCTTGTCCTTTGTTTGTGCCTTTCAAGATTGTGGTTTCGCTCGATACTCCTGTTTCCCTTGGCTTTAAAGCATTGCCCTCGCAGTGGACAACCCTCGCAGTTCTTGGCTTGGTAATGACTCAAAGATTGTTGATAACCCGCTTCTGTGGTGCGCTTGCTTTGGTGTGTTTTGTGCATTTTTTGTCCCATCGGACACACGTAGTAATCTCCTTCTGGATTGTAATAAAGATTTTCTTTGCTGAACGGCTTCTGCTTTTTTTGGTAATTTTTGTCTTGCTCTTTGTCAAAAGTATTGTATTTCACGTAAGCTGTAAGCTCTTTTTCTTCCAGATAATCATAGTTTTCTTCACTGCCATAACCTGCATCGGCTGTTATTTCTTCCAATTCCTGGAGAGCTTCTTTTCCAAAGGTTTGTTCAAAATCTTCTAAATGAGGCTTCAGGGTTTTGGTATCGGTTGGATTTTGGTGGATGGTGTAATGAACGATGATTTGATTCTCTGTTGATATTTGGGTGTTGTAAGCTGGTTTGAGTTGTCCGTTTAGCATGTGGTCTTCTTTCATACGCATAAAGGTGGCTTCCTTGTCGGTTTTACTGTAGCTGTTGCGCTGCCCAAGAATGGCTTCTTGCTGCTGGTATTTTTCTAAATTGGCGACAAAATTATTTTTGATGTAACGCAATTTGGCTTTTGCCTTGGAGCTGGCTTTTTCGTTTCCCGAGAGCTTGGCATCAATCTTGGCAACGGTTTGTTCGATTACTTCTTTACTGATTTCCTTAAATTCGGTTGGTTCTGGATTGGGGTCGTCATCGTTATCAATGCTTTGGGCATAGTTCCATAAATCTTCCAACTGGGTCAACATTTTGGCTTTGTTGGTTTTGATGCTTTTGCCCCAAACAAAAGTGTAGCGACCTGCTTGGGCTTCTATTTTTGTGCCATCGGTATAGATTTGCTTTAAAGTGATCAATCCTTCCGATGCCAGCATCAACACCACTTGTTTGAAAATTTCTTTAAAGCTGTCTTTTAGCTTGTTGCTTCTAAATCGGTTAATGGTATTGTGATCCACAATGGTCATGGAAGTCAACCACATAAAGTTGATGTTCTCACGAAGGGCAAGTTCTATTTTGCGGGAAGAATAGACATTGGTCATATAAGCATACAACATCACTTTGAGCAACATCTTTGGATGATAGCCTGGATTGCCTTCTTTGCTGTAAGCTTTTAAAAGTGGTTGGATGTTAATTGACTCCACAACTTGGTCAACTACTCGAACAGGATGTTTCTCTGGAATCAAATCGTCAAACGAATAAGGTAAAAGTACCGTTTGCTGTTGGTTGTAATGCTTGAATTTCATATTTAATCACCTAAAAATCAATGACTAAATATATGAAATAACTTATGAAAAACCAAATATAAAGCACAAAAAAACCGCCTCAGTTTTGAGACGGCTTCTTTATAGTGAAGATGGAGTTTGCCCGAGCGGCTATTTTATTTGATAGGTTGTAATTATAGTCTCATTTTATCTTATTGTTCGAAGGGATAGTAGGAGTCTTTATTGTTTTACTGCGTTGATTATTTAAGTTTTGCTACAATTTTTTTATAAAAATATTGGTTCTTTATTTTGTGAACTAAAAGAACTTGTATATCTTTGCTGCATAAAAAAATGATGACTATGCAATTATCTGAAGAAAAATTGAAATTAATCGAAGAACTGGGAATGCATTTCGAAAAATCTGGGACGCAACCGGCCGCATCGAGAATATTTGCCTTGTTGATAATTGCGGATAATAATGAACTCACGTTTGATGAAATATATGGAATCTTGAATATGAGTAAAAGTGCTGCAAGCAATGCGATTAACTTGTTGATTGATACCCATAGAGTTGAATTTTTCACGAAGCCGGGTGAAAGAAAAAGATATTTTCGTTGTAAAATAAAATCTTTAAATGAAGGTGTCGAAAAGACAATTGAAAGCATGAATTTTTTTAACTCAATTTTGAAAAAAGTATTGGAGCAGCGTTCCAATGAAACTAAAGAATTCAATAAGGGACTTGAGGATGTTATCAGTTATCTTGATTTTATGAGAATGGAACTGCCTGCTTTGTTTGAAAAATGGGAAAATCTTAAAAAATAATTTTTTTGTCTATTTGGTTCTTTTTGTTAAGAACAAACAGTGTTTAATTTAATAACAAATTTGATTATGAATAAAAAAAATGGTATGATGCTCTTTTCCTGCTTCCTGATGGGAATCTCATTATATGCACAGAAGGTTGTGAATTTAAGGGAGGCTATAGATTATAGTTTAAAAAATCACAGGAGTGCGGTGATTTACAACAACAAAATTGGAATTGTTGCAAACCAGAAAAAAGATGCTGTGTCGGGCTATCTTCCTCAGGTAAATGGTTCGTTTGGATTTGATAATAATATAAAAAGGCAAACAACAGTGTTTCCGGGTATTATGCTCGGGAGTCCAACTGATGTAGAGGTGCAGTTTGGAAACAAATATACGGGTTTGGCAACTTTGCAACTGGACCAGACCATATATGATCAAGCGTTGATTTACGGTATTAAAGCTGGAATTCCAACCAAATTAATTGCTGAACTTAACCGTGACAAGAACAACGAGGATTTGATTTATAACACGGCAACGTCTTTTTTCCAGATTCTGGTACTGAAAGAACAACAAAAACTCTTGGTGGTCAATGAAAAACAGTATGAAGAGTTGTATCGAATTTCTAAACTGCGTTTTGATAAAGGGGTTGGGAAGAAAGTGGATGTGGACAAAGTTATAGTGCGTCTTAATGATATTAAAGCCGACTTGAAGCAAATAGAGCTGGATATCAACGTTGCGTATAATGCTTTGAGGGATGCAATGGCATTGCCTCTTTCCGATACTTTTGTCGTGGAAGAGAATTTGAATTATGGCAAGTATATGGAAGTCCAAAATGATACTTTAAACATCAAGGAGCTCATAGGTTATAAACTACAGGAACAAAATATTATTCTGCAAGAAATTGATTTAAAGCGCAAACGCGCGGCTTATCTGCCTACTGTTGATGCTTTCGCAAGAGCAGGAGAACAGGCTTTTGGAAATGATCTAGACAAAGTTTTTAATCGATGGAAGGATTTTTCAACAGTTGGGCTAAAAGTAAATATTCCCATATTCAGTGGAGGACACCGAGATTCGCAAATACAGATAAGTCGTTTGGAACTGGACAATGCCAAGCAGGATTTTGGTCAGGATGTGGCTGATTTTGAAACAAAATTTGAAAACGCCAGAAGACAATTGCCCGAGGATGTCGCTAAACTAAACTCCAACAAAACCAATATGGAATTGGCCAAGAGTATCTACGAGACCAACAAATTCGAATACGACAAAGGTACGGCCTTGATGTCTGATTTGATGGATACGGATTTTACTTATAGACAAGCAGAATCAAAATATATGTCTTCACTGTTTAACTTGGTGACCAACCGTTTGATTTATGAAAGGGCGAAAGGAACCATTAGAAGTTTTGTTAATCAATTATAATCACAATTTATCATGAAAAAGAAAATTATTGTTATAACCATTTTATTGCTGCTTTTTGCCTCTATTGGTTATGTTTTAAGTAAAAATAAAAAAGAAATTGACCAGAAAAACGTGGCTGTTGACCGCACTAATATTCCTGTGGCGGTAACGGTAATAAAACTGGAAAAACAAACTGTTGAAAGGAATCTTGAAGTGCCTGCAACAGTAGAGCCGTCAAAAAAAGCCAATATTTCGGCAGTTACATCAGGAATCATTACAAGTTTGAATATTGCGCTGGGTTCAAAGGTAAATGCCGGGCAGGTGATTGGAGCTGTTGACACTCGCCAGCAACAAATAAACCTGAGTGACGCAAAAGATGCCTTGAACAAGGCGCAACTGGATTATCAGTTAAACAAAGAACTTTATGAAGGGAATGCTGGTACGGGACAAAGCGTGAAAGATGCCAAACGAACCTTGGAGAGTGCCCGTTTTAAATTATCGCAGCTTAGCCAGCAAATAGGTGATGCCAAGATAAAAGCACCTATTTCGGGAATCATTGTTACCAAGGCGGCCGAAGTTGGAGAATATGCAGGTCCTGGAGCAGCTGTTGCAACGGTTGTGGATGTTTATAATTTAAAGGCGGTAGTATTCATCAATGAAAAGGATGTCTATAAATTGCGTACTAACCAGTCTGCTGTTATCTCGGCAGAAGCTCTTGAAGGAAAGAGTTTTAACGGGAAGGTAAACTTTATCTCCCCTGTAAGTGACGAAAACCATAATTATCGTGTGGAACTGATTGTAAATAATCAATCGGGAGTTCTAAAAGCGGGGACTTACATTAAAGTCAATTTCAATTTAGGCAGTGAAAGTTCGGTTTTACAAATCCCCAAAATCGCTCTAGTGGAAGGGGTAAAGAATCCTTTTGTTTATATCGCAAAAGGGGATAAGGCAGAAGTACGTAAAATTACGGTCGGTAGGGAGTTTGGAGAGAATGTTGAAGTATTGGGCGGTTTGAATGAAGGCGATGAAGTTGTTGTAAGCGGACAAATTAATTTGACAAACAATAGCAAAATAGAGAAAAGAACCACCATTAAATAAGGTTAATGATTTGCGATTTTTAATTGTTCCAATGGAACTAAACTTATAAATAAAGAAAAATGTCAATTACAGAATTATCCATTAAGCGACCGTTACTGATTACTGTAATCTTTGTTACAATGATACTCTTTGGGTGGATTAGTTACAATCAACTGGATTACAATCTCTTGCCAAAATTTGAGGCGAATGTAATATCGGTGCAGACAATATACAGAGGAGCATCATCAGACGAGATTCAGAATAGTGTAACCAAACCCGTGGAAGAAGCCGTTTCCACCATTGAGGGGGTCAGCAGTGTTTCCGCGATATCCCAGGAAGGGGTTTCGGTAGTGACAATTGAGCTGAAATCAGGTTTTGAGATGAACAAGGCACAAAGAGATGCCGAACGTAAAATCAACGAGATTAAAGCCAAGTTGCCTTTGAATGCAGATGAACCCTTGGTTCGAAAATTTAGTACCGATGAATTGCCTATACTTCGCATCAGTGCCACCAGTAATTTGGGCGAATCCCAGTTGTATGATCTAGTGGACAACAAGATAAAACCGTTGCTGCAAAATGTGTCAGGCGTGGGACAGGTAACCTTGATTGGAGGTAATGAAAGGGAAATTCAGGTAACACTTGATAATGACAAGTTGCAAGTATATGGAATTTCTTCAAATCAAGTAAACCAGATATTAGCCAATAGCAACACTTCATATCCAGCAGGTAGTGTGGAATCAAGCAGTAGTCGTTTCTCGATCAGGCTTGATGCAAAAACTTCAAAAGTGGCCGACATGCGTAACCTGATCATAAAGGAAAATGCCGATGGGAGTCGAATATTGTTGAAAGATGTTGCCGTTATTACCGATGCCCAAACAGAGCCGACAACAATTAATCGCATCAATGGTAAATCAGGGATTGGTATCCAGATTAACAAACAAGCAGATGCCAATGCCGTGGATGTAAGTCAAGATGTAAAATCCAAATTGGAGAATATTAAAAAACAATATGCCAAACAAGGGTTTAATTATATAATTGCTGCTGACCAGTCCGTATATACTTTGGCATCGGCAGATGCGGTTATGCACGACTTGTTTTTGGCAATTTTAATCGTGGGAGGAGTGATGTTGCTCTTTTTGCATAGTTTACGCAGTTCCTTGTTTGTTTTGGTGGCCATTCCATCGGCTATGATACCGACATTTATTCTGATGTATGTTTTTGGTTTTTCACTGAATTTGATGACATTGATGGGGCTTTCCTTAGTGGTTGGTATTTTGGTTGATGACAGTATCGTTGTTCTTGAGAATATTTACCGTCATATGGAAATGGGTAAAGACAAGGTAAAAGCCTCGCTGGAAGGGCGTAGTGAAATTGGTTTTACTGCCATGGCCATTACATTGGTTGACGTCGTTGTTTTTGTGCCGCTTTCTTTTGCTGGAGGATTGATAGGTAATATTCTTCGTGAGTTTGCTCTTGTGGTCGTTTTTTCCACCTTAATGAGTTTGTTCGTGTCATTTACATTAACTCCATTGTTGACATCAAAGTGGGGTAAACTGGAAGTGTTGAAGAAGAATTCGTTATGGGGCAGGTTAAGCATGAGTTTTGAGAACTTTATGGATCGATTAAAAGAAGAATATGGTCATATTTTGGTCTGGACGTTGAGTCATAAAAGATGGGTTTTGGGGGGTATTTTTGTTTTGATGATGGGTTCGTTTACTTTGTTGGGTAAAGGATTTATCGGGACTTCTTTTTCCAGTAATGGAGACAGGGGAGAATTTACCATACAATTGGAAACCTCGGTCCAGACTCCTTTGTATCAAACGAATCAAGGAGTAAAGCAGGTGGAAAAACTGTTGTTTTCACATCCTGAAGTTGTCAAAGTTTTTACCAATGTGGGGTTGCAGAGCGGAACAACCGGTGGAAGTTCGGAAACAAGCAATGTTGCGGAACTGACGGTAATATTGGTAGATAAAGAAGAACGTGGAATTTCCACGGAAGATTTTGGAACAAAAATCAGAAATGAAGCCACTAAAATACCGGGTGTAAAAGTAAGTATTTTGCCAACTACAATCGCTGGTACTACCTCGCTTCCAATACAGATAGCCGTTAAGGGTACGGATATGGATTCTATTTGGAAAGGTGCGAGATTGGTACGTGAAATTGTGGCTTCCACTGCGGGTACCGATTATGTGGAGTTCAGTACCAAAAGTCCCAAATCTGAAATTTCCATTGATTTGAACAGGGAACGCATATCTCAATATGGTTTAACGATACCGGAGGTTGGTAACGCCGTGCAATTGGCTTTCCGAGGGAATGATGAAACAAAATATAAGGAAAATGGCGAGGAATATCCAATCAATTTAACCTTGGAAAAGGGGGATAGAATGAATATTGAAAGCGTCAGGAAACTTACCATTAAAAACAATAGTGGGGCAATCGTCAGGCTGGACCAAATCGCGGAAGTTAAGGAAATACTGGGGCAGGCGGTACTTGAAAGAACCGATAAATTGAACACGATTAAAGTGACATCGGCTGCTGTGGGTCGTCCTAGCGGTACCATAGTTGCCGACATCCAGAAAAAAATGGAAACGGTGGTTTTGCCGCAGGGGGTAACATTGGATTATCTTGGCGATGCCAAGAACCAGAAAGAAGCCTTCGGAAGTTTGGGCTTTGCCATGCTGTTGGGGATTCTTTTGGTCTATCTCATTATGGTGGCTTTGTATGAAAGCGTTGTTTATCCGTTTGTTGTACTGTTTTCCATACCGGTAGCCATTATTGGTGCACTGCTGGCACTGGCTTTGTCTATGGAGACCTTGTCTATTTTTGCAATTGTTGGTTTAATCATGCTTCTGGGACTTGTGGCCAAGAATGGAATTTTAATCGTGGACTTCACCAATCAGTTAAAAAGCGAAGGACTTCCTGTCAAAGAAGCATTGGTGGAGGCTGGAAAGGAACGTTTACGTCCCATATTGATGACCACGATTGCCATGATTGTGGGTATGTTGCCCATAGCGCTGGCGCACGGAGCTGGTGCCGAGGTAAAAAATGGCATGGCCTGGGTTATTATTGGTGGATTGACCAGTTCTTTACTGTTGACACTGGTTTTGGTTCCGGCAATGTACTTGATTATCGAAAGAATGAGATTGAAAGTCAACGGATGGTTTTCAAAGAAAGAAGTTGTGGACAATCAAAAGGTGGAAATCACGGTTGAAGCATAAAAATTGATTGGACGAAATCTTGTCCTTGTTTTGTAGTGTAATTTAATTAATATTTAAAAAAAAGTAAAAAAATGAAAGTTGTATTAACATTTTTTTTGGCTGCATTAATTGGTAATGCCAATATGAAAACTTACGATTTAACGATTACGATTCCCAATATTAAAAATACAAATGGGGGAGTCCACGTTTCGGTGTACAGCAGTAAAAACAAAGCCTCGTTTACCAAAATTGGCCAGGAATTCAAGGTTTTGGATTTCAAGACCGAAGGGGCAAACGGCAAGTATGTCATTAAAAATTTGCCGGAAGGAGAATATGCCGTTGCCATTTATCATGATGAAAACGGGGATAAAAAATGCAATACAAACATGATTGGCATCCCCAAAGAGGGATATGGTTTCACAAGGCTTGACAAAATTTGGTCAATGCCTAAATTTGATGATTGTAAAGTGCTTCTAAACAAGAATTTGTCGGTGCCCATCAATCTGATTTATTAGATTGTTGAAATAAAAAGTTAAACACAAAATAAAGGTGTTTTTTGGTTACTATTTTTTTTTTTTTTTATTAGTTGCTTTCCTGTATCGCAACTTTTGCCTTAATTTGGCTTCCTTTACAGGAAGCCTTTTTTATGGTCTTGCCCTTTTCTTTCCCGCGTTTCGAAGGATGTCGAAGAAATAAAGACAACAGGGAACATTGTCAATACGATGAGAGGAAGCGTATGTCCTGTATTGAAGATGAAATTATTGAAAATTCCGAAAAATAAATAGTAACTTTATTGACTAAAGTTATTTATTTGAGGCTAAATCAAGAGCTATTTTTTTATACTAATAAAATAGTTGAATCTTTCAGGTTTCCTTGTTTTTATAAAATGGATTGCCAAGCATTTTAAATTATATCGAATTATAGTAAATTATGGATTTAATATTGTCATACATCGGATTTTCGCAATCAATTTTTGCAATAATATTAATCTTGACGAAAAGACCAATTAAAATTGCATCTGTGATACTTTGCGTGTTGTTGTTGGTTTTTGCTCTTACCTTTGGGTTTGATATTCTTCAAAATTATGACATAGTGCCTACAAGAAGATGGTTTTTGTCGTTGGGTCTCAGGATGATGTGTGCGCCATTGATTTATTTGTACACCAAGTATATTACCAAAGATTTCAGCAAATTTAATCCGTCTGATTACTTACATATCCTGCCTTCATTATCTTTGATATTAGTGTTTTTTATATTGAAACTCCAGCCGGAAAATAATTTGATTTCTGCCGAGTTGTTTTATGATAAATACAAATGGTTGAGAATGATTTACGGTTGGATTTTTATTTCACTCATAGTGTATTATGTAGTGGCAGCCTTGAGAATTGTAATCCGATTCAAAAAACAAATTAAAGACAACTATTCCTTTAATTCCTATAAAATAAGTTTGGATTGGCTATTGGTAATGATAGTTTTGTTCGTCTTTTTAATATTATTGATCATAATTAGCAGTGTATTGTATGAACAAGGCAAGATTAATACCAATGTATTTATTTTTAGACATATCTTGGAACTTTTCAATGTTTACGCATTGAGTATTTGGGGGTTTCATCAAAAACAATTGATTTCGGGCGACGTAACGGATTCAGATTCCGAATCTGGTGTTGATATTGAAGAGTCTTCCTCCGGAAAGTATGTCAAATCAGGATTGAAGAGCGAGGATGCGAAAAACTATGTGGAAAATCTCGTAAAATATATGGAGGAATCCGGGGTGTGGAAGGATAGTGAATTGTCTATTGCCAAATTGGCATCGCAAACCTCCATTTCCAAGCATCAATTGTCCGAGGTTCTTAATGAATACCTGGGCAAGAACTTTTATGTTTTTGTAAACGAGTATAGAGTGGAATATGCAAAGCAATTATTGATGAAAAAAGAATACGGCAATTGGTCAATTATTGCAATAGCCTACGAATGTGGTTTCAATTCCAAGACCGCATTCAACATATTTTTCAAAAAGCATACCCAACAGACCCCGAGTGAATTTAGAAGGCTTGTCATGTCCAGTTCCCCCGAAAAAGTGATGTAGGGTTTTAAAAAAAATAAGTTTTGAACAGTGGTGGACTTTTGGGTTTGCTGCTGTTTTTTTTATATGTATTAATCAAGTAAATAGTACTTCAAAGCTGTACTTGGGCGTGTTGTTTACATTAGTTGAAACAGGATTGCCTTGTTTGTGTTTAATCTGGCCGGTTATTTTGATTTTATAATTTAAGTTTAATTATTTTTGGTCTGATAAAATAATGAATAGTTGTTTTTTATGGTGTTATTTTTTTGGTATCGGTAATTATTTGAGTATTTTTTTATTAAATATAAAAATATTTTTCAGTCGTAATGTTGGGTGAAAGATAAAAAAACAAGCGGTAAAGCCTTGTTTTTCAGTATCCCCGATTATATGAACGCATTTCCCGATTCTAAAGAACATATTTATTTATTGGGAAAATAAATTGAAACGGTTTTGACGGGCTCACTGAATACTTTTGGTTATCAGATTAAAGTTTTAGAGCAACTTTTTTTTGAACTATTACTAACCATTTAAAAAAAATATTCATGAAAAAAAAACTCATGCTTGTACCCAACGACAGCTAAAAATAATTTAATGACTAATGCCTACTGAAATTTATTTTAAAAACAATATTTAATTTTAGATACAATATTATGAATGCAAAACAATTACTATCCTTGTGCGTGTTGTCCATTTTTTCATTAAATGGATTGCAAGCTCAAAAAGTGGATAAGAAAAATAAAAATCAACAAATTACTGATTCAACTTCAACCAATAAAAAAGAAGAAAAAAACAGGAATGTAATGTTGAATGCCGAGAGTAATATCGGCCCTCGAAATGTAAACATCGGTTTGCCGTTCACGGGAGATGTTGTTATTTTGGAAAATGATCTTCCCGTGGTGTATTACTTTTATCCAACAATCCCGACGACTTCATGGAGAATGGATAACAGTTTGTCTAAAATGGGATTAATGTCTTTCGCCGAAAGCGCGATCACGACAGGTAAAGTGGGATATGCCGTAAAGAGTTCCGACAGGGATGCCAGTACATCCGTAAAAGGATATGGTTCCGTGTACGTGAATTCATTTGGATCTTCCAGGTATGACTTGACGGTAACCGGACCCATTGGAAAAAAAGGATGGGGATACATGATGGATGCCTACAGAAGTTTTGACAGGGGAAATGGTACCAATTATGAATTTACACCTTGGAACGACAATACGACAATGCTTAAATTTGCCGTTCAGAAAAAATACAGCAAAGGTAATGTGCGTCTTCTTTTCAAGTCTATTAACAGTAAATCAGTGGTAACCAACTACAGTCCGCTGACTTACAACGGAAATGGTAAAACTTCGCCATTGGATAATTTTAAGCTTGGAACCGATTCCTATATTCTTGGAACCGGCATGATACCTTATTATGATTACAATACAGGGGTAGCTGCTTATGCTGATTTGAGTAGTGATAAATTCTCCAAAACAAACTCAAACACTTTATATTTAACAGGGGAGCATAATTTCTCCAAAGGTTGGAAACTGACATATTCAACCATGTACCAGGACATCAATACTCCGTTGTCAATTACCTTTCCTTTGACGCTTGGAATTTATGACCCGGATCGTGCAGCTGCAAGCAAATGGAGTTTTAAATATCAAGGTACTTCAAACGTATATTCTGGTTCTGCTCAAATGGTTTCTTCCCAAATGATTCCGCAGTCTGAAAACACTTCCATATTCACCAGGGTGGAATTGACCAAAAAGGTTGGTGTGCACGATCTTCGTTTTGGACTTAACCAACTTTACACGCATAGACAATTTAATTCAAACTCGGGATTGTATTTCCAGACCGTTGAAGCCAATCCCAAGCTTTTGGATATGTACACTTTTGTTCCAGCCTACAACATGACCGTAAAAGCGACCAATGATTATGGTTTGATGCCCGCTTCTGCCGGTGGATATGGTAGTGCCACAAATGACAAATATAAAAAACTGGCTTTGTATGTAAGCGATGATTTCAAAATTGGAAAAAGATTTGACATGGGCTTGGGAATTCGTCTGGAAAATCAAGGTATTAGCGAGTTGGCAAATCCTTACATTAATGATTTTGTGAAGGATAGACCCCTAATCAGTCAAGATTTTTCAAATCGTTGGAATTTTGTGGGAGCTTATAACTTTGTGTATAAAATTTCCAGCCAATTTGGTCTGGTAGGGGATGCTACTTACAACTCTTGGAACGAACGTTATTGGGACTATGCATTCAGGGACGCAAACGGGAATCCTATTTCTGATCCATCAACTCCAGGGGCAAAACCAATGCAGACAGTTCCACATGAATTCAAAACAAATGTAATGAACTTGGGTGGAGGTATTTTTTATAATCTAGGATCGAGCATGCAGTTGATTTCAAAATTGACCTACATCTCCAAAGACAACATCAGGGCGAGTCAATCTGTTACCAATCCTGCAAACCAGGCTGAAAGAACCACTTTTGATCCAATTATTTATGATTTAAGCACAGTGGGATGGACAACTGACGTAATGGCAACTCCATTCAAAAATTTCTCCATCCATTATTTATTGACATTGCAAGCGCCTAAATACCAAAATTACTCGTATTCTGCTTATGGAACTACTTACGATTACAGCGGTAAATATATTCCTGAACTTTCAGGAGTGTTGATGGAAATTGATCCAAGCTATTCATTCGAAAACGGTATCAAGCTTTGGGCAAGTTTGCGTTATTTTGGAAAACAATACGGCAACCCGACAAATGTATTGTATTACAACGGATGGTGGGAAAACTTTGGAGGTGTTGATTACCGTTTAAGTCGTGACATCAACCTGAAATTTCAAGTGACCAACTTCTTGAATCAAGAAGGCGTTAAAGGAAAGATACAAGGTGCTGACCAAATTACCGATGCAGCTCCTTTTACAGATCGTACCATCGTGGCGAGTGCAATTCGTCCTAGAACATTTGAGTTAACTTTGCAATATAAATTCTAAACAATCAATTCATTTTCAAATTAGACGGCACTATTGCGAGTGCCGTCAAATTCAAAAACAACTTTAATTTAAAAAACAATTATTATGAAAACAATTAAAATGATTTTCGCAGCCGCTTTACTTATTTTGGCATCAGTTACCGTAAAAGCACAAGACAAAACAGATTTCTTTGTTGGTAAATGGGAATGTTTAACCGTTGGAACACCGGGGGGTGATGGCAAATCCACCATAGTTTTGAAAAGAAATACAGACGGAAAACTTACGGGTGCCTTGTATTCTGTAACCAGTACAGGAAATGAGAACCCTTTTTCAAGAGTTGACGAAAAAGCTAAATCGGTTACAGTATATTTCAAGGCAAACGGTTATGACGTGTATATTTATCTTGAAAAAGTGGATGACAACAATTTGACCGGAAGTACCATGGATATGTTTGACACTACCGCTAAACGCGTAGTTGAAAAAGGATAACTGCTCCTTTGTTGAAATAAATTGTTTGTTAGTTGGTTATAAGGGTGACTTTTTAAAAGCACCCTTATAATTTTCTACCTGATTTTTCCGAGGGTTTTCTGTTCAAAATAATGAAAATCTTTTATGAAATCCTTGCCTGCCTTAGGTTGAAACCATTCAACCAATCCATATTCCTATATTATTTGTAAATAATATATTCGATTAACTAAATGTCATTTATTTTAATTCAGACAACACGATTATGTGTTTGTCAAAAAATATTCCATTAGATAAATGGGATGGTTTCCTTGTAGGGTCTTGTTAAATAATTAAGGCTGACTTGTTTTTGGAAACTGAACTTAATATGTTAGAAAGAATTATGACAACAACTATTTTAAAAAGAGCCTTTTGTGTTTCGATTTTCCTCATGTCATTGCAAATCAGTGCCCAGAAGGTAACCAATCAAACCGCTTTTTGCAATCCATTAAATCTGGATTATCGTTTTCAGCCTGATTTACCGTCTCGTCGCGAAGCAGCCGATCCAAGCATGGTTTTGTATAAAGGGAAATACTATTTGTTTGCCTCCAAATCGGGAGGATACTGGACTTCTGATAATTTGCTGAATTGGTCTTTTATCACAAGTCCCGACCTACCGCTCGAAGATTATGCACCTACCGCTTTGGTAATGAATGATGCGATATATTTTATGGCGCTGGATCGTCGAATTTATAAGTCGTCAGATCCCATGAGTGGGTGTTGGCAAATCGTAAAAGAGGCGTTGGATATTTATGCGGGTGATCCCTGCCTGTTTTTGGACGATGACGGACGACTTTATCTGTACCACGGATTGACGAATTCAAAACCTATCCGTGGAATAGAACTGGATAAAAACACCTTTAATCCAATAGGTGAAGAAAAGAATCTCATGAATACGGATCCAAAATTACATGGCTGGGAAAGGACGGGAAACTACAATACGGAACAGAAAAGACCTTTCTTGGAAGGGGCTTGGATGACCAAACATAATGGAAAATATTATTTGCAATATGCTGCTCCGGGAACTCAATATAAAAGCTATAGTGATGGATTGTACATTGGCGAACAACCATTGGGTCCTTTCAAATTGGCCGACAACAATCCGTTTTCATACAAACCGGAAGGTTTTGTTTGTTCAGCTGGACATAGCAGCACTTTTCAGGACAAATACGGCAATTATTGGCATGCTGTTACTATGTTGGTCGGTTTAAAACATCGTTTTGAAAGACGAATAGGATTGTTTCCTGCATTTTTTGACAAGGATGACACGTTCTACACCTATACGGGATTTGGCGATTTTCCACACACCATACCCAACAAAAAGATGAATGGCCCAGAGGATTATCAGCCTTCCGCCATGTTGCTTTCCTACAATAAACCAATTGAAGTTTCTTCTGAATTGGAAGGACATTCAAAAGAATTGGCAAACAACGAAAATATTCAAGATTACTGGAGTGCCCAAACAGGTGACAAAGGAGAATGGTTGATGATGGATTTGCAGAATAAATGCAAAGTCGGCAGCATTCAAATAAATTATTATGACGAGGGCACCACTAATACGGGGCGTTCAGCATCTATTTATCATCAATATTTGCTGGAGTATTCCAATGATAAAATAAGCTGGAAAATACTTGCAGACAAAACAAGGAACACTTCCGATGTTCCTCATGATTATGTCGAATTGCAATCACCCGTTTCTGCCCGTTATATAAGGCTGACCAATTATCATGTTCCGGATGGGAAGTTCGCTATTTCCGATTTCCGTGTCTTTGGTAAAGGAAATGCCAAGAAAGCAGAACCGGTTGCAACAATTACGGCCGTCCGCGATGTTTCGGACGCATGCAATGTTGCCCTTGACTGGCCTAAAAATGCGAAAGCAACAGGTTACAACATTCGCTACGGAACAGCTCCTGACAAGTTATGCCTAAATTACCAGGTTTTGGAGGCAAACACGTTGACGATCCATAGCCTTGATGCGTTGCAAGATTATTATTTCACTATCGACACTTTTAATGAAACGGGAATAACCAAAGGTAAAATTGTTGTAAAAGTTCCAACAACCAAAAAAAATTAGCAAAAATCCAAACCAAAAAAAATGAAAAAAATACTTTTTATAATGCTTTTGTTAAGCACATTCATGACTGTAAATGCGCAGCGAAAGTTAGAAACAATCAATGAATACTGGCGTTTTGAAAGAAACGACAATAAAGCTGCCCAAGATCCGGCTTTCAATGACCAAGATTGGGGTATCGTGAATTTGCCCCATACCTGGAATGCTGATGATGCCATGAAAGGGAATAATTACTATCAGGGAATCGGCTGGTATCGAAAAAAAATGATTCACACCATTAGTCAGGACAAAAAGTATTGTTTGTATTTTGAAGGTGCTTTACAGGATGTCCATGTATATGTAAACGGAAAAGAAGTCGGAAGACATCAGGGAGGATATTCTGCTTTTAGGTACGATATCACGTCCTATTTGAATAAAGGAAATAAAGCGGTGAATCAAATTGCCGTGAAAGTTGATAACGCATTAAATCCTTCCATAGCTCCATCGGCATTTAGTGCAGATTTTAATTTTTGGGGAGGCATTTATCGCGATGTTTATTTGGAAGAATACAATCAAGTACATTTTCATAACGACAACTACGGATCGAAAGGAATATTTATAGATACACCCGAAGTAAGCAACGAATCAGCCAATGTAAAGGTTCGAGGTGAAATCAAAAACGAGGGGTTAAAAACCTTGTCGGTAAAGATTAAAAATACAATCGTTGATGCTGACGGGAAAATTGTCAAGGAAGTAATTTCAAAAGTAAAAGTTGAATCTGGAAAAAATATGCCTTTTACAGCTTTGTCTGGAAAAATAATAACACCAAAATTATGGTCTCCCGATTCTCCTTATCTTTATCGTGTAAAAACCCAAATCATTGAAGAAAAATCAGGAACAGTATTGGATGAGGTGGATAATCCTCTTGGTTTTCGCTGGTTTAGTGCCGATGCAAAAAAAGGATTCTTGCTTAACGGGAAACCTTTAAAATTGATTGGTGCCTGTCGTCATCAGGATTATGAAGGATTGGGAAATGCGTTGAGCAATGACCTGAACCGTTATGATATTAAGCTGATTAAGGAAATGGGGGCAAATTATATCCGAATCTCCCACTATCCACAAGATCCTTCCGTACTGGAAGAATGTGATAAACTCGGACTGATAGCTTGGGAAGAAATACCTATCGTAAACGCAATTACGCCAACAAAAGAGTTTTTTGAAAATTGCCGCAATAATTTGACCGAAATGATCAGACAGCATTACAATCATCCTTCAGTCGTGCTTTGGGGGTATTCCAATGAGGTATTGATTGGCGGATATTCTGATGAACTTGGCGAGTTGCATAAAGAATTGGAAGCATTATGCCACAAGGAAGACCCAAATCGACTTACGGCTTTGGCTTTTCACGCAAGCCCGGTTTACAATAAAAAAGGATTGGGTGATTTACCCAATGTGGTTGGATGGAATCGTTATGAGGGATGGTATAGGGCAACACTGGCCGATTTTGGAAAATTTTTGGATGAAGAAAATGCTAAATATCCAAACCGTCCTTTGATAATAAGTGAGTATGGTAGTGGGTCTGATACAAGACTTCATAGTCTAAGCCCGGAAAGCTATGATTTCAGTATGGAATACCAGCAGCTATTTCATGCTTCTTATTTGAAACAAATTCTTGCGAGGCCATTTGTGATTGGTTCATCAATATGGAATTTTATAGACTTTGGAGTGTCAAAACGAGGAGAGTCCATGCCGGGAATCAACAACAAGGGCATCGTTCAATACAATCGCCAGCCCAAAGATGTTTATTATTTCCTGCAAGCAGCACTCACCAAAAAACCGGTGCTTTATATTGCATCAAGAGATTGGGCAGATCGTATAGGAACTGCTGCTTCAATGAACGAAAATTTCGCAAAACAACAGGTTAAGGTGTTTTCTAATTTGCCGGAAGTGGAGTTGTTTGTCAATGGTAAATCGATTGGAAAGCAAAAAGTTGTTGATTATACCGCGGTATATGAAGTTCCTTTTGAAGACGGAAAAAACATATTGGAATTAATTTCGGAAAAACAGAAAGATGTTTTTACGGTGAATTTTAAAGTTCAGCCTTATGACCTGCGTACCAGCAAGGACAAGGAATTGGTCATAGCCGTAAATGCAGGTTCAAAATGTTTCTTTACCGATCCCGATAACCGTGTGATTTACCAGCCGGATCAAGCGTATCGTGAAGGAAGTTGGGGGCATATTGGAGTGGATTTGACTAAAAAAACAAATCTGAATGCTCCTCACAATATTAAGGCTACCACTATCGATCCACTCTACCAAACAGCTAGATTGGGAATGGAAGCTTATAAATTCGACGTTCCCGACGGCCGTTACGAAATTGATTTACAATTTTGCGAATCGCAGGAAGGTACTGCAGGTAAAAGGGAGTTTAATGTAGGCATAAATAATCAGGAAGTTCTTTCTGCACTTGATTTGTTTGAACTTTCGGGTTCACTTACGGCTTCTATTAAAACCTATACCGTCGAAGTCAAGAACGGCAAAGGAATTCGAGTTGATTTTACGCCAATAATCGGGCAGCCAATCATAAGTGGTATCAAGGTAACCAGACTTTAATTAAGCATAATGATGAAAAACACACAATTTTACAGTATATGTCTTCTTTTTACTCTGCTGTTCTGCACTGTTTCTGCACAGAGCCAGAACAGTGATGACAAGAAAATGGATGCTTTTATCACGGCATTGATGAAAAAAATGACGCTGGAGGAAAAACTCGGACAGATGAACCTGGTTACCCCGGTTTCCAGGACAGGTCCTTTTGCAACCAAGAATACATTTGAAAAATTGAAGGAGGGTTCAGCAGGGAATGTGTATGCCATTTTAGGAGCGCCGAAATCAGTCCATTCCAGAGTAATTCTTGCCGATAGTACCCGCCTGAAAATTCCGTTTCTAAATGGGCTGGATATCATTCACGGGTACAAAACAATTTTTCCTATTCCACTTGGCCTTGCCTGTTCATGGGACACAACTCTTGTTGAGCAAACTGCCCGAGTAGCGGCCACTGAAGCCTCTGCCGCTGGTTACAACTGGACATATTCTCCAATGGTTGATATTACTAGAGATCCTCGTTGGGGCAGGGTGATGGAAGGAGCAGGAGAAGACCCTTATCTGGGGGGATTGGTTGGAGCTGCCATGGTAAAAGGATATCAGGGAACCAGTCTTCGAAATGAAACTTCCCTGATGGCTTGCGTAAAACATTTTGGAATGTATGGAGCTGCCGAAGCTGGAAGAGATTATAATACAACCGATATGAGTCGTTTGACTATGTACCAGAATTATCTTCCGCCATACAAAGCCGCCATTGATGCCGGTGCAGGAAGTATAATGACTTCATTCAATGAAATTGATGGTATTCCTGCTACTGGAAATAAATGGTTGTTGACGGATTTATTGCGCAAGCAATGGGGTTTTAAAGGTTTGGTGGTTACTGATTTTAACGCCATTCAGGAAATGATTGCCCATGGGGTAGCAGAAGATTATAAGCAGGCTGCAGAAATGGCACTCAATGCCGGGGTCGATATGGATATGGCAAGTGAAAGTATGAGAGCGGCCATACCGGAATTATTAAAAGAAAAGAAGATTACTTTGGCACAAGTTGATGTTGCCTGCCGAAGAGTTTTGGAAGCAAAATATAAATTGGGGCTTTTTGAAAATCCGTATCGTAATTTCAGCCTTGAAAAAGCGGAAAAGTCTTTTTTGACCAAAGAAAATATTCAGGTTGCAAAAGAAGCGGCACTCAAGTCAATAGTGCTTCTAAAAAACGAAAACATGACTTTGCCCTTGAAGAAAGACACCAAGATTGCACTTATTGGACCTTGGGCTAATGATCAGGCAGAAATGTCAAGTATGTGGGCTTTTGCAGGAGAAACCAACACTGTTGTTTCATTTTTAGATGGCATAAAGAAACAAAATTCTAATGTAGTGTTTAGTGCAGGAAGTTTCAATACGGACAATCCAGTTTTTATAAAAAAAACACGCAGCTATTATAACGAAGAGGAGCAACAAAAAATGGAAACCGAGGCTCTTGAAGTTGCCAAAAAATCGGATGTTATTGTTGCGGTTCTTGGAGAATCGAAAACAATGTCTGGTGAAGCAAAAAGCTTTGCCGATATTTCATTGCCGGAATGCCAGAGAAAACTTTTGAAAGCTTTGAAAGCAACAGGCAAACCTGTAGTTCTGGTTTTGGTTAATGGACGTCCATTGACTATTGAAGAGGATCTGCCTTATGCAGATGCAGTATTGGAGACCTGGCGTTTGGGTAATGAAGCAGGAAATGCTTTAGCCGATGTGTTATTTGGAAACTATAATCCTTCAGGGAAATTGACCATGACATTTCCACGTTCTGTTGGTCAGATTCCAATTTATTACAATCATAAAAATACGGGACGACCATATACCGAGGGGAAGAAAGAAAACTTTGTTTCTAATTACCTTGACATGAAAAACACTCCTCTATATCCTTTTGGGTTTGGGTTGAGTTACACCACGTTTACTTATGATAAAATAGTATTGAGTGATGAATTGCTTACAGGAAATAATAAAACACTGAAAGCTACTATCAAGATTACCAATAGTGGTAAATATGCAGGAGAAGAAACGGTACAACTTTACCTAAACGACCCGGTGGCATCGGTTACACGTCCTGTAAAAGAACTTAAAATGTTTCAAAAAGTATTTTTATCACCTGGAGAAACTAAGGAATTGACTTTTGTACTTACACCCGAAGATTTGAAATTTTACAACAGCCAATTGAAATGGGATTGGGAGTCAGGAAAGTTTAACGTTTATATCGGCACCAATTCAGAGGAGGTAATGCAGGCAAGTTTTGTTTGGAAGAAATAGAATTTTCTTTAGATGTTTTTAAAATAATTGAACTATGATTTATAATAAGAAAACTATTAAGTTGGGCATTTTTGCCTTTTGGATGATGTTGTTTGCTGTTTTTCAGGTAAAGGGGAATAACTCTATTCCTGAAAAACAAACAGTACCCGTAAACCTCAGATGTGATTATTTGGTAAACCCCGTGGGTATTGGAAATTGGAATCCAAGTTTATCATGGCAATTAAGCACGACCCAAAATAATTATTTGCAAACAGCTTATCAGATAATTGTTTCAACAAGTCCAAAGCTTTTAACGGAAAATAAATGTGATGTTTGGAACAGTGGAAAAATTGTAGGTGGTGAATCTGTATCCATGCCTTATGCGGGACCAAAAGTGGAATCCCAAAAAAGATATTATTGGGCAGTTAGGGTATGGGATAACAAGGGGAATGTCTCGTTGTGGTCAGAATCTGCTTTTTGGGAAATGGGAATTTTAAATACCAAGGATTGGACTGCCAAATGGATTTCGAATACTCATAATGAAGTAAAGTCGGATCGTGAAAATATCCGCTGGATTTGGTTGGCAAATCAAGATGCAACAGATGTGCCGTCAAAAACCAAGGCCTGTTTTCGATTAAAAGTGAATATTGATGAGTTGCCCAAAACGGCAACCTTGCAGATAGTGGCACGAGGTGATTATCAGTTGTTTGTAAACGGAAAATGGGTAGTTTCAAAAACTAAAGCTTGGCAAACGTTTGAACGTCAGGAACTCATAGGATATTTGAAACCAGGGGAAAACTCAATTGAAGTGCAAGTTTCAAGTGTAAGAACTGCCTCGTTTTCACAAAGTACAGGTAAAGCATATCCGGGGAACTATTCTGCTTTTGCTGCTCTGTTAAGAATGGAAGCAAAGAATGGCAATATCAAAAACTTTCCAACTTCAAGCAATAGTTGGATGTCTAAAAACAATAATGAGACCGACTGGAAATCGCCTAAAGTGGTTGGAGAATTGAATGATCCAAAATTCGGCTTGGATCCAGGACCACTTTCAGAGTCGGCATCCTATTTGCGAAGCGAATTTAAAATAAAAAAGACCGTGGCATCGGCTCGATTGTATGTTTCGGCATTGGGTACTTACAGAATGTATGTTAATGGACAGCGTATTGGAAATAATGTATTGACACCAGAATTTACCAATTACAACAAGAGATTAACCTACCAAGTGTATGATGTAACTTCTTTGTTGAAGAATGGCACGAATGCAGTAGGATCTTTGTTGGGAGACGGTTGGTACGGCAGCCCGTTTGGTTGGAATGGCGAATATGATCTTTATGGTACCACTTCAAACAAGTTGTTGGCAGAGATTCACGTAAATTATACTGACGGAACAAAAGATAAAATGATAACGGATGATTCCTGGAAAGCAAATTCATCTCCAATTCTGATGTCCGAGATATATGCAGGGGAATTTTACGATGCCAGATTGGAACAGAATGGCTGGAATAATCCGGGATTTAATGACAAAGGCTGGAGTGCTGTTGCTGCCGTGGAAGGCAATTATGAAAACCTTTCTCCTCAGGTTAATAACACGGTCAAGGTAACCCAAATAGTAAAACCAGTTGAAATCCGTAAAACCGGAAATCAGCGATGGATTATTGATATGGGACAAAACCTTGTAGGTTGGGCACGATTAAAGGTAAAAGGAAATGCTGGTACACAAGTAAAAATGCGGTTTGCTGAAAAATTAAGTTCAAAAGATAGTTTATTTGTTGATAATCTTCGAAATGCATCTGCAACGGACAACTATGTGCTCAAAGGAAAAGGTGAAGAAGAATTTACCCCACATTTTACCTTTCATGGGTTTAGATATATTGAAATATCTGGTTTCCCGGGGCAACTTACCGACAAAAATATTGTTGCCGAAGTTATAAGTTCGGTGGATGAGGTTACTGGTTTTGTAAATACATCAAGCACTTTAATAAACGATATGTATTCACTTGGAATTTGGGGACAACGTGGCAATTTTATTAGCGTACCAACCGACTGCCCTCAGCGAGATGAAAGAATGGGATACACGGGAGATGGCCAGGTTTTTTGGAGAACAGGAACCTATAACTATGATATTGCAGCTTTCACGCATAAGTGGATGAAAGATATCAAAGACGAACAAACCGTGGATGGTGGATTTACAAACACGGCACCAGCTGTACCCAAAAATAACAGAAAAAATGGCTCGCCAGGCTGGGAAGATGCCGGAGTGGTTGTTCCTTGGGGATCTTGGATGCAGTATGGAGACAAGACTGTTATTTACGAAAATTGGCCAGCCATGGTTCGTTATATGGACTATGTAGCGGCGATGAGTAAAAATTATATCCGTCCCGGAGGATACTTGGGAGATTGGCTCGCTCCAGATCCAACCACGCAGAATAATTTAATTAGCACAGGTCTTTGGGCCATGACAGCCAATATGATGTCCCAGATGGCAACTGCAATAGGGAAAGAGGAAGAAACAAAAAAATATTTGGACTTAAGAGACAAAATAAAAGCGGCATTTCAAAAAGAATTTATAGCTCCAGATGGGAAAGTGGGATCTGGAAGCCAAACTTCCTATGTTATTGCCTTGCATTCCGGAATGGTTCCCGATGCCCTAAAAGCAACTGTAACGGACAAATTGGTAAAAGCAATTGAAGAACGTAATTGGCATTTGTCCACAGGATTTTTGGGAACTCCTTATTTGCTCTTTGCATTGTCTGAAAATGGAAGAGCAGATGTGGCTTACCGATTGTTGCTCAATGAAACCTATCCATCTTGGGGGTACATGATCAAGAATGGAGCAACTACTTGGTGGGAACGTTGGGATAGTGATAAAGTGGAAGCGTCCATGAATTCCTATAATCATTATGCTTTTGGATCTGTTGTGGAATGGATTTATCGTGCAATGGCAGGTATTAATGCAGACCCGAACGCAGCTGGATTCAAGAAAATTATCATCAGTCCCGTATTTGACAAATCTGGAAAGATTACCCAGGCAAAAGGAAAATACCAGTCAGTATATGGTGAAATTTCATCTGAATGGAACATTCTTCCAGATAATAAAGCAGTACTAAAAGTCAAAGTACCTGCCAATACTACAGCTAAAATAGTATTGCCTGCAAATGCCCATATTATTGGTTTAAAGAATGGAAGTACATTGGAAAACAATCCTTCATCCAACAATGCTACGATGGAGATAGGTTCTGGTTCACATGAGTTTGAAATAAAATTGTAAGCTAAAGTATATAAAAAAGATGGCAATTCAAGCAATCCAACAATTTCAACTTCGGACTGCGTTGGGCAGTGAAAAAAAAGCAAGGGAAACATTGCAGGCAGTTAAAGAATCTGGGTACGAAGGGATAGAACTGAATGGTTTCATGATAAAAAAAATGCCTTTGATTGTTCCTCTTTTGACCAAACTTGCGGGTATGCCAATTGGATTCAGCGGGCGACTTGACTGGAAAAAGTTGATTGCGGAATCGGGTTTAAAAGTAGTGGCCATTCACGAGGATTTGGGAAGTATTTTGAAAGACCCTCTTGAAATAATTGAAGAAGCTAGAACTTATAAAACCGATTATATTGTTGTTACGGGAATGTTTCGCCATGATTATTCCAGCCAAAAGGCGGTGACGGATTTGGCCAACAAATTAAACCAGGCAGGGAAACTGTTGAATGCCGGTGGTATACAACTCCTGTACCACAATCACAATTGTGAGTTTCGTAAGGTAGAATCAGGGGAGACGGCATATCAGTTGTTGCTGGAAAAGACGGATCCGCAATATGTGAATTTTGAATTTGATTCCTATTGGGCTATCGAAGCTGGTTGCGATGCTGTTGCCTTAATGGAAACTCTTGGAGAAAGGATGAAATTGTATCACATTAATGATCGGGGATCCAGAGTAAAAGGCAGTAAAGGATCAATAGTGAAATCGGACGGAATGGAATTGGGCTATGGAAACATAAACCTGAAAGCATTGATTGAAGCAGCCAAAAAAAATGGAGTGAAAGCCATTATTTTGGAAACACATAGAAATTGGATAGACAACTCACCTGTAAAGTCTTTTCAGTTGAGTGCTGAATTTTTAAAAAAACATATTTAATCAAGATTACTTAAAATCAATTTATTATGAAACTGCCATTAACAACAAGTTTGCGCAAGCAATTGAATAATCATCGAACTCCAATGAAAATAAAATATACACAAATGAAACAAATACTTCTTTTAATGGCATTATTCATCATGACTTCTGCCAATTCTCAAAAAAACGGTTTGCCTCGACTTGAAAAAGTCGGCGGAAAAACGGAATTGATAGTGGATGGCAAACCTTTCTTGATGTTTTCCGGGGAATTGCACAATTCCAGTGCAGGAAGCACGCATTATATGAGACCCATATGGCGCAATTTGAAACAAAATAATTTGAACACGGTTATTGCCCCTGTTTCTTGGGAACTTATAGAGCCTGTAGAGGGTAAATTTGATTTCACGCTTGTCGACAGCATGATTACCGGTGCCAGAAAAGAGAATCTAAAGTTGGTCTTGATATGGTTTGGAAGCTGGAAAAATGCCAAATCCACTTATGTTCCAGAATGGATAAAGGGGAATACTGCAAAATATCCACTGATGGAATCTCAAGGCGGAAGGTTGTTGAATACACTTTCAGCCTTTGGCAACAATACGCTTAAAGCTGATGCCAAAGCCTTTTCTGAATTAATGAATTATGTCAAAAAAGTGGACGGCAAAAATCAAACCGTGATTATGGTTCAGGTGCAAAATGAAGTAGGGATACTGGGATCTCCAAGAGATTATAGCGAAACGGCCACTAAGGCTTTTACATCACAAGTTCCAAAGGAATTGATGGATTATTTGGGTAAAAATAAAAGCACCTTATACCCTGGATTATTGAAAACTTGGGAAGCCAACGGCAGTAAAATGACTGGAACATGGGAAGAGGTTTTTGGAAAAGGAGAGAAATATAAAGGAGAAGAATGGAAAACAAATTATAGTTTCTATACGGAAGAATTATTTATGGCCTGGAATTTGGCCAAATACACTGGAGAAATTGCGCAAAAAGGAAAACAGGAATATGCATTGCCCATGTTTGCAAATGGATGGATCAAACAGCCAAAATCAACTAATCCGGGTAGATATCCATCAGGAGGACCATTGCCCCAGGTTCTTGATGTCTGGAGAGCTGCCGCTCCGGCTATCGATTTAATAGCGGCGGATATTTATGCAGTGGAAGAGTTTGACTGGGTATGTCAGGAGTTTTCATTATCCGGAAATCCACTTTTTATCCCTGAGACTACAACGGGATTGGCCAGTTCGGCAAGGGCATTGTATGCCTTTGGTAAATATGATGCTTTAGGTTATGCTCCATTTGGTATTGACGGGCATGGTATTTTTAACACGGCAGATTTAAAAGATGTTTCCCTTAAAAATGTTTATGGTTGTTTGAAGAATATTGCACCGGAAATAATAAAAAACAGGGGAACTGACAACATGACGGCTTTGTATCTGGGAGAGGGGAATACCGAAGCAACTGTTGGAATGGGAGATTATGATATTTATGTGTCAAGATTTTCCTCGGCAGGACTTTTTAAAAAGACTGGTGGAAGATTTGGAATAGAAGGTGAGGATGATAAAAGTCCAGCAGGACTGATAGTAATAAAATTAAGCAACAATGAATTTTTGGTTGCAGGTGGTGTTGGCGGAATTCAGGTAACGGTTAGCAGTTCCAAATCGAATAAAGCATTGTACAATGACTATGCTTCGATTGATGAAATTACTTTTGAAAAAGGCAAAATGAAAACCCATAGAATCAATGGAGATGAAACGGCATTAGGAGGAGCAATCATCAAACCGGGAGAAGTAAAAATATTTAAAATAAAAATGTATTCCTATTGAGTTTGTTTTTAATGAATTTAACGGGGTTTTGTATAACAGATTTCGATATAAATTGAGTTTTTAGAATAATTTTTAAAAGACTGTTTAGTAAAAATAAATTAAGTAGTAATGAAATTAATAATGAGATATAAGTATCAACTGGTAAGAATGAGCCTATTTCCAGTTTTGTTTTTATTGATAATGAGTTACGGCTTAGTATATGGACAGTCTAATTTACATAAAGAAACGAATATTTTACAAACGACTCGTAATCAGTTGTCATTAAACAATAACTGGGAATTTAAAATTGGGAAAGAAGAGACTTTTAGCAGAGTCAATGTCCCGCATACATGGAATAACAAGGATGCTTCGGTGGATGGAAGAGAGTATTATCGAGGAGCAGCAAAGTATAAGAAAATCTTTGAGTTGAATCAACTTAAGGACAAGAAAATATTTCTGTATTTTGAAGGAGTCAATCAAGTATCTACCCTGTTTGTGAATGGGAATAGTATTGGAAAGCATTCAGGGGGGTATTCTTCATTTGCTTTTGATATCAGTAAATCTGCCAAAGAGGGAACAAATACAATTGATTTAGATGTAACCAATGAGTCTGATGATACTATTGCACCTTTATCAATGGACTTTACTTTCTATGGTGGGATTTATCGTGATGTTTATGTAATTATTACTAATCCTGTCCATTTTGATGTATTAAACAATGGTTCCAATGGAGTTTTGATTTCCACACCAAATGTTATGGAAACAATGGGTGAATTGAATATTCGAACCCGTTTATTGAATGAAACTAATAAGAAGAAAAAGTTGGCATTGGTGCATCGTATTATTTCATCCAATGGAAAACTAGTTGAAACGATTTCCAAAAATGTTGTGCTTTCGGCTAATTCCGGTGTGAATGAAATAAGTCTTGCTGGAAAAGTAAACGCACCTGACCTTTGGTCGCCAGATTCACCTAATAGGTACACGGTTGTCTCTGAAATTAAGGATCAGGAAACAGGTAGTGTCATAGACCAAGTAGTAAATCCACTAGGATTTAGATGGTTTAGCATGGATCCCCAAAAAGGATTTTTCCTTAATGGAATACATTTAAAGCTTACGGGAGTCAGTAAACATCAGGATTTTGAAGGACTTGGCAGTGCTGTTTCCAATGAGTTACTGATTAAAGATTTGGAAATGATTAAAGAGATGGGAGCAAATTGTTACCGCAGTTCGCATTATCCACACGACCCTGAAGTTCTGAATGCCTGTGATCGTTTGGGCATTTTAGTAATAGAGGAAATTCCATTAGTGAATTCAATTACCGAGTCAGAAGCTTTTTCGGAGAACTGCCATCAGGTGATGACTGAGATGATTACACGGGATTATAATCATCCATCGATTTATTCGTGGGGGTTGAGTAATGAAATCTGTATTTTGGCAAAAGGTCGAATAGGGTCTGAACGGGGTAATGAGTATGACAATTATCTTAAAAAAAATATTTCTTCCCTGAATGCAAAAGCAAAATCACTGGATCCATTTCGATTTACTACGCAAAGCATACATTACAAAACCGATAGATATGAATCCTCGGGAGTAAACAAGATTGGCGATTATATAGGAGCAAACTTATATCAGGGTTGGTATTTTGGCGTGCCGGATTCCTTGGTTGTCAGTGCAAAAAAAATGCAAAAACTATCGGGTAACAAGCCTTTAATGATTTCCGAATATGGCGCAGGAGCAGATCCTCGTTTGCGCGCAGATAATCCGAGAAGGTTTGATTTTTCCCTTGAATATCAGGCTCAGGTACATAAAGCATGGCTGAAAAGTATTTACAATAATGATTTTGTTGCGGGTTCTTTCATTTGGAATTTTGCCGATTTTAGTTCGCCTTATCGAGGTGATACCAATCCATTTATTAATAATAAGGGAATTGTTTCTTATGGAAGAATACCAAAAGATGCATTCTATTTTTATGATGCTGTTCTGGCGAATAAACCAGTGGTCAACATTGGAATGAAAAATTGGAGTTATCATAGTGGGATTGAAAATAGTCCAGGCAGCTCTACCAAAAAGATTGTCGTTTATGCAAATACAAATGAAGTAGAATTATCAATCAACGGAAATTCGTTGGGGAGAAAAAAAGTAAATGACTATTCTGCAGAATGGGATGTTCCTTTTAGAAATGGCAAAAACCAGATTGAAGTTTCGGGCATTGCTTCGAATGGAGAAATTGTAAAAGACTTTCATGTGCTGGATTTTAATCTGATACCATCTGATTTAAACCAGATGATAGCCGGAGATGTAATCAGGGTCAATGCTGGTAGTTCTTTGTATTTCTTGGACGAAGAAGAAAAAGCGGTTTGGATGCCCGATAGGGAATTTACAAAAGAGAGCTATGGCTTTATCGGTGGAAAATTTCTTGTTAACCAAAATGACCGTATCGAATATCGAGAAGGCGTTGCCGATAATATAAAAGAAACAATAAAGGATCCTTTGTTTCAAACTCAGCGTATTGGTGCAAAGGGCTTCAAAGCAGATGTTCCCTTTGGTCAGTATGAAATAACATTCTGTTTGGCAGATTTGTCGATAAAATCAAAAAGTTCAGTTTATGAATTGGGCAAGGAGGACGATGTCAATAAAGTGAATGTATCCGGCACTGCTGAATTTGATATAATGATTAATGGACAAAATATAGCGGATGACCTGAATCCAAAGAAAATCAAAGGGGAGTTAACGGCTTATGAATTCTCAACCATAATTTATACCGACAGTGGGTTAAATATAGAATTCATTGCCAAAAATGGCATTGTGGGAATAAATGGGATAAAAGTTAGAAAGATCAAATGATTATACATATGAAAATTAGAATTGTAAAAATTATCGGAATAAACCTTTTGGTGGGAGTTGTCAACCTTTTTATGTCCAATGTCTTGGCTCAGACAGCTGCCAATAGAGTTCACAAATCGTTTGATGAAGGCTGGCATTTCAAAAAAGACAGTAATGTAAAGGGTGTCGAGAATATTTTATTTGATGCGTCTTCGTGGAGAAAAGTGGATGTCCCTCATGACTGGAGCATTGAAGATTTACCAAATCAAACTCCTGGTAGTGTTCAAGGGCCTTTTTCAAAAGAGGCCGTAAGCGGACATCATACCGGTTATACCGTCGGCGGTACCGCATGGTATCGAAAAACCTTTACTTTAAAACCAGATGAACAGGGGAAAATTGTGTACATCCAATTCGATGGAGTTTACATGAATTCTGACGTGTGGATAAACGGACATCATTTAGGAAATCACCCCAATGGTTACACGCCTTTTTATTACAATCTGACCCCTTATCTTTTGGCTTCAGGAAAAGAAAATGTGATTGCGATCCAGGTGAAAAATGAGGGAGTGAACAGCCGTTGGTACACCGGCTCCGGTATTTATCGTCATGTGTTTCTCAATATTGTAAATCCAATTCATATTGATGTTTGGGGTGTAAATGTTGCCACACCAAAAGTCACTTCATCTTTAGCTGAAGTTCATTTGACTACCACTATTCTGAATGAAGGGAAAACAAAAATGGAAGTTACATTAAATACCAATTTGATTGATGCCAAAGGAAAAATAGCAGGCACAACCAAAAGTAATCTGATGCTTGCAGCCAATGGCAAAACAGAAGTCAACCAGAAAATAAATATTAGCAATCCAAAGCTTTGGTCTCCTGAAACGCCTCAGTTATATAATGCACAAACAACGGTCTTTGTTAATGGCAAACAACAGGATAATTTAACAACAACTTTTGGAGTTCGTGATATTAAAATTGATGCAAAACAAGGGCTTGTCATCAATGGAAAAAGAGTAATATTAAAAGGAGGTTGCATACACCACGATTATGGCCCTTTGGGTTCTGCTGCAATCGACCGTGCTGAAGAACGCAAAATTGAGTTATTGAAAACAAATGGATATAACGCCATACGTTGCAGTCACAATCCCCCTTCGCAAACGTTTCTTGATATATGCGACCGAATGGGTATGTTGGTCATTGACGAGGCTTTCGATATGTGGTTGCGCTCAAAAACAGGAGAAGATCATCACTTGTATTTTAAAGAATGGTGGAACAAGGATTTGACCAATATGATTCTACGGGATAGAAATCATCCCTCAATTGTTCTTTGGAGCATAGGGAATGAAGTACCTGACCGTGCCGATTCGATAGGGATGGATACCAGAAGAATGCTTGTAAAAAGAGTCCGTGAATTGGATCCGACACGTAAAATAACAGAAGCTATTTGTCGTACCCCACAATGGGATAAAAAAACGCCTGCGATATTTCAGGATTTGGATGTTGCAGGATACAATTACCAATTGGAAAAATATGAACCGAGTCATAAAGAATTCCCGGATCGTGTGATTGTTGGAACAGAAACCTTTCCCGAACTGGCATTGGAGAATTGGGAAATAGCCAAAGCAAATCCCTATGTTTTGGGCAGTTTTGTTTGGACTGCGATAGATTATATTGGTGAAGTGGGTTGCGGTATATATGGATTTACTTCAAAAAAAGATGAAATGATAAATGTGGAATGGCCAACTTATACGGCAAAATGCGGTGATTTTGATATTATAGGCAACAAAAATGCAGCTTCTTTTTACAGGGATGTCGTATGGGAAAGAAGCAAAATGGAAATGCTTGTCAAAATTCCCGTACCAGAGAATATGTTTCTGTTTAAAACGCGGTGGGGATGGGCAGATGAGCAAAAAAGCTGGACTTGGCCTGGAAAAGAAAACCAAAAAATGAATGTGGTTATTTATACCCGTTGCCAGTCAGTAAAATTAGAGCTTAATGGAAAAGTGATTGGTGAGCAAATAGTCCCTGATAAATCAATCACGGTAAACTTTGAGCTTCCTTATGAATCAGGAACTTTAGTTGCAAAAGGATTTACCGATGGAAGAGAAGTGGTGTCAACTGTTCTAAAAACAACTGGTCAGCCAGTATCTATTCGTTTAAAAGCTGATAGAACGAAAATAAAAGCAGACCTTAATGATTTATCCTATGTTTCGGTTGAAGTCGTAGATGCCGAGGGCAATGTTGTTCCTTATGCTGACAATATCGAAATTAACTATGCTATTTCCAGCAATGCTGAGATAGTTGGTGTAGGCAATGGAAATACTGAAGACTTGTCGAGTTTTCAACAACCAAAGAAGAAAGTGTTTCACGGAAAAGGACAGGTAATAATCAGACCAAAGGGAAATTCGGGTAAGATTATATTGAAAGCAAGTGCAAAAGATTTAACTGAAAGTTTAATAGAGATTGTAACAAAATAAAGAGAATTGTAATGAAGAAAATAATGGTTTTTTTTAGTGTTTTGATGGGCTGTACAATTGTCTTTGGACAAGGAACTGAAAAAGTGTCAAAACGAGAAAGTACTTTTTGTAATCCAATAAATTTAAATTATAGGTTTCAATCAAATTATAGAGAGGCTGCAGACCCTGCAATAATAAGGTATCAAGATAAATACTTGTTATTTGCTTCTCACAGTGGTGGATATTGGTATTCTGATGATTTGATGGATTGGAAGTTTTTAGCTGTTGAAAGCCTACCTGCAATTCAAAAATATGCTCCTGGAGTTATTACTATTAAAGATACTGTATATTATGTAGCATCTTCCAGAATGAAAGATTATATCTATTATTCGACTAATCCTTTTAAGGATAATTGGAAGAGAATGGATAAAAAATTACCTATGGACGTATGGGATCCTCAATTCTTTCAAGACGATGATAATAAGGTTTATTTATACTGGGGCTGTTCCAATTTAGAAAAAGAGCCAATACGAGTGGTTGAATTAGACAAAAATATGCAACCTAAAACGGAACCAGTCGTTTGTATTAAACACAATCCCGATGAACATGGATGGGAAGTGTTTGGAGAAAAAAATGAATCAGGAAAAAATGGCTTCAACGAGGGAGCTTGGATGACAAAATACAAGGGAAAGTATTACCTTCAATATGCTTCTAACGGAACACAATTCAAGACTTATGCAGATGGTGTTTATACAGGAAATTCACCTTTAGGTCCCTTTAAATATGAAAATTATAGTCCTTTCTCTTATAAACCTGGCGGTTTTATTGGAGGTGCTGGACACAGTTCGACATTTCAAGATAAATATGGAAATTATTGGCATGTAACAAGCTTGAACATTGGTGTTCGTGGTTATTTTGAACGTCGATTGGGCTTGTTTCCGGCTAGTTTTGACAAGGATGGTGTTTTACGTACCTACACTGCATTTGGTGATTATCCTTTGAAAATGCCATCTGTAAAAACAGGGATTAAAGAGGAAAACCTTTTCACGGGGTGGATGCTATTATCCTATCATAAAAAAGCTAGTGCATCTTCTACATTGACTCAATATCCGGAAACCAACGCTTTTGATGAGGATGTTAAGACTTATTGGTCTGCTAGTACAGGTAATAAAGGTGAGTGGCTTAGTGTAGAATTAGATGAAAATGTAAAAACAATCAATGCTATTCAGATCAATTTTGCAGATAATGAAGCATCGTTGGATTCAAATTCAAAGAACATTTACAATTATCGTGTTTTGTCATCACTTGATGGTAAGATTTGGAAAGTTGTAGCGGACAGAAATAACAACACCAAGGATGCTTGTCACGATTATATTGAACTCGAAAATCCGATAAAAGCCAAGTACATCAAAATTGAAAATACGAATGTAGTGCCAGGTGGTGGTAAATTTTCGATTTTTGATTTGAGAATTTTTGGAATACAAAAGGGGAAAAAACCAAACAGAGTGAATGAATTTAATGTTAAAAGGGATGCTGAAGATTCACGAAAAGCTTTAGTTAAATGGAGTAATGACAGTTCTGCGACCGGCTTTGTAATTAACTATGGTACAGAGAGTAATAAGTTATATGCTTCGGTTATGGTGTATGACCAGAATTATATTGATTTAACAGGTTTAAATAAAGGCATACCATATTATTTCAGTATTGATGCATTTAATGAATCTGGAATTACTAAAGGAACAAAAATAATAACCATAAAATAGCTTATGGCTTACCTATTTTAGAAATTTTATCAAACTAATTTAAATTGTATATGTATGAAAAAAATTATTCTATCCATTTTTTTCTTTTGTGGAGTTTTTGTTCAGGCTCAAGAATATTTAACTAAAACGGATGTGAATTATTATTCGGATTCTGATGTTAAAAATGATGATTATGCAGCAAGGAAGTGCGTGTTGGATATTTACTATCCAAAGGAAGTTAAAAATGCTACAACTATCATTTGGTTTCATGGTGGAGGACTTACAGGAGGGAGAACTGAAATACCTGAAGCTTTAAAAAACAACAATTATATTATTGTAGGAGTTGATTATAGATTGTCTCCAAAAGTAAAAGCTCCCGTTTATATTGAGGATGCAGCGGCAGCAACGGCTTGGGTTTTTAATCATATAGCGGAGTTTGGCGGTAATCCGGATTCAATATTTATTTCGGGACATTCTGCCGGTGCCTATTTAGGATTGATGATAACCCTTGATACTGCGTATTTAGCTAAGTACCGCATAGATTCGAACAAGATTGCCGGCCTAATTCCATTTAGCGGACAGGCCATTACCCATTTTACCGTGCGAAAGGAAAATGGGATAAAAGATACACAGCCTTTAATAGACAAATATGCTCCACTATATTTTGTTAGAAAAGTTACTCCTCCAATCCTTTTAATTACGGGAGATCGTGAAATGGAACTTTTAGGACGTTATGAAGAGAATGCATATTTCGCTCGTATGTTTAAATTAGTTGGTAATGATAGAGTTACTTTATATGAATTACAAGGTTATGACCATAATATGATTATACCTGCTTTTCCTTTGCTGTTAAAATTTGTGAAACAAATCAGTAAATAGAGTATAACATAAAGAATAAAATAGATCAGCAAGTGCTAGGAAAAACACATCAATTTTAATAGAAAAAGTATGAAAGTCAAAGGCAAGGTAATTGTAGTGACCGGCGGAGGAAACGGTATGGGAAAGGAATTAGTTTTCCATCTTCTTTCAAAAGGAGCAAAGGTAATTGCTGTGGATAGAAATGAATCGGCATTGAAGGAAACTGCTGCGACAGCAGAAATGCTGGGCTATTCATTAAAAACTTTTGTGGTAGATATAACAAACAGGCAGGATGTAGAAACTTTGGCGGATAATGCTATTGCTCACTTTGGTTATGTGGACGGCATAATTAATAACGCAGGAATTATTCAACCTTTTATAAAACTGAACGATTTGGGTTACGATGAAATAGAACGCGTAATGCAGGTTAATCTCTACGGAACCCTATATGTAACGAAGTCGTTTTTGCCTCATCTTTTAACTCGCCCAGAAGCACATATTGTCAATATTTCCAGCATGGGAGGTTTTCTTCCTGTTCCCGGTCAAACGATTTATGGCGCAACAAAAGCAGCTGTCAAGTTATTGACCGAAGGGTTGAATTCGGAACTTGCGAATACTGGTGTAAAGGTTTCTGTAGTGTTTCCAGGAGCCATTCGCACCAACATAATGGGGAATTCAGGTCTTGCTGTGGAGAATAAACCAACATCCAAAATGCAGGAAGCATTATTGACATTGCCTTCCAAGGCAGCCGAGATAATAATTGGGGGGATGGAAAATAATCGATACAGGATTTTGGTAGGGGCAGATTCCAAATTTTTGGATTTCTACTATAGGTTAAATCCAAAATCGGCAGCGGCGTTCATCAGTAAAAAAATGAAAGGATTGGTGAAATAATTTAATGGTTCTTGACAATAAATTTTTAATGGCATTTTCAGTCATTGGAATTGATTGTCAAATCAATAAATACATAATTTAAAAAACAAAAAAACATTAAATGAAAACAGTAGTTATAACAGGTGCAGGAGGTGTTTTGTGTGGCACCTTGGCCAAAGCATTGGCCAAACAGGGCTACCAAATAGCCGTTTTGGACTTGAAAAAAGATGCGGCAGATCGAGTTGCCGACGAAATCAATGCAGCAGGGGGCAAAGCCATTGGCTTTGCCGCCAATGTGTTGGAAAGAAACTCATTGGAAGCAGCCAAAAAAGAAGTCAACGAGAAATTGGGAAGCTGCGATATTTTGGTCAACGGAGCAGGAGGAAACCATCCATTGGGAACCACTTCAAATCCATTCTTGTTGGAGGAAGACTTGCTGAATGACACCGAAGGTTTCAAAACTTTTTTTGATTTGGATGCCGAAGGAATCAAATTCGTTTTCAATTTGAACTTTATCGGAACTTTATTGCCGACCCAAGTTTTTTCGAAAGACATGATAGGCAAAAAAGGCTGCAGCATCTTGAATATTTCTTCGATGAATGCCTTTACTCCCTTGACTAAAATACCGGCATACAGCGGTGCAAAAGCTGCGGTATCCAATTTTACGCAATGGTTGGCAGTCCATTTTTCAAAAGTGGGAATTCGCGTAAACGCCTTGGCTCCCGGATTTTTCTTGACCGATCAAAACCGTGCTTTGTTGACTACGGAAAACGGCGAATTGACGGCAAGAGGAAACACCATCATTGGCCAAACCCCCATGGGAAGATTCGGAGAACCGGAAGACTTGATCAGCACCACCCTTTATTTGTGTGATGACGCATCCTCTTTCGTGACGGGTGTCGTTATTCCTATCGACGGCGGTTTTAGCGCGTTTAGCGGAGTTTAAAAAATAGTACTTAAATATTTATACATTAAGTTATGGAACAAACATGGAGATGGTACGGACCCAATGATCCCGTGAAGTTATCCGATGCCAAACAAGCCGGAGCCACCGGAATTGTTACCGCCTTGCACCACATCAAAAATGGACAGGTGTGGGAAGTGGAGGAAATCATGAAGAGGAAAAACGAAGTGGAAGCGGCAGGATTGACTTTTTCCGTGGTAGAAAGTATTCCGGTTCACGAGGACATCAAAAAACAATCAGGCGATTATTTGAAATACATAGAAAATTACAAGCAAAGCATCAGAAACTTGGCAGCTTGTGGGATTAATATTGTTTGTTACAATTTTATGCCTGTTTTGGATTGGTCTAGAACTGATTTGTCTTATGAAATGCCGGACGGTTCCAAAGCATTGCGTTTTGATATCAATGAATTTGCCGCTTTTGAATTGTTTATTTTAAAAAGACCCGGAGCAGAAAACACCTATACAGAAGCACAGAAAGCGAAAATAAAAGCCACATTCGAAAAGTTGACTGATGCCGATAAAGTAAAACTGCAACAAAATATTATTGCCGGTTTACCGGGCGCAGAAGAATCCTATTCAGTGGAGGATTTCTTGAAAGTACTTCAAGGGTATGACGGTATCGATGCCAATAAATTAAAAGAAAACTTGTATTATTTCTTGCGTGAAATCGTGCCAGTGGCAGAAAGTGTAGGTGTAAAAATGGCAATACATCCCGATGATCCACCTTATCCCATTTTAGGATTGCCTAGAGTCGTGAGCACGGAAGCGGATTTGAAACAATTGCTAGATGCCATTGATTCTCCATCCAACGGATTTTGTATGTGTACGGGTTCTTACGGAGTGATTGCCGAAAATGATTTGCCTGGAATCGTGGATCGTCACGGGGATAAAATGAATTTCATCCATTTGCGAAGTACCCAAAGAGATGCCGAGGGGAATTTCTACGAAGCCAACCATCTGGAAGGGGATGTAGATATGTATGAGGTAGTCAAATCGATTCTGAAAATACAAAAACAAACGAATAGAATTATCCCAATGCGTCCGGATCACGGGCATCAAATGTTGGACGATTTGAATAAAAAAACCAATCCAGGGTATTCAGGAATTGGTCGTTTAAGAGGTTTGGCTGAATTAAGAGGATTAGAAATGGGAATAGAACGAAGTTTATTTTAAACAATATGCCTGAAAATATATTTATTACTGATAATTTTTTGCTTCATAGTGAAGTGGCAAGAACGCTTTATCATAATTATGCAAAGCATCAACCCATTATAGATTACCATTGTCATTTATCGCCAAAGGATATTGCAAAGGACAGACAGTTCGAAAATATATCCCAAATTTGGCTTGATGGCGACCATTACAAATACAGGGCGATGCGTGCCAATGGAGTGAATGAAAAATTTATTACCGGTGATGCATCCGATTATGAAAAATTTTCCAAATGGGCAGAAACGGTTCCTTATACTTTAAGGAACCCTTTGTACCATTGGACTCATCTGGAACTCAAGAATTATTTTGGAATCAAGACTTTATTGGATGAAAATTCCGCTGAGGCAATTTATAATCAATGCAATGAGTTGTTGAAAAAACCGGAATACAGCGTAAGAAACCTGCTTCGCAAAATGAATGTTCAAGTCGCGGGTACTACCGATGATCCGACAGATGATTTGCAGTATCACAAACAATTGAAAGATGAAAATTTTGAAATAGCCGTTCTCCCTTCCTTTAGGCCAGACAAAGCAACAGAAATTGAGAAAGGCGAGCAATTTGTATTATGGGTACAAAAATTGGAAAAAAGTGTAAACTTCCCCATATATGATTTTTCGGCTTTTATAAAAGCGCTTCAGTCAAGACATGATTTCTTCCACGAAATGGGGTGCCGTATTTCCGATCATGGTCATACCAATTTTTATGGGGAGGATTATTCTGCTTCCGAAGTCGCTGCAATTTTTGAAAAAGGATTAAAAGGTAAAACAATATCCGTTTTGGAGATTAACAAATACAAATCGGCAGTGTTGTTTGAGTTGGCTTTGATGAACAAAGAAAAATCTTGGGCACAGCAATTTCACGTTGGTGCCATTAGAAACAACAATGTCAAAATGTTGCAAGATATTGGTCCGGATCAAGGATTTGATTCCATTGGCGATTTGAATATGGCGGACAACATGAGCAAGTTTTTTGGTAAATTAAGCCAATGTGAAGGACTGGCCAATACCATAGTATATAATTTGAATCCCCGCGACAGTGAAATGTTTGCCTCGATGGCAGCCAATTTTAACGATGGAATAGTTGCCGGAAAAATGCAATATGGTGCAGCTTGGTGGTTTCTGGACCAAAAAGACGGTATGGAAAAACAACTGAACGTGTTGTCCAATTTTGGTTTATTAAGCCGATTTGTGGGAATGGTTACTGATTCAAGAAGTTTTCTTTCTTTTCCAAGACATGAATATTTCCGACGCATACTTTGCAATGTGCTAGGCGACGAGGTTGAGAAAGGGGAATTACCTAACAATATGAGTTTAATCGGTAATTTGGTTGAAGGTATTTGTTCCAAAAACGCAGTCAACTATTTTAATTTTCCTAAATAATATATGAATTTAAAAAAAAACTTTTCTAATTGATTTTGTTCAACTTTAATATTAAGTTAATCTGAGAAGTTCGCCAAAGGAAAAGAAACTATTGAAAAAAAAAATAGTAGTAAAAATTAAAGACTTATCAATTGAGAGCAGAAAAAGAAATAACAGAAAAAACAACAAATATTGTTGTTAACATCAACAAGGATTCAAGCGTTCCCAAATACATCCAGATTGCAGATAGCATTGCTAAAGACATTTTGAATGGTAAAATAAAAAAAGAAATACGAATGCCTTCAATTAATGAACTTAGCGACTCTTTATCATTGTCGCGAGACACTATCGAAAAGGCATACAAAATCCTGCGAGATCGGGAATTAATTTTTGCTGTTAAGGGTATAGGTAATTTCACGATGGGTAATGATTCTGAATCCAAGATTACTGTTTTTTTTCTGATAAACAAACCTAGTTCCTATAAAATGGAAGTCTACAATGCCTTTGTCAATACAATAGGCAGTAAAGCAGATGTAGATATGTGTCTTTACTATTGTGAGGAACGCCTTTTCATTAATGCCCTAAAAAAAAACAGCAATAGTTATAATTACTTCGTGATTATGCCCCATTTTAAAAGTAAAGCCCAAAATCATGTTTGCTATACTCCAAAAGTAATCAAGGCTATTGAAACTATTCCTAAAGAAAAACTCATCATAATAGACAACTCATACACCGAAATTTCGGGAACTTTTGCTGCTATTTATCAAGATTATAAAGAAGATATTATTCACGCACTGGAAGAAGGTCTTGAAAAACTAAAAAAATACAAAAAAATAATTTTAGTGTATCCCACTAAATTGATATTTCCCTATCCGACTGGTATTCTGGTAGGCTTTATAAAATTTTGCGAACAATATGGTTTTGAATTTGAAATCTTGGACGAAATTTACGATGACCTGGAATTCGAATCTAATGAAGCTTACATAACAATTGAGGAAGAAGACCTGGTTCATTTAGTGCAACAAATCAGGGAGAGAAATTTGGTTATGGGCAAAGACATAGGCGTGATTTCATATAATGAAACCCCTTTGAAAGCACTTCTGGGAATTACGGTAATCAGCACTGATTTTAAAGGTATGGGCGTAGCTGCTGCAAAACTTGTATTGAACAACAAAAAGGAAATCTCTAAAAATCCATTCAATTATATCGAACGAAATTCATTGTAAATAAAACTTGTAACCTTAACTAGTACAAGATTTGAAACTAAGACAAAGAATGCTTTATACAAATTTATTAGTTCATAGTTTGTTTAGCTATATTGTTATGCTTAGGTAGTGGTGAAGTTTGTTTATTTTTAGTTTCATCATTATGTCTGTCTATTTATCATTTCCTAATTTAAAAAAATGTTTGTCACCCAATTTTTTGTAATTAGTCAATGTTGTGAATTGTAACTTTTATGGTTTCAATAAATTCTATTCATTTTTTTGTCGTTTATTGTTTAGCTTCTGCCATTTTTCCTTACTGATTTCGTACACATAGTTCAGCTTGGGTGTTTCACCATAATAGATTACTTCCTGCTCTGTAATTTTTTTGGCACCAAGACGACCAATGGCAATTTGTGACCGGATATTGTCTGCCCCAATATGGAAGTATACTTTTGAAACGAATTGAAAGATGTAATCTAGCATTGTAACTTTTACGGAATAGTTAATACCCTTACCCCAATACTCTATGGTATAAAATGTATAACCAATAAATATGCTGTTTTCCAGATCGTTGTAATCGTAAAATCGTGTGCTTCCGATTGTATTTCCCGTGGCTTTATCTACAATTTTAAAAGCACCTTTACTTTGTATTGCTCCGTCAAAGAATGTTTTAAATATTTCTTTTTTCCAACGGTCTTTATTGGGATGCTGTTCCCATATTTTGGGGTCGGAAGCTGCGATATATAATTCATCAAAATCTTTCTCCTGCAACGAATAAAGGATTATTTTTTCTGTTTCTAATGTTGGTTGCCTATTGATTTTCATATTAATCTGAATATTTATTGTGACGTTCTACCTAAAACTATAAATTCCATTCGTAGTTGAGCCATTCATTATTTTCCTTGGCCCCCAAACGTTCATAAAATTTTTGTCCTGCAGTGTTCCAAGGTGCAACGGTCCATTTTATTTGTCCACAATTATTTTTTTCTGCCTCAATTTTTAAAGCATTCATTAATTGTTCTCCAATTTTTTGACCACGATAATTTTCGTCCACATAAAGTTCTTTCATATAAATTGCTGGTCTGTTTTGAGCTGTGTAAGGAAGAAAATAATACACCAACATTCCCGCAATTTTATCATTGTCTTCTGCTACGATGCTAAAAAAGTCTGGTGGTTTTTTTCGAAAACCACTTTCTTTTACAATCTCTGGTGTAATTGTAAAACTGTCAATATATTTTTCAAAAACAGCCAATTGTTCCATTAAAGTCCAAATTTTTTGGTTATCTGTTTCTTTCGCTTTTCTAATAATTATGTCCATTTTAATGTATTTACGGTTTGGGTAACCCTGCTACTACAGTGATTTTGATACTAAATTAAGCCCTGTTTTTGGGTTTGCTAATTCATCCCAAAAACAAAACCAACTTTCCATTAAGCCAATTGCCCAAATCAGTTGTAGCTGTTGTGCATTCGTTTTTTTATTTATTCTGAAAATTTATTTAGGATTTTCATTGCTTTTTCGGTATCCTTTTTGTCTACAAAATATGGTCGTGATAAAATGCTGCAACAACATTACAACTAATTCCTTTTTTTGACAAAGCTTTTGAAAATGCAGCAGTTAGTCCAACTGCTTCTAATGAAGAATGAATTGTTAATGTAATCCAAGAAGCAATAAAAGAATATTTTAGATTTAACTTGTCCGCAATTTCTTTTTTAGTAATTATTGTAATACTTTCTTCTTCTTTGAAAGACATTACAATTTCGTTCAATTTTATTTTTTCTAAATTTTCGA
Organism: Flavobacterium limnophilum; assembly: GCF_027111315.2. Lineage (GTDB taxonomy): Bacteria > Bacteroidota > Bacteroidia > Flavobacteriales > Flavobacteriaceae > Flavobacterium > Flavobacterium limnophilum. The sequence continues at coordinate 2,333,408 of NZ_CP114289.2, read as the reverse complement.
CTTCACAGAATACAAATTCTCCTAAATTCATTTTAGGCTTCATTGTTTTTAAAAGTATTTCTAAATTTTTTTCTCCGTTCATTTTTTCATTTTCTATTTAGCGTTTTACTCGACCAAAGTGACGCACAACTGCTTGATAATAAGGTGGTTTTTAGGCTGAATAAGTCCTAATAGTAGTAGTTTTTTTAGTTTTAACCCTGTAGTTTTAGTTTCATCATTATGTCCGTCTGTTCATCATTTCCTAATTTGAAAATGTGTTTGTCAAATTCTACAAAACCATTTTTTTTGTAAAAATTAATCGCTCTTGGGTTTTCTTCCCAAACGCCTAACCAGACAAAGACTGATTTATTTTGTTTCGCAATTTCTAATGCTTTGTCATAAAGTAATTGTCCAACTTGTTTTCCGTGAAATTCTTTGATCACATAAATTCGTTCAATTTCAATGCTTTTGTCTTGTTTTAGTTCGGTTTGTGATTGTCCAAAGTTCAGTTTTAAATATCCAATCACTTTTCCGTTAAGTGTCGCAAAGTAAAATTCAGCGTTTTCGTCATTTAATTCAGTCGTAAGTTTTTCTATTGAAAATCCTTCATCTAAGTATTTCATCATATTTTCTTCGGTGTTGCCTGATGAAAATGTCTCGTAAAAAGTCTGTCTGCCAATTTTTTGTAATTGGTCAAGGTCTTTTATTGTTGCTTTTATTATTTTAATATTGGCCATATAAAAAGGATGTTTTTTATGTTAAAATAAACTCAACGGCAGCATTTGAATGAAGTAACGTTGTGTCAAAAATTGGAACTAAAACGTCTGATTCTTGGATGATTAAAGGCAACTCGGTACAGCCAAGCACAATTCCTTCCGCACCGTTGTTTACCAAAGTCAAGATAATTGGAGCTGATCCAAATGGACTGCCAAGTCTTGATAATCTTAAAAGACTTCTAGAGGAACATAAAGACAATCCCATAAAAATTGCTGCAGTAACGGCCTGTTCCAATGTAACGGGAATCAGAACCAATTATCAAGAAATTGCTCGATTAATGCATGAACACAATGGTTTGTGCTTTGTAGATTTTGCCTGTTCGGGGCCTTATGTTACAATTGACATGCATCCTGATGTGGACTATTATTTAGACGCCATTACCTTTTTACCTCATAAATTTTTAGGAGGGCCAGGCACTTCAGGAGTTTTAGTATTCAACAAGAAATTATATAAAAATCTAGTTCCTGACAATCCTGGCGGCGGTACCGTAACTTATACCAATCCGTGGGGAGGCCATGATTACATTGATGACATAGAAACCCGTGAAGATGGTGCAACACCCGGTTTTTTGCAGACGATACGGATTGCGTTAGCCATGAAATTAAAGGAAGCAATGGGGATTCAAAATATTCTGGACAGAGAACACGAACTTAATGCCATTATTTTCAACAGGCTTTCTGTGATTGAAAATTTAAAAATCCTTGCTCCAGATCATACCGACAGGCTTGGCGTGTTTTCATTTTATATTGAAGATGTCTTATAATTTAATCGTCAAATTGTTGAATGATAAATTTGGAATACAAACCAGAGGAGGATGCTCGTGTGCAGGGACTTATGGACATTATCTTTTAAATGTGGATCAGGATGCCTCAAAATCAATAGAACAAAAAATCTTGGAAGGCTGTCTTATCAATCGTCCAGGATGGATTCGGATGTCCATACATCCTACAATGACCGATGCTGAAATTGAGTTTGTCTGTGATTCCATTGCAGCTGTGGCAACTCATTTTAAAGAATGGGGAAATGATTATAGTTATGATACTGTTAAAAATGAATTTATTCCTATCGGTCAAAGGAATATTGAAAATGAAATTATTCAAAATTGGTTTACACTTTAGTTTAGAGTGTATGGGAAAACGGATAATTAAGGTTCGTTATCAGTATAATCTATTTTCGCACGATATTAAAATCTATTTATTACCCACTTTTGTATTGATTAATGTATTACCCAAAGACTTCCTTTTTTAGTATCTTCAAGCAATAATAATCCTTTTTTTAGTCCTTCTAAATCCTTTGCGATTTACTATTATCGGATGAATGATTAAATGTTTTTTAGGATCTTCTTTTTGACTAATTCGATTTTCTTCTTTTGCGTATGCTGTTTTTTAATATCCTTTCAATGGCTTCCAAAGCCATATATTTTAAAAAGACTCTAGAACTAAAGGGGCACTAGAAATTTTACCACATCAAACAGGTTCTTAAATCACTTTGAACCATTTACTCATTCTATTTTTCATCGCTTCCACAAATTGCTTTATTCAAGAGCCAGTATGCTGTTTTGTCCCATTTCAAGAGCAAAGGTATTTACGTGTTCTTAACGCAGAAACAAGGTCAAGCCCTGCGGGTTTGTCAAAAAATCTCCACCCATTCGGGTTGTATTTATTTGACAAAACCTTGTGTCTGCTAAACACTAACCTATTATGCTCCTGAAACGAAACAAAGCATACTCCGGCTCTTTAGACGAATAAAAAAAATGTCAATTATGAAAAACATAAGCATTAGAAATGGTAATAGAGTGAAACGAAACAGCTCCTCCTCTCATTGCCGAATAAATAAAGTAAAAAAAAGTATAATCTAAAAAATTAATAATCATGGACATCATCGGAAGATTGACAAGGGATGCGGAAATACGCACAACGTCACAGGAAAAGCAAGTGGTGAATTTTTCAGTAGCCATTAATGATGGCTATCGCAACAAACAAGGTGAGCGCATCGAACAGACTACTTATTTTGACTGCTCTTACTGGATTAGCACAAATGTAGCCAAGATACTCACCAAAGGTACTTTGGTGGAAATTACAGGCAGAGTAAGTGCAAGAGCGTGGACAGCTAGTAACGGAGAGCTAAAAGCGAGTTTAAATTTTCTTGCCTCTACCATCAAATCACACGGAGGCGGTAAGAAAACAGAAACTTCACAAGCGACAACAGAACAAGAAAAAAACAAGCTAGCAAAGCAAGAACCTACGGACGACTTACCATTTTAACAACCTTCATTGAATCATTTTTAAACTTTAAATTTTTAACATCATGGCACACAATTTAAATTTCAACGAAAAAACTGGACGTCATTCATTTTTTAGCGTACAGGAAAAAGCATGGCACGGATTGGGGCAAATCGTAAATGATTACCCTACAAGTCCAGAGGCAATCAAACACGCAGGACTTGATTATGAAGTGGTCAAAACACCCCTGTATACTAAAAATTCAGGTATTATTGAAACAGTAAACGACATTGTGATTGGCAATGATGAATGGCACGTACCCAACTACTTTGCCACTATGCGTACTGATAGCAATGCAGTATTGGGCGTGGTTGGCAAAGACTATCATATTGTGCAAAATCGTGAGGCTTTTAGTTTTTTTGATGCCATTGTAGGTGGTACGGATGGCATTCTGTACGAGACTGCAGGAGCATTGGGAAATGGGGAACGCATTTTCATAACTGCCAAACTGCCTGATTACATTCGTGTGGGAAATGGCGATGACGTAACAGAAAAATACATTTTCCTGACCACTTCTCATGACGGAAGCGGAAGCATAACTGCCGCTTTTACACCCATTAGAATTGTGTGTCAAAACACGCTGAACGCCTCACTCAAAAACATGAGCAACGTGGTACGCATCCGCCATACTTCGGGAGCAAAACAACGATTGGACAATGCACACAAAGTAATGGGATTGGCAAACGAGTTCAGCAACCAACTGGAAGGGATTTTTAACGAATGGGCAAAAGTAAGGGTAAGCGATGTGGAAGTTAAAAAATTAATACAACTGGCACTATGTCCCAACAAGGAAACCTTGGAACACATCAAAAAAGGGAATGAGGACGAAATGTCTACCTTGTTTAAAAATACTGTTGAAGATGCGTTTTCCTATGCCATGCTATCTGAGAGCCAACAAATGGAAACTACAAAAGGCACTTTATTTGGTGCTTACAATGCGGTAACAGGCTACTACCAAAATGTACGCAATTACAAAGATGATGAAGCCAAACTGCAGTCCATCGTAATGGGTGGTACGGCACAACTGAAATCACAAAAAGCATTTGAATTGTGTACGTCTTTTTCAAAAATAGGTGCGGATGCCTTTCATTTCAACTAACCTAAATGGCAAACCAATGAAAATAACCGACCTAAATGGTTTCCCCATTGAGGTAACCGACCTTGATGAAGCCATCAAAGTAACTACAGAGTACAAAGAGTATCAGCACGAGGACAAAAGTTATTCTGATTTTGACAGAAGACAGAAAGCGTATTGGACGGACATGCACCAAAAGTTAATGGAATTAAAAAACAACGAAACACACTTTAAAATTTTAAAAAAATGAAAGCAAATTTTTTCAATCAAATCGCACAATTGGAAATTACTGGCGATTTACAGCTAACGATATCCAAGGGGGTGGAAAACAATCTTGTTGTTTCGATACTACTCCACAACGAAAAATGCGGAGACAAGGCAAAGCAACTAATACCACCTCTAAATCTGAGGGGGACAGCGGAAGAACTGGACGAGGGATTTTTTGAAAGTGTTACTCATCCTTTACAATCTGCATCGGGTTTAATGGTCAATATGGAAGCTTTTATGAAGCAACTGGAAGTAACTCAAAAGCAATCGGCAATGGAAAAGGAAAAAACTGAAAAGGAGAAAAAAACAAAGGACGAAAAGGACAAAAAGTATCAAGAAGCGATGACCAAAGCAGACGAATTGGACAAAGAGGGCAAACCCCGTGATGCTTGGATGAAAATACCCAATCCCAACGATTATCCCGAATATGCCGAAGCCATAAACAAGCGCAAAAAAGAACTGTCCGACAAGTTTGCATCGCCAAGCCTTTTTGGTGCAGAACAAGAAAATGTTTAACCTCAAAATGTAGTAATCATGTTATTAGCAACGCAATTAGAAAGGGTATTCATCCTGATCGATAAAGGTCAGGAAATCAAACTAACTGACCCTGAACCAAAATGGAGTGTACAGGTGGTATTGAATTTTTATTCCAATACGTATCCCATGCTCACTACTGCCAAAATTTCTGCACCTCTTATAAAAGAGGATACGGTACAATACCGTTTTGAAAGTGCCATAGGAACGAAAGGTTAATCCAAAAACAATAAAAAGATGACTTATGCAACGACACATCATGGCGGGTACGATACGCCTGCCCAAAGAGCCAAAACAAAAGCAATTGCATCGTCAGTTAAACGAGTTCGCAAACTGGATGCAACGGACAAAGGATGCAAGCGAAATCCAAAAGGACAAACAGCAGTCCGTACCGATAGCCATGTTGCCGATGGTTTTTTAAGAAACTCGTTTCTACCCAAATTGGCAGAAATGGAAACGGTACAGGCTTGTAAGAAAACAGTAAAAACGGAAAGGGACTTTTACCAGTCTCTTTCCATAGTTGCCGAACATTATCAAATACAACCGATGCAAACTCAAATTTACGCTTATCCCTATAATATGGCATTGGCATTATGGAATATGGAGGAACAGTTAAAATCCAAGGTTAAAGATTGGGAAGAAATCAAACTCGTACAGCAGAATAAAAAAACATTTCTCACAAGCGAAGAACGCTACAATACTGGCGCTACTCTTTACTATATTCCTGTAGTTCCATTATACCGATTGCTAAAACAGAAAAAAAGAAAACAGAATGCAAAGCTTTTGTTATCGGTCTGTAGTTATCTCTATTGTATAGTCAACATACCTTATTATAGACAGGAAGATAATTTTCTTTATTATCAATATGAAATGCTAAAAGAATGGCTAAACGATGAAGAAGACAACGAAGAAACACCTGTTTATAAGTGTGAATTTGACCAAGCAGAATGGATTGGCGACCGAATGGAAAAAAAGATTTTCAACCCTGCCAACTTAACCTATTTCAAAGAACGATTGAACCGTTTGCAATGCAAGGACATTTTAGACCTTGATTGTTGGAAATTAGGGCAAGAAGCTTTAGCTCTTTTGGAACAATATCCGAATGAAAACGTGTTTCGAAATGCGAGACCCAACGAAGAAGCAGAAGATGTTGACGATTTCGAGAATAGTGTAACAATGGACTACTATGTATCATTTTATGCAGAGGGAAATGGAGGGCTAAATCAACAGCTCATACAAAGCGTGAATAATGCATTACAAGAATACGGACAGATCGAAGAACCCTTCATTTTGAAATGTTTTGACGGAAGTGACATATCCGAAAACAATCTCGATTTTGAAAATCGATTATTTACTCTTTTAGAAGGATTAATAGGTTTACTGAATAATTTTTAAAAAATAATGATGATGAAAGACATAACAGAAAATTTCGGAACGCTGTATCATCCCAAATCAGCATTGGTATTTTACCAAACCAAGGGAACGAATTCGGACAACTATGTAGAATATTTTGACATGGATAAAAAGGGTAATCCCATTAATGCGCATCCTTTAACGCTAAGAGAAGCGAATCAACTCGCAAAGGCATTGAAAACAGCAAAAGAACAAAAAGAACTTTGTTTGAAATCAGAGGGAATATTGGGCAACACTATTTTGCACCTAGACCCCATTAAAAATAAAGTAATTTGGTTTACCAAATCCATGCAAAGAGAACTGTGTTTCACGGAAAATTTAGGGATTTCGAAAGGAATGGCCAATCTACCTCCTATGTTGTGGATTGCCAACAAAACAAGTCTTGCTGTCTTTGCCTTGGGAACGAACCGAAGACCCACCGAAAAAACAAAATTATACAATGCTCCTTTTTTCAATGTGTACGAAAATGGAAATGTATGCATGGGAACGGTAGATGTCCAGATAAAGAATACTGTATTCGTGGAAGAATTTACCACCTCATGGGAAGACTATTTCTTCAACAGCCATTTCAGTCATCTGATGCCTGATTATAACCCGATAAAAGGAAACTGTGTGACACTTTGGGAAAGCCTTATAAATACAAACAAAGCTTTCCCTAAAGAGGTATTAAAAAAGAGTGCCAAAACCTTAAAAAACTTGTTGTGATGAATACTGAAAAAACCAAAATCCATTTTACGGACAACTATTTAATCAATCCTGCCAATCCCATTACAGTTAATCTGATTGGAGCAGGTGGCACGGGGTCAAAGGTACTGACCGCCCTCATGGAAATGAATCACAGCCTGATTGCATTGGGTCACGCAGGTTTGAACGTCCGTTTGTGGGATGATGATATTGTAACGGATGCCAATTTGGGCAGACAGCGTTTTGCCAGTAGCGAAACTGGATGGAATAAATCGGTAGCCTTAATTAATAGAGCCAACCGTTGGTCGGGTACTAACTGGAAAGCAGAAATCATAAAATTTGAAAAGAACAGTTTGGGAAAATTGCCCGAACACACAGGAGCAAGCATTTATATAAGTTGTGTGGACAGTGTAAAGGCTCGTTTTGAAATTGCTGAAATATTGAAGCAAAGCAACAATGGTAATGCACATTTCAATCGTCCACGCTATTGGATGGATTTTGGCAACAGCCAACATACAGGACAAGTGTTGCTGTCCACCATTGGTACAATACAACAACCTCATTCCGAAAAATACGAAACCATTTCCAACTTGCCAATGGTAACCGAAGAATTTGCGGAACTGCTGAAACAGTCTGAAGCCAAGGACGATACACCCAGTTGCTCCCTTGCTGAAGCATTGGAAAAACAAGATTTATATGTCAATTCGGCTTTGGCACAAATGGGATGTTCCCTTTTATGGGGTTTGTTTCGTAATGGATTGACCCATAATAGAGGCTTTTTTCTCAATTTGAAGGATTTTAGGTCGCAACCCATTCCCGTTGGATAAAAATGAAAATCGGGCTGCAAAAAGACACTTCCTTCCGATGGTCGGAAAAGTCTTTTTGCAGTAAATCAAGGAAGCAACCACTTCGGTAAAAGGAGAATGCTCCCATTTTACCGAAAAGGTTTTGAAATTACTGGAGGATATTCAGTATCCTCCTTTTTTTGTGCTTTATCCAACTTCTTTTCTTTCCGCATTGGCGACCAAAGAAAAGAAGCAAAAGAACGCCGCTTAATTAATTTATTACATTTTTCTAAAAGCAATGAAAAGTTTTTGTGAATTTATTGAGTATATTAATGCTGATTTAAAAATGGAAATCAGGGCAAAAAGACACTTCCTTCCGATGGTCGGAAAAGTCTTTTTGCAGTCAAGAAGATGCAACCACTTCGGTAAAATGAGAATGCTCCCATTTTACCAAAAAGGTTGCAATATTAGTGTATGGGATATTCATAATCCCATTGTTGGGTTCGTCCCACTTCTTTTCTTTCCATATCAGCAACCAAAGAAAAGAAGCAAAAGAACGCCGCTTCGTTATTTTGGATTTTGCACTTCAATTTGAACCTCCTTGTCTTTTTCTTTCTTTTGTCTTGAATGGCTCCAGAAGAATAAAAGTCCCAAAACAATCAGAACATAGGCAGTCCATTTTCCCATTCGCTCCAAAAAAGAAATGAATACTGATTTTTCATAACTCGAAAAAACTTCTGCCCCGGTGGGACTTCTACGATAAAATTTTCGTCTGTTGATCCAATAACGAAGACCGAAGCCACTTAACAAAGCTATAATACTTAAAACCAATGCTGGACTCATAATGGAATATTTTTGAATACACTTTGTAAATTTATAAAAAACCAATCTTTTAGACACACAAGGTGTTGATTTAAAGAAATTTATATGATAATGTCAGAACTCATGAATGGAAAAAGGCTAAATCACGATTGGTGAAATAGCCTCTTTGTTTCTTATCGAGAATTAAGCAGTCAATTAATTTTTAACTGCAGATTCTTTATGAGTTTTGCTCTTGTCAAATCACGACATTCCACTTTCAAAACCTGATATCTTTCACCGTTATTTTCGTAAATCTCAATCAAAAGTAGCTTGTCATCGGAAAAGGTAAATTGATCTAAAAGAAAAACGTTTTGGTCTTTTGCATTGCCCACGATTTCATCCAGGGGCTTGTATGTTCGTAATGGTGTCATCACTCTTTCTTGAATCAAGGTACGTTTGGCACTTTTTTTATCCACCACTTTGAATTGGACAAAATCAATTTGGAAAGGCGCATTGCTACAATTAATGAGTTCGGTGTGGAAATACAACTTGTCATTGTGAATGTAGATTCCTTTCAACAAAAACCTTATGCCAAAACTTTTGGAGTCTATGTGCTTAATGATTCTTTTGTTTTCTCTATAAATTGCTTCCAATAGGCTATTAGTTATTGACGGTGAGTTTCTTCCCAACTCTTCAAAAAAAACTTCATTTACATCCGCTCCACTTGTATTTTCATTTAGTTGCAATAGGTTGTAATTCATTTTATCAGGAAATGAATTGTAGCATGCGTTAAAATTATAAAACCGTCCATCTTCCGTTATCACGGAAAAATTGGTTTCCTCTGCAAAATCACGAACTGTGGCTTTTAAGCGTAATACATTTTCCACCTCTTTTGCCTTGTCCGCAATTAGAAATTCACTTCCCAAATCCACGTAGCGGATGGGAGCAGGAAATATCAAGTGTGACGTTTTATTGTAGGTGACTTCAATTTGATAAGCGGGTATTTTTTCCAAGTTCAGTGTCGTAACATTGGAAACGGTATGTTGCGCTTGAGATTCGGCATGGATTCCTAACAGTAAAATCAATGCCATACTATTTTTAATTAGTGTTTTCATATTTTAATTTTTAAAATTTTACAGAATGAAATGCTTAGTTTTTTGAAACAAGGAACATCTGGTAGCCCGCTTTCAATGTTATTTTGGGAATTTTTATTTTTTTGGAAAAGTATCCTGAAACACCCTGCACAACACCTCGGCTCAGATCACCAGCCATTTGCTGTCCAGCAGAATTTGTCATCATGATGCTGCTGCCAGAAGCTTGCCCCATGTTGGCTGCCATTTCAGTAAGTGCACTCCTTTCGGGCGAGTAGGGAACAACCAGACCTTGTTGTCCATCCAATCCAAATACCGTAATGTCAACTGGCAAAATGGTGCCGTTTATTGCCAATGAACTAATTTTCAATTGTAGGCGTCCTTCTTGAAATTTGGCGTTTGCCGTCAATAGGGTTCCTTGTGGAATCAAAAGATTTGCTATTTTGGCTGGCTCCAACAAACGGACACGAACACTGCTTTCCGCAGTTATTACCTGAGTTTCTTGTATGATGGCACGAACACTGTTTCTGGGATGCACTTGTTGTTCGGTTTGCCCTGTAGTATAAAAATCAGGAGGACGATTTTTACTCCAATTGACCAAAAAGGCACTGTCGGTGGGTACTCTGCATAAAGATGAAACGGCATTTTTCTGGCTAGGAGCAAGCGCAACAAATTTTTCTTTTGGAGAAGAAGAACTAGAAACGGATTGTGGTAGTGACTGTTCCGCTGAGTTAGCATTCATCGGAAGATATTTGGCAGCCATCTGATACGATTTTTCCATTAATTCCAACTGGGTTTCTACAGGATTAATGGGTTCACTGTCTTTATGGTCTAATTCCTTTTTTAGCTCATCCAGTTGTTTGCGTAATTGCTGTGTCTCCGAAGGATCATTTTGATAAAAAGAGCCTACGGTGCTTTGTGCATTTCGATAGCTGTTCAATGCCGGATTAGTGTTCTTTACTGGTTTTCGAGCATCTTCATCCGTAATTTCAGAATCCGCTCCGATGGTTTCCTTGGGGTTGTCTTCATTCCAATAGTCGGACAATGAGGTCAGGGCATTTTGTTTTTCCTGATACTTTTGTTCCAACATTTCTTGTTCATACGCTTTTTGCTTGTCAGCCTCCAATCCAGCATCGGTAGCTTGTGGAACAGCATCATTTAGTCCTATGCTTTCCATCTTTTTCGTGTCTTCGGATGGCTTAAATATCAGATATATGCAGCCTAAGAATGCAACTCCCATCAATGTGAACATAAGGGACTTTTTAAGCTTCTCGACTTGGTTTAATTTACTTTCCAGTACCACTTCCGAAGTTTCATTTGAGTTGCCGTCCGTAACAAAGACGACACTCTTTTTGTTTTCAGTTTCTTTCATTTGTCTTGTTTTTTTTAATCATTAATAAGGAATCCCACAACGATGTAGCGGATTCGTTCTTTTTAATGACAGGGTTTTCAATGTGTTCGATGATTATTCCTTGATTGGATTTTCTTGCATCATGCACGACCTTTAGAATCATTCCCATGGTTAGTAGCGCATAGCCCAAGAAAAAATACTGGAGGTATTTGTATTGTACTTTTAAAGGAAGTGCTTTCCAACTCCCATCAAACTTGTTTAACAAACTGTCCATCTTTGCTTGCAGTTTTTTCATTTGAGTAGTTTTAACGTTCAATAACTTCCATGTCCCTGTTTTCTATAACGGCAAACTTTTCGATGTTAAAACCCTGTGGATTATTATCGGAACGCACAGAATTTACGAGGTTGCAGGACGTGACGAGATTACGTTTGGTCAGGTTGCTGGATCGAATGATGAACTGCTTGGCGTATGTTTTTACGGCATACGGATAATGATCAAAGTCACATATGACGCTATCCAAATCTATTCGCTGCTGTACGTTTCCCGATATGATACGGTTGTAGTAGCCTTTTTCAGCCAAGTCTTTATAATAATCAAAAGCACTTTTGTCTGCGAGGTTGAACGCCCTTTTCATGTTGCCTTCTATGGCATCTTTGTCTGGTGCCAGCGTAAAGAAGAGTTCATGAAAGCGGCGTATGTGTTCCCGAGCTTCCACCGGTCGATTAATGGAAGCATCTTGTGCAAGAGCCAGCATTAAAGATTTGCCATTGTCAAGGACATACACCTTTTGGCGTTGCTGCTCTGCAAAATGGTACGATTGCCATGTGGTGTATCCTGTCACCATAATGCATAGGAATGCAAATACGATGGCATACAGCCTGATCTGTTGGAAACTATTCTCGATGTTTCTTAATGTTTTAAATTCCATTGTACTGCTATTTATTAATTGTTTTTATTTCATTAATCTGCCTCCAATATTTCCTGCTACTGCTCCCGTACCGGCTCCTACAATGTTTCCTGTTTTGGTTGTGGCCTGATTTACATTTCTGATGAAATTGCCTGCTCCGCCAGCTTGAATGATCCAACCGCTCACCGTGGGAATGGTAAAATACCCAATGATGCCCATAATCATGAAGATGATGTAGACGGTATTGGAAGAATCAGGAATGAAATTGGGATCCGATAAACTGTCGATGTCTCGCTGAAGTATTAACGATTGTATCTTGGACAACATCGCACTAAAAAGATCTGAAACGGGCAACCAGAGATACACGCTTATGTAGCGGGTAAACCATTGCGTGAGCGTGGACTGAAAACCATCCCAAATTGAAATGGCGAAAGCAATTGGTCCCAATATCGATAGTACAATCAAAAAGAAAGTGCGTATGGTATCAATCACCAATGCTGCAGCCTGAAACAGTATTTCCAAAAACTCCCGGAAACCATCCCGAATGGCTTTTTGTACCTCGTACATTTCTCTTTCGATGTACATTCCTGACATCGTTACCAAATCAGATGGAGTCCAACCCATTTCATCCAATTTCTTGTCAAACTCTTCATCGGAAACCAGATAAGCATTTTCGGGATTGCGAAGCATGGCCTCTCGCTCCAGTTGGTCTTTCTGCTGTTGTAGCACATTCAAATCCAGGACTTGGTTTTCCAACATTTTGTGTGTCCCAATTACAACTGGACTCAATACCGCATTGAGCGTACCTAACACCATGGTCGGAAAAAACATGATGCAAAGTCCCAAAGCAAAAGGTCTAAGTAGCGGAAACACATCTATGGGTTCTGCACTGCCAAGTGCTTGCCATACTCGTAATGCGACATAAAATAAGGCACCCAAACCAGCTAGACCTTTTGCCACTCCTGCCATCTCGGCAGACAATGGTAGCATCTCGTCGTAGAGGGAACGTAATACTTGATGTAGGTTGTTGAACTCCATGTTTACCAGTATTTTTGATTGGCATCTCCATAGAGTTCCAGAACTCTACTACTATTGTTGGTCTTTTTGGCTCTCAAGTAACTAACGGAGATGTTCTTGTTGGTGAAGTACCGAATGAGGTTGTGGTATTCTTTTACTTCTTTATGCACTCGGTCAATGATTTCCAAGCGTTCGTTGTCATTCATGGATAGGGTGGAAGCGTTTACGATTTGCTTTAACTCTTTTAGAAGTTCAACACTTTCATTCAGCAAAATGGAGTAGCCATTGGCAATCGCCGTTAATTCTTGGGGTGAAAAGTTGGGATCGTTTATCATCTTGCCAAAATTCTTTACATAAATTTCGGAAGCATCTCCAACAAGCAAAACGGTCTGTTGCACTTTTCGGGCATCTTTAACCAGATTATTTACAGCCTGTAGTTTGTCGTAATATTCTTTGCCCTGTTTATATACCTTTTCCACTTCCTTGAAATTTTTAATAACATTAGATACTGTAGATGAAGTTTGCACAATTTCATTGGCACTATTAAGAATTCCTGATGCTAAATTTGTTGGGTCGGTAACTACCCATTGGGCTTTCATTGTCGGTGTGACAGCAAATAGCATTGCTGTACACACCATTATCATTATTTTTTTCATGGTTCTTAAATTTTAAAATGATTGTTATTTGTTTTCTTTTTTCTGAAGTGCCATTCGTTTGATGGCAAGCTCCACATTGCCATCCAATTCCCCGGCAAGACGCATGACTTCCATCTTTTCGGTTTCTTCGGTGGTGTAAGCTAAATATTCTTCGAAGCTCACTTCTGTGGCATATACTGCCGATTGTGTTCCACCCAAACCAATCCAAACTTCCTTGTACAATCTTTTGGGATCGTTGTTCAAATTGATGGAAAGTACCTGTGCCTTTTCCTTGTCCGTTAATCCCAGCATCGCTTGTATGTCATCAAATTTGTTCATGTACTTCCGCTGATCCAGTAGTATTTTGCAATCGGAGTTATTGATGATGCTTTCTTTTACAATGGGAGATTGGATGATGTCATCTACTTCCTGTGTCACGACAATCGCTTCGCCAAAGAATTTCCGGACTGTTTTGAATAGATACTTGATGTACTCTGCCATTCCTTCCTTTGCAATGGCTTTCCAAGCTTCTTCTATCAGAATCAGTTTGCGAATTCCTTTGAGTCTGCGCATCTTGTTGATGAATACTTCCATGATGATGATGGTCACGATGGGAAATAAAATTTTGTGATCCTTGATGGCATCAATTTCAAATACAATGAATCGTTTGGAAAGCAAGTCAAGCTGTTTGTCCGAATTCAGCAAATAATCGTATTCCCCTCCTTTGTAATAAGGTTCCAATACGTTGAGGAAGTTGGCAAGGTCAAAGTCTTTTTCTCGTACCTGCTTTTCTGTCAGCAGCTTTTTGTAATCGCCTTGCACATAGTCATAAAAACCATTGAAGGAGGGGTGATCGTCAACCTGTTTGATGCTTTCGATGTAGCCACTCACGGCATTGGACAAGGCCACTTCTTCGGAACGGGTAGGAGGTTCATCATCTCTTTTCCACAAGGTCAAAATCAATGTTTTGATGCTTTCCCTTTTCTCGATGTCGAATACGCCGTCATCGGTGTAGAAAGGGTTGAAGGCGATCGGATTTTCTTCGGTATAGGTGAAATAAACACCGTCTTCTCCTTTGGTTTTTCCTTTAATGAGTTCGCACAATCCCTGATAGGAGTTCCCTGTATCCACCAGCAAAACGTGAGCCCCTTGTTCGTAATACTGTCTTACCATGTGATTGGTAAAGAATGATTTTCCCGAACCGGAAGGCCCCAATATGAACTTGTTCCTGTTGGTAATGATGCCACGTTTCATCGGCAAATCGGAAATGTCAAGGTGAATGGGTTTTCCCGTAAGCCTGTCAGCCATCTTAATCCCGAAAGGGGAGAGGGAACTTTGGTAGTTGGTTTCTTCCGTGAAGAAACACAAAGCAGGTTCTATGAAGGTGTAAAAACTTTCCTCACTCGGGAAATCCCCTGCATTCCCTGGTATTCCTGCCCAATATAGCGTGGCTACATCAGTGGTGTTGTGTCTTGGTTTGCATTCCATGAGTGCCAATGCACTGCCCACATCGTTTTTCAACAGTTTTAGCTCTTCGGGATGGTCAGACCACGCCATCACGTTAAAATGCGCCCGAATGGAAGAAAGTCCAAAGGAATGCGCTTCATTCAAATAGCGCTCTATCCATTCCTTGTTGATTTGGTTTTCCCTACTGTAACGTGCCAACGAGTGCATGTTTCTTGCCGATTTTTCAAACTTGCGTAGGTTGTCTTCACTGTTGTCCAGAAATAAATACTGGTTGTAAATGTGGTTGCAAGCTAATAGTAATCCAACGGGAGCTGCAAACGACAACAAACAGTCACTCCGGTCAGTGGACAGTTTTTCGTACCGACTGTTTGGCGATACTGTTGCTGGTAAATCATCGGTGTCTGAGAGCGTGTGCAGACTAAGTCTTTT
The DNA here is from genome assembly GCF_027111315.2 of Flavobacterium limnophilum. Classification (GTDB taxonomy): domain Bacteria; phylum Bacteroidota; class Bacteroidia; order Flavobacteriales; family Flavobacteriaceae; genus Flavobacterium; species Flavobacterium limnophilum. The sequence continues at coordinate 2,317,913 of NZ_CP114289.2, read as the reverse complement.
ATTGCCAATGCGAACTTCCTCGGCACCCAGAGCAATGTCTTGCATTGAAGTTCCCGCTTCTTTTGACAGCGTCAGATACTGTTCCAATACTCCTTGCTTGCCGTCTGCACCAATGATGTCTTCTTCCGTTAGACGCTCCAGTTTTACAAAGTCACCGTCATTTACAATTCTTTCAAATTGTGCCACGCTTTCCATGAAACGATGGATGATTTCTTTATCCCTTATTTCTTTCGGAATGAGTACTCCTTTGCAAAGTGAAGAGAAATTACTTTGCGTTTGCATTCGCTCTTTGGTGGTTTTAGTCAGAAACAAGTAGCAATAGTGATTCAAGAACGGTCGCTCGTTGAAATGTTGCTGATAGGACTTTGCCAAAAAACTGTGATCTTCGCCAGCGATGTCAGGCGCGTAATTTTCCTTGATGTACCAATCCTGTTTGTGAACCACCGTATAATCAGGCAATGTCTTGATGGCTTTGTGCCATGCCGAATGAATGGCTTCATACTCTACGGAAGCCACAGTGAATAGTTCGGGAAGCTGCACCCGAAAACATGCTGTTATGTCGGCATCCTTTGAAATGATGCAGTGATTTTCCACTGCCAATAGCGGAAACTTGCTTTCTAACGTAGCGGCTTTTGATGTATTTTTCATCGCTTGAAGGATTTAGAGGTCAATTTGAAATAGCGTTGAACAGTTTTACGGCAAATGATGTAACGGGGATGTCTTTTGCGTGCACCCACTTTCATCAATCCGTGTTCTCCATACTTTTTGTTCAAGGAGAAGGTCTGCCATGTGAGGATTGATCCTCCTCCAATGCCAATAATCAGACACATATAAGAATTAATGCCGACCATGTACAATACCATAACTAGAATGAGAATACCTAGCAGTCCGCCAGCGAAAATAAAAAGGTATTGTGCTTTGAGCCCCTTGAACTCCACCGTTCTTCCAATGCCCTTATTGATATTGTAATGACTCATAAAGCAAAAAATTATAGGAAGAAGGAACGTAAGATTGTGGCGGCCACGATGAGAAAGATGCAAGCTCCAAACCAACTCGCTGCTGTCTTGCTGGTATCTTGATCGCCGCTACTGAATTTATTATACACCTTGACACCTCCAATGAGGCCCACTACCGCTCCGATGGCATAGATAAGCTGTGTGGCAGGATCAAAATAAGAGGTTACCATTTGGGTAGCCTCGGTAATTCCTGCAGTACCATTTCCTTGTGCAAATGCACCAAGACCCGTCAGCATAATTACAGCCGACAGCAAAACTTTTTTTCTTTGATTTTTCATGATTGAAATGAATTAATTTGTTCTGTATTCCTGCTCTTTGCAGGATTTTAAACAAATCTATTGGAGAAGTAAAGACCTTAAGACGAGCTGTCTTTAAGTGGAATGATTTGGCAGAAAAAGACGTAACGATTCTGCTTTTCAATAATAAAATCATTAAATTTAAGTAGCCATATTTTTTTATATTGCAAATCGCAATATGCGATGTAAGGGTTTATAGAACTTTCAAAAGCTTTTTAATATTGATCTAAAAGCTTAAACTTTAAAAGATTAAAAACAGAGATCTTTATGATTTCCCCCAAAAAAAAACAGGCTATTTTATAGCCTGTTCCTAATTTAACCGATAGATTACTTTTTCTTCTTCCACCATTTTGAAAAAGATTTTTTCTTTTTCTTTTTTGGTTTTTCATGACCAACTTTAATTTCTTCGTCAGTCCATTTTCTAGCGTAAATAATTTCACTATTTCTAATCCAATAATGAGATTTGCAATCAAAATTCCAATTTCCAATAGAAGGCGATAAGCTGATAGTTTTGCCATCAAAAGTCATTTTCCAATCATTAGGAGAAAAAGGTGTGACAACCTCATTACCACAGCCACACACGCATTTATGTATGGCTGTACAATAAGTAAATGAAATATACAATATTCCATCTTCCAATTGTTCAGGTATGAACTCTACAAATTTATGCTGTAACATCATCACTTGTCAATTGATTAACATTAATAGAGTAAGTGCTGTGATGCTCTTCTCGTAAATCTTGATAAAAACCACTGAGTTTTTTCCATTTAATTACTGCTAAAACGGCATTTAAACAATTTAACTCTGCAATTTGAATGTTAGTGTTGTAATCGTTATTGCCTTCATCAACAAATGGAATTCTATCAACTAAATGATTGTTTTTTTCATTCGTACCAGTAGTAACTCTAACAGTCCCAATAAGTGTATCATCAACAACGTTTACACCAAGTCCAACATCTATAAAAGAAATATTATTTTTTAACAAAAATTGGATAATCAACTTTCTGGAAACATCATTATCAATACATATAAATACAAAAGACATAGTTAGTAATTTTTCCAAATTTTCTTTTGAAACATAACTATGATGTGCAGTAATTTTTTGATGAATTTTTGAGTACTGATTATAATAATAGTCAACCTTTGATGGCACAGTATCTAAATCCTCCTTTCCGGCAGCTCCTGGAGAGCGAAATGCATTATGTTGCGAAAATACATCGCCATCATAAAGATGAATTTCATTCACAGGGGTTTTTGAAAGTAAATCCAGAATGTAAGCACCGGTTCCACCTAATCCAATGATAGCGATTTTTTGTCCTTTAACTTTTTCATTAATAAGGTTAATTTTCGCTCTACCGGAATTAGTGTCAATATATTGAAAAACATCAGTATCAATTGCGTTTTCTCTTATCCTAAAAGTCTTTTCAGTAACTAACGTATCAATGTTTTTAGCGGGTGAACTTATAATTTTGCTATAAGTAGATACTTTTTCATAATAATCAAGATAACCACTTTGTGGTTTGTTGGAAAAGGAAAAATTAATCACAATCCCATGACCAAGGTTTTGTTGATTAGCATGTTGAATAGCTGTGATAATACTACCATCTGCATTACATGGATATTCACCAATAAAATTGATAACGTGTGTACTTGGCTTAATAGTCCTTTGACTATTAGCCAACGACAATTCACTAACCAAAATACCGTATTTGATTTCTCGAAGATGAGTTACATAAGGTATATGGTGGATAAGTAAATATCCACCTTTAACCTCAAGTTCATAACCTTCATCTTGTAACCTTTTAAGGTCGGGACTATGATTTATTAGTTGCTGTAACATTGAAAACCATTTTGTTAGTTACAAAAACTTTATCACCTTTAACCATACTACCTTCAGGATTTTGATGAGGACCTTTAGCATAAGTTACCGTATAAACAGTGTTTGGATTTTCTTGAAAATTTCCAAATGCCAATTCAACAATTTGCCTAAAACTTATAGTTTTTTCACACCATTGTTTTTCTCTACCATTTACAATGATAATAAATTTAGTAACTTCTTTTTTGGAATAGAATTTTTCCTTTCCAGGTCTAGCTAAATCAACAATTTCATTGTCCTCAATTAAATCATCTTCCCATGGCTGATTATTATCTAAAAATATTTGATAATCATCTGGAATATTTCCTTGTCTTCTAATTTGAGAACCTTTAATATACTGCTTATCAGTTTCAAAATTTTTCCCATCAACAGAGTACTTTAATTTCTGCTTGATATAAAATTGCTCAATTCCAGTTCTTGCTAGGTCAACGACTTCATCGTTTAAAATAGCATCATCTTTCCATGGTTCAATTATATCCAAAAATAATTCACAATCAAGAGGTAATCCTCTCAACTCTTTTAATTGTTTCCCAGTAATGTACTGTTCGAACCAATTAAATTCTTTGCCTTCAACAATCAATAATAAAGAAGGTCTTCCTTTTTGGTCATCTTGACCGCCTACATGTGCATTCATACTTCGTGTTTTTTTAAATTATTAACACTCCTAATCCTTAAAAAACTCACGGAGAGATAAGTTTCAAGCGGTTTTTGTTGTTAAAAATTTGTTTTTATTAAAAAACATATTAGTTTTACACAACAAAATAGAGGGATACTGAGGTGATAAGCCTAAGTATTTGAAAGTCGTCGAAAAACTTGTTCCCTATAAACCCAATCCGTACCGCCAAGTTCGATTGGGTTTTTTTTATTTTATCTATCAGTGTTTCTTTATTTAAAATTTATAAACATGACAAAAGTATAAAATCTAAATATATCAAGCAAGTTTTTTTTGCATATTTAGATTTTAATTAAAATTTTGCTTGATATATTAAGCATTATATGTATATTTGTAAAAAAAAACAATGAGTTCACTTGGAGCAACTTTAAAAGATGCAAGAAAAAATGTAGGGCTTACATTAAGACAAGTTGAAGAAATGACAGATATTTCTAATGCTTATCTTAGTCAGTTAGAAAATGAAAAAATTAAAAATCCATCAGTTAATATCTTATCAAAACTATCATCTTTATATAAAGTGTCTTTAAAGACACTTCTTTCAAACGCTAAAATGATAGATAAAAATGAGGCTCAACAGGAAGAAATTAATTTGAATTTTGCCCAGAAAATAGCTTTTCGAGCTGAAGATTTAACAGAAGACGAAAGAAATGATGTTTTGAAATATTTAGAATTTATTAAATCACGTAAAAGGGAATTATGATAGATGATTTTACTCGAAAAGAAATTGAAAAGATATCTCATAATATTTTAAAAGAAAGTAAATCTTTCGATATTTTCCCTACACCTGTAGATAAGATTTTGTCATATTCAAATTTTGCAGTTGATAATAAAATAGATTTGCAGAACATTGATGATTCTTTTTTTGACTCATTCAAAGAAAAATTAGTGGATCCTTCTAAAAAGGCTTTACTACATGCTTTATCAAAAATAAAAGGTTTTTTTTATAGAGAAGAGAAAATCATATATATAGACGTAAATCTTGATAAAAATCTTGGGAAAAAGAACTTTGTTAAGTTACATGAAATTGGTCATGGAGTTTTATCGTGGCAAGATGAGGTAATCTTAGCTTTAGACAATGACGAAACTTTAAGTGAAGAGTATGATGAACAATTTGAGGCAGAAGCTAACTATTTTGCTTCTGTCACATTATTTCAACATGAACGGTTTTTAGAAGAATGCGAAAAGTTAAATTTGGGATTGGGGGCAGTGATGGCTTTGAGTAAGAAATTTGGTGCATCAGTACATTCTGCGTTTAGAAATTATGTTTTACAATCAAAAAACAGATGTGCTTTGCTAGTTTTGAACCATCCAATCAATCAAAATGGCTTCACAAATACATTGACTACTAGAGATTTATTTTATTCTAAGAAATTTTCACAAGAGATTGGGGAGTTAACACTTCCAAATGAATTTGGTTTTAAATGGGCATTCGTTCAAGATTTCAAATTCAAAAAAAAATTTCTTGAAAACGGAACAATTTCTCTAATGACAAAAGATGGTGAGCAACTTAAAGCTAGCTATCATTTTTTCAATAACACCTATAATAGCTTTGTATTCATTTTTCCGAAAGGAGAAAAAAACAGGTCAAAAACAAAAATCATTTTACAATAGTTATTTATTTTCAAATACAATTATAAACGCCACTATTTCAGACATGTAAAAAAGAAAACATTTGATAATGATTATGTTTTTGTAACACTTAATTATAGTTTTTTCAATAAATTAATAATATAAAGATTTAATTCAAATTACAAAAATAGAGAGCTTGCCTACACAAACTCCCCAATATCAAAATTCTCCAAATCATTTTTCCGCAAACTGGAAGAACCAGCATCCGTTTCAAAAGAAAGGCTCCCGTCCAACAGCTCGGCTATTTTACGGGACGCACTTTCCATGGAACTTTCCAATAGGCTAAATAATTCGGTTCCTTGTATTTTCTGAACTATAGCAACTGCTGTTTCCTTTTGAAATGGCTCCAATTTTTCTTTTTGTAGCAGCATCCCCACGGAGCTTAGTTCTTCAAAGGTAACCCCTTGGGCAAAACCGTTATCCCCACCGGATATTCCATACCTGTTCCATTCTTCTTCCTCTTCCTCCAAATCAGGTGCATTTCCAAAAACTTCATCCAGTTCTTCCTGCGGAATTTGTATGTCAACATCTTCATCGTCGATTTCAAAACCAAAATTATCTGTTTCCTGTTCCTGCTTTTTATTTGGGCTTTCAGTGGCACTTTTTGGCACTGAAAGACTTCTCATTGGTTTGGGCTGCCCCATAATATCGGGTAGATTCGGATTGGATTTTTTCTGGGTTGGGATTTGCACCTTCTTTTTCCTGATAACAATCTTATCCTCCACCAATAGCGCAATAACAATCAACAGACATATAACTATTACTATTTCCATGTCGTCTATTATAAAATAGGTTTGTATTTATCATTAAAACTCTTGGTTATTTGTTCTCCAAATTCTTGAAAATGGTAGCTCAACAAATTATCTAAATAAGCATAAATAGTTATTTTATCTTCGCCTATCACTTGAACAATTCGGGATAGTTTTTCGTGAAAATCAGGTCGGATATAGGCTGTTTTTCCATCACGTGCATTGGTATCGGGTCTTTTGAAAAAAATACTTTCGTACTCCATTTCGCTTGTCCTTTTTCTGCTTTTTTCTTTAATCACAGATTTTGCACTTGGGAGCTCCGTGGGCTTAATAGCTTCCTCAACTTGTTCTTCGATCTGTTTTAGAGGAAGCTGTAAACCATCCTTTTTCACTCCATCGACCATCAGGTTCATCATCAACTCCTCATTAATTTCTGGAGTAGATTTTTTTTTGTTCTCTTTCTCCATACCACTATGATTGAATGATCTTTAAAAATTCCTTTATAAACTGGTCTAAATGGCAAGCTTTCATTAAGCGTTCATCGGGAGGCATTACAGTAGAACGAAATGTGGTTTTGCTATTCTCTTCACCTTCTTTTCGAAAACGGGTGCTGTTCTTGATTTGGCTTTCCATAAGACTTAATCCCAATTGCTCAATGAGCTTGTTATAAATCTCATATAAAGGTGTACTTTCCCTTCCATCCACCTGATTCCAAAACAGATTAATGGTTTCAATGGAAGTTTCCCCTTTTTTCATAATCACATCCTGTAGAAGCTGTGTAAAAATCAGTGTACTTTCCATTACCAGACGGTCAGCAGTAATGGGCGTAAAAATATGATGCATTCCGGCCAGTGCTTTCAAAATACCAGGAGTGTTTACCGTTCCAGGGAGATCAAAGAATACTACATCAACAGTTGCTGAAGAAGCATTTAAAAATTCCTGAGCTGCTTCCAATACACTTTCGGCTTTGTGTTGCATAATCGGATAAGCTTTTTTGTTGATGGTGGTAAATTGTTTGTACGCCAACCTTTTCAAATGCTCATTTTCCATTACCATTGCCAAATCACGGGATTTCATTTTCATCAAACTATGTTGTGGAAAATCGGCATCAAATACTGCGACATTATAGCCCAATCTATAGTGCAAGGTGCTTGCAACCAATGTTGTAAAAGTACTTTTTCCGACACCGCCTTTTTGGGAAGAAAAAGCGATAAATACTGTTTTGTTTTTTGAATTCATCTTTTAATTATTTTTTAATTATTTATGTAAGTATTCCTGTTCCTATATATGATTGTCACTCTGGTCAGCAGTATATGGTTAGGCACTTATATACCAAACTATTTATGTTGCTGCATCTGTTTTTACAACCGTATGTACACAGGTAGGTTTTTACCAACAGACTAGTGTATGTACCTGAATTTCTTTGTGCTTAAGTTCATAATTGGCTATTTCAATGCATACCTAATTATAATTCTATGGTCATACTTTTCTACGACAGTAGTTGCGTAGTTATGTTGTTACCCAAATAGCTATTTATAACCTTATGTCCATTTATAAGTACAAAGAAATAGAGCTATATGGGTGCTTTTATTATTATGGCAATGTTTGGCATTTATTGGCAATGTTTGGCAATTCCTTAGCTCATAATGGTTTTGCATTCAATGGTTTACTTTGTGTAATCTTAATCAAAGTAATTCAAATGCATGAATCAAATCAATATTGGGGCATTAACGGGAACGGCACTAAGCCGTTTTTCCCTGCTTTATTCAATCCGGTTCCGTCGACAGGCGGACGGATTATCTGTTCGACAGAACAGAGCAAGTTGTGTTTTGAGGCACTCGAAATGAATTCCGTGCCTCAAAACAACTTGCCCTTGCAGGGGCTTAAAACATCCTCCGAAGTCGGTGTTTTGTAAAATATTAAAATGGATTGATGATGAATGGAGAACAAAACAATGGAAAGCATAAAGGTGGTCGGAATCTTAAAAAGAATCCGAGCATCCACCGTTATGTTTTTCGTCTTACGGACGAGGAAAATGCTAAATTCCTTTCCCTTTTTGAAGCTTCAGGTGCAGATAATAAAGCTCATTTCATTACTTCCATTTTGTTTGAAAAGCAAATTAAAACTGTAAAAATAGATATAGCTGCAATGGATTATTACATGCGGTTAACTACTTTGTATGGTCAGTTTCGTTCCGTTGGCGTCAATTACAATCAGATAGTAAAACTATTGTATCGCAATTTTTCCGAAAAGAAAGCGGCGGCATATCTGTTTAAACTGGAAAAACAAACAGTAGAATTAGCGAAGTTATGCCGTGAAATCACGCAGTTGACTGAGGAGTTTGAAAACAAATATTTGATTAAAAACCAAAAAAATGATAGCCAAGATTAATCGTGGAGCAAATATGATTGGTGCACTTTCTTATAATCAACTGAAAGTTGATACGGAAAAAGGGGAGGTATTGGCAACCCATCGAATGAGAGAAACCATCAATGGAAATTATACCGTTGCTCAATTACACAGTTCATTTGAACCTTATCTAATTGCAAACAAGCGAACGGAAAAGCCTGTTTTGCATATATCGCTCAATCCCGACCCGAGAGATCAGGTAAATGATGAAAGCTTTAAACTGCTAGCCAAAGATTATATGGAACTCATGGGTTATGGTGAACAGCCTTATGTAGTTTTCAAACATACCGACATTGAACGAACTCACATTCACATTGTATCAACATGTGTAGATCGTAACGGTAAAAAAATATCGGATTCTTATGAAAAATTACGTTCCATGAATGCCTGCCGTACATTGGAACAACATTATGAACTACTACCGGCAACGGAAAAAGAACGCAATCCAAAAGAAGCAATTTTCAGACCAGTAGATTATAAAGAAGTTAATGTAAAGAGCCAGATAGCTTCAGTAGTTCGACACTTACCAAAGTATTACGAGTACCAAAGTTTGGGAGCTTATAGTGCACTACTTTCCCTTTTTAACATTACCACTGAGGAAGTAAAAGGAGAAGTAAACGGTCAGCCTAAACAGGGATTGGTCTATTTTGCATTGAACGAGCTGGGAGAAAAAGCTAGTAATCCGTTCAAGGCATCACGCTTTGGTCGCTATGCAGGTTTGGAAAATTTACAAAAACATTTTGGGAAATCGAAAGAAAAGATGAAAGCGTCACAAGCAAAAACGGTACTAAAAAACACCATTGAAATAGCTATGTATACAACTCCCAGTGAAACTGAATTCAAGAAACAATTACTGGAGCAAGGAATTAATATGGTTGTCCGTCGGAACAAAGAAGGACGTATTTATGGAATGACTTTTATTGACCACGAATCCCGTACCGTTTGGAATGGCTCACAATTAGACAAAAATCTTTCTGCCAACGTTTTCAATGATTGGTGGAAAGATGGAAATACTGAAAAACGCCCAGAAATGATGAAGGATGACTCCATTCATTTATCATCCATTAAAAAAGAAAATCCACCAACAGAAACAGCTCAACCTCACGAACTTTTTGATTTTCTTAATCAAAGACAAACTGAGAATAGCAATGATAATCTTGGATTAATTGAAGCAATGGGTGGATTACTGCCTCAAGCGCAGGGCGAAGATTATGAAGAACAAAAATTTGCCAACCAAATGAATAAAAAGAAGAAACGCAGAAGAAATGGAGACCAAAAATAGATTTTCTCTTTCACCTATTCAATGTTCAAATAGCCAAATAGTGCCACTGACAGCCATCTAGTTCCTTATGCTGTCAAGGATTTTGTTTTTGTTCTACATTCAGCTGCAACATTCAATTCATTAAAATATGCAAGGAGAGGACGATGTAAGAGGACTGGCCAAAATAATGGCTTTTATGCGTGCAGTCAGCATCCAGCTGGTATTAATGCACTTTTACTGGTTTTGTTATGGCTTTTTTTTGGAACGGGGTTGGACACTTGAACTAATCAACAAAATATTAGGTAATTTTCAACGGACAGCAAGCTTGTTTTCCAATACTTTATATTCCAAACTCTTTGCTTTGGTTTTACTCGCATTAAGTTGTTTGGGAACCAAGGGAGTAAAAAATGAAAAGATAACCTGGACCAAAATCTACTCAGCCTTAACAATCGGTTTTGTTCTTTTCTTTTTGAATACTCCATTATTACGACTATCTTCAGGAATGGCAACATCTTTATATATTCTGACAACTTCACTAGGTTACATTGCTTTAATGGTGGCTGGTGTATGGATTAGTCGTTTACTCCGTACCAACCTAATGGATGATGTCTTCAATAACGAGAACGAAAGTTTTATGCAAGAAACCAAATTGATGAAAAATGAATATTCCGTTAATCTTCCAACCACGTTTTATTATAAAGGCAAATGGAATGAGGGATGGATTAACGTAGTAAACCCTTTTAGAGCTTCCATTGTTTTGGGTACACCAGGATCGGGTAAAAGTTATGCCGTAATAAACAATTACATCAAGCAGCATATTGAAAAGGGGTTTTCGATGTACATTTATGATTTTAAATTTGATGACCTTTCTACCATCGCCTACAATCATTTGCTGAAGCATGCCGATAAGTATAAAGTAGAGCCAAAATTCTATGTCATTAATTTCGATGACCCGCGAAGAAGCCACCGTTGTAATCCCATCAATCCAAATTTTATGACGGACATATCAGATGCTTATGAGTCGGCTTATACCATTATGCTAAACCTTAACCGAAGTTGGATACAAAAGCAGGGAGATTTCTTTGTGGAATCTCCGATAATCTTGTTAGCCGCCATTATCTGGTTTCTAAAAATATATGATAACGGAAAGTACTGTACATTTCCTCACGCCATTGAGTTGCTCAATAAGAAATACGCAGATGTATTTACCATCCTTACTTCTTATTCAGATCTCGAAAATTATTTGTCACCTTTTATGGATGCGTGGCAAGGTGGGGCACAAGACCAGTTGCAAGGACAGATAGCTTCCGCTAAAATTCCTCTATCAAGAATGATTTCACCACAACTTTATTGGGTAATGACAGGAGATGACTTCTCATTAGATATCAATAATCCAAATGAACCGAAAATACTTTGCGTTGGTAATAATCCCGATAGGCAGAATATCTATTCGGCTGCATTGGGGTTGTATAATTCTAGAATCATAAAACTGATAAACAAGAAAGGAAAACTAAAAAGTTCAGTCATTATTGATGAATTACCAACTATATACTTTAGAGGATTGGATAATCTGATTGCCACTGCCAGAAGCAATAAAGTAGCCGTTTGTTTGGGGTTTCAGGATTATTCCCAATTAACCCGTGATTATGGTGACAAAGAAAGTAAAGTTATTCAAAATACGGTTGGTAATATTTTTAGCGGACAAGTTGTTGGAGAGACTGCTAAAAGTTTATCAGAACGTTTTGGCAAAGTATTACAGAAAAGACAAAGCCTGACTATCAATAGAAGCGATAAATCTACCTCCATTTCGACCCAGTTGGACAGTCTTATCCCTGCATCCAAAATTTCGACTCTTACACAAGGAATGTTTGTGGGAGCTGTTTCGGATAATTTTGATGAGCGTATTGAACAGAAAATTTTTAATGCTGAAATCGTAGTGGATAATGCTAAAGTAGCTGCCGAAACTAAAGTTTATAAAAAGATACCTGAGATTTTATCTTTCGTGGATGAACACGGTAAAGATAAAATGAAAGAAGAAATAGAAGCTAATTACAGGCAAATAAAACGGGATATTGTTCTAATTATCGAAACTGAATTGGAAAGGATCAAAAAGGATCCAGATTTACAGCATTTGGTGCAAGAAGGTTAATTCTATTTTGTTTATTAATCTGTATTGATTATTTAGGACTTACCATTATGTGAAAACATATAACTCAGGGGAAAAATCATCTCGTTGAATAACTTTTTATATATTTTATGCATAAAATCTGTAAAAATTGATTAATTTACGGGCTTAATTTATTAAGTGACATGAAAGAATTTATATATATAAATGGCAAAAAATCTGTTGAAATAGAAAGAATAAAATCAGATCAAGAAGGAGTTGATGAAACAATTGATTGCAACATTTATATTGATAGTAATTTGCATAAGTTTGATGAAGGAACATCTTATGATGATAAACTGAAGTTTGCCATTTCTAAAAAGAGAGAGAAATATGCGGAATTTTTGAATAATCAGTTCGAAAACTTAGTAGTACTAACTGGAGCTGGCTCTTCAGTTGGTATTGGAAAGGATATTCAAATTGGAGAAGAAACTAAAGAACGAAAAGGAAGATTATTAGCTCAACTATGGGATGATGTCAAAGAAGTAATTTCGGACGAAACACTTCACGGATTTTGTAAGTTAGTAAAGTATGAAGATAAGTTTAAAAATGAAGGTGAAGAAGAACAATATGTGAAAAACTTGGAAAAGCTACTTTCCTTAGCAAATATTTCTAAAAATTATGTTGAGCATATTCCAGATGAAGGTAAAGTAAAAATTGTCATTGAGGATGTAATCAAAAAAATAGAAGATATTATAAAAACAAACTGTACTTTAAGATTACCTGAAAATGCTCCACATTCTCTTTTTATTGAAAAAATAACAAAGCGTAAAGTAACACTTCCTAGAGCTAAAATTTTCACATTAAACTATGACACTTTATTTGAGCAAGCTGGTAGGAAAAAGAATTTTACTATTATAGATGGTTTCTCATTTTCACATCCAAGAACTTTCAGTGGTCGAAATTTTGAACTGGATATAGTCTCAAGAAATTCAAGTCGTGTAAAAGAAGAAGACAATTTCATTCAAAAAGTATTTCATTTATATAAGCCACATGGTTCAGTTGATTGGACCAATGAAGAAAACCAAATTATTCAAAAAGATGAACCTGATAAATCATTAATGATTTATCCAAAAGATAGTAAATATGAAAGTTCTTATGAGCAGCCATATTTTGAAATGATGTCACGTTTCCAACAAAATGTTAGAAATGAAAATACATTGTTGATTTGTATTGGTTTTAGTTTTAACGATAAACATATTGTAACGGCTATTGTTGAAGCTTTAGAACAAAACCCAGGATTTCAACTAATGGTTGTAAACAAACAAATTGATAATTGGTCAAAGTCATTTAACCCAATTTTTGAAGCAGCTAAAATTCATAACAACATCGTATTAGTTGACGAAGTCTTTGATGACTTTGCTAAATATTATCCTGATTTAAAATCGTACAATCAAGAGGATGCAAAAAAGATTATTCTCAATTTAAACAGTTCAAAGCATGAGTAATAATCCATTTAATCATAGCCATTTTATTGGATACATTAATCAAGTTACACCTCAATATGTAAAAGTTCATTTTCCTTCTTCTGTGTTGATGAAATCTTTTACTTTTTACGGTGAAGAATTAAAAGGTGGTTTAGTTGGAAACTATGTTGTAATTGAAGGTGAGAAATATGGTTTCTTAGGTAAAATCCTTGAATTAAGTTTGCCTGAGAAAGAGCGACTTGAACTTAGTGAAAAATCATTTAATACAAAAGAATTTCATCCAACTGGAAAAATAGAAATATTATTGTCTTTTGAACTTTTTGAACCATCAAATATCGATAAAGGATTAAATTCCTTACCGATGATTGGTGCAAAAGTATTTATTTGTTCTTCTGAATTTATAAAAGGATATTTCAAAGGTTTTGGAGTAAAAAAAGAACATAAAGATACAGCTCCTGTAATTGAGTTAGGAAGATTAACTTATGATAAATCAACAATTGTCCAATTATCACAACAAGCAATTTTTGGAAGACATTGTGCAGTGGTTGGAACAACAGGTGGTGGTAAAAGTTATACTGTTAGTAAATTATTGGAAGCACTAAAAATTAATAATAGCAAATCTATTTTGATTGATGCAACAGGAGAATATTCAAGCTTAGATGAAGATCCTAAAGTTTCAAAAACAGTTATTGCTACTTCATCTTTTTTTCCTTATTCAAAGTTAACTATTGGTGACTTATTTGTTTTATTTAGACCATCTGGACAGGTACAACAACCTATTTTACTTGAAGCTATAAAATCTTTGAAAATTGCACATTGCATGCTTAGAGATAAAGATAAGTATGCGCACTCGATAGCTGAAGAAAGAATTACATTTAAAATAAAAGATAAAGACTTAGTAATTGAGAATGGTTGCGTTGTTAAATGCGGAAATGAAACAAGACCGTACAATAATGCACATTACATTTATAAAACTGAAATTGAAGACGATAATTCAAGCTTTTTTGACATAAACAAATTGTCTCAACAAATTATAAATGAATGTTATCAAATAAATGGTGACCGTTGGCAAACTTTTCAAGATGGAAGAAATTTCGGAAATAGTACAAGTCTAATCATGAGAATTAATAATACGATAAATGATAATGATTTCAAAAAAATGTTTGGCTTCAATTCTATTGTTGATGAGGTAGATATAATAGAAATGATTGAAAGTTTTATAAAAGATGAAACTAAATGTATTTTAAGAATTGGATTTGAGAATGTTCCGTTTAATTTTCAGTCAAGAGAGATTTTAGCAAATGCTATTGGTAAATATTTACTAAACAAATCTAGAATTGGCACTTTTAAAGAGAAACCTTTAGTCTTATTTATTGACGAAGCACATCAATTTTTAAACAAGAAAGTAAAAGATGAATATTTTGAAACCACAGAACTAAGTTCATTTGATAGTATAGCAAAAGAGTGTAGAAAATATGGTTTATTTCTTTGCATTGCTACACAGATGCCTAGAGACATTCCAAATGGTACATTAAGTCAAATAGGAACATTTATTACTCATAGATTAATAAATCATCAGGACAAAGAAGCTATTGCCAATGCTTGTTCATCAGCTAATCGAGATACATTATCATTTCTACCTGTTTTGGGTTCTGGAGAAGCAATATTAATGGGTGTTGACTTTCCTATGCCTGTTATGCTAAAAGTTGAAATGCCTTTGATTAAACCAAAATCAGATACACCTTTATTTTAATTAGTATGGAGAATTATAAAATAATACACTTTGAAAGTGCACCACATAGAATTAAAAAAATCAATGATACTTTATTCCATCCAAATGCTAAATATTGGAATAAACTTTTTTCTATTTGTGATACTTATGTGAAATCTAACTTTTATTTTAAAGATGATAATCTTGACACTGAAGTTTATAAATCAGAAATGAATAAACCAATAATTCTTAGAAATTGTGGTCTAAACTATATGAAAGGATTAAGATTAGAAAAATTAGAATTTGTTGAAACTGATTTTATATTTCCATCCGGAACTATGGTTTCAAAAAAAGCTGAAGCTTATTACAATATGGTTTCAAAAAAATATGTCATGCTTAGTTATAAAAAAGAGAAAAATACAGAAAACATTACAATTATAAAACATTCAAGATTAGATGCTTATTTAAAAGGTAATAATGTAAAAAAATATGAATTAAAAATTAATAATGACAATTATAAAGTTGTAATAGAAGATTAATATTTACATGGAAACAAACATTAGTGCACATACATTATTTCATTTTATATACAATAAAAATTCATTATTAAGCATTTTGAAAAATGGCTTATATGTTCGTTAAAGTTTAGAAAACTTATAATGCAACACACAATAAAATTATTCTTAAAATTAGGTAGTGAAGAAAACATTCTTGATTTATTCGAAAATGGAACAATCTACATGAATACAATTGAATATTTCCGAAAAGTCGAAGATGAAGAATTACGAGGTGATAAATACGAAGGAGTTTCAAAAGTAATTAATTCTTTACCTGGAACTTTTAAAATATCTGGAATTGACAGAGAATTTAATTATGTCAAAGTTCATTTAAAAGAAAGCTACAAAGAAGTTTTAGGAAACATCTATTCCTTGTATGCAATATCTTCAAAAGGATTTCCAAATCCATTAGATTTTGAGTTTGATAAAAGAAATTTGCGTTTTGGTACATATGGATTAATGATTAAAAATTTACAGCTTTTCTTTAATAAAATAGAAAATGAACTCAAAAAAAATAACTTAAAATTTAATCATGGTCTTGTAGATTATTATGATAAAGAAGAAGTTTGTAGAGAAATAACACTATTCGAAAAACCTATTGAATTTGAATACCAAAAAGAATTCCGATTTTATATAGAAAATAACAAAATTGAACCAATAAAAATTCAAATTGGTAGTATGAAAGATTATGCTGAAATATTCAAAATAGAAGATATTTTAGAATTGAAGTTAGAAATGAAAAAATCCTTCAAACAGAATGTAATTAGCTATTTCCTCACATTGTCCAACGGAATTACCTGCCATAAATGCTGCTTCATAAGCATTCGCAGATCTCTGAGAACGTTGTTCTATAAATTTGGTATCCCAAGCTTTTTCTGGAAAACTCGTTTGGAGAAATTCTTGCAGTCTTAAATTGAAATAGGAGAGGTCTTTTTGTAGCGTATCCATAATTTGTATAATTTATATTAATGGATAAATGTAGGATGCTCCTAGTAGTAATCAGAATATCTGGTATGGTTTGGCTTTTATTGGCTATAAATTGTCTCTAAAGAAGAAGAAAGATTATCGATGTAAATTTCTTTACCTAGATTAAATGTCATTTGTAATTGTTAGTTTTGTAACTAGGTAATAAATAAAATCAACTATGAAAGATCTAATCGAAAAAATCGCTGCTGAATTTGAAACATTCAAATCGGATGCAGAATTACAAACAGAAAAAGGAAATAAAGCAGCAGGAACTAGAGCACGTAAATCTTCTCTAGAACTAGAAAAATTTTTAAAAGAATTTAGAAAATTGTCTTTGGTCGAGTCTAAAAAATAAGCATAAAAGGCTGTTTCAAATTTTAGAAACAGCCTTTTTTTTATTTTCTTTTTGTCTTTTCAGGAAAAGTAAAGGAGGTCTTTCCGTCGCTGTTCATAACGATGAAAGCATCGAATTTCTTTTCTGATTTACTAATCATTCCCTTGAGAAGACTGGTTCTACCTTTGTTAATTAACATTTCTAGATCCATTAGATTTAACTGAATCCCACATATCTTTCGAAATTGAACCCAGTTACAGTCTTCATCCAAACATTTTATTAATTTATCTCGAATTACCAATTTCTGAATCTTGCACTTCGGACAAACTAGTTCTGGTTGTTTTTCACTTTCGACAGATAAGGAAAGTAATTCTTGCGTAATGGTTCTGGTATAATTTTCCATTTCTTTTTGGAAATCAGCTACATCTCCCTCGTTGTTTTCTATCTTTTGCAAGGCTAATTCCCACTGGGCTGTCATGGCTACATCGGCAATTTTTTGGTCTTTTACGAGTTCGTAAACTTTTAATCCTTTTGCTGTTGGGACTAAAGATTTCTTTTCTCTCTTGACATATTCTCTTTTAAAAAGCGTTTCAATAATACTGGCCCGTGTAGCTGGAGTACCAATACCTATGTCTTGCAATATTTTGCGTTCTTCTTGATTTTTAATCAGTTTTCCAGCACTTTCCATAGCTGTCAGTAGTCCCGCTTCAGTGAAGAGGACTGGTGGCTTGGTTTTTCCTTCCAAAACTTTTGTTCCCCTAAACTTTAGCTCGTCACCAATTTTTACTTCTGGTAGATCTGTGATGGGGCTACTGTCTTCATCTGTAAAGTTTCCTTTGATGGATCTCCAGCCTGAATCAAGAATTGTACACCCTTTTACTGCAAAATCATAATGGAGTACTTGTAAATTAATATCGGTAATTTGTTTGTTGCAGGGATTGGAAACGGTTTCCAATAAGCGGTATGCAATCATTTCATAAATGATATTTTCTTTAGGTAATAAGGCTGATGGTATTTTATCCGTTATCAATAGACCGTGATGATCTGTAACTTTTAAATCGTTGACGATACGTTTGTTGAGACGTCCTTTTTTTACATTAGAAACAACTGCCTTAAACTTTTCCATTTCTTCCAATATGCTTATCAGTTTGGGTATTTCAGCCCAAATATCTTCAGTAACATACTTACTTCCAGTGCGTGGATAGCTGATGAATTTCTTCTCGTAAAGGCTTTGGGCGATGTTTAGAGTTTCTTCCGCAGATAAATTTAATTTTATGTTGGCTTCTTTTTGTAAAGCGGTAAGATCAAACAATAAAGGAGGTTGTTCATTGATAATTTTTGTTTCAACCGAAGTCACGGTAGCTGTTCCTTGTCGTTGTATGGATTTCAATGCATCAGTAGCCTTTTTATTGTCATCCCATTTAGTCAAGGAAATACTTTTGAAATCAATAAATTCCTTACGGTGCTCTAATTCAATCTGCCAGTATTTCTCAATGGCAAATGCTTTGTTTTCCAAGAATCTTTTACAAATAAGTGCCAATGTTGGTGTTTGAACCCTTCCAAGAGAATAAACACCACTTCCAACAGCAATGCTCAACGCTTGGGAAGCGTTTATTCCTACCAGCCAATCCGCGCGACTTCTTCCAACTGCTGCGAAATGTAGACCGTCAAAATTTCTTCCTGGTTTCAAATTGTCAAATCCCTTAAGAATGGCTTTTTCTGTCAGTGAACTAATCCATAACCGTTCAAAAGGTAGGTTACATTTTAAATATTCATAAATATAACGGAATATAAGTTCTCCCTCTCGACCAGCATCAGTGGCGACTATGATACTTTCACTGTTTTTTAAAAGCTGCTCAATGATTTTTAATTGTTTCATTGCTCCGTCATCTTGAATATAGCTATTGTTTTTCTTCAGCTTACGTACAGTAAGTAAGAATGGTTTGGGTAATAGGGGTAGGGCTTCTTTTTGAAAACCTGTAAAACCATAATCTTCGGGCATAGCCAATGATACTAGATGTCCTAACGCCCAAGTTACATAATAGCCGTTGCCCGTCAGGTAGCCATCTTTCTTTTCAATGGCTCCCAACAGTACAGCTATCTCTCGGGCAACACTCGGTTTTTCTGCAATCACTATTTTCATGATGGGAATTTTTATGATGATTACATTTTTGGACCTTTGGATTTGGCAGCAGTTTTTGGTTTTTCTTGAGCTGCTTTTTCTGGTTCCTTGCCATTCTTGGTTGCTTCGCTATTTTTACCTTCAGAATTCCCTTTTGATTGCGCCTTTTCATTTGTTTTATTTGGATTGTCAAAAGAAAAACCAGTTTTTGCAGTTTCTTTGTTGAAGGTAATGTAACCTTGATAATCTTTTCCGTTCTTGTCAACCAAACCACTAACATACACCGTTTGGCCATCTTTAAATTTCTGATACTGTTGTTCGTCAAGTTCTTTTCCTCTAAAGGTTCGTGGTGCTTCTTGCTGCTCAGAACGACTCTGCTGTTGGCTTTGTGATTGTTTATTGGTATCGCTTCTGTCAAAAAGGAATTCGACGTAGCGTTTATCGGCATTGAATTGCACGGAAGCATTGAACGGCTCTCCTTTTTTTGATGTCATACCCTCGATGTATAGCGATTTACCATCCATTAAGCTCTGTTTTTGTTGCTCATCCAACTTTACGCCTTTTATTTCGTCGGGAATTTTGATGAGGTTGCTACGTAAAGCAACAAGTTCGTTGGTCAATCTGTCCACGCTAACAATGGAAGGTATTATCTCATCTGTTTTGGGATTGATTAAATTAACGACACGTCCCATATTTCCTGTTTTGAGTAAATTGTCCTTATCTTCTTTGGTAAACTCATGACCAAAGAATGGAAAATTTAACTGTGGTTCTTTACGAATGCCGTGAATGGCAACGATTACCTTACCTTCATCATTGGACTGCAAGGAGAGTCTTGCATCCATTCGGGTAACTGCATTTCCTAAATTAAGGCTTATGGGAACCAATTCATTGGTTTTATAGCCTTTTAATAAGGGGTCGATTAAGTTCATCTTTTCGAGACGTTCTTTGCTTATTCCTAGATTTGACATAGCTTTCCAATCTATTTGTTCTAGTTTGAAGCGGTATTCACCAGCTTCCGATGTTGACTGTTTTGTTTCCATATTATTTTTGTTTAGTTGTTTATAATCGATTTTTATCTCATATTTTTCAAATAGCTTTTTTCCAGTTTTGGCGGAGTTGTCAACTGCCTTTTGAATTTTATTGGCTACAGTAATGACATCCCGTGCAGAAACCCTAAAAAAGTTAAAATGGGTTGGATCTTTCAGTTGATGCAGAAAATTGGAAAAGAAATTTGTGAAAAGATCTCCATGTTTGTCCACACGCATAAACTGGCTTTGATTCTTTTTGTCAGGATTGACCGTTTGCAACTTGTTGTCACTTCCAATACCCTTTACTACCTCAATTTTCTTTTTCTTGTTATCGAGTACCAACAACATATCCGAAAATTGTTCTTGTAATTGGTGTTTATCTGTATCTTGATTACCCATCAGCTTGGTTTTTGAAATTTGTTTTACCGAAACTAATGAGATAAAATAATCTATTCCACAGATTGACTTCCAATGGCACTAGTTGTCACGTTTTGTCTTTTGTTTTTTTTAAAGGAGCATTAAAACTATCTCGTATAAACTGATGAATATCAGATAATTTATAATAAAGCTTTCCACTGATTGTGTAATAAGGTAATTTACCTGTTGAGCGGTAACGCTGAAGTGAGCGATTACTTATTTTTAGCATCTGGAGTAGATCCTGATTATCGAGTAATTCTTCTCCATCAATGTTATTTCGTTGTTTGTGAACATTGTTCATATGTTCATTTAGGATATCAAAGCGATCCATGATACGCTCCATCCATGCCAAAAATTCCATTCTGTCGATATTCATAACTATTTACTTTAGATTGCTTTCACAAAATTCAACAGCTTTTGTAGAAGTTTATCACAATGGCTTTCGTAGTACGAAAAAATTTAACATAAAAATCCTAAGAAGTATTGATTTTACTGTGTTGGTAATTTCAAAAAATGTAATGCAGTTTTTTATTCTAGCAGATTGTTTTCAAGATTTTTTGGGTGTAGTGTACCATAAAAAAACAGTAAATCCCAATTAAAATAAGGGCTTTACTTTTTGTTTTGATGTTTGGTATCAATAATTTATAAAGAATTAAAAATCAGTGATTCCATCTTCGAAAGTCAACAATTTTTCGTAACATTACTCAATAATTTTTTTGAATGCATTGCTTATAAATAGGCATTACATAAGATGAATTGGGTAATACTAACCAGTTGGTTTTGAGTTTGTTTTAATTCGATACTAGCGAATTTATTGGATAAAGTATGAGTTTGAATACTAATTGTATTGAAGAGTCTTTTGATTTGAGTAAAAAATCATCCAAATTGGAGGATTATTTTTCTCCCTTTAGAGAAAATATTATTGGTAAGGATCAAGAATTTGAATCCCCTTATGGAATCAAAAAAATAATTTACGCTGATTGGACAGCCAGCGGTAGACTTTATTTGCCAATAGAAGAAAAAATGCTCAAGGAGATTGGTCCCTACACAGCCAATACCCACACCGAAACTTCCATTACAGGAAGTGTGATGACACATGCCTATCATAATGCAAGAAACATTATCAAAGAGCATGTCAATGCTTCGGAAGAAGATGTTTTAATTACGACTGGAACTGGAATGACTGGTGCCATCAACAAGTTTCAGCGGATATTGGGCATTAAACTCAACGAGAATTTAAAGGAAACTACCGCAGTGCCAGAGGAAAAACGCCCGATTGTTTTTATTTCTCACATGGAACATCATTCCAATCAGACTTCTTGGCTAGAGACCACTGCCAAAGTTCGGGTTATTGCAGCTGATGAAAATGGATTGCCAAGTCTTAATGATCTTAAAAGATTGTTGGAGGAACATAAAGACCGTCCAATAAAAATTGCGGCAGTAACGGCCTGCTCCAATGTGACAGGAATTAGAACCAATTATCAAGAAATTGCTCGATTAATGCATCAGCACAAAGGTTTGTGTTTTGTGGATTTTGCCTGTTCTGCTCCTTATGTTCCTATGGACATGCATCCCGATGATGAGCGATATTTGGATGCCATTACTTTTTCTCCCCATAAATTTTTAGGAGGGCCTGGAACTTCTGGTGTTTTAATTTTTCATAAAAAACTGTATAAAAATTTAGTACCTGATAATCCTGGAGGAGGAACGGTAACATACACAAATCCGTGGGGAGGCCACGATTACATTGATGACATAGAAACCCGCGAAGACGGTGGAACTCCCGGTTTTCTGCAAACCATCCGAATAGCACTTGCCATAAAGTTAAAAGATGAAATGGGAATTCAAAACATTCTCGATAGAGAGCACGAACTTAATGCCATTATTTTCAATAGGCTTTCAATAATTGAAAATTTGAAAATACTTGCTCCAGACCATACGGAAAGACTTGGCGTATTTTCATTTTACATTGAAGATGCTCATTATAATTTAATTGTCAAATTGCTGAATGATAAATTTGGGATTCAAACCAGAGGAGGCTGTTCGTGTGCGGGAACTTATGGGCATTATCTTTTAAATGTGGATCACGATACCTCAAAATCCATTGAACAAAAAATCTTGGAAGGCTGCCTTATCGATCGCCCGGGATGGATTCGGATGTCCATACATCCTGCAATGACCAATGCTGAAATTGAGTTCATCTGTAATTCAATCGGATATGTGGCAACTCATTTTAAAGAATGGGGAAGTGACTACACCTATGATGCTGTTAAAAATGAATTTATTCATATCAATAAAAGAAATATTGAAAATGAAATTATTCAAAATTGGTTTAGACTTTAGATTGACAAGTAGAGTAAATCTGATAGTCAAGTTTTTATTTTAGTGATGTAAATCCAAGCATTATCTTTTGTCCCTTGACGCTCCAATAATTTCAAATGAAAATATTACATATTTTCTAATGGATTAAGAATCCTCTCGGGCTATTTTTTGCTGTAAATTTAAGGTCAACTCCTCCAAAAATTTGGTCTTGCTGCTTTTGCGTGCTTTTATTTCAGAGTAGGTTTTGTATACGTTTTCCAATTTGATGTTGAAAAAATCTTCAAAGGAATCCGTAATCGTGTTGATGTCCGCTGCGCCGTGATTGATTGCCCCATTCGAAAATAAGGCATAGATTAATTCCGTCAGAGCTGTTTTTGGTCCTGTCCATACCAATACTTTGTGTCTTCTTTCTTCAAAAATATCGGAATCATGCACTTTCAGCCTTTTCAGTGCTTGGCGGATATAGTGAATGAACCGATACATTGCTTTTACTTTAGCCCAGAGCATATCTTGAGAAGTTGAAAATTCTGGAAACTGGTAATAGTCCGTCATTGGTGTAAACGGGAAATTGTTTCGGTGGTTTCGGGTAAAGAATTGATGATCCAGATAGCTGTATCCTTGTTCCATATAATGGACAAAATCGGCATTGCGATGAAAGAACTTGTTGATTTTTCGCAATTCTTTTTGAAGGAATTGAATTTTATAGGTATTACCCGCTTTAGGCATCCTTAATTCACAGGAACGGACTTCAGTGAAGTAAATTAATAAACTCATGGGGATTGGTTTGACATTTTTGAAAAAATCAATTTCCTCTGGAACGGTATTAAAATCCTTCTTGTCCACTATTTCCTTTAATTCGGCCAACGTTTTGTTGCATGCCAAGATTCCATTGCTGGCCTTGGTCAGCATCGTTTCACTTGCTCCCAGAATTGTGTTGCAAGTGTCGTTAAATGATTCAATTATATCTTTAAACATCGTGTGAAAATTTTAATTGTTCAGTCGATCTAAGCTATTATTTGAGGGATTTAAAATCGTTTTGCATCGTATTCATTACTTCCATGGCATAATTGTCTCTAGCTTGAATATAAGCTACTTTTGGAATTATTTTGGCGCCCAATTTTCTTTTTTCAAAGGAGGCCGATACTCCAAAGTCTATTTTTGGGAACTGCAATGCATTGGCTCGTTTAATGGTTTGAAACAGGAGTTGTCTATAGAGCTGGTATTCTTTTGCCCATTTATAGTCCATTCCCACCAGTTCGGGAACATAAGTATTATTACAGTTTTTGTAGCAAAACATTACTCCAACGAACGGGGTTTCTGTGTCGTTATGCAAGGCCAACAAGATAAATTCCCAGTTGGGACTTTTATTCATGTTTTCAAAAACTTCCATACCGTAGCGAAATGTATTGATGGCATAGTTATTATTTTTGACGTTATTGTACAGTTGATAGGCTCTTTCGATTTCTGTGTTGTCCAATTTGTCTTTTATTACCACATCAAAATGTCTTTCAAATGGCAAAATTTCTTTACTGAAATGTTTTCGGGAACGTGGGGACAATTCTTTTGCGTATTCCTCGTAAGTAGTCCAGCTTTTGTTTTCAACGACACAGGATTCAGGCATATTTATTTTGAAATAACCTTGTTCTTGTATTGTTTTGTCGAATTTGTTGTCTTCTTCAAAGTCTCGCAACACCAGCATATCGGCATTTAAAGCATTGTATTTTTCTTCCAATTTATCCAACAGTACTTTCACTGCTTTTTCAGCCAATGGATGTTCTTGATTGATGTAGTAGTGTTTTCCTTCGGTAAACAAAGACCCCATACTCAGTACTTTTGAAGTGAGATAAAGAGGGTTTGTTTTTCTTAGTTCTTCCAGTTGTATGGAAACGGATTCCGTTGCCAACATGTCGTCTTTCCAAAGACCATAAGTACAAAAGGTCATTAGAAGTATGGTGCCCAGACTGTCCTTGACCGTATAATAATAAAAATCCCATTGGTTTGTTGGGTCTGGATTCTGTTTAAACGAGTTTTCCAAATACATCATTCCCTCCCAATCGAAAATATTTTCTTTTCCCATCCAAAGATTCCAATCTGATTTTGACATATCAGCGATGGTGTTTTTTTCTTCAATGATGAGTTCTTGCATTTGAGTTTCTGAAATCACTTCTAATTTTTCGACAGGCATTCCAAAAGCTTTCCTTATTTTGTATTCAGAGTTGTTCGTTTCCTCCAATGCTTTGGGGAAATGGAATTCCATTGCTTCTGCCAATGCTTTAATGTCTTGTTTGTGATTGTGAGCCGAAAGGGTAATTCTAATTCCTGTATTCTTGATGGGTACTGCGGGATAAATTCCCAAGTTCAGAAAGAAGCCCTCCTTGAACAAACGATGTACAAAATTATAAGCCGTTAGTGGCGTTCCCATTCCCAAGAAGAAAACTGGAGAATCATTTTTTGAAATTATGGGAAGGTTTCCTTCAGAGAGTAATTGGTTAAAATAGGCGATTTTATCGGCCAAGTCTTGTTGGCGAATTATTATTTCAGGAGATAAGTGGATGTCGGCAGAAGCAATTGCAGCTCCCACAGAAGCAGGCTCTAATTGTGCCGAGAACGTTAAGGGACCTCCAAAGTTTTTAATTTTATCCCTTAGTTTCTGGTTTTTACAAAAAAATGTGGCGCCACTAGCTCCAAAGGTTTTACTTAAAGTTCCCACTACCACAATGTTTTCAGGGAGCTCCTTGAGGACATCAAAAACAAAACCAGTACCATTTTCCCCTTTCCAGCTCATGCCATGGACATCATCAAAATAGAGGTGGAGTTGAGGGTATTTTTTAGTCAAGTTCAGTAATTCTTGTATTGGAGCATAATCTCCAAACATCGAATACACACCGTCTGCTATATACCAGATTAGGTTACATTTTGTTGCCAGCTGTTTGATCTTGTCTTCCAACATTTCCAAATTACTGTGACGAATCATTTCCACGGGAATTCCTCTCAACTTCAGTAATTGACAAGCATTTTGAACGCTCCAATGCACTTGATGATCCATAATAACCGCATCTTCATCCCGAATCAATGTCGGTATAACGGCAAGATGTCCTAAAGTACTATTTTTGGTAACGATGGCTGGGATGCCATACATTTGTTCGATTTTACTTTCTAGTTCGCTATACAGCGGATGAGAAATATAGGATTTTGAAAGCGGGAATTGCGTACCATAATTTCGGATTGCTTGAATTGCTGCTTCTTTGAGTCGGTCGTCTTGTTCCAATCCAAGGTATCCAGTTGTACCGAAATGAAACATTTCTTTACCCTTGATTTGGATGGTTCTACCCGTTAAAATTTTGTTTTCTGCATATAGATGTAAAACACCTTCTTTTTTTGCTCCCGATAAAACTTCATCAACTGTATCGATGAAGTTATTGTGTTTGATTTTTGCCATTTTTTATAGTCTTTGAAAATAGTATTCTAAAAGTCATTATAAAAAATGAAAGTTTTTGCATTATATGGATGAATACTCCCAATGTAACAAGAAATATTCCTAAATTGACAACAAAATGCTCAAAACGCAATAAATAATCCCAAATTAACAACTGCAGTGTTTGTAAATGTTTATATTTTTGTTAAATCAAAACTAAATTCATAAGACATGTTTGCAGCCCATGACTTTTATGAGAATGACTATGCCCAATTTTGGATAAAAGAAGGCATTCTCTTTTTTAAATATAAATCCAAAACATTCATTGACCTTAAAGTAGCCCAACTTGTTGTTACAGCTAGGATACACTTTCAACGAGAAAGAACTTTTCCCGTTTTATGTGATATTCGGGGAGTGGTTGGTACCGATAAAGCTGGCAGGGATTTTTTGGCGCAATCTGGGTCTGTACTGACACATGCCGTTGCACTTGTAGCACATGAAAAAGTACTATTGACCATAAGTACTTTTTATTTACAAGTAAGCAAGCCTTCCGTTCCTACACAAATTTTTACAACTAAAGCTGCTGCTTTGAATTATTTGAAAGATTTTATCGAAAAGAACTAAGTAGTATTTTTAGATGATTAATAAGGAATGCAAAAGGAAAAATAAAATTCTAAAAATGGTATTATTATGGATAAACCTTCTAATCAAGCGCAAATTGTTACTATACATCAAATGCTGTTTGAAATGGCCAGAGGTAATTTCAATAGTCGTATTCCTTTAAGTACCAATAATGATGAAAATGATGAAATGGAAACATTAATTGTCTTAATCAATATGGTTGCGGAGGAAATGAAGGAGTCCTTTTTTAATTTTGGTTTTGTTAATTCTCATAGTACCCATCAGTTTATAACTCAAACTACAATTCTACTTGATAAAAATTACTACATTAAAAGTTTTACACCAGAATTAATTCTTCTTTTGGGTTATGCTGAAAGTGAATTGATGAATCAGCCATTAACCGATATTATTGCAACGACTTCAGTGGAACAAATCGAAAAATTATTCGAGACTTCAATACCTGAGGTTGTGACTTTAGATTTTACCAGAAAAGACCAACTGCCAATTTCTGTTTCTTGTAGTGTTGGAAGATTAATTAAAAGTTCGGAAATTATATTGAATCTTTTTACTCCTAAAAAGGCTGATACTTATTATCCAATGGCTTTCAAAAAGGAAGATGAAAAACAATTAAAAACCAGAAAAGTTGATGCATTTTTAATTCAGAAATTATATGATTATATTTTGGCCCATCTTGAAGAGCCACTTCCTTCATTAAAAATACTGGCCAGGAAATTTGGTACTAATGAGCACAAATTGAAAGATGGTTTTCGTTATTTTTTTAAAACCAGCATTTATCAATTTTATAATGAAGAGCGTTTGAAAAGGGCTTGTTTTATGATAGAACACACCCAAATACCTTTGAAAAATATATCAATAATGAATGGTTTTAATAATTACCCCAATTTTTCGAAATCCTTTAAAAAACGTTTTGGTTTCTCCCCTTATGAAGTCAAGCGAAATGAAGTTGAATTTACCCCTCAACAAGAAGATTAGGTTTAGTTAATAACAACTTATCCGTTTTAGTAAAGTTTTTGTCCTAAAATGACAACTGTTATTATTTTGAAATCCAGAATTTTACGGAATCAAAATAAACTATTGCTTTATGAAATTAGCTGCCAAGACACAAAACCTTATTGTCGAGATTATTGCACTTCTTTATGTATTGTTGTTTGTTTATGCAGCAGTGAGCAAAATTTTGGATTTTGAAAACTTTCAGGTGCAATTGGGACAATCACCCTTATTGAGTGCTTTTGCCCATTGGGTTGCTTTTGGCACTCCTTTTCTTGAGCTATTCATTGTCTTGTTGTTGGTGTTTCCAAAATGTCGTTTGACGGGGCTTTATGCGGCTTTTAGTTTAATGGTTCTGTTCAGTACTTATATTGTCGTCATTTTGAATTTCAGTTCTTTTGTTCCTTGTTCTTGTGGAGGCATTCTTGAAAACATGAGCTGGACACAACATCTCGTCTTCAATATTTTCTTTGTTGTTTTGGCTATAGTAGGAATTTATATGTTGACAGCTTTCGAGACTGACCCAAGTTCCACAAAAATGAATCGTCTTTGGATTGTGATTTCGGCTTTATTTGTTGGCAGTGTTGCCATCGTCATGCTGCTTTTCGTGACTTCCGAAGAAATTATCCATCATCGTAATCCTTTTGTTCGTCGCTTTATTCCACATCGCATCAACAAACAACATCAAGAGGATCTGGGTTACAACTCGTATTATTTTGCCGGTACTGGAAAGGGTACAATTTATCTGGGGAATTATACCGACCCTTCACGAATTACGGTTTTGGACTCTACCTTAAAAAATAGAAAACAATACACGATCCAGCTTGATAACGTGAATTTTCCTTTTCGTTCCATTCAAGTCAAAGTAGTTCCTCCTTATTTTTATGTTCTTGACGGCACAGTTCCCTGTATTTTTAAAGGAGCCATTGGAAATTGGAAAGCTAACTTAATTAGGTATCGAAATATCCATTTTTCAGCGGCAGCAATAATGCACAACGATGTCATTGCCATACGAACTCGCGATACCCAAAAAAGAGAAAATACCCTAGGTGTTATCCAATTTGGGAATCCTGCCAAGGTACAGTTGGCACCCAAATTATTGCAAAAACAAATTGACGGTGTTTTTGATACAGATGGCAGTTTGCATTATAGTCAAGCATTGCAAAAGCTGGTTTATGTGTATTATTATAGAAATCAATTTATTGTTTCAGACCCCCATCTTAAATTAATTTATCGTGGAAAGACCATTGACACCAATAGTGTGGCCAAATTAAAAATAGCTTATTTGCCTGAACGGGGCATAAAGCAATTTTCGGCGCCACCATTTACCGTCAATGTCTCCAGTTCGGTATTTAACAATTTACTTTTTGTCCACTCCAATTTGGAAGGGAAATTTGAATCCCAAAAAATGTGGGAGCAGGCTTCCGTAGTTGATGTTTATGATATTGTGGAAAATTCATATCAGTTCAGCTTTTATGTTTACCACCATAATCGTCAAAAAATGAGAAGTTTCGTTGTTACCGATTCGCATTTGTTTGCCTTGATAGACAATCAAATTGTTGCTTATTCGCTTGGAGATTTATTTAAAAATAAATCGAGAAATTCCCAATAGGAATTCTCGCAATGACATACTGGCCAGTATCAGGAAGTAGATCGAAAACCTGTAAAAAAGAGTAGATCCTATTTTAAATTTAAATTGAATTATTATGAAAACGAGTATTGTAAAAATGATCCTGCCAATGGCGGTATTTGCATTGGCCATTACTGGAGCTTTTGCCTCCCATGCCGAGAATGTTGCCAAAAAAAGAGCCCCTGCCGCCATTCAAGGTTGGCTTCCAGTTGCAGGAGCCTGTAATCAATCCATCCAGTGTAGTGATACCGGCAATATGCTGTGTAAAACTTCCTCCAATCAACAAGTTTTTGGAAAAAACGAAGCTGGAGATTGCGAAGTGGAATTGTACAGACCAAGCAATTAAAAATTGTCAATGAATTTGAGTAATTTTTGCGATGCAGTCACTAAAAGTATGGTGGCTGCATTGTTTTTTTTTATTATTCCCAATGAAATAAAGTTATTGAAAACAATGCTTTGGCAGTATTAACTTTAATGATGGTTGAATCCAAATCGAATGACATAGGCTTAATGGCAAAAGTTAATATTAATTTGAGAAATAATAAAAAATAATTACTCATTTACGGTTTCTCGTATTCTGTATGAAATTATTTTCAATACCTTAGCAAAGTATAATTTTTCAGAAACAACATCTACTACAATGTCCAAACAAGTTACCCCAAAACAAGCTAAACCCAAAAAAGAAAAAAGCATCGAAGAAACCCTTTGGGACTCCGCCAACAAACTAAGAGGAACCGTCGAATCATCAGAATACAAGCACGTAGTACTGGGGTTGATTTTCCTGAAATTTGCCAGTGACAAGTTTGAAGAACGACGTAAGGAATTGATAACTGATGGAAAAGAGAAATATCTTGAGATGAAGGAATTCTACAATATGTCGAACATTTTCTTTTTGCCGGAGGAATCCCGTTGGTCGTTTATTATCGAAAATTCCAAGCAAAGCGATATTGCCCTGAAGATAGACACCGCTTTGCATACCATAGAAAAGAACAATCCTGCCCTGAAAGGCGCTTTGCCGGACAATTATTTCTCTCGCCTGAATATGGATGTGAGCAAATTGGCGGCTTTGTTGGATACCATCAACAATATTGACACGATCAAGGACAAGCAGACTGATATTGTGGGTCGCGTGTATGAATATTTTCTGAGCAAGTTTGCCTTGGCCGAAGGAAAAGGGAAAGGTGAATTCTACACTCCAAAAAGTATCGTAAACCTCATCGCCGAAATGATAGAACCTTACAAAGGGGTTATCTATGACCCCGCTTGCGGTTCTGGTGGCATGTTTGTGCAATCCATCAAGTTTATTGAAAACCACCACGGGAACAAAAAAGAAATTTCCATTTACGGACAGGAATATACGGCCACTACTTATAAACTGGCCAAAATGAACCTAGCCATTCGCGGTATTTCGGCGAATTTGGGTGATGTGGCAGCCGACACTTTTGGTCGTGACCAACACCCCGATTTGAAAGCCGATTATATAATGGCCAACCCTCCTTTTAACCAAAAAGACTGGAGAGCCAGTGATGAACTGGTAGATGATCCTCGCTGGAGAGGCTATGATATTCCGCCAACCAGCAATGCCAACTATGCCTGGATTCTGAATATGGTAAGTAAATTGTCCGAAAACGGCGTAGCCGGTTTTATCTTGGCCAATGGTGCCCTTTCTGGCGGTGGCGAAGAATACAAAATTCGAAGAAAACTGATTGAAAACGATTTGGTGGAAGCCATTGTGATTTTGCCACAAAATATGTTTTATACCACCAATATCAGCGTCACGCTCTGGATTCTGAACAAAAACAAAAAAGCCAGAACAGTTCACTTGCCGGATGAAACCCGAAACTACCGTGACAGACAAAATGAAATTCTTTTTATGGATTTGCGAGAAGTGGGGATTCCATTTGAGAAAAAGTTTATTCAGTTTTCAGAGAAAAATATTAAAGATGTAACTGGAGCTTACCATAATTGGCAAGCTAATTTAAGTCAATACAAAGATGTTCCCGAATTTTGTTATTCGGCTTCATTTGAAACGATAGTTGCTAAAGATTTTTCTTTGGTACCCAGCAAATACATCACTTTTGTAAATCGCGATGAGAATATTGATTTTGATGATAAGATGATCGCTTTACAAACCGAGTTTTCAGAACTCTTGAGAGCCGAAACGAAGTCTAAAAACGATTTGTTAAACGTATTTAATGAATTGGGCTATGCAATCGAATTATAAGCCGATAGGTAATTACATTCGTCTGGTTGACGAACGGAACAAGGGATTAAAAGTAAAAGCATTGTTAGGACTTAGTATTTCCAAGCAGTTTATAAAATCTGTTGCCAATATCATTGGAACAGATATGGAGAATTACAAAATCATACGCAAAAGTCAATTTGCTTGTAGCACTATGCAGGTAAGACGTGACAGGAAAATGCCTGTTGCGTTATATACAGAAGATGAACCGGCTATCATATCACAAGCTTATCCAATTTTCGAAATAATAGATACGGACGAACTTTTGCCTGAATATTTAATGATGTGGTTTACTCGTTCAGAATTTGATAGAGAAGCTTGTTTTCATGCTGTTGGTGGTGTGAGAGGAAGTTTGGAATGGGAAGATTTTTGTGGTATGAAATTACCTATTCCGTCTCCCGAAAAACAACTAGAAATAGTCCGTGAATACAAAGTCATTCGAAACCGTATTACCCTCAATAATCAACTTATTTCTAAACTCGAAGAAACTGCCCAAACGCTTTACAAACAATGGTTTGTGGATTTTGAGTTTCCTGATGAAAAAGGGAAGCCTTATAAAAGTAATTGTGGAAAAATGGTCTGGTGTGAAGAATTGGAGAAGGAAATTCCTGAGGGGTGGAATTACAACAACTTAGGGAGTTTGATTGAAACTATTAATGGATATGCATTTAAGAGCGATGAATTTTATGATGTTGGAAAATATCCAATTTTAAAAATAAAAAACATAAAAGCTCCATATGTATATATCCAAGAAGATACTCAATATTTTATGGGTAATCTACCTAAAACCCTTAATAGAATTATTATTACAAAGGGCGATATCCTTATATCAATGACGGGATCAGGAGCAAATCAATTAAATTCAGCAGTTGGTCAAGTAGGTAAATATTACTTTAATTTTCCATCGCTGTTAAACCAAAGAGTAAGCAAACTATCTCCAGTCCATTCTTATTATAAAGAGTTTGTTTATCAATATGTCTCCTCCAAAGAAATTCAGACTGAACTGTTGAATGGATCCACAGGAAGTGCAAATCAAGCAAATATTTCCCCAGGTCAAATAAAAGATTTAAAAATATTAATTCCACATGAAAACATATTAATGAAATTTTCAATAATGTCTAATGCAATAGACAATTTTAAAAGTCTAGAAATGATTGATAAACTTGAAGAATTGAATGTTTTATTGTTAGCCAAAATGACAAAAGTTGAAACTGAAAAGGGATTGGTTTAAATGGATGATGAATTAAAACATATAGATTTATTGAATGATTTTGAATTGGTTCAATACTTTCAAGACCATTTAATTATGCGTGCTACTGGTGATGGATTTGATAAAGATGCCTATACTAAAAGCAGAAAAAAATTGGTTGATAACAAATCTATTTCTCATCTTCTGCCTAAATGGATTGACGCTAATCGTACCATCGATCAGTTTTGGACATTTATAAAAGCGCGTTACAGTACCTATCAGGAGAGAAGAGAGTTTATTTGGGGTGAATTCAATATTTTACTTTCTCATCTTGAAAGCGGAAAAACATCGCCTTTAAATGAAACAATTGTTTTTAACGAAGTTCATCTTCATTCTTTATGGGAAAAAGCATTGGAAAGGAAAGAAAGTGATCCCGAAGGAGCCATTACATCTGCCAGAACTTTAATCGAAAGTGTTTTAAAACACATTCTTGACGACCAAGCTATTCCCTATAACGAAAGTGCCGATCTTCCCGTATTATATAAAGAGGTGGCGAAATCCTTAAATCTAGCTCCTGAACTACATAATGAAGGTATATTTAAACAAATACTTGGTGGAGTAACAAGTGTTGTAACCGGTTTGGGAGCTTTACGAAATAAATTAGGTGATGCTCACGGAAAAAGCAAAACCAATGTAAAACCAAGTTTAAGACATAGTGAGCTTGCTGTCAATTTGGCTGGTTCAATGACCATGTTTTTATTTAGAACTTATACTGAAAAGAAGAATTTAGATGAAAAACTTTCTAACAATTGAAGCTAAAAAAAAAGAATCATGAGTAATAGTTTAGTGAAATATTCGGAAATGTTATCTGAAATTGAAAATACAGAAAATCATCTATTATTAGGTAATGGATTTAATTATTCTTTGGGTGTAAATACTGGATATAAGAATATTTTTGATGTTATGAAAGAACTAAATCCCATATACAATAGTTTAAATATTGAAGATAATAATTATGATATTGAGGGGATAATTGGTAGGTTGAAAAACAACATCAATAATCCAGATAAAGATTTTTTAGATTCATTCATTAACAATCAAGTTAAAAAAGATTTTATTAAAGCGTGTTTTGCAATTGTTAAAGAATCAATTAAAAATATTTATGAAGAAAAAAATAACGGAATAGGATTGCTTTTTAAGAATTTCACCACTTATTTTTCACTTAATTATGATCCTTTTTTATACTTACTGCTT
This sequence comes from Flavobacterium limnophilum, assembly GCF_027111315.2. Classification (GTDB taxonomy): domain Bacteria; phylum Bacteroidota; class Bacteroidia; order Flavobacteriales; family Flavobacteriaceae; genus Flavobacterium; species Flavobacterium limnophilum. The sequence continues at coordinate 2,283,597 of NZ_CP114289.2, read as the reverse complement.
TTGAAGTATAAAAAAAATGAAAACTTACTTGTTTTCAACAATTCAATTCCATTTATAGAAATTGATTTAAACATTCAAACTTCTGAAACGTATAAAACTATTAAAGAAATTTATTTTACATACAAGAAAGATATTTTTAATAGTAAAGGAATACAAATATTAGAAAAGGATTTTAGTAAATTGACTAAAACCGATTTTGAAAAACAATTGAGTGATGTATTAAAATCCAAAAATATTAAAAATTATAAAAAATGTCTAGAGGTTTTATATGAGGAACTCCGCTCAAATTCAATACAATTAGAAATTAACGATGGTTTTACTTTTTCAGAACCACTATCTTTATTCAAATATAATCCTGAGATAAATAGAAATTTATTTTTTCTCCATGGCGCTTTTCATTTATATAAAGACAAAAAAAGTATTTATAAAATAACAAAAGAAAGTGATAAGGCTTTATATGAAATAATCGATGGGATTTTGGATAATGAATCTAAAGATTTGATTTGTGTTTTTACAAATGAGAATAAAATTGAAGAAATTAATGATAGTTTATATTTAAAAAGAAATTTTACTGAACTTTCAAATTTGAGAGGAAGTATGGTTATTATAGGTAGCTCACTAGACGATAATGATAAACATGTTTTTGATTGTATAAATAATAGTAATGTGAACAAGATATTTTTTGCTTCTTCCGAAAATAGATTTGAAAAAGATAATGAAAAATTACAAGCATTATTTCCTCGTAAAGAATTTGTATTGTTTGACCGAGAAACTATTACCTATGATAATATTGAAAATTCGATATTAGAAAGAGAATAAATTATAGAATAATACAATGAGCAAATCTCAAAACATAGAATGGAAACAAAGTTGGATATCAGGATTTTAAAAAATTAATTACATAGATTTTTTTTTATAATTTAAGAAATCAAATAACTCTTCCCGTTATAAAAGAGCAAAGTAAATAATACAATCAAATTTTTTTTAATAAATAGTTAAGATTCAAAGTACATACAAAAGAAATTATGGATAAAATATTTAAAACTTATAAGAAACTATTTACTCAACGATGCCATAACATTCCCTTATTAGAAATTGGAGAAGATTCTGTTAGGTATGACTTTTTCATTGCTTCAACTGAAGTTAAAAATCTAAAAAATTATGAAATTGTTTTAGAAAGTGCAATTAGTAGTCAAGCCTATATTCCAAGACAAGTGAGCCCAAATACATTAAGAAAGCAAAAACCAAAAATGGATATTGTGATAGATAAATTAAATATTTGTGCAGAATTCGGTTTGTTTAGGCAAAATAGTAATGAAGAAGGGACTATAAACAAAACAAACAGGTTAATTAAGACTTTAAACGATATGATAAGATTGGGATTGGAATCCAATTTTACTAAACGAAATGCCTATTTTATTTGTGTTGCAGATAGTAAAATGTTAAGACATCAATTGCAATCTAAAAGTTTAGGTCCATTCCCTTCAGATTATCAGATTAATTTAGATTTAGTAAACGAATTATGCTTGAAGAAAACATCTGATTTTGATAGACGTTTTATCAATAAGATGCAAGAATTAAATCTGAGCTTTAATGCTAAACTGATTTTCAATGAAGAAATTATCGCTGACAAAATAAATTTGGAAACTCGATTAATAGCTTGGGAAGTTGTCCGAGCATAAAATAGCGTCAAAGATAAAATGCAAGAAATCAAACAGCTACTCGAAATCACTCAAAAGTTGAGAAGCCAATACCAAAGAAGTTTTTCATTGGATGGTCGCCTAGTAGGTGATATTGGTGAAGTTTTGGCAGCTGAGAAATATGGTTTGGAACTGTATAATGAAAATACTGCTATTTATGATGGTTTTGAAAAAACGACAGGAAGGAAAGTACAAATAAAAGCTTCGTTTAAGAACTATAGTTATTTCCCTTTTGGAGAAGATAAAATACCCGACTATTTCTTGAGCATAAATATACTTGAGAACGGAGAACTAGAAGAATTGTATAATGGACCAGGTAGTTTCATTGTAGAACATTATATTCAAAAAAGAAATTTAAAACATTATAAAGAAACTTTTTATACTCTTTCAAAAGGAATTTTGACGAGTTTAAACAGAGAAGTTCCTTTAGAGGAAAAAATAAAAATAGTTTTATAAGCTATGAGCGAATCTCAAAACATAGAATGGAAACGAAGCTGGCATAACGACTATCTGAAATGGATATGCGGTTTTGCCAATGCAGTTGGAGGAATTATCTACATCGGAAAGGATGATGATGGTGCGGTAACACATTTGGAGCATCACAAAGCCCTAATGGAATCCCTGCCCAATAAAATCCGTGAAAATTTGGGCATCATCTGTGATGTCAATTTGCATGATGAAGCGGGTAAAAAATATATCGAAATTAGGGTCAATCCGTATTCGGTTCCCGTGTCGCTCCGTGGGCGTTACTATTACCGTTCCGGCAGTTCCAAAATGGAAATGACCGGAAATACCCTCAACGAGTTTTTACTCAAAAAAGCGGGTAAAACATGGGATGATGTCATCGAAGAAGGTGCCAGTTTGGATGACATCGATGACAATAGTATAAAGACATTTGTTAAAGATGCCTTAAAAAGCGGACGCATGCCCCATGATATTGGAGAGCTTTCTACGGTAGAGCTTTTGGAGAAAATTCGTTTGCTCGATCAAGGCAAACTCAAAAGAGCCGCCATTATCTTGTTTGGTAAAGACCCGAATCGTTTTTATCCCAACATCAAAGTAAAAATAGGCCGTTTTGGCATCAATGATGCCGACCTGCGTTTTCAGGAAGTCGAAGAAGGCAATATCATTGAATTACTGAAAACAGTTCCCAATCAGTTAAACTACAAGTTTTTTATCAAGCCCATCGATTTCGAAGGTTTGCTGCGTATCGAAAAAGAGGAGTATCCCGTGGCTGCCATACGAGAGATGCTGTTGAACGCCTTGGTGCACCGTTCCTATATGGGTTCAATGGTTCAAATGCGCGTGTATGACGATAAATTAAATATCTGGAACGAAGGTTTACTGCCTGAAGGAATGGACTTGGAAAGCCTAAAACATCACCATATTTCACGCCCGAGAAATCCGCTGATAGCCGATGTTTGTTTCAAAGCGGGTTATATTGATTCTTGGGGTCGCGGTACCTTGAAAATATATGAAGCCTGTAAAGAAGCCGGATTACCTGAACCGGAAATCACGAACTTGGATGGAGGTATTTTGGTTACTGTATTTAAAAAAGAAACTTCGTCTTTAAACGACCAAGATAATGCTGTGGCAGGTGGTCAAGTTGATGATTTAGAGAAGTCTATAGAACAAGTTCGAAGGGAATTTGGGTTGTTGTCAGACCGAATTGCTCTAGGCAAGGAAAAGAATATTGCTTTTTTACGGGGTAATTACGGGGTATTTACGGAAGAAATACGGAAGAAGTTCGGAATAAATACGGAAGAAATACGGAAGAAATACGGAAGAAATGCAATTGATATTCTTATGCTCTTCATGCTTGAGCCATCTATTAGGTCTAAAGATATTGCTGTTATTCTTGAACTAGCGGCAAGTACAATAGAAAAAGTTATCGCTAAATTTAAGGATGATGAAGTGATTGAAAGAGAAGGTTCAACAAAAAGTGGTTATTGGAAAATAATAGAACAAAAATGAAATTCACCGAATCACAATTAGAAAAGGCATTTATATTCTTGCTGCAAGAAGAGCGAATGACGCATCTTGCCGGCGGTGATGTGCGCAAAGCAGAATTCAATGGTTTGAGCGAACCTCCAATGGTTTATGGTCATGTGGTAAGTGAAAAGGTGCTGCTAGTTGCCGATTTTAAAAATTACCTGCGCAGCCAATACAAGACTGAAAATATCACGGAAAACGAAATTGATTCGATCCTCAGGGATTTGGATCGTCTGCCGGCTTCTGATTTGTATGAAACCAACAAAACCATCATGAAAATGGTAAGCGACGGTTTCCTGTTGAAACGCGAAGACCGCAACCAGAAAGATGTTTACATTCAGCTGATTGATTATTCCGAGCAGGATAACAACAGTTATAGAATTGTCAATCAATTGGCGATTAAGGGGTATGAGATGCGTATTCCCGATTTAATTTTGTACATCAACGGATTGCCTTTGGTGGTTTTTGAATTTAAAACTGCCATTCAGGAAAACACATCCATTCATGATGCTTTTGTTCAATTGACCACAAGATACAAAAGAGATATTCCCGAACTCTTCAAATACAATGCTTTTTGTGTCATAAGCGATGGAGTCAATACTAAAGCTGGTTCCTTTTTTTCGTCCTACGAATTCTTTTATGCCTGGCGTAAAATTGAAGGCATGGTCAATGAAGTGGATGGAATAGACGCCATGTTTACGCTCATTCAGGGAATGTTCAACCGAAACAGGTTAAGAAACATCATCCAGAATTTTATTTACCTACCGGACAGTTCCAAGAAAAATGACAAGATAGTTTGCCGTTATCCTCAATACTATGCCGCGATTAAACTTTTTGAAAATATAAAAATACATCAACGTCCTGAAGGTGATGGAAAAGGCGGTACCTACTTTGGCACCACAGGTTGCGGAAAAAGCTACACGATGTTGTATTTGAGCCGTCTGTTGATGCGAAGCACTTATTTTGGAAGTCCTACCATCGTATTAATCACGGACAGAACTGATTTGGATGACCAATTGTCGGGTCAATTTACCAATGCCAAAGGATTTATCGGTGATGAAATGATTATCAGCGTTGAAAGCAGAAGTCAACTAAGGGAACTATTGCAAGGCAGAAACAGCGGAGGGGTATTCCTGACGACCATTCACAAGTTTACGGAAGATACCCGATTATTGACCAAACGAAATAATGTAATTTGTATATCCGACGAGGCACACCGCAGTCAAACCAATTTGGACCAGAAAATAAAAGTTACCGATAAAGGGGTGTCCAAAACTTTCGGCTTTGCCAAATATTTACACGATTCCCTGCCTAATGCCACTTATGTAGGTTTCACGGGAACACCCATTGATGCCACGATTGATGTATTTGGCGATATCGTCGATACCTATACGATGAAGGAATCCGTGATTGATGAAATTACGGTACGCATTGTTTATGAAGGTCGTGCTGCCAAAGTGCTGCTTAATAACAGCAAGCTTCAGGAAATTGAGGAATATTATAATCGTTGTGCCGAGGAAGGCAGTAACGAGCATCAGGTGGAGGAAAGCAAAAAAGCGATGGCGCAAATGAACGCCATCATTGGCGATCCCACACGATTGAAAACCGTGGCCGAAGATTTCGTGAAGCATTATGAAAACAGAATTGCAGAAGGTGCTACGGTAAAAGGAAAAGCGATGTTTGTCTGCAGTAGCCGTCCGATCGCTCATGAATTGTATAAAAATATTTTGGAACTCCGTCCGGAATGGGGCGAAGTGAAAATTGCAGAAGAAGGTGTCGTGCTTTCTGAAAAAGAACAAAAGGAAATCAAACCAATGGAGCGCATCAAAATGGTGATGACCAGAGGAAAAGACGACCCCGAAGTCCTATACAATCTGCTAGGAACCAAAGAAGACCGCAAGGAGTTTGACCGCCAGTTTAAAAATGAAAAATCCAATTTCAAAGTTGCCATTGTCGTCGATATGTGGCTGACTGGTTTTGACGTGCCGTTCCTGGACACGATGTACATTGACAAACCGATACAAAGACACAACCTAATCCAAACCATTTCAAGGGTAAACCGAAAGTTTGAAGGTAAAGAAAAAGGCTTGATAGTTGATTATATTGGAATCAAAAAACAAATGAATTTGGCTTTGGCGCAATACAGCAGTGCCGATGCCCAGAACATAGAAGATATAGAGCAATCCATAGTGGTTGTTAAAGACCAATTGGATTTACTGGGCAAATTGTTCCATAAATTCGATAAATCAAATTATTTCAAGGGTTCGCCAATAGCACAATTACAGACTTTGAATCAGGCAGCAGAGTTTGTCCAGCTTACCCAAGAGCTGGAAAAGAGATTTATGTACATCGTAAAACGATTAAAATCGGCTTACGATATTTGTTCCGGTAGTGGTGCGTTTAGCGAAACCGAACGAGATGAAATTCATTTCTATTTGGCTGTACGCTCCATAGTATTCAAACTCACCAAAGGTGTTGCCCCGGATACTGCGCAAATGAACAATAAAGTGCGCCAAATGCTGCAGGAAGCCATTGAAAGTGATGGAGTGGAGGAAATTTTCAAACTGGGAGAAGACAATCAAACCGAAGTAGATATTTTCTCGGAGGATTATATGGCCAAGATTGATAAAATCAAACTTCCCAATACCAAAATCAAGCTTTTACAAAAGCTTTTGGCCAAAGCTATTGACGATGTAAAGAAAATTAACAAGATAACTGGAATTGATTTTTCTAAACGTTTGCAATTCATAGTTGACAAATACAACGAACGAAAAGAAAGTGATGTATTGCGAAGCGAAGTTTTGGAGGATTTCACAGATGAAATTATTGATTTGTACTATGCCTTAAAAAAAGAAAAAGATTCCTTTAAAGACCTGGGCATTGACTTTGAGGAAAAAGCTTTTTATGACATCCTGAAAGCTTTAGCAGTAAAATACGATTTTGAATATCCCGAGGATAAACTTATTCTTTTGGCACAAAAAGTAAAAGGGGTAGTGGATGACAAAGCAAAATATACCGATTGGAGTAAACGTGACGACATCAAGGCCGAACTTAAAGTGGATCTCATCATTCTTTTGGCTGATAGTGGGTATCCTCCTGTAGATAGAGACGAAGTGTATAAAGAAATCTTCGATCAAGCAGAAAATTTTAAGAAATACAGAACTTATTGATAATTGCCATAAACAATTTTCAAATAAGTTATAGAAATCCAATATTGCCTTGATTTCACCTTGATTTTCTGCCTGATTATTGTCGAACATTTCTTTAACGATAGATTCTATTTTGCCTAAAAAAAGAACAAAGCCCTTTGTAAAACAAGTGCTTTGTTCTTTAGTCAAAGGGAAGATTATTGTTGCTTGTCTTTCAAATAATAATCAAACCAATTTTGAATGCGATGCGTCAAATCCTTTTGATTGGCTTCTTTCAGTAGTTCATGACGTTCTTTTGGATAGACCAACATCGTGGCTTGTTTTTCCAATCTTCGCAACGCCAGATAGAATTCGATACTTTGATTGCTGTTGACTTGCTTGTCCTCTTCTCCAGTCCAAAAAAGTAGCGGTGTCTTGATTTTTTTGGCGTTTAAAACCGGGGAGTTTCGATTGTACGCTTCCATATCTTCGAAAAGGGATTTTCCCATTCTCCATTGTTGGCTTTCAAACCGCCAAATTTCGGGTCTGCCATTATTCCAGCCCACGGTAAGGTACCAACTCGTCAAGTCGGTGGCTGCAGCTCCCGCAATTACCGTAGCAAAAAGATCGGTTTGGGTGACAATGAAACTGCTTTCATAGCCACCGAAAGAATGTCCTATAAGACCTATTTTATTGGGTAGTACCAATCCTTTATCGATTACAGATTGTGTTGCGGCAACCACACAATCCAGTGCAGAAACTCCCGGATTTCCGATTTCGTAACTGATGTCGGGATACAAGACAAAATAGCCTTGGGTAGTAAAATTGGTTCTGTTGAATCCCCTTGAATCCAGCTCGGAGGGATTTATATAATAATGCAATTCATGGGACTGTCGTTCGTAAAGATGGACTATCATCGGGTATTTTTTGGCAGGATTATAACCAGCAGGGTAATACAAAACTCCTTTTAATGTTTTTCCTTTTGCATTTTGATAATAAATAAGTTCCGACTTTCCCCATTCGTATTGATGATGTTGTGGATTGCTTTCAAAAAGCTTTTTGGGCGTGTTTTTCGATTCTTCTTTAAGAATTAAAGAGGGTGGACTGTCGTATTTTTGTTCTCTAAAGATATACGCATTGCCTTTGGAAGCTTTCAGTATTTGGTCTATTCGGCTGTTGGAATAGACTAGTGCTTTTTCTCTTTGTTTCCTGTTCCAGAAATAATAACCTGAAAACAAGTTGTCTCCTTTGGCTTGCAGCAGAAGCCCATTGTCCAAGTCCACTTCGGTGCTGGTTAAACCGTCAAAATTTTGTTTGTTCCAGGTGCCGTCCTTGTTTTTGGGAATCCGGAAGCAAATTTGTTTTTCTTTGCCGGCGGTGAGTCGCGTTGCTTTTTTGCCGTCCGGGCTTATTTCCCAAATATCGTATTGGTCGTAAATCAATATGGAATCGTCATTTTTGGTCCATCCAGCGATGCCGTAAGCAGGGATTTCTCCCGCATTGTCATAGTCCACATCCTCGCAGTTGATGCCCAAATACTCGGTGATATTTCGATGTGTCTTGGTATTCAGGTCGAAAATCCACCAGTTCTTGTTTTTGAAATAAACAAAGTATTTGCCGTTGGGTGAGGCCAAGAGGTGGTTGATGTTGGCCGACTGTTTTTCGACCCATAAGGTAGATTCATCCGTTTCCAGATTCTTCAAATAGAGATTCCTGTCATCATCGTATTGATATTGTGGTTTGTTGGCCATCGGATTGTACACCAGTGCCCACTGTTGTTTTCCATCCAGCATCAGCCTGGGGAATTTGGTTGTGGTTATTGGGATACATTGGTTTTTGGAAGGCCACCATACGGCTGTCTTTACTGTTTTTTTCCAATTCTGGATGCCTTTTTGCTGTGGATAAATCCAGTTGTCGCTACCTTTCCAGATTTGGACGGTTTCTGGATTATTTTTATTCTCTATCTGGTCTTTTTCCTTTATTCCAAAAAACACTTTTTGACTATCATCGGAAATCGTCAATGGGATGATTCTGCCTGTGTCCATTTGCATATCTTCTGGAATATTGGGCTGGTCCTCCAATGAAAATGAGACGGGATTATTCTCGTTGCAGTTGTAATAGATCAACTTCGTGTCTTTCTTGGCAGTTTTGTCCAATGCTACTTGGAAAAAAGCCAGGGCATTGCCCGAAGCATTCCAAGCGAGATTCGTGAAATGGTATTTTGTATCTTCGATAAGTACTTTTTTGGTTAGGATGTTGTCCAAGTTTACCAGTAATACGGCATTACGTTTGTTGGATTCAATGGAGCATATCATTTTGTTTCCGGCTGCATTCAAGAGGAATACAGTTGCGTCTTTGATTTCTTCTTTCCATTGACTATTGGATGTACTGATTTCAAGGCTATTTTGGTTATTGGAATCCTTTTTTAAGACTATCCGGTATTGCCCGTTTGCCGAAAAGGCAAAGGCAACGGCATCGGGAATCAACTGTTGTTCATTTGTTTTCAGATTTATTGCTGCCAATCCCGCAGGAGTTAAACAGGCAAAAGATTCTTCTTTATTGAATTTTCCCTCCGAACCCTTTGGAAAGGGGATCATTTTTTTGGTTTTGGTGTTTTTCAGGAATACGGTGTCGGTGGGTTGTTCATCATAACGCATAGAATAACTGACCCAATTTCCTTTCTCGGATAGTTCCTCCAGTTGTAAATTACCCCAAAGGGGATAATCGGTGGGGGTAAGTTGTTTTTTTTGTTTTACCTGTCCCAAAAGGGGACAGGCTACTAAAACAAAAATAAAGAGTGCCCCAAGGGGAAGGCACTTTGCTGGCAGGTTTCCTATCAAATGGAATCCTTTTTTTACGGTAGTATGTTGTAAAGCTCTCATTTTTAATAACCAAAATTTTGGGGTTGTAAATTGGGATTGACCAACAATTCCGTGGCAGGAATAGGCCAAAGCTGGTCTTTGGCATCCCAACCCAACTTGACACCTGAAAGTGTACTGTCCAATGTATGGGTTCTTTTCAGGTCAAAGAAGCGGTGACCGAATTCCGTGAAGAATTCCAGCCTTCGTTCCTGTAAAATAGCTTCAAGAAGCCCGTTGGCGGTGGTTGCAGCTGTATTGCCCAATCCCGCTTGATTGCGGACGGCATTCAAGTCTTGGGCAGCACCGACTAGATCGTTTAAATGCGCTTTGGCTTCGGCACGAATCAGGTATTGTTCCGCCAAGCGCAATACAATGGAATATTCCAACGAGGTCGTGGTGTTTTGGTATTGATTGTATTTGTAGGCGTGATACCAAGTAGTGGTTCCGTTGGTTACGGCTTTTGTCCACCAACTTTTGCGCAAATCCCCTGTCGGAAAAGCATTCATTAGTCCAGGACTCAATGCCGTCAAAGGAGGAGGGCCGGCAGTGAAAATGAAAGTTTCCCCTTCGTTGGTGTTTTTACCCTTGACGGCCGGCATCAGTTGCCAAATGGTGGTGGTGCTATTTTTTAAAAACACCTTGTTCAAGCTAGTCCATTGGTACAACGCAGTATTGTTGATTACTTGGGTGGCGTTTGCGGCAGCTTCCGCCCAATTGTTCGAGTATAAATCGACTCTTGCCAACAGTGCGATAGCGGCATATTTGTTGGGACGCACTTTTTCGGTACTGATATAGGCTTCCGGCAACAAGGCAATGGCTTGTGCCAAATCGGCCTTGATTTTGTCGTACACTTGCGCTTGGGGAATTCGTTTTGGGGTACTGTTTTGTTTGTAATCCGTAGAAGAGACATAAGGGATGTCTCCAAAAAGATTCGTCAGGTAGAAATGAATCAAGCCCCTGACGAACAATGCCTCTCCGGCAAGTTGGTCACGGTCTGGTGTTGGCAAGGCAACGGCATTTATTACTCCTTCCAACACACTGTTGGCACCATAGATTTGATTGTAACTGCTGTTCCACATTCCAGAAATGTTGCTGTTGGTGGCTACCAGTGCATTGTTGTAAAAGTCGAATGATGCGCTGGCTGTTGAGCCGTAACAGACCAGTTCATCGGTATAATTGCCCAACTGATTGGAAATCCCCGCGGATGTTCCCGTCAGCAATCCATTGTCCCTGATTTTGTTGTAAATGTCCACCATGGCCGCATTGGCTGTCGCTTTGTCTTCAAAAACAGCAGGAGAAGTCAATTGCGAATTGGGCAAGTCCACTTCCACAAAATTGTCACAGCTGTTCAGCAAACAAGATTGCAGTATCAGTAAGAGTATCCATTTTTTGTTGTGCAACCTATTCGTAAATAAGTGCATAAGGATTGTATGATTGTTGATTTTCATCTTGAAAAATTTTAAAGGTTAGAAATTCAGTTGAATGCCTGCTGTTACCACTTTTAGGGGAGGCAAATAGCCTGCGGATCTAAATTCGGGGTCAGCACCTTTGTAAGGCGTGAACAACAGCAAATTCTGGCCTTGTACATAGATTTTGCATCTCAAGTCTTTGATCCAATGTTTCGGAATATCATAGGAAAATGCAATGTTTTTAAGTCGAATAAAAGAGGCGTCACTTACTGCTGCATCACTGGAAATATATTTGTAATAGGCTTCCACCACGTCATTGTTGACTCCCGTGGAATATTTTTGATAGGGATTGGTGTCTCCGGCTTGTTTCCAGCTGTCGGCAGCATAGACCGACTGGTTGACAAAGGCACCGGGAAGTCCCGCGATATATGCCCAGTTGTAGTTTTCTTGTTTGACGAATTGGAACAAGAAATCCAGTTGCCATCCTTTGTATTCCAGATGATTTTGCAGTCCTCCAAAATATTTTGGACTTAAATTCCGGATGGTTTGCGAATCGTCGGGATAGGTGATGACTTCGTCTCCATTTACGTCTTCAAATTCATATATCCCCGTTTGTGGATTTAAACCGGTATTGTGGTACAATTTCTGGATGTTTATGGATTGCCCAACGACATATTGGTTGGCATAGGTGGAACCCGCCAGCCCCGGGAAGGAAACCAGTTTGTTTTGGGGTACTGTCAGGTTGAAATTGGTTGTCCAATGGAATTGTGGTGTTTGAATATTTGTGCTGCGCAACGTAACTTCAACTCCGGTATTTTGAACGGTAGCATCCAAATTGGCTTGCAGGGAACTAAATCCCGTTGTGGCAGGCAATGGAATCCCGACGAGTTGGTTGGAAGATTGGTTGTTGTACCAAGCCCAAGTGAAGAAGATTCGGTCTTCCAAAAAGCCTGTTTCTAAGGCAATCTCCAGTTTGGTGTTGGTTTCCCAGCCGTAATCGGGATTAAAAAGGCGGGTGGGTTGCAGTCCCACAATTGTTTGGTAGCTACTGCCCGAAGAACTGTAGGTATCCATGAATTGGTAATCGCCGATTTGGTCACTTCCCGTGGTACCATAACTGGCCCTCAGTTTTCCGAAACTCAAAAAGGAGGCATTGTTTTTTACAAATTGCTCTTTGGAAAAGATCCAGGCACCGCCGACCGCTCCAAAAGTGGCGAATTGTTTGCCTGGTCCAAAACGACTGGAACCATCTCTTCTTCCCGTGGCGTTCAAAATGTATTTGTTCTGCCAATTCCAGTTGATGCGACCAAAAAAAGCTTGATATTTATATGCGGTTTCCTGATTGTTGAGTACCGTTATGGTGGTGGCTGATGCCAGATCATACATCAGGCTGTTGCTGGTAAAGCCTCGACCTCTTATAATTAGTCGGTCACTGTCTTGGTTCAAGAAAGTACCACCCAAAAGAACGTCCACATTTGATTTACCCAATTCTTTTTTCCAATTAATCTGTGGTTCGATAATCCAGGATTGTCTGTTGGTGTTGTTGACCAAAATGGAGGAGTTCTTGCTGGTGATGTTGTAGGCTGGATTGTTGATTGTGGATGGGGTAGTGCGGCTTTCCTCGTATTGCAGGTTGGTATAGCCAAAACTGGATTTCAATTCCAGGTTTTGGAACAGTTGATAGGACAAAAGAGTGTTGGCCACCATGTCGCCATTTTTGGAATTGAATTTTCCTTCCAGATTGGCCAAGGGGTTTTCCCAAGTATTGTTTTCCCAATTCAACTTGCCTTGGGCATCGTACAAAGCGGGTGCATTGGGTGCCAGCGACATTGCCATAAGCGTGAAATCAGTCCAAGGCTGGTCGTTGTCCTGATGGGTGTAGTTGGCGGAAAAGTTCAACTTGAATTTTTTGTTTTCGGACTCGTGGTTGATGTTGGAATGGAAGGCGGCTTTCTTGTAGATGAAATCCCCCGGAAAAACGGTACTTTCAGAATGGTAAGTACCGCTCAACAAAAACTGGGTGTGCTCATTGCCACCTGAAACGGAAGTTTGGACTCCCGTAATTTCGGCAGTGCCGCCAATGAGTTCTTTTTGCCAGTCCGTATTCCGGGTTTGATCCCAAGTTCCGTTGACGTCATACTCATAGTCCGGATATTGCGTAATCCCGTCATTGGCAAAAGCTTGGCGGCGCATCGCCAAATATTGTTCCGTATTCATCAGCTCCATCGTTTGTGTCACGCGTCCCGAACCTTTGGAGGCATTGACCGTAAACTGGGTTTTGCCTTGTTTTCCTTTTTTGGTACTGATAAGCACCACGCCATTGGCACCACGGGAACCATAAATGGCAGTGGCATCGGCATCTTTAAGGACTTCGATGCTTTGGATGTCGTCGGGGTTGATACTGTTCAGTGGACTGCCGTCACCCGGCATATTGGTCGAAATTTGGGAATAACTCAGGGCTTGTGAGGCATAGGGTACGCCATCAATGATGTACAGTGGTTCGTTTCCGTCTGCCCTCAAACTGTTGATTCCTCTAATTTGGATGTTGAAACCACCACCGGGAACACCGGTTTCCTGCGTGATATTGACACCCGCCATTCGTCCCTGCATCGCAGCCAAGATATTGGTGACGGGTTGTTTTTCGATATCCTTGGAAGTGATTTTTGAAATATTTCCCGTGCTTTCACTTTCCTTGGTGGAGTAATAACCGGCATTGATGACGACCTCCTTGAGGTTGGTCGCATCTTCCCGTAATTGTACATTAATTATGGAACGATTGGTAACGGGTATTTCGACAGATTTGTAGCCCATAAAGGAAAAAAACAAGATGTCATTGGGTCTTGCGATTATGGAATAATTGCCCTTTTCATCGGTGAGGGTTGCAATGGATCTACTTTTTATTAGTATGGTAACTCCGGGTAAAGCCCCGTTGTCATCGGTCACGATACCCGTGATGTTGGTATTTTGGGCATAAACTCCTGTAAAGCAGCACAGGAAAAAAAGGCAGTACAATTTGGGCAGTGCTGTAACTACCCAAGGCTTGAAGAGTGAATATTTATTCATACTTTTGGATGGGTTTAATGAAACATTGGTTTTGTTGGCTTTGGTCCTCTATACTAGTTTGGCGACAGGGTAGAGGGCCTTTTTTTGTGCTGATGCCATGAAGACGTCAAGGCACGAAGGTTTTTGTTTTTTAATTCATAGGCATTTGAATTTATAGGGTTAAAAGGAAAGTTCACCGCCGTTGCTTGTTGCAGCCAAGCGTTGGCGGTGTCTTTCCAGACTAATTCAGTGAACTAATTGTGTTTTTGCGAAGTCTTAATATAAGTTGCAGCGCCAAGAATTGAAGAGAGAAACCAATGGGAATAAAAATGGCATGGAACTCAGCTTATTGCCTTAGAGGTACTGGTATACCGAGGAACAATAAGTGAGCCCACGCCATAGAGCGTGAGCATCTTACTTATCATTTCGTTCCTTTTAAAATTACCAGTTTTCTAAGACGAAATTCAAAGCGAATGCTTCAATGTTTTATTTGAAGAATCGCAAATTTAATAAAATCCTATTTAAGGATTTTTTTAATAATTCAAATATATGAAAAAAATCACAAAATTGTCAAATTTGACAATTTTTTTTCTTTTGATTATCTCAATTTCACATAGTGAAAGAGATTAGGAAAAAATATTATATAGCATTTGGCCAAAATTTACAAAAGCTAATGGAAAATTATAACAAAGACGTTATGACTGTAGCTTCTATAGGGAAGATTGAGCCTAAAGGTGTATATAGAGTTTTAAATGGAGAACACGGAGCTTCCTTAGGGACTATAATTTCGTTAGCTAAAGGATTAGATATTGAACCTAAAGAATTATTTGATTTTGAATTTTTTCTAGATAAAGAATAATGTAAATTATATACAATACCACTGAAAAAGATGCCAGTAGCATCTTTTTTTGTGCCTTTAAGTCACTTGTCAATTTAGAATTATCACTTGTCAAATTGGGAACAACTGATAATATATTTATTAAACATAATTAGTCTCATTTTTTTATTTATATCTTTGATATCTAATCAATTAAATTTATAATTATGGCACTCAAACCAGGACCAAAAAGAATAGCAGACTCAACAGGAAAACCAGATAGACGTCAACGTGATAATAAAGATACGCCTGGCAATACACCTTCATTAAAGCCTCCCAAACGAAAATCAGACAAATAATAAATTTGTGATTATTGCTTGACTTTAATTTATTTAGATAAAGAAAAAAGATGCCGAAACGTATATGTCGGTTTTGTTGGTGGACATTAGGAATGGTTTTGGTTTTTGATGGTTAAAGTTTAATTGACTGTACTCGTTATGATACTATTATTTTAAGAGTTCAAGATCCTTCTTATTTAAATGAAATTTTATTAGTTGTTTCTCTTTTTTTCTCGTCAATGATTTTTGTATATATCTGCGTTGTCTTTATGTTTTTGTGTCCCAACATTTTCGATACCGTAAAAATGTCGGTACCTGCCGCCATCTGCAATGTTGCATACGTATGCCTAAAGCAGTGAAATGTAATATGTTTTTCAATTGATGCGTCTTTAACCCAAATAGGCAGCAGTCGATCCACGTCCCATTTTTTTAAATCATAAAAGACTCTCTTATATTGTGTCTCTTTTTCACCTAAGAACTCGAACGCTTCCTGGGAAATAGGAAGAGTTACTGGTCTGTCAGTTTTTTGTTGCTTAAATCTGATGTAATATCCTTCGCTTTTACTATACTGCACTTCTTCCCATGTAAGTTTTGCAATATCGGAATAGCGTATTCCTGTTAGCAGAGAAAACATGCAGATGCGTTTAACAATCTCTTTTTTGCATGGTGTCCTAAATAGCCTTGAAGCTTCTTCCATAGTCAGGAAATTTCTTTGGGACTCCTGTTCCTTGATGCTATCAACCGCAGCATTAATATCAGTTTGCAGTAATCCTTTCTTATAAGCTTTTCGAAGGGTGGCCTTGATCTTGTTAAAATAGGATAATGCAGTGTTTTGAGCCAAAAACTGGTCTTTTTTCTTTAAACATTTTGCCTTCAAAATGTATTCTCTGAAGTCTTCAATAATTGTTACATCTATTTCCTGCATTAATATGTCCTCGTTCTTAAGAAACTTTTCGAAGTGGATAATTGCATATTTCCAGATTTCAGCGTTATTGCCAGTCTTGATTTCTGCTGTCTGTTTTAGATACTGTAGAAATGATTTTTCTCCTATTTCCTGCAGACGTAGCCGCTCTTGTTCAAATGGTGTATAGATTTGCTGCTTGTTTAATTCATTAAGCCTATTTGCACAAATCATCTCGGCCTTGTGCAAATTTTCTGAGTTCATTGCTTTATCAATATTGTTTTTTGGTTTTGAAATCAGATATAAACCTAAATATTCTCTGCGCGAAAATTTACGAGTTTTAGCGTTATAGATTGGAGGAAAAAAATCAAGGTATAATGTAATCTTTCCACTTGGCAGCGTCCTTTTTCTTAGCGTAACATTTATCTTTTTCATCTTCCTGCGGCATTAAAAATTATATCAATATCCTGTTTGGCTACACAGGTGAATTTTCCAACGGAATATTTTACTATACCCTGCCGTTGAATCAATAGATAGAGTGCTCCTGAAGAAATATTGTATTTCTGCTGAATTTGCGTGATAGTATAGCAATTGTCAAAGCCAGGAAATTGCTGTCCAGTTTTCAAAGTTACATCCTGTATGGGAATAGCAAAGAAAGCTTCAAGGTCGCATCTGCGAATAACTGTTCGTTTGCCAAACTTTGCAATGTCCAGGTATCCATTGTTAACTAACCTGTAAATAGTACTCCTGCTGATCCCGAAAAGAAGGCTGGCCTGAGTAATTTTTAGAAACTCAAGCGGCTTTATTTTTTCCAAATCTGTGTTTAAAAGCTGAACGGTTTCGTTATTGCTTTTTTCTACTTTTCCTTTACGCACCAGTGCTTTATAGCCTCTACTGTTGCAAATGGGTGAACAATATCGCGTTCGTGTTGTTTTGGCTGTGAACTGATTTTTGCAGTGCTCACAAATTCTGATAACCTCAATTTTAGAACTCATAATGTGATTAATTTTGTATCCCATTGTGTCTATGTGTGTCAGATTGTGTCATCATCTCACCAAAAAAAAATCTTGATGCAGATTTTTTTTTCGTGGTACAATAATGGTACAAAAAGGAACAAACTATCTGTAAATAAAGCTAAATAAACAGAACGAAGAATCCCAGTTAAAATGCCGTTTTATGACATTTTAACTGGGATTCTTTGTTTTATTTTGTGATGTTTTGTGAAACTTATTTTCCGATGCAAAAATTGGCAAAAATATTTCCTAAAAGCTCGTCATTGGTCACTTGGCCGGTAATCATCCCAAAATGGTACAAAGCTTCCCGAATGTCCAAAGCCATCAAGTCGCTCGACAAATGGGTTTCCAGTCCGTATTTTACTTTCTGGATTTCGTCCAAGGCTTTCAACAAGGAATCATAATGACGCGTATTCGTTACAATAGTTTCATTATTTCTTAAAGCACCCGTGTTTACAAAGGAAAGGAGTTGATTTTTGAGTTCATCAACGCCTAATTTTTCCTTGGCAGAAATTAGGTTCAGATTGTGTATTTCAGATTTAAGGTTGTCGGCTTCATTTTTGGAAAGTAAATCCGATTTATTTCCAATAATAATTAGGGGTTTCAACGGAAACTGATTCTTGATTTTTTCAATTTCTATTTGGTTCATCTGCAAACTGCCGTCTGCCATCTGCAAACTGCTGTCCAATAAATAAATTACCACCTGTGCTTGTTCAATTTTTTCGAAAGTTTTTCGGATGCCAATGCTTTCCACAACGTCTTCCGTTTCTCGAATCCCTGCCGTATCGATGAATCGAAAACCGATCCCGCCAATAACCAATTCATCTTCAATCGTATCACGGGTGGTTCCTGCAATGTGGGAAACGATGGCACGTTCTTCGTTCAATAAAGCATTCAGCAAAGTCGATTTACCAACGTTTGGTTCGCCCACAATCGCCACGGGAATCCCGTTTTTGATGACGTTTCCAACGGCAAAGGAATCAATCAAGCGTTTCAAGACAAACTCGATTCGATTCAATAATTCGTGAAATTGTGTTCTGTCGGCAAACTCCACGTCTTCTTCGGCAAAGTCCAATTCGAGTTCAATCAAGGAAGCAAAATTCAACAATTCTTCCCGCAGTTTTGCGATTTCGTTCGAGAAACCACCACGCATTTGTTGCATCGCAATTTGGTGCGAAGCTTCATTGTCGGACGAAATCAAGTCTGCTACGGCTTCGGCTTGCGATAAATCGAGTTTGCCGTTCAAAAAAGCTCTCAGGGTAAATTCACCGGGATTGGCCATTCGGCAGCCTTTTCGAAGCAATAATTGAATGATTTGTTGTTGGATATAAGTCGAACCGTGACAGGAAATTTCGATGGTGTTTTCGCCGGTATAGGAGTTGGGTCCCTTGAATAGGGAAACCAAAACTTCGTCCAGCGTTTTGTTGTTGTCGATAATGTGTCCCAAGTGCAAGGTGTGGGTTTTTTGTTGGGTCAAATCCTTTCCCTTGATCGATTGAAAGACCGAATTCCCAATAGCAATGGCATCATCACCGGAAATCCGGATTATCGCAATGGCTCCTGCCCCAGAAGGTGTGGCCAAGGCCACAATAGAATCGTTGTACAGCATTTTTTTAGTTCTTGGATGCAAAGTTACTAAATCTAAATTAGTATCAATTTTAAAATTAGTTCAGGGCATTCGCTTTTAAAAAAGTTTTACACAAATTCCACAAATTTGCACGAAGAGTAAGTTTTGAAAATTTTAACTAATTCATAAAACTGGTGATAATTAGTGACAATCCAATTCTAATAAACGATACGATCGGTATTAATTTGTGCAATTCGTGTCCGATAATTTTAAATGCGAATACCCTGAATTATTGCCCACGGAAATTTTAAAACAATCAAAACGTCCTGCTTTTTTATTTAGTGTAAAATAAAAGGTAAATTACTGGTAATTAATCTGTTAAAATCGTATCTTTATGGGTGTAAGTTTATGTTTAATTCTTTAAAAAAAGAAAAATGAAACGGATCCTGTTTCCTACAGATTTTTCTGAAGCCGCTACAAATGCCTTTGTTTATGCCTTGGAGTTGGCTAAAATAGTGCATGGCGAATTGATAGTATTGCATTCCTATGATTTGATTCCAATGGACGATCAGTTTTTTCCGGAAAACTTCAATGAACTTTATGATTCGGTAGAGTTTGCCAATCTTGACCTGTTTAAAGATGAGGTGCCAAGGCTTCGCGATATAATGGACAAGCATAAATTGGGACATGTCAAAATGATGCATGAACTTATGGAGGGTGATTTGTTTACAAATATCAAAAAAT
Organism: Flavobacterium limnophilum; assembly: GCF_027111315.2. Classification (GTDB taxonomy): domain Bacteria; phylum Bacteroidota; class Bacteroidia; order Flavobacteriales; family Flavobacteriaceae; genus Flavobacterium; species Flavobacterium limnophilum. Next base: position 2,264,085 of record NZ_CP114289.2, on the reverse strand, counting down.
CGATCCACCAGAATAAAATAGACTATGTGGTTATGGGAACTTCCAGCAATATGGGATGGGAGGCTCTTTTTGCCGGATCCAATTCAGGTACCGTAGTTCTTGGCCTTGACGTCCCCATGTTTTGTATTCCTTTGGGTGTGAAATTTAAAAAAATCAAGACGATTGGATATGTTAATCACTACACGTCCAAGGACAAAGAAGCACTTGCCGCAGTATTGAATATGGCCAAAATGTTAAATGCCGTGGTTAAATCCCTTTATGTGAGAACAAGTAAATCAAAAATGGATGCCGAAACCAAAAACAGATGGGAAGAAAACTTTGCCAATGAACCAATAGCTTTTTTTGAGGTTCGAAACGACGAAATAAAGCAAATGATACTGGATTTTGTTTCACATCAGGAAATTGATGTTTTAACGATGTTGACGTATAAAAGCAGTTTTTTCGAAGGCATGTTTGTCCCAAATTATGCCAAGAAAAATGAGGCCGATATTCCTATTCCCATTTTGGTTATCCATGCTTGAAAATAATGTGAAATTAAATTTAAGTTGTTAGTAATTAACGTGTTAATAGCGTATCTTTATAGGTGTTTCTAATTGTTTATTCACTTTAATAGTATTAAAAATGAAAAAGATTTTGTTTCCAACAGATTTTTCCGAAGTGGCCACCAATGCCTTTGTGCATGCTTTGGAATTTGCAAAAGTTGTCAATGGTGAACTCGTTTTGTTGCACACATTTGAATTGCCAATTTACGACAACCAGTTTTTTCCCGAGAATTACAATGTCATTTTTGACTCGCTTCAATTATCGGAATTTGACATGTTTAAAGACGAGATTCCAAAACTTCGTGCCATAGCCGAAGAGCGAAAACTGGATAAAATAAAAATGAGCCACAGACTGATGGACGGTAATTTAATTTACAATATCAAAAAAGCCATCAAGGAAGAGAAAATAAATTTTGTGGTTATGGGCACTTCAGGCGCTTCGGGTTGGGAAGCCTTTTTCTTGGGAAGCAATGCCGATTCCGTTATCAGTGCCATAGATGTGCCTGTTTTATGCGTGCCATTGGAAGCCAAATTCAAGAAAATTGAAACCATTGGATTCACCACCCGTTACAGGGCCAAAGACAAAAAAGCCCTTAAAGATGTCATAAATATTGCCAAAAAAACCAATGCCAAAGTAAGATGCCTTTATGTGAAAACCGGCAATTCCGATGTTTCTGAAACAACCATAAAACATTGGGAAACTGAATTCAAAAGTGAACCCATACAGTTCTCCGTAATTCCAAGTGATGACGTGAAGGGAACAATCCTGGATTTTGTTTTATTCAAGGATATAGACGTGTTGGCGATGCTTACTTACAAAAGAAACTTTTTCGTGGAACTATTTAATCTTAGTTTGACACAAAAAATAGTGAACACTTCCGGTATTCCAATTTTGGCGATGCACGAATAAAAAAAACCGTCTCGATAAAAAATATCGGGACGGTTTTGAAATAAAAAAAGTGGTTTGGTTAGTTAACGTATTATTTAGTTGAATTAATTATTCAACATTACAGGCATTACCAGCATTGTAACGGTTTCTCCTTCTTCCAATCCATCACCTGGCGTTAGGATTCCGGCTCTGTTGGGTAATGACATTTCAAGCATAATCATGTCCGATTGCAGGTTGGTCAACATTTCTGTCAAGAAACGGGAATTGTATCCAATTTGCATATCGTCACCTTGATAATCACAAGTCAAACGCTCCTCGGCTTTGTTCGAGTAGTCAATATCTTCGGCAGAAATATTCAATTCGGCTCCGGCAATTTTCAAACGAATTTGGTGCGTGGTTTTGTTCGAGAAAATCGCAACACGACGAACAGAACTCAAGAATTGGGAACGGTCAATCATCAATTTGTTCGGATTTTCTTTTGGAATAACCGCTTCGTAGTTTGGATATTTTCCATCAATCAAACGACACATCAAAACATAATTGTCGAAAGAAAAAGTGGCATTTGAATCGTTGTATTCTATTTTTACTTCCGCATCCGAAGCACCCAAAATACTTTTCAAAATAGTCAAAGGTTTCTTTGGCATGATGAAATCGGCAACCTGTGAAGCCGTTACGTCAGTGCGGGCATATTTTACTAATTTGTGTGCATCGGTAGCCACAAAAATCAAGCCTTGCGGTGAAAATTGGAAGAAAACACCGGACATTACCGGACGCAAATCATCGTTTCCGGCCGCAAAAATAGTTTTGCTGATGGCTGTTGCCAAAACATCGGCAGGAACCAAGGTTACTGATGGTTCGTCCAAGTTTACTGATTTTGGAAACTCTTCACCCGGAGCATACGCCAAAGCATATTTTCCTGAATTGGAACTAATTTCTATCGTGCTATTTTCTTCAACGGTGAAAGTCAAGGGTTGTTCTGGAAAAGTTTTAAGGATTTCCAAAAGCAATTTTGCAGGAACGGCAACGCTTCCTTTGCTGGTGGAATCGATGTCCAGAGTGGCTGACATCGTTGTTTCTAAATCAGAAGCAGAAACGGTCAAGGTATTGTGGTCCAATTCAAAAAGAAAATTGTCCAAAATAGGCAACGTATTGCTGCTGTTGATAACGCTTCCTAAAACCTGTAGTTGTTTTAATAAGTACGAACTCGATACTATAAATTTCATATGAAGATTATATTTAATTTTTTATTGGAATAGGGTATCGCCATTTTTTATATTAATTTACTTTTTTGAAACATGGCGATTTCATCTGTTTTATTTTATTTGTTGAGGTATAAATTTGGATATAATTCCAAAACTTATGCTAGCTACAAATATATCGTAAACTATTTTACTTTTTCAAATTTTTTATTAACATTACTTGCTGTATTTTTTCTTTCTGAGAAACGTGAAAATTAAGCCAAAAAACAACAATACCAATATTGGAAACCCGATAGTTAGGATTTGTGTTGCAGTATAATTTTCAGAAACCTTGTTTCTGTCCAATAAAGGGATGTCGAGGTCTTTGCTTCGGATGTTGATAAGTCCGTTGTCGTCCAATAAATAATTGACGCAATTCATCAAGAAATCCTTGTTGTCGTACAAGTTTCCAGAACGTTGGTCGTAACCCAATTCCACGGGTTGAAAGTTCTTGTCCAATTGGTTTTTAATCAAATCACCGTCCGAAATCACGATCATTTTATTGGCTTTGCCCAGCGATTGAAAAGATTGCTGGTCAAAAGGCAAAACCCGGTTTTCAAACATCGAATGAAAGGAGCCTTCCAGCAATACCGAAAGCGGAATATAGCCCGTTTTCAGGTAGTGGTTTGGGGAAGTTTCTTCTTCCACGATGTTCAAGTTGACTTCAACCGGGGAACCAATTTTCTTGGAATATTGCGAAGATTGCAACAACACGGTTTTCTTGATTCCGTTCTTTAAAGTGTCAATCGGATTGGCAAAATCGAACTTGATTCCACCCAAATTTTTCACGATGGGGTGTTTGCTGCTTGGATATACTTGTGGCGCAAATTTCCAATTGAATTCTTGATATTGCGTGGCACTTCCTTGTTCGCCAGTGGCCAGTTTTATGGAACTTCCGCTTTCGTCTTTTACCAAATCGGGAGTGATTCGAAATCCGTATTTAAAGAACATGTCGTTCAAATTCAAGTCTCTTGGAAAGGCCAAGGTAGCACCGGAATCATTGTACAAACTGTCCATTTCCATATTGACTTGGTCAATGAGCCACAAGGTTTTTCCGCCATTGACGATGAACTGGTCCAAAACCTGTTTTTCGGCATCCGTGAAGGTTTCGGTTGGTTTGGCAATGATCGCCAAGTCGTATTTTTGCAAAGCTTCCAAACTTCCCGTTGGGTTTTTGGCCACCGAATCCAAGGTGAATGGCCCTATGTGGTAGCTTTCCCGAACCTGCATCAGGAATTTGGCAATAAAAACATCTGGAAGTTCGCCGTTTCCTTTGATTACGGCCACTTTCTTCTGTTTTTCTTTGGTAATTTTGTTGATGGCATCGGCTATGGAATATTCCAAATGTTGCACGGAACCCACCACTTTTTCGGTAGTCGATGCGCCCATGATATTTTTCAGCAAGGGAATATTGACTTCCTTATTGTTGTAAACTGCAATTGCCCAAGGAAAAACCATCTCTTGCGATTGTTTGCCTTTGTCGTCAACGGTAATGTTTATTGGTGTCAACCCTTTTAGATACAACTCCTTGATGTTGTCCATACTTTCTTCCTCGTTTTCCAAAGGATCGACAAATTCGAAAATAATATTCTTGTTGTAGGCTTGAAATTCTTCGAATAAATCTCGGGTTTCGCTTTGCAAACGCTTGAATTCAGCGGGTAAATCACCTTGCAGATAGATTTTTACCGACAACGGATTTTGTACTTGCTTGATGATATTCAAAGAAGTGGGCGAAAGCGTGTATCTTTTGTCCTTGGTTAAATCAAAACGATGGAAAAAATAGCCGCTTATTACATTTAAAACCAGTAAAATGGCAATGAGAATCAGTAAAGATTGGATGTTGTTTTTCTTGGAAGTTGTCATTACGATTTAATGGATTTTAAATTATAAACTGTAAATGAAAGGAACAAGACCGTGATGCTCGCAAAATAAACAACATCACGAGTGTCAATCACGCCACGACTCATACTCCTGAAATGCTCCTGCATTCCAATACTCGAAATTAAACCTTGAAAACTAGGAACAATCGTTGTCAAACTTTCGAATCCAAAGTAGAAAAAGAAACACAAAAACACGGACACGATGAAAGCCACAATTTGATTTTCGGATAGGGTGGAAGAGAAAATTCCAATCGCGGAATAGGCTGCAATCAGGAACAATAACCCAAAATAAGAACCCATCGTGCTACCCATATCGATGTTGCCTTCCGGTGAACCTAAATCAGAAATTACCCAAACATAAATAAAAGTTGGAATAATCGCCATAACGATCAACAACATCGAACCCAGGAATTTTCCGTTCACGATTTGCCAAATACTCAAGGGTTTTGTCAACAACAATTCCAATGTTCCCTGCTTTTTCTCGTCCGAAAAACTGCGCATCGTCACCGCCGGAATCAAGAAAATCAGGATCCAGGGCGCCAAAGTAAAAAACGGACTCAAATCGGCAAAACCGCTATTCAAAATATTATATTCTCCTTCAAAAACCCAAAGGAACAAGCCATTCCCAATCAAGAAAACGGCAATCACCAAATAACCAATTGGCGAACCAAAAAAGGATTTTATTTCTCTTACTACTATTGATTTCATTGTTTTTTGTTTAAAGTTTCAGGTTTCAGGTTTAAAGTTTCAGGTTGAGCAACTTGAAACTAAAAAAACCTTAAACTAAAGAAACTAATTTATCTACGCTCCAAGCTTCAGGTTTGTCGTTGAATAACTTTTTTGTAAATGCCCAAACCTCATTGAAAAGTTCCGATTTTCTGTAATTTTCCAAGTCTTCTTCGGTTTCCCAATAACTGTAGGTAAAGAAAATACATTTGTTGGTTTTGTCTTGATACAGTTCCAATAAACGGTTTCCCGGCGCGTTTCTTATTTTTTCTTTTATAATTTCAAAGTTTTCCAAAAATGCGGGAATGTTTGCTTCGTGAAAGGACATTTTTACTATTCGTGTGAACATTTGATTTAGGATTATTATTTTCTGATTTTTTCTTTATCTGAAAATGCTATTATTGATTTTGGACAATTTTTCAATTTATCATTTTCATCATTTTTGTGAATCAAAGTGTCATTTCTAAAGTAAAATTTTTCGTTTTCAAAATTCTCATAGGAATCCTCGCTTTTAGGTTCACAGTCTTTAATTGTTTTATAGTCATTGTCAGTTAATTTTTCACAAATGAGTCCAAAATCGTGCTTCCACATACATTCTTTTGGTTTGATGCTATTCAAAATTATGGTATCCTTTTCGATTCTCCAAATTCCTTTTGCTCCAAAACTAGAAGTACAAGCTCCACCACGATATTCAAATGTTTTGTTTTTATTAATTATTAGTTTTGCCTTGAAAGGGTATGATCTTACAGTGTCAAACCAAACTCTTACAAACTTTGAATTTTCTTCAATTTTTGGGTTGTTTTTTTTACAACTAGAAAGTGCAATTATAGTAACTAAGAGAAATAATTTGATTTTCATTTATTCACTATCTTAGGTTTAACCAAACACGATATTTACCACATCCCTATAATTCAATCCCAACAAGCTGTTTGCAGAACCCACTTTGGATGGATTGCTTCTGAAAATGGCTATTTCCAGAAAACCGGCCTCGTTGAAAATCGCCAATTTTTCACCTTCATAATATTTGATCGGGTATTTTTCAGAACTAGCAATCGCTGAATAATTGGGCAGAATGGTTTTGATGTTTTTGGTTTTGTTACTTCTTAAATCAATTTCATAAGGTCTGCCTTTGGCAACTTCCAAGAATTGTTTTTTGGAAATATTGGTCACCGCATTCCCAAAATGGTCAATGTAAATCACGTATCCTTTTATGGAGTTTCCGTCACTGGCGGGAACAGCCTGCAAATCGGTGACTTGCTTGATGGATTTTATTTCCTTGCCAATTACGTTCAGCAAACCGCCTTTGGCAATGTGACAGGCCACTTTCACAAAAACATCCAAATCGGTGGCATCGCTGGGCAAACGATCGTGTATGTTGATGGTGACTATTTTTTGGGGAACAATTTTTTGCGTCAGCATACTCAAAATGCCATTGTCGGCGGCAATAAAATAATGATTGTTCCACTGCATGGCAATATGTTGGTTTTCTTTATTTAATTCCAAATCCACGCCAATGAGATGCACGGTACCTTTTGGAAAACTGGAATAAGCAGCCCCGATAACGTAACTGGCTTCAGCTGTGTTAAATGGATCAATATAATGCGAAATATCAATAATGGTGGCCTCGGAATACTCGGATAAAATTTTCCCTTTCAAAGCGCCAACAAAGTGGTCTTTCAAGCCGTAATCGGTGGTAAGGGTAATTATTGACATAAAATTGTTTATAAATAAAACGAAAACGGAACCTAAAACTCATTAAATTTGAGAAACGCAAAGCTAATAATAATAACCTTAATTTATTAATTAAAACTATATCCATCTTGAACGAAAGAATCATCGAGCTCATAGACATCGCTCCAAAAGATTTTTGGGGCGCTCAAGACTCTCATCTTGAAACCATTAAAAAATACTATCCCAAATTGAAGATTGTTGCTCGAGGAACAACCCTTAAAGCATTTGGCGAGAAAGAAGTCTTGGATGAGTTTGAAAACCGCTTCAACCGCTTGATGCTTCATTTTACACGTTACAACAACATTGACGACAACGTGATCGAAAGGGTTATTCAAGGCGGCATCCAAGAGGACAGAAAGGCTTTTGACAACGACAAAATTTTGGTTCACGGCGTGGGCGGAAAAATCATCAAGGCGATGACGCCAAACCAACAATTGTTGGTGGACACGATGAACAAAAACGACATGGTTTTTGCCGTAGGTCCAGCAGGAACAGGGAAAACCTACACCGGTGTTGCCATGGCAGTAAAAGCACTGAAAGAAAAACAAGTCAAACGAATCATTTTAACTCGTCCAGCAGTTGAAGCAGGGGAAAATCTTGGTTTTCTTCCAGGTGACATGAAGGAAAAACTGGATCCTTACATGCAGCCTTTGTACGATGCCTTGCGCGACATGTTGCCCAACGAAAAGCTGGAAGATTATATCTTGAAGGGCGTTATCCAGATTGCACCTTTGGCATTCATGAGGGGACGAACATTGGACAATGCTTTCGTGATTCTGGACGAAGCCCAAAACACCACCCATTCCCAGATGAAAATGTTCCTGACCCGTATGGGAAAAAATGCCAAATTCATGATTACCGGCGATCCGGGTCAAGTCGATTTGCCACGCAGAACCATTTCTGGATTGAAAGAAGCCATATTGGTCTTGAAAGACGTCGACGGAATTGGAATTATCTACCTTGACGACAAAGATATTGTACGTCACCGCTTGGTCAAAAAAGTGATTGATGCCTACAAGATGATTGAAAATCACGATTAAACAAGGTACTATGATACTCGTTGGGGGTAATTATTATATTTTTGAAATAGAAGGTAAAAAGAATTGCCCCCAAAGGGTTATGCCTGTATTAATCAAAGCCTAGTCAAAGCCTAGTCAAAGCCATAGATAAGCCTAGGCTGTGGTACCCTAAAAAAGTACCTGCCTAAATGATGTTAATCCGCTTTTCATAATCAGGTAGAGTAGGGATAAAGTACTATTAGGGTGTTAATTTAATAATAAACTTGATTTATTTCTCACTGTTTGCCTCCTGATTTTTTTTTCCTCCAAGCATAAAGCCTTAAATTTGCAATTCATAAATACTTGGTTTTTAACATGAATGCAAATCCTGCGAATATAAAAGTTCTAATAAGCGATTTAGACGGCACTTTACTCAATTCAGAACATCAAATATCAGATTACACCAAAACTGTTTTTCAACAACTTCATAGCGAAAACTACCTTATAATTGTTGCCACAGGTCGTCATCATCTCGATGCTTTGCCTATTGTAGAAAGCTTGGGTTGTCCTGTTTATTTGGTTACCTCCAATGGGGCAAGAATTCATTCGCCCAAAAAAGAGCTACTGTATTCTTTCGACATAAAAAGTGAGGCCATAAAATCGGTTTTGGATTTGGATATTCCTTCCGATTTTACGACCGTGTTGTTTAAAGAAAAAGTTTGGCAAACCAACAAGGAAAATAAAAAGTTGAACAGTTTTCAAACCGTGATGAATTATCCGTTTGAAATTGTAGATTTTAAATTGGTTACCGATTTCAGTGCCATAAAATTGTTTTTCACGCACAATGACCATTATAAATTGGTCGATTTGAAAGACAAAATTATGGAAAACCATTCTGATGAATTTCATTATGCGTTTAGTCTTCCGTTTTGTTTGGAATTTATGGACAAATCCGTGGACAAAAGTGTGGCTATTTCTAAAATTTTGGAAATGGAGAATTATACTTTCCAGGAATCCATATCTTTTGGAGATGGTTTCAATGACGAAAAAATGCTATTGTCAACCCAAAAAGGCTTGATAATGAGCAATGCTGTTGAAAGTTTAAAAAACAAACTTCCGCATTTAGAAGTGATTTCGTCTAATGATAATGATGGAGTGGCAAAATATCTTGAAGAAACGCTTTTGGCTTAATACCTTTCGAAAAATAAAATCAAAACACAATTCTTGTTTTTGCCTTGAAAATAATCTTAAATTTGTAACCTTAAAAACAACAATTTAACACCGATGAGCAATACAATTACCACCACCAATTTTAATTTTCCAAACCAGAAATCTGTTTACAGAGGAAAAGTTAGAGAAGTTTACAATATCAACGATGAACTTTTGGTTATGGTTGCCACCGATAGGCTTTCGGCTTTTGACGTGGTTTTGCCAAAGGGAATTCCATACAAAGGACAAATCCTGAACCAAATTGCCACCAAATTTATGGAACTTACCCAAGATATTGTTCCCAATTGGTTGATTGCAACACCAGATCCAAACGTGGCCGTTGGTCATTTATGTGAACCTTTCAAGGTAGAGATGGTGATTCGTGGATATGTTTCTGGTCACGCCGCTCGCGAATATGCTGCTGGAAGAAGACAAATTTGTGGAGTGACAATGGCCGAAGGATTGAAAGAAAACGACAAATTCCCGGAACCAATAATTACGCCAACAACCAAAGCCGACAATGGTTCACACGACGAAGACATTTCGCGTGAAGATATTTTGTCGAAAGGAATTGTTACCGAAGAAGATTATTTGGTGTTGGAAAAATATACCAGAGCCTTGTTTCAAAGAGGAACCGAAATTGCCGCCAGTCGTGGATTGATTTTGGTGGATACCAAATATGAATTTGGAAAAACCAAAGACGGTGTAATTGTTCTTATTGATGAAATTCACACACCGGATTCTTCTCGTTATTTCTATTCTGAAGGCTATCAAGAACGTCAAGACAGGGGAGAAGAGCAAAAACAATTATCGAAAGAATTCGTTCGTCGTTGGTTGATTGAAAATGGTTTTCAAGGACAAGAAGGTCAACAAATTCCTGATATGTCCGACGAATATATCGAAACGGTTTCAGAAAGATACATCGAATTGTACGAAAATATTTTGGGAGAAAAATTCGTCAAAGCCGATATTTCAAATATCAACGAGCGTATCGAAAAAAATGTTTTGGCTTATTTGGCAAACAAATAAAAAGTTATAATCACATAATAAAACAAGCCGCAAGTCTATTTGGATTTGCGGCTTTTTATTTGCGTTTCATAGCATTCAATCCAGTCTTCCACCGACATTTTCCCTGCAAGTTCTGCAATAAAATCAAAAGGAATTTGATCCCATTTCTTGAATCGGATGCATCCTTTTCCCATATCCAATTTTTGGGAGCTATGTTTTGGATATTGATTCGTAAACCAATCCAATAGTTCTGGATTTGCATAAATTCCCAAATGATGTAGGGCGAAAAAATTCTTTTGCGAACCAATATTTATGAAAGGTAACGGTAGTTTGGGATTGCAATGATAGCCGGTTGGATAAATAGAATGTGGGACCACATAACCCAACATTCCATAACTTATTTCTTCTTCAAATCCCTTTGGGAGGTGATTCAAAATACTGTTTCGAAGCTTCAAGAAAGCAGGTTTTCTCTCCTCTGGAAGTTCCTCCAGATAGTCATTTACGGTTTTGGCTGATGATTGCATAGTAGTTTTGTTTGAAGTAAAGTTATCGAAAATAGTACTGTCCTAAAAAAAATCTTAATTCTTTTTTTTGCAAATTCTACATCTATTTGTTTTTTAAATAGCTTGTTTATAGGTGATTACTGTTGGTTTTTAAAGTGTTTTTATTTGTCTTTCTGGTTTTTCATATGTTAAATTAATGTTAAAATTAAGTACTATGTAAAACAAGATACTGTCTTTTAGATATATATTTGCATAGGATATTATTATATGATTTTAATATTTCAAAAATCAATCAATCAAAAAATGAACAATCAATCAAAAAAAACAATTATCATGAAAAAATCAATCGTTTATCTAGGTATGGCTTTATTAGCTTTTACAAATGTTTCTTTGGCTTCCAATTCGAATTCTTTGGCGGCGGCCAAAATTGTAACCACAACTTATGATGGTGTAACGCCTCTTGGCACTGCGGTATTAAAAGGGGATGTTGAAGCTGTAAAAAAGTTTATAGAATATGGAGCGAACGTGAATGAAAAATCGAACGGTTTGAGTCCATTAATGTTAGCTGCCCGTTACAACAAGGTAGAAATTATAAAAATTTTATTGTCAAACGGAGCTCTTCTTAATGCAAAAGACGAGAAAGGATTTACGGCTTTGAAACATGCAGAATTATCCAATGCCATTAACGCTGTTCAAATTTTAAAACAAGCCTAATTAACTTCAATAAGACATCATTCAAGGCGAGTGGTGTCTTTTTTTAATAAATCAAGCAAAATCAACATTAAAATTATTTATCATGAAAAATTCAATAGTATTTATCGGAATCGCATTACTTTCTTTTGTTAATGTAGGCAATGCATTTAATGGAATTGAAAAACAATTGGAATCGAGTTCAGCGGTTTTTGAAGCAGTCGATAGTATAAAAACAAACAAAATAGGAAAAACGGCCGACGAACGTATTGCAGAAGACAATGCAATCACGGAAAACAACATTTCAAACGAGATCCAAGTCCTGGACTTTATTTTTATAAACAGCAATTCAATACCTGATGAAGTTGTTGAAAGCGTGAATACCAATAAAGCTGAAAAATCCACAGACGAACTCATAGCCCAAGACAATGCAATTACGGGAAACAACATTTCAAATGAAACCCAAGTCTTGGATTTTAATGTTATCAACAGCAATTCAAATCTTGCCACTTCCAGCCATAAATCACTTTTTGGCAAAAGACAGAAATCATAAAGTATAGCAAAATGGGTCAAATACGTTTTTTACAAAAAAGCACCATTATGGATGATAATGATGCTTTTTTATGTTTATTATCGAATTAAATGATGTTCCTACTTTTGTAATTTTTCCTTCAAATACTTCGCTGTAACCGATTTTTTTATTTTTATGATTTCTTCTGGAGTCCCCTCGGCGAGTAATTGTCCACCATTTTCGCCACCTTCGGGACCTAAATCAATAATCCAGTCAGCACATTTTATCAAATCGAGATTGTGTTCAATCACCAATATAGAATGTCCTTTATCAATCAAGGCATCAAACGAAGCCAAGAGTTTCTTGATGTCGTGAAAATGCAATCCGGTTGTAGGTTCGTCAAAAACGAAAAGTGCTTTTTCTTTCGTGGCACCTTTAACCAAGAACGAAGCCAGTTTGATACGTTGCGCCTCGCCACCGGAAAGGGTTGAAGAGGATTGTCCCAATTGCACATAACCCAAACCAACGTCTTGTAGCGGTTGCAATTTTTGGATAATTTTGGTTTGTTTATTGGCAGTGAAAAAGGCAATCGAATCATCAACGGTCATTGTCAAAATATCGTGAATGTTCTTTCCATCAAAATTGACTTCAAGGACTTCTTTCTTGAATCGTTTGCCGTTGCAGGTTTCGCAATGCAATTGCACGTCAGCCATAAAAACCATTTCGACGTTTATGGTTCCTTCACCTTTGCAGGTTTCGCATCTTCCACCATCTACGTTAAACGAAAAATGTTTGGCTTGATAACCGCGAATTTTCGATAGTTTTTCTTTGGCAAACAATTCCCGAATATCATCATACGCCTTGATATACGTCACGGGATTCGAACGCGAACTTCTTCCAATTGGGTTTTGATCCACGTATTCGATATGCTGGATTTTGTGGTAATAGCCACGCATTTCGGTAAATTGTCCCGCTTTATCGCCAACGCCATCCAGTTTTTTCTGCATCGCTGGAAACAAGATTTTTTTGACCAAAGTACTTTTTCCACTTCCGGAAACACCTGTAATTACGGTCAAACATTCCAAAGGAAATTTGACGTCTATATTTAGTAAATTATTTTCTCTTGCTCCCAGAATTTCAATGTAATTGCTCCATTTTCTGCGAATGCGAGGTGTCTTGATTTCCAGTTCTCCGTTGAGGTATTTTGCCGTCAAGGAAGTCGATTTCAGGATTTCATCGAATGTGCCTTGGGCAACTAATTCGCCACCAAAAGTGCCTGCTTCCGGACCAATATCTATAATCATGTCGGCGGCTTTCATGATGTCTTCATCGTGTTCGACCACAATAACGGTGTTTCCTAAATCACGTAAAGATTGCAACACTTTGATTAAACGTTCGGTGTCTTTTGGATGCAAACCAATGCTCGGTTCGTCCAGAATATACATTGAACCCACCAAACTACTTCCCAACGAAGTCGCCAAATTGATACGTTGTGATTCACCACCAGAAAGGGTTGCCGAGTTTCTGTTTAAGGTTAAATAATCCAAACCAACTTCTGTCAAAAAGGATAAACGGTTGTTGATTTCCAATAACAATCGTTTGGCAATTTGCTTTTCATAGACATCCAAATCGATATTTTCGAAAAAAGTAACCAAATGTTTAATTGGCAAATCGACCAAATCAGAAACGGTTTTGGAATTGATTTTTACGTAAGAAGCTTCTATTCGCAGTCGTTTTCCTTTACAGGCGTGACATTTGGTTTTGCCACGATAACGCGAAAGCATTACCCGATTCTGGATTTTATAATTTTTGTCTTCCAATTCCTTGAAGAAGGCATTCAAACCTTGAAAATAGCTGTTTCCTGTCCAAACCAAATCTTTCTGCGCATCTGAAAGTTCAAAGAACGGTTTGTGAATGGGGAAATCAAATTTGTAGGCGTTGTTTACCAATTCGTCTCGAAACCAGCCCATACTTTCGCCACGCCAAGGATAAATGGCATTTTCAAAAATGGATAATGAAGTATTCGGGATAACCAATTCTTCGTCAATCCCGATGATGTTTCCATAACCTTCGCAAACCGGACAAGCACCATACGGATTATTGAAACTGAACAAATGAACGTTTGGCTCCAAGAAACTGATGCCGTCCAATTCGAAATTATTGCTGTACGAAAAACGTTTGTGCGTGTTTAATTCCTGCAAATGACAAATTCCTTTTCCTTCATAAAAGGCCGTTTGTACGGCATCGGCAAGGCGATTATAGAATTCTTCTTCGTCTTTGACAACAATTCTATCAATGATAAGTAAAATGTCTTTATTGTCTAAGGTATGACCATCGATTTCATCGAGACGAAATGTCTCATTATCAACCAATATTCTTGAAAATCCTTGATTGAGCAAGGCTTTCAATTTATCTTCCAATGCTCTTCCGTTTTCCAAATGAATAGGCGCGAGGAGCAACCATTTGCTGTCGATTCCAATTTTTTTAACGTCGGCAATAACATCTGAAACCGTATTTTTTTTGACTTCTTGACCCGAAATGGGCGAAAAAGTTCTGCCAACTCTGGCAAACAATAATTTGATGTAATCGTAAATCTCGGTTGAAGTTCCTACGGTGGAACGTGCATTGGTGGTATTTACCTTTTGCTCGATGGCAATGGCTGGAGCAATTCCTTTGATGTATTCCACTTTTGGTTTGTCCAATCTTCCCAAAAATTGACGCGCATAAGAAGATAAACTTTCCACATAACGGCGTTGTCCTTCGGCATACAAAGTGTCGAAAGCCAAACTTGATTTTCCCGAACCCGAAAGTCCGGTAATCACCACTAATTTGTTTCTTGGAATCGCAACATCCACATTTTTGAGGTTGTGAACTTGGGCTCCTTTGATGATTATATTCTTTTTTGGATCTAGTGTTGAAAGGTCAATTTGCATGAGAAAATCGAATTTTCACAAAAGTAATCAATTTTGAAATGGGAATTGGCATCGAAGCAATCCCAAATTATTATGGTCAAGGAGTTTTAAAATTTTAAAATCAATGAAATTTTTTGATTTTTGGCCAATATAAACGAGTTTATAGAAGAAAAAGTATGTATAGCC
Organism: Flavobacterium limnophilum; assembly: GCF_027111315.2. Classification (GTDB taxonomy): domain Bacteria; phylum Bacteroidota; class Bacteroidia; order Flavobacteriales; family Flavobacteriaceae; genus Flavobacterium; species Flavobacterium limnophilum. Next base: position 2,249,062 of record NZ_CP114289.2, on the reverse strand, counting down.
TTTGCGAAATTTTCTGTTTTGATAAATTTTATAGTTTTCTTTGTGATTTAGGATAATTATTTGTTAAATTTGACTAATAAATAACTACAAAAAAACTTTAGCCTATCGTATAGAATTACTTTTTAGAGAAATTGATTCAATTTTTTATTAAAACTAAAAGTATAACTATGGCTGATATTCAACTTCCAGACGCTTTATTGGTAAAGAAATACGTTGATGGCAATGAAGATGCTTTGACTGTATTAATCAATAGACATCAATCGAAAATTTTCGGTTTTATATATTCCAAAATCTCTGACAGGGATATTTCGAATGATATATTTCAAGACACATTCATTAAAGTCATTAGAACTTTAAAATCGCAATCTTACAATGAAGAAGGCAAATTCTTGCCCTGGGTGATGCGAATTGCGCACAATTTGATCATCGACCATTTTCGAAAAAACAAAAAAATGCCAATGTTCAGGGAAACGGAGGAATTCTCCATTTTTTCGATTATGACCGACGATTCCCTTACGATAGAAAACAAAATTATTCGAGACCAAGTGGAAATGGATTTGAAAAAATTAATCGAGGAACTTCCAGCAGACCAAAAAGAAGTTTTGGTTATGCGAATGTATCAAGACATGAGCTTCAAGGAAATCTCCGAAATTACGGGGGTTAGTATCAATACTGCCTTAGGTAGAATGCGTTACGCTTTGATGAATATGAGAAAAGTGATTGACAAACATCAAATTATTTTAACGAATTGATACTAAATTGTAAATTCTTCCGTTGTAATAAGAAACAAAAACTTTATTACAATATGGCAAAAATTTACTCTAAAAAAACAGTAGCTGTTAATTCAATGAAACCAAATAAAGAGACTATTTCTTTTTTATTAAATTACTCTAAAGCGTTGAACGTGATAAAAGTAAATGATAAAAGTTTCGAAATTATAGCTAATTAAGAAAACGTCCCGAAATTATCGGGACGTTTTTTTGTAGTATTCTTCTAAAACTGATTTTTTGCCAACCGTTTTGGTGATAATATCTTTCTCTAAATCCCAACCTCTTGCCGGCGAATATTCTCGACCGTACCAAATCATTTGAAGATGCAAATCATTCCAGGTTTCCTCAGGGAAAATCCTTTTTGCATCTTTTTCGGTCTGCACGACATTTTTTCCATTGGATAAATTCCATCGATACATTAATCGGTGAATGTGGGTATCCACCGGAAAAGCGGGAACACCAAAGGCTTGTGACATTACGACACTAGCCGTCTTATGTCCCACGGCTGGCAATTCTTCCAAATATTCAAAACTTTGCGGCACTTCGCCACCGTGTTTATCAATCAAAATATGCGACAAACCGTGAATTCCTTTCGCTTTCATTGGCGACAAACCACAAGGACGAATGATTTCCTTGATTTCCTCAATTGACATTTTTACCATATCATACGGATTGTCGGCTTTGGCAAAAAGCAGTGGTGTAATCTGGTTGACGCGAACATCCGTGCATTGAGCCGAGAGTAAAACCGCTATCAATAATGTATATGGATCTTTGTGATTCAAGGGAATTGGAATCTCGGGATACAATTCTTTTAACGTATTTATAACAAACGTTACACGTTCTTGTTTGGTCATTTTAGTTTAATTTTGAATGGTAAAGAAAAGGAATTTCAATTTCAATAGCAAAAATCAAATTCAATTTAAAAATAGATGACAACACTAAAAAAAGGAGATCAAGCCCCAGCGTTTTTTGGAGTAGATCAAGACGGAAAACCACATCAACTTGAAGATTATAAAGGGAAAAAATTAGTCGTTTTTTTCTACCCAAAAGCAAGTACTCCTGGTTGTACCGCCGAAGCCTGTGACTTGAGAGACAATTTTGAACGTTTTCAAGCCAATAATTATGCGCTTTTGGGAGTCAGTGCCGATGCCGCCAAAGCCCAAGCCAAGTTCAAGGAAAAATATGATTTCCCGTTTCCGTTATTGGCAGACGAAGACAAATCGGTAATAGAAGCCTTTGGAGTTTGGGGTCCCAAAAAGTTTATGGGAAGAGAATATGACGGTATCCACAGAACCACGTTTGTCATTGACGAAAATGGAATTATTGAGGATGTTATATCGGATGTAAAAACCAAAGCTCACGCTGCGCAGATTTTGAAGTAAATCAAAAACGCCACAAAGCAATTCCTTTTGTATTGATTTTATTGATAATCCGTAACGTCTAGATAATCAATATCGTTATTAAGATTAAGGTTTCTGTTATCTCTGGCAAAATTTAATTGAGACTGTAAACGACTTATTTTTTTTAAATTTTGGAATTGTTTTAATTGGGGTAGAATTATTGTTTTAAATTGTTCTTTTAATAATTTAAATTGATTAATATTTTCGATGTAAAATTGGTATTTAAATTTTTGTTCGTTCTTGATAAATTTTATTGAATTTTCGATTCCATTATAAGTTCTATTGTCACTTCCATAAAACCTGCCTTTATAAGCAAATATATTAATTTCGATTTCTTGTAAATCGCTCCATTTGTAAATTGTACTATTTTTATTTTCGTTAATTTCGATGTTGTTTTCAGAAAAACTAACTACTATTGTTTTTTGTATCATTTTCAAAGGAGTGAATTTGCCTTTTCTAATTTTATTAAATTGTATAAAGCAGATTATACCCAAAATGAGGCTAATACAAAATATTGGGTGTTTAGTATTTATCCCATAAACGAAAGGAATAAAAGTAATTGAAAGTATGATTATAATAAAAAATATTTCTAATATAGTTGGCTTTTGGTGAATTACAATTGGAAATTTCATTTTTGTTATTTGAACTTAAATTATTTTTTTTTAAACTTTAAATCAAAGATACATATCTTTTTAATATTTAAAGATTTTTCTGACGTTTAAAATTGAAAAGCCGAAAAAAAATATTTTTTCCTCGGCTTTTTGTATCTAAATCGGATAGGTTAACTAATTACTCGTCTCCAACAATGCATTTGGATTGTATCCAAAAAGTGATTTTTTCTTGATGATTTCGGCAACTCCGGGAGGAAGCATTGTTTCCCAACCGGGTTTGTTTTGGCCAATCATTTTCAATACTTCACGGGAGAAAACCTCCAAGTTTTCGGGGTCAAAGTTGGTGATATCGACCACTTTGCCGTTGAATTTGAAAAATTTGTACAATTCCTTCATTCGGGGATGAACTTTTAATGTTTCAGAATTCAATATTTCACCGTTTTCGCCAAGCATTGGATACAAATATACTTTCATGTCTCGGTAGAATAATTTTCCAAAGGCTTCCAAGATACCACCACTCAAGTGGCGATAGTATTTTTCGTCAAAAATGTCAACCAAGTTGTTGACACCCATTGCCAATCCCATTCTGGCTTTGGTGTATTTGGAGAAATATTCGACCACTCTATAATATTCCTGAAAATTCGAAATCATTACCGTTTGTCCCAATGAACAAAGCAATTCGGCTCGATCCATAAAATCTCTTTCGTCGATTTCCCCATCGGAACGCAAGTTGGACAAGGTGATTTCAAAGATTACCAAGGTGTTTTCGGCATCCACTTTGTTTTCGTTCAAAAACATTTTAAGCGACTCTTTGTACATGTCCATGTTTACCTTGGTCACGGGACGGAAACTCCCTCTCAGGGTAAGAATGTTTTTTTTGTACAATATGGCTGCCGGCAGCACGTTTCTGGCTTGAGGGTCAAATATCACGGCATCGGTCATTCCGTTTTTTACCAATTGCAAACTCATTAAACGATTATCGACATCTTTAAAACAAGGGCCAGAGAAATTGATGGTGTCTATTTCCAGCTGGTCTTTGTCTAAATGGTCGTATAAATAACGCAGGATTTTTTTAGGATCGTTGTGTTTGTAAAAAGCACTATAAATTAAATTCACCCCAAGAATTCCCAATGTTTCTTGTTGCAATCGCACATCGGTTTCCTTGAAACGAATGTGCAGAATGATGTCGTTGTAATCTTCGTTTGGTTCGATTTGAAATCGGATACCAACCCATCCGTGTCCTTTAAATTGTTTGGCAAAGTCAATGGTGGCAACGGTATTGGCATAACTGAAAAACATTTTGTTGGGATGTTTGGCTCTGCTCAACCGTTTTTCGATAAGATTTACCTCGTGCGAAAGCATTTTTTTGAGACGACTTTCGGTTACATAACGACCATCGGCTTCGATACCGTAAATAACGTCGCTAAAGTCCTTGTCATAAGCAGATGTTGCCTTTGCAATTGTTCCAGAAGAACCCCCAGCCCTAAAAAAATGTCTCACTGTTTCTTGTCCAGCTCCAATTTCGGCAAAAGTCCCATAAATGTTTTCGTTCAAGTTGATACGAAGCGCTTTGTCTTTGATGGAAGGGATTTGTTCGATGACTCTGTCACCCTTGAGTTTTATCTTTTTATCCATATTATTAGAAGTATAGGGATTATTTCTACAAAGTTAATTAAATAGGCTTCTTATGAAAGAGAAATTAATCCTATTTTTGTAAAAATAATTAGCAAATATCGTGCTAGATGAAAGTATATTTTTTAGGAACTGGAACCTCGCAAGGAATCCCCATAATTGGCAGTAATCATCCGGTTTGTTTAAGTACTGATTTAAAGGACAAAAGACTCCGGGTTTCGGTCTGGATTCATTGGGAAAACCATTCGTATGTTGTCGATTGTGGTCCCGATTTCAGACAACAGATGTTGACTTCGAATTGTCAAAAAGTGGATGGAATTTTATACACCCACGAACATTCGGATCATACTGCTGGATTGGATGACATCCGTCCGTTCAATTTCAAGCAGGGCGAAATCCCGATTTATGCCAATCAACGCGTAATTGATAATTTGAAATTGCGATTCGATTACGTTTTTAAAACTGAAAATAGATATCCCGGCGCTCCTTCCGTAAAAGCAATTGAAGTAGTCAATAATTATCCTTTTGCCATTGGAAATAAAAAGGCAATTCCCATAAACGTGATGCACGGTAACCTTCCTGTTTTTGGATACCGAATAGATAATTTTGCTTATTTGACCGACGTTAAAACGGTAGAAGAAAGTGAAATTGCCAAATTGAAAAACCTGAAAGTATTGGTTATAAATGCGCTACGAGAAACGCCCCACGACACGCATTTCAACCTGCAGGAAGCCTTGGATTTTATCGCAATGATTCAACCCGAAAAAGCCTATCTCACACATATTAGCCATCTTATGGGTTTTCATGAAGAAGTGCAACAAAAATTGCCGGAAAACGTTTATTTGGCTTATGACAACTTGGAAATTACTATTTAATATTACCTGAAAATGAAAAAATCTTTATTGCTTTATCTTTTTATTCTTGTGCTGCTTTTTAATGTTTTTACGTATATGTATTTCAGCAAAGAACTGGCTTTCCAACAAAACAAATGCACTAAAACAGAAGCAAAATTGAAGAAAGATTTAGAAGCAGCCAATGCCAAATTGGTCGATGCCAACTATTTTTCTTTGGAAAAAAATGAAAATGCACAGAATTATTTCAATCCCGACAATGCTACAAAAACAATTCAAGTCGAAAAGTTGATTCCTTTTGTAACCGAAAAATTAATGGATTTGAATGCCAATCCAAAAGGGAATCCATACACAGGACAAGATCAAATTGGAGCCAATAAATTCATCATCAATAAAGTGAAAGTCTTGAACCACCGTTGGATTATTGCCGATTTCAGTGACGGAGAATATTGGGGAGAGGTATTGATAAAGTATTTTGTCAATGATGACGAAACGGTTTCTTTCGAAACATTTCAATCTTTGTTGTACCAGAAATAAACGGATTCCTGCGCAGTAGAGACGGGTTTCAAACCCGTCTCTACGTGTTATTTTACGTATTTGCCAAAATCCAATTCTTGAAATCATAAAAATTTTGTGGTGAAACGCCGTGACCAATCGGATATTCTTTATACGTCGAATTGATGCCTAAATTCTCCAGAAAAGGTTTTGCTTTTCGTCCCCATTCCACCGGGATTACTTGGTCAACCGTTCCGTGGGAAGTGAATATTTTAAGATTCGAAAAGGAATTTTTTAGGTAATTTTCTTCTATAATTTCCGGGTTGACGTAACCGCTCATCGCCACCACTCTTTGCACTTTTTCAGGATGTGAAAGCGCCACAGCATAACTCAATATGGCTCCTTGGCTAAAACCAATTAAAGTCACGTTTTCATTATCAATCGGGTAATTGGCTTCTAATTCATCAATAAATTGAGCAATTAAATCTCTCGAAGTTTTGGCTTGCTCGTTGTCGGAAAACTTGTTTTGGTCAGCATCAAAGTTGATAGCGTACCAAGCGTAGCTTCCGTATTGTATATCGTAGGGAGCACGTACCGAAACAATATAATATTCGTCAGGAAGTTCGGTGGCGAATGAAAATAAATCTTGTTCGTTGCTACCGTAACCGTGAATTAATAGTAAAAGTGGATTTTTGTCCAACTTTATTTTGGGTTCTCTTACGAGATATTCTAGTGATAAATTCATATATTATTCGATATTTTTAAATATTTTTTGAAATTGTTCTCCCAATAACGGAATCAGTTTCATCTGGCCTTGCAATGCTCCAAGAAATCCATAAATCCAGAGTATGAAGTAAAAAACATAAAAAGCAGAAGATATCATCCAACTATCAAAATAACCTATGAAATACCCGATTAAAAAAAACGAAATAAATATTCCTAATGCCTGACGAATATGAAAAGCAGCAAAACTATTTTTCTTGTCTTGGTTCATAAAAATAGCTGCAATCGCACCAATAATGGTGATGTAACTCACAATTGCAATGCTTTTTCCTTCATCGATGTTGTTATTTTCCATTTTTATTTGATTTAAGCCTTTGAGGTTTGGTGATTACAAAACTAATTTCCCCTGATTGTAAATTCCATATACTTTTCCTTTCAATTCAGTTCCCAGAAAAGCGGAGTTTTTAGATTTTGATAGTATATTATCGTTGGTAAAAACACTTTTTCCTTCGGGATTGAATAAGCTGATGTTGGCTTTTTGACCTTCGGCAATGGTTTGTGATTCAATACCAAAAGTATTTTTTCCAGAAGTCAATTTTTCGATTATTTTTTCTAAAGATAGAACGGTTGACAAGGCACCAAAAGCACTTTCTAAACTGATTGTTCCGTTTTTGGCCAAATCAAATTCCATTTTTTTGTGTTCGATGTCAATTGGATTGTGGTCGGTTGTAATCATATCAATCGTATTGTCAAGAATTCCGGCAAGCAATGCTTGTCTGTCGGTTTCTGTTCGCAATGGTGGCGAAACTTTGCATCTTGTATCAAAATTTTCCAGTTTTTCATCGGTTAAAACCAAATGATGCACAGAAACGCTGCAAGTTACTTTCAATCCTTTGGCTTTGGCTTCCTTGATTAACGCTACTGATTTTGCAGTTGAAATGGTTGGAATATGTAACTTTCCACCAGTATATTCCAATAGAAACAAATTTCTGGCAATTTGCAATTCTTCAGCCAAATCTGGTATTCCTTTCAATCCCAATCTTGTTGAAACAATGCCTTCATTGGCAACTCCGTTTCCTTTTATATTCGAATCTTGGGCGAAAGCAATGACCAATCCATCAAAATCCTGAACGTATTGCAGGGCAATTTTCAGCAAATTGGCGTTGTCTAAACTTTTGTTGTAATCTCCAAAAGCAACAGCTCCCGCATTTTTCATATCGAATAATTCCGCCATATCTTTTCCTTCGCTTCCCTTGGTCAAAGCGCCAATTGGGAAAAGTTCGGTGGCAAAACCATTGGCTTTGCTTTTTACAAAATTTATTTGCGATTGATTGTCGATAATCGGGTAGGAGTTGGGTTGCAAAGCAATGGCCGTGAAGCCACTTTTTGCAGCAACATTCAAGCCGTTTGCAATCGTTTCCCGGTCTTCAAAACCAGGTTCTCCAAGCGAAACACTGCTGTCAAACCAACCTTGTGAAAGATGCAAATTGTCGAGTTTTACTTCCTCGGCATTTTCTGGATTGGGAAGCGAAGTTCCTATTTTTTTGATGACACCATCAACAATTAAAATATCAACGGTTTGGTTGTGAAAAGGACTTTCGGAATCGATAATTTTGGCTTCCCGGATGATTGTATTCATAGTACTTTCTAATTATTGAATATTTCTTTTCGCCACGAATTGCACAAATTTCCACAAATTATTTTAAATAAATTCGTGAAAATTCGTGAAATCTGTGTCTAATTTTTTACTTCACAAATCGTATAATTGCCATTTCGGTTACCAGAAAAAGCAATGCAAATATAACAAACCATTTCCAAATTTGACTGTCGGTTCGGTCGGTTTGTAAGGTATCGAAAACAGTTTCAATAGAATCGATGGTTTTGTAGTCAGAAAGGACATTTTCATTGGCTTGAGCCAAATCACTTTCGGTTCTATTGTAGTTAAAACTGATGTTTTGTAAACGTTCTTTTTGGTTGTAAATTCCAAAATTTCCTGCTAGTTCTGGATAATCGTTGAATGTCAACTTTACTTTATCGTTCAGCATTTGTTGTACAGGAATAAAGGTTTCAGCATCGTTTTGAACTTTCAAAATTTCGTCTTTTGACAAAGTGGCATCAACCAAAAATGGATTGTTATTGCCGATTGTCAAGGCATTCACGCCATTATTTTGATTATGAATCCCCATTTTGTAAAAAACAGGAACAATCAAAGGCGATTGTTGAAAATTGGAATTTTCCTGATTAATTGGCGCAGCAAAAACATAAACAGAAGAAATTGGATTGCTAATGGAAGTCAAAAACGTAGTCTGATCTTCATAATACAATACCGCTGGATTAGAGCCAGTAATTCTAAAAAAAGTTTTCGTTTTTGGATATTGAAAATTATTGATTTTATTCTCGAAAACACCACTAAACAAAGGATGATTGAAGTTTATTTTAGTGATTAATTTTTCCTTGTTTTCCAAAGATTTGAATTGGATGTTTCCAAAGATTTTCAAAAACGGATTGAGGTTTGTCGTAGAAGTTTTTGCTGATGGAATAAGAACAAGATTTCCGCCTTTTTCCACGAATGATTTCAAAGTGGTTTGCAAGGCTTGCGGAATTTCATCCAATTCATTTAAAACAATCGTATTTTGCTTTTCGAGCGCATTGTAATCCAAGGTTTCAATCGAAAAATTGTTGAAATTGAATTCGTCATTGGTATAAATTCGTGACAAAAAGTTCGATTTTTCAGGCGTTCCAATGCTGATTACATTGTTTTTTTTAGGTTTCGAAATGCTGAAATACAAATTGTTATCGTATTCCAATCCATTGTCAATTATAGAAGCATAACCGTGGAAATCCTTTTTCGGAATAGTAAAATAGATGGTTTTGTCTTTGGTTTCAAATTTCGTCAGAGTCTTTGCAATCAGTTTATTTTGATTGTATAGAGCGACAGGAATTTGCTTGTCTTTTTCGCCAAAAGCAGATAATTTTAAACCAATTTCATAGAAATCGTCCAGAGTTTGATGAATAAAAACGCTGTCAATCGAAGTGTTGTTTTCGTGTTCCGTTTCCGGGATAATAAAATACGTATTGAAATCTTTGTCAATGCTTTTTACTTGTTTGGATTCCAATCCAACAGCGTCAGTAATCACGACAATATCTTTGTTAAAAGCTGATTTTCTGGATTTTATTTTTGCCATTGCACTTTCCAACTGAAACGGCAACGCACTGTATTTTAGGTTTTGTAATTCCGTTCGAATGGATTTGATATCGGTGTTCCAAAACGTTTCGGAATTAGTAATCAGGGAAAAAGTTTGATTTTCGGGTGTGTTTTCCAGCAATTCCTGAACGGCTCTTTTCAGTAGTTCACCTTTTTGACCTTTGGCTTGCATCGAAAAAGAATTATCCAAAACGATATACATTTCGTTGGAATTGTTTTTGCTGTCTTTGGCTTTGAAAAAAGGCTGGGCAAAAGCAATGATAATGCAAGTTAACAATAACAAACGAGTGGCTAAAAGCAGCCATTTCTTGATTTTGGAACTCTTTCGGGTTTGAATGGAAAGCTCTTTCAGGAAACGGACATTCGTGAAATATTCCTTTTTGAAACGGCGCAATTGAAACAAATGAACCAGAATTGGTATAACCAACAAGAAAAGGAAATAGAGGATTTCTGGATGTTTGAATTGCATTTTTCAAAGATAGTATTTTGATTTTATATTTAAGAAATTGGATTTCAGATTTTGCAGGAATTTAGATTATATTTGAGGAATAAATTTTATAAAATCAATGGATACAACAGTAAAGGAAGATAAATTGGGGTACTTTAATATTATAATAATGGTTCTAACGATTTATGTGTTAGGAGCATTATTATTAGAAACAATTTTTGTTTTACCGCCAGAAACTTCCAAACTTTTAAAATTCATTGACAATGTCATTTGCCTCCTATTTTTGTAGATTTTACTGTTCGTTTTTATAAGGCTGAGAACAAATTGAAATTTATGCGATGGGGTTGGATTGATTTAATTTCAAGTATTCCAATGATAAATTATTTTAGAGCAGGAAGATTGTTAAGATTGATTAGGTTGTTCAGAATTGTTAGAGCTTTCCGTTCTTCGAGAATGCTTTTGCATCACATTTTCAAGAATAAGGCAAAAGGAACATTTACAACTGTTTCCATTTTTGCAGTAATGCTGATAATATTTTCATCGATAGCTATTTTACAGGTTGAAAATACAAAAGAAGGAAATATAAAAACGGCTGAAGATGCTTTGTGGTGGGCTTATGTTACAATAACAACGGTTGGTTATGGAGATAAATTTCCAGTAACAACAGAAGGTAGAATTATTGCCGTTGTATTGATGACCGCTGGAGTTGGGCTTTTTGGAACATTTACCGCTTACGCATCGTCTTTGTTTGTTGAGGAAAGAGAAAAGTAATAAACTTTAAACGCAAAATAATTATGAGCGACATAAAATTATTTGAAGATAAAAGAATGCGTTCCTATTGGGATGAAAAAGAGGAGCAATGGTATTTTTCGGTTGTAGATGTAATAGAAGTTTTAACAGGTAGTTCTATTCCAAAAAGATATTGGACTGATTTAAAAAAGAAACTAACCAAGGAAGGAAGTCAGTTGTACGATAATATCGTACAACTGAAATTTGTTGCAGCTGATGGGAAAAAATATGCTACGGATTGTTTAAACACGACTCATTTATTTCGCTTAATCCAATCCATTCCATCGCCAAAAGCAGAACCTTTTAAGCTTTGGTTGGCTCAAGTAGGTAGCGAAAGATTAGACGAAATGCAGGATCCCGAAATAGGAATTGACAGGGCTTTGCAACATTATTTGCAATTGGGTTATTCTGAAAACTGGATTAATCAGCGTTTGAAAAGCATTGAAATTAGAAAAGAACTTACTGACGAATGGAAAAGTAGAGGATTGAAAGAAGGTACACAATTTGCCATATTAACCGATATAATTACAAAAGCTTGGTCTGATAAAACAACCAAAGAATACAAAATTTTGAAGGGTTTGAAAAAAGAAAATCTTCGGGATAATATGAGTAATACGGAGTTGATTTTGAATATGCTTGCCGAAGCTTCAACCAAAGATATTTCGCAGGCGGTTGATCCAAAGAATTTTGCGGAAAGTCAAAAAGTGGCGCAACAAGGCGGAAATGTAGCCAAAGTTGCTTTGAAAGAATTGGAAGCCAAGACGGGTAAAAAAGTAGTTACAAGTATTTCTTCAAAGACACTTTTGGAAGATAAAAAACAGTAGCAATATCAATTGCAATTTCAATAACAAATTCAATAGACATAATATGAAAAATACAGTTACCATTCTTCTTTCCATTTTAGCTTTGACAACATTACAAGCCCAGGAAAACAAACTCAATTTGATTGTTGGAACTTACACCAAAAGTTGCGAAAGTAAAGGGATTTATGTGTATGAATTCGATTCGAATACGGGAGATTTCAGTCTTAAAAGTAATACCGAAAAAATTATCAATCCTAGTTATTTAACGGTTTCCAACGACAATAAATTTGTCTATTCGGTAAGCGAAAACGATAAAAAAAGTTCAGTTAGTGCTTTTGGATTTAATTCAAAAAGTGGAAAATTGGATTTTATTAATTATCAAAATCCAAACGGATTGAATCCTTGTTACATAATCAATGATGAAAAAAACGTGATTACGGCCAATTATTCCAGTGGTAGTATCTCGGTTTTGGGTAAAAATAGTGATGGAAGTATTGGTGTAGTTAAACAAGTTGTGCAACACACCGGAAAAAGCATCAATGCCAGTCGACAAGAAGCACCACACGCCCATATGGTATATTTTTCGCCAGACAAAAAATATGTTTTGGCCAATGATTTAGGAACCGACAAAGTGTATTTGTACCAAAATAATCCAAATTCCGCGACAGAAGTTTTAACGCTCAAAAGCAGTATTGATGTTAAACCTGGAAGTGGTCCGAGACATTTAATCTTCAGTAAAGACGGTAAATATGTGTACGTTTTGCAAGAATTGGACGGAACCATAACTTCGTTTAGTTATGCCGAGGGAATGTTGAAAAAAGTAAGCGAAACTACAGTTGTTGCGCCAGATTTTAAAGGAGATATTGGAGCAGCCGATATCCATATTTCGCCTGACGGGAAGTTTTTGTATGCTACCAATCGAGGAACTGCCAATGATATTTCGGTTTTTAAAATTTTGAAAAACGGAAAATTGGAATTGGTGCAAAGAACGAGCACTTTAGGAAAAGGACCTCGAAATTTCAATATTGATCCAACGGGAAATTTTCTTTTGGTGGGGCATCAATATACCAATGATATCGTGATTTTCAAAAGAGACAAAAAGACAGGAATACTTAGCAATACCGGAAAAAAGATAGAATTGTGTTCACCAGTTTGTTTGGTGTTTACGAAGCAGTAAAGAAATAGTTATCCAATTATATTTATTTCGTAGTCTTTTGTTTGGCTATATTTATTCTTGCTATTTGTCACGCTGGAAGCGTCTAGATTAAGTTGCTCATTTGAGTTGAGACGCTTCCAGCGTGACAAATAGTTATTTTTTATTTCTTGTCCTTGCGCTTTTTGGCTTGGTTTTTCAGCATATTTCTATTGACGGAGCCGTGTGTTTTTTTCTTGGTTACACCAGGCCCACCGAGATTGACTTTCTTGTTCTTTTTACTTTTCTCGTGGAATGCGCCATCGCCTTCCAGTTTTACCTTTTTCATCATGAACTTCATCGGCTGACGGTCTTTTTCAGGTTCGATTAGTTTCAAGGATATTTCAACGGTTTCAGGAAAAGTCTCAACAGGCAATTCCATATCCATCAATAATTCAATGGCAAATTTTGATTCTTCTTCACGAGGCGTAATCAAACTGATGGCTGTTCCTGTGGCATCGGCACGACCAGTTCTACCGATACGGTGCATATACAATTCAGGAAGCTCGGGCATTTCAAAGTTGATAACGTGGGTAATATTCGAAATATCCAAACCCCTCGCCATAATATCAGTAGTGATTAGTCCACGAAGATTTCCTTCTTGGAATTCTGCCATCGTGCTCAAACGATAATTCTGGGATTTATTGGAGTGGATAACCCCAAATTGACCTTCAAAATCTTCCTCTATTCGAGTATGAACCATATCCGAAATCTTCTTGTTGTTCACAAAAACCAAAACACGACTCATATCTTCGTTGGTTTGCAACAAGTGCTTCAGTAAATTGATTTTGGTGTTAAAGTTGGGAACACTATAAGTAACTTGAGTAATATTTTCCAATGGAGTTCCCGAGGCAGAAAGCGTAACCTCTTCAGGATAATCGAAATAGTCATTCAAAACTTTATCTACTTCATCCGTCATCGTGGCTGAAAATAGAATGTTTTGGCGTTTTTTAGGCATCATCGCCAAAATAGCGGTCAATTGGGTACGGAAACCTAAATTTAGCATTTCGTCAAACTCATCGATGACTAATTTTTGCATTTCTTCAAATCGGATGACATTGTCTAATGTTAAATCCATGACACGTCCCGGAGTTCCTACTAGAATGTCACAACCCGTATAAACGACTGTTTTTTGAGTATTGATGTTTACTCCTCCAAAAATGCCAACGGTACGAACCGACATATATTTGGTTAATTTTTCAACTTCTTCCACAACTTGAACTACTAATTCACGCGTTGGAACCAGAATTACTATTTTAGGAGTATGACCTGGTGTGAATTTATATAATTTTAATAAAGGCAATAAATAGGCGAAAGTTTTACCCGTTCCTGTTTGTGCAATTCCCATCATATCACGTCCCGACATTATCACGGAAAAAGTTTTTTCCTGAATGGGAGTAGGGGTGGTAAATCCTAAATCATCGATTGCTTTTTGTACAGATTTAGGGAGATTGAATTGTTCGAAAGTGGTCATAAAACGTAAATTTTGTGCAAAGGTACGTTATTTTTAAGGATACTCCTATTTGCCTTTTAAAGACAAGGCATTCACTCTTAAAATTTTAGACACGAATTGCACTAATAAACACAAATTTAAATGTATTTTTAATTACACGAATTCTTAAAAATAGATAAAATTCGTGCAATTCAATTTCAAGTTTGATAAAAATTAGTGGCAATTGGCGTAATTAGTGGCTAACTTTATTTTTCTTTTTTAAAAGCGAATGCTCTGGTTAATGTCTTCATTTTAAGTAGATAAATGGCTAACGGTTGCATTATTTGAATTTCAATTCCCAACTTAAGGCAAGTGTGTAAATCCAAAAATAATTACCTTGGTCAAAACTCTTTTCTTGGTGGGTAACTCCAAATTGTGTTCCCCAATTATTTCGCTTGTTGGGTGAAGAAAAATAATAACCAGTATTGATTTTTTGCGATTTCAAATCGACAATTGGAGCCAAATTTCCGCTAATATTATTCTGGTTGTTCTCGGGAGAATAGCCCATTCCTGCAGAAAGTTCCAAATAATTATCGGCATCGCTTCGGTATCTTCTGAAAATCAGATTACCCGATTTACTGGTTCCGGTGTCGCCTGGAGTCAGGTATGGACGAAAAGACCAATAGTTGTTTCCATTATACCAACCCACGGAACCCGTGAAGATGTTTGTGGTGGATGTGGCATACTTTAACGTTCGGAAACCGAGTGAAACTTCAAAGCTTTTAGGTAATGATTTGTATAACTCTGCACCATATCTCATATCTGGAAACAGAAAAGAATTGGCCAAGCCGAAATTGACATAGGCATAAAGTCCCTTGGTGATTTTGGGGTATAAATCCACTTCATATTGGGCGCCATTTTCATCAAATCTCCTGTTTATATTCACTTTTGCAATGATGCTTCCGTATTTTGTTTGTCGTCCATATCGGAATGTGTAGTATTGCATTGGATTAAATGTTGCCGAATAAATGTCTACCGATGAATTAATTCCAATGGTGTTTTGACTGAGGGTTTTGTTTAAATTAATTTTGTAATCTTTTGCCT
The DNA here is from genome assembly GCF_027111315.2 of Flavobacterium limnophilum. GTDB lineage: Bacteria > Bacteroidota > Bacteroidia > Flavobacteriales > Flavobacteriaceae > Flavobacterium > Flavobacterium limnophilum. The sequence goes on along the minus strand of NZ_CP114289.2, from coordinate 2,233,607 downwards.
CTTGATTTTCCGGATTTTGATTTAGCACCAATTGAATCGTACTCAGCGCTTCCAGAGGATTTTTTGTTTTTTCATAGGCACTGGCCTTCAAATACAATATATCTGGATCATTCGGGAAAATTTTCAAGGCGTCATTTGACATTTCCAAAGCGATAAACGGCATATTTGCCCATAATTCATTCTTGATGGCCGCTAGCCAAGTGGTTTTTCTTTTGGAATCTTTGTCTAAAATATAGGTAAATTCTTTTCTGGCTTTTTTATAGTCTTCGTCCCAAGAATAGGTTGTTGCCAAAAATTCGCGGATGTCGTGATAATCGGGATATTTTGTCAAAATCAAAACTAAAGTATCCTGCGCTTGTTTCCGTTGCTTGTTGAATGCCAATTCACGGGCTGTCTTGAAGGCGGTGTCCGGGTCTCCACTGAATTTTTTGTCCTGCCCAAACATTTGAAAGGCAAATAAAAACAGCAATATTAAAGTCAGTTTAGCAGCTATTTTTGAAATCATGTTTTTGAAAGTTAAGTGTTTTTATTCCCAGCTTCAATTGTTGTACAAGCTTGTCTCTATCCTTAATATTTTACAGTTTAGACTTTTTGCTTATTTTTGTACGCCTGAGCCAATTTGGATTTTATTTCAGGGTTCTTTATTCCAGAATCTATTGCTTTCTTGCCAATTTCAATTGCTTTTGCATTCTGGTTTGACCATTTATACACGTCCATTAGTGCCAAATAAGCATCGGTTTCAAAAGGGGTTCTTTTGATTGCATCCAATAATTCAGATTCCGCTTTTCTGTAATTGCCTTCCCAAGCCAACATTCTTCCTTTTAAAGTTCGGACTTCGGAATAATTAGGCACATCATTCAAGATATAATCACACAACAATCTCGATTTTTTGTAATCTTTTTTGAATGCCAAATCTCTGGCAGCAAGAAAAGTCTGATCAAAAGTCAATCCCTTTGTCAGTTCTTTTATTGTTGCTAATTCGGCTTTGGAAAATTGGACTGCCGGTTGTGAATAGATGTTTAAAGAAGCCGGGAAAATTTTGTTTTTCTGGGTTAAATAAGCATTTAATTTTTTGAAACTGAACAAGGAGTCCGCAATGGTTTTGACCATGGTTTCGTCATAAATTTTATTGGTTTCAAAATTTTCATTTATTTTATAGAGTTCTCCGCCGGAATACATATAATCTTTATAAATATAATCATTAATGCTTCCTTTATATCTCATCAAAGGGATTTTGTGAATGTTCCTGAATTCTTTGGCGGTGTCCAATCCGTCACCCATCCAAGCTGTTTTTGCCAGCTTGTTGAACTGGTAATTATTCATTAAAAAAGCAAGCAGGCTAGGAGTAACGTCCCAATGAGAAGAGACAGATTTGAATTTTTCTGCTTTTTTCAGCATCGGGCTATAAATAATTAACGGCACGTGAAAACGACATAATTCATCTTTTTGCGGTATCGGAATCAATCGGTGGTCACCCGTAATGATGAAAATGGTGTTTTTGTATTCCGGTCTTTTGGAATACGCTTCCATAAAGTTTTTGATGGAGGTGTCCGTGTAAAGGAGTGCTGCAAAAATATCTTTATAGGTTCCTACTGCCTCTTTTATGCCATCCAAACGTCTGTTGGTATTCATAATGTTGTCCACTTTCTTCAAATAAACTTCTTTTGAAGGAAAATCGAAAGGTTCGTGATTGGAAAGGGTCATGATTACATCCAATCGCGGCATTTTTTTGCTATCCAGATCAGACAATGTTTTTTTGAATATTTCGGCATCAGGGTAGCCCCAAGAAAAACCTCCAGCATTTTCTTTGGTTTTGACATAACCTGGTCCAAACTTTTTCACATCGGTTACGTGATCGATTTCATTGTATTCCAGGAAATTTATTTTCCGGTCAAAACTGGAATCATCCCCACAATAATAGGAAGTCGTGTAATCATTTGCTTTTAAAACGCTCAACAGCGAAATATGCGAAGGCAAGGAACCTAGTTCCAAGAAACCCTTTTCTCCATAAGGGAGAGATGCCAAAAGTGATGAGGCCACGCCAAAAGTTCTTCCGGTATTGCTGACGAAGTTTTCCCAATAGAGCGATTTTGAAGTCAAGGAATCAAGGAAAGGCGTAAAACCTCCATACGAATTGTTTCCTATGAAATCACTGCCCAAACCTTCGGCCATAATGATTACAATATTGGGTTTTTCGTTTTGAACATTAAAAAACGGAGCCAAGACATCTTTTGTTTCTTTGAATGGTTTTAGTAAAGGATATTCTTTTTTATAGACTAAATTCGAAACGTCCAATTCACTTTTTTCATTTTGAAAATTAATAATGTCTTTGGCCAGAAAATGAAGTTTGTTTTGAAAAACAGCAGCCGATGAATCAGGAGTGACCAGTTTTAAACTCCCCAGAATAATTATGAAAATAAATGAAGAGGCAAAAATTTGTCGACCATTTGTGAATTTGTTCAAAAGGTAATTTATGCCCAAATAAAGCAAAGGCATTATTATGAAAGGCAGAAAATAGAGCAGTGACAAAGATTCAGAAGCCGTGACCGTTGTATACATGTCATCCATTGAATAGCCCAATAAATCTGCTCCAAGATTAATGTGTGTGGTAAGACTGTATTTTACCAAAGCAAACTGCATGATGATTACTAAAGCAAACAACACTTTAACCAGTACTGTTTCAAGAGGCCTTTTTATGTAAAGTAACGCATAATAAAATGGAATAAACAGCAATCCTATGACGATTCCGGCCCAAAAGTCATTCAATAATTTATAAACTATTGTAGTCCCAATATTTTGGTTTTCGGAACCATTGGATAGTGTGGCGTAAATTTCGAATAAGCTTAATAACCAAAATGTAATAATTGCAGAAATAGTTAAATAGACATAGGCATAACTATTATTGAAATACCCATTGTTTAAAATATTTTTAACTTTTATGATGTTCATTTTTTTGAATTATACTTTTAAAAATTTAAGCTTTGGTCATTCCCTTTCTTGTCATGGTTCCCCATTCTATTTTTTTGTAAAAATAGTAATCTATATTCCCTTTGATTGCCGAATATAGAATAGTTGGATGATTGACAAAAGGTTCCAGAAAAGCTATAATTATCAATTTAATGCCAATAGACTTCTTTTTATATTGATGGAAAGTAAGTTCCTCCGACACAATGGCAACTACAGAAAACAGAACCGAAAACAAATAGGCCAGAGTAAGAAAAGCAAATACATAATCCCATCTAACTTCATTAAGAACCATAAGGATTCCGAAATAAATTATACCTGCAATTTCAATAATTGGAGCCATTCTTTCAAAAAAGAACCAATACGGATAACTGATAAGTCCCAAGGCTTTGTATTTGGGATTGAAGCCTATTTTGCGGTGTTTTTTTAGCGTTTCGATAGTTCCACGAGTCCATCTGTTTCTTTGGGAAATAAATGTTTTATAATTGTCTGGAGCTTCAGTCCAGCATAGAGGATCTGGTATGTAAGCCACTTTGTATTTTTGTTTTTCATCTTCCATATACCGTCTCATTCGAACAATAATTTCCATATCCTCTCCTACGGTATTTGTGTCGTAACCCCCCACTTTAATGGCTATTTTTTTGTCAAATAAACCAAAGGCACCTGAAATTACCAACAAACCATTTAGTCTGCTCCATGCCATTCTTCCCAACAAAAAGGCTCTTAGGTATTCTAAAATTTGTCCTTGTTCCAGCCATGATTTAGGAAAGTTTATATCAAGTAATTTACCGTCTTTGACAATACATGAATTGGCAATTCTTATCACTCCACCAGCCGCGATTACTTTAGTGTCTGTTGTTTCCAGAAATGGTTTTATCATTTTTTGAAGTGCATCTTCCAGCAGTAAACAATCTACATCAATGCAAGCAACATATTTGTTTTTACTTATATTCAATCCCATATTTAAAGCGTCAGCTTTTCCTCCGTTTTCTTTGTCAACGACTGTTAATTTATCAAATGCGGGATTTGTAGATCTATAAATGCCTTTTCTTAAGGGTTTGGTTTTAATCTGCTCGTTGATATTATGGTTTATTTGAATTAGGTCGTAAGCTTTAATAAGTTTGCTTAGGCTATCATCTTTGCTTCCATCATTTACAATAATAACATCGTAATTCACATAATGACTCGACAATAAGGAACGCACATTTTCGACAATGTTTAAACTTTCATTGTAGGCAGGTGCAATAATAGAAATGGATGGAGAAAATGTTGAAGACAATATTTCCTTGTAATTGACAAAGCTGTTTTTCTTCATGTATTCAATTGTTTCTATAACTGAAATGATGGCTAATATTACATAAGATACAATTGCAATTACAGAAAAAATAATAAAGAAATAATGAATGATTAACATTATAATTTGTACAGTACTTGTATTCATGGTCTATTGGTTTTAGGCAGTTATTAGTCTTCTAAATTTGGCCTCATATAATGCATATTCTTCAAAATTGATGTTTTTCAAAATTTCCATTATCAATAACTTAATTTCAAAATTTTTGTGATTTATGTGTTCCAGTAAAAAAGGTTTGTCGCTGTTCTCGTATACATTTTCCATCATTTTAAGAAAAGCGATTTTTTCTTCATGACTGCGTTCATTAAAATTGTCTTTCAATATGTTTTTAGCTTCAAACACGTTCAAATGGCTTAATGCAGAAATGGTATTTGTTCTTACTTCTATATTCTTGTGATTCAGCAATTCAATGAGTTCCTCTTTTGCTTCAAATTGGTTGTAAACTTTAGCCAGTTTTAAAGTAAAAATAACAACAGAATCATTGGAAGATTTTAACCATGGTTTAATGTCTGCAATTTGTGTTTCATTGTTAAGTTGAAGGACTTCCAATAATTGAATCTGATCCCATTCAGACAAGGGGGTTTCCAGAATATTCAAAAATTCAAGTCCTTTAAAAGCATACAAATGAACCAAATACAATTGCATTTCTTTGCGAACCTCTTTCAAGGGATGGTTGATGTTGTTCATTATTATTTTATGAACAGCCTTTATTTTAAATTGTGTAAGTTCCCTTATTCCGATTGCAATGACATCCCATTTTTTATTTCTCAGTTTGGCTAATGAGAAACGTAAAAGTCCCAGTTTAATAAAAAGTGCATCAATAGATTCGCCCATTTCACCGGATATCTCATTTCTTAATTTCAATAATGTTGAAATAATAATCTTTCTTTTAAAAGGATCTGTTACATGTTTTTTTAATTCATTGATAATTAGTTGTTGTTCAGAACTAAAGGCTTCATCGTCATTCCCTGCGTACAAATAAGTTACAAGTTGCGATTCATAATCCTCTTGATATTTGGCCTCTATCTTTTCCTTGTCTCTTAAATGATTTCTTAAACATTTAAGAAAAATTATCAGCGCTAGAATAAAAACGGAAAAAATACCACTTAGAACCCATGTCAATTGGATTAATGGCGAAGAGTATTTTAAAGCTTCTAGAATTTGTAGGTTATCGTTCATGGCTTTGGGGGCTTAATTCAATTTCTAAAATACTAAATCAATAATCTTTTGACCCTGATTACCAATTCGTGAGGACTAAAGGGTTTGCTCATAAAATCGGTAGCTCCTAGATCAAATGCTTTGAGTACAATTTCTTCTTGTCCAGCTGATGAAAAAACTATAATTGGAGTTTGCGTGTTCAATTTGTTTCTTACGTGGCTTATTACTTCCAATCCACTCACAAACGGCATCATAATATCTGTCAAAATAAGTTCAGGATTATGTTCTTCTATTAATTCGATGGCTTGTTTTCCATCTACAGCTATAAGTAATTTATAGCCTTCTTTTTCTAATCTAAATTTCAGTAGCAATGAAAGGACTGAATTATCTTCTGCCAGAACAATTTTTTTAATGATATTCATTATCGTATTATTTTGAATTTTAATAATAATTTGATTTTGTGCCAGTCCTGTTTTTTTAATTATTTAAGAGTTATTTGTATCAAATATAATAAAAAATACTTTATAAATACTCGATAAAGTGCATAAAAATATAGATTAAGTGCATAAAATCAAATATATTTAAAATTAAACCTACAATTTATACAGGTTGTTTTGAATTAAAATATAAATAATGTTTGTTTTGGTCCGCTGGATGTGATTGCTAAATTCTAATGGTATCCAAAGGATTCATAAAATGTAAATTATCCTAAAAATTTCCAACGATTGGTTTGTGTTTAATTATGCAAATTTGCGACGGTAAGAAATCCGTTTGACAACCAAAATAAAAGTAGTGATGACCAAAATTACAGTTTTTGCATTTTTGTATTCTTTTGGAATCCATGGTGTGATTCTATTGTTGGGCATAAGTCACAAATTCATTGGAATGATTCATGAATAGCATCTCTAACTTGTTTCTCTTTGGAATTTTTTGCCTTTATGGCAATTTCGATTAAAAAAAATGGCAGCTTAAAAAGCTGCCATTTGTATCAAAAACAAGAAAAAAACTATTTCACGATGATTTTTTGTGTATGCAATGTTTTTTTAGTGCCAGGTTCATAGATTTTTAGGATAAAAACACCTTTTGATTGCAAGTTGATGTTTTCTTGATGATTTCCGTTAAGCGTACCTTTTTTCACTTCTTTCCCTAAAATGTCATAGATTTTAAATTCGGCTGTAGTACCGTCATTTACCATTGATACATAAAAGTAGCCTTCGTTAGGAACTGGCCAAACAGTAAATCCAGTGTTGATCTTGTCGTTGTTTTCGGTTGATAACAAACTGTATCCGCTAACGATATTCACTTTGCGGGTCATCGTTCCTCCAGTATTGTCTGTCACGGTAAAATCAAAAGAACATAGGCCATTGGCTGTAGGTGTAAATTCTACTGCATCTGAAACTAAAACCGCATCTCCATTCACTGCATTAGACACAGAGTAATTAACACCGCTTGTAAATCCTCTGGAAAGTTTTTGAATATTTACGGTTACTTTATTCCCTGTTGGGGATTCATAATGGGGAAGAGACATCCATTGTAAATAATCGTCGAGGTTGGTGTAACCATCTAAATTTGTATCGGCATTGGAATCAGAGAAATCACCGCTTCCAGAATTTACATTAGAACCTTTAATTGTTTCCCACCAGTTTGGTAAGCCATCATTGTCAGAATCCCAACTGGCATCTCTATTGATCACGGGATAGTTTTCATAACCACCAGCATCTGCTTCATTGTCTGGAAAACCTTTTTTGCCGGTTACACTTCCAGTTACGGAATAGGTTCCTGTTAAAGTTTCATTAACCATCCTTATGTCGTGGTCGTCGAATTGGGGTTGGGTGCAACCTACATCAGAAAGTACAATTTTATAGGCGTTTGCAGCCGATTGTGTGGTGACATAAGAAGGAAAAAACGGCGTGGTTACAAATGTTTCATAACTGATTGTAATGCCATTTGAAAGCCTGGATCTTCTTCCTAGCTCTTGATTCGTTTCATCAAAATACCCCGGCATGACATTACCGTTAAAATAGGCTCTTTGCATACCCGCAAAGTTGTTTTCGTGATCCATGGTTAAAGCATAACGTTGTAATTCCATACCAGGTCCGGGTTTGTAATAATTGCCCACAAAGTTGACTTCTTTGGTTCCTCCATCAGTTGTTCTGGATCCCCAATTATAAACCACATTATTGGTAATGTCCATTCTGCCGGCAAAATAGTTACTTGCGTCTAATCCGCCACCTAAACTCCAATTGCGCCCGTAGTTGTGTGCTAGTAAATTATGATGAAAACTTCCGACATCGCCACCAATGGTTGCCGCATAACCGTGTTGTGTTCCTGCAGGGTAATTTTCATGCCCAGCAGCATTTAAAGCTTCGGAAATTAATGTTCTTTGCAATGTTATGTTTTTACCGGAACGAGAACTAAAAGATTCATCTATTGTCCAGCTGATAGAACAGTGATCAATGATACTGTTATTGGCACCTGTCAATCCCATTCCGTCAAAAGTAGTGCCACCACCTAATCTCACTCTTACATTTTGAACGATGGCATCATTTCCCGTAATTCCAAAAGGCGCTGTACGAATACAAATTCCTTTTCCAGGAGCAGTTTGCCCCGCAATGGTTACATAAGGTTGGCTCAAAACCAAGCGAGAATTTAGTTGAATGATTCCTGATGTATTGAAAATAATGGTTCGAGGACCAATGTCATTCGTAACGGCTTCACGCAAGCTTCCTGGTCCGCTATCATTCAAATTGGTAACAGCCACCACTTTTCCGCCTCTTCCGCCACGAGCAAAACGACCATAGCCTTCCGCACCGAGAAAAGCCAATTGGGCAGGGCGAAAACGCCAAGTGTTGCCTTTTACAACAACATTGTTAGCCAAAACTTCATCTATACGCCAGTAATATGTTTCTCCGGTGTATAATCCATTTATTGGATATGAGGTATTTGCAGTGATTTGATTTCCTTTGTATTCAGGTGATAATGTGGTTGCGGATTGTACAGTTGCTAAATTTGTTCCAAAATATATGTGGTGTGATAGAGCATAATCTGAGGAAGTCCATTGCAATAGAGTACTTCCTGAATTTAATTCAACGTGTTCATCGTTGTGAGCAGGAATAGGATTCGTTGCTTGCTCATATATATTAGGTGTGTTTAATTCAAGACCGTTCAGCATAACATTTTTGTTGGTTTCCGAGCCGGATGTTTCGGCCGCAAAAAGGATAACCACATCTTTTCCTGCCGTAGCTTGTAAGGTCAGATATACTGATTTTACGTCTGCTGTATTTACTGCTCTTACAGTTGGAATAACATTGTCTAAAACTAAATTTCCATCCACTGAAATATCAATAGGACTAAAAGTGAGTGTTGGGCTATCTACAGCGTTTAAGAAAACCATTAAAGTATGTGTTCCGGTTGTTAAACCATTAATTTTGAGTTCTATTTGTCCACCTTCGTTGGCAGTTGTAGAATTTGTGTTTTTTACGGTGAGTCCATCACATACCAATTTTGCGTAAAGAGGTGAAGATATTCCGGTTTTATACCAATTGGTTCCCAAAACATCACCTTTGGTTCCAACTCTGGTTACTGTAAATTTTACTCCATTTATTGTTTTGTTGTCTGTGTTTACAGAGTTAACTGCCCAAGGGGTGTAATCGGGATCACTTACTGCGGTAGTAGTAACATGATCAAAATCGATTTTTACTACCGGGTTCTGGGCAAAAATGGTTGAGGTTGATACTAGGGTTAAAATTGAAAATAATAAGGCTTTGCAAGACATTTAATTATAATTTGGATTAATATTTATGAAGAAATTTTCTATACATTAGAACAAAATCAAGATTGTAAATTTGATTAAATGACTAAGTAAAACTATCCTGTACTGTCCTGAATAGACAGGGGGCATTTGTTTAAAAAACAAGGGTATATTGTATTAAATAGTTATTTAATTAGTTGTTGTAATTTTTTTAGATATGTTGCATTTTCTAAAAAGCGATTATGACCTTGGTCTTTCAGGACTATTAATTGATCCGTAGGTTTTAATTTTTTTTCCAATTCATAAGATTGTGCCACAGGAATTTTTTTATCAGCATCCCCGTGAAAAATTAGGACAGGGCATTTTGTTTTTTGTAGAGAAGAATAGGTTGAAAATTCGTATCGCTGTAACAAGTCAATTGGTAAATAAGGAAATCCTCTTCGCGCTTCCTCTTTTATACTGTAATATGGAGCTTGCAGAACAAGCACTTTAGGATTGTTTGCCGAAGCCAATGCTGCCGCAGGTCCAGTTCCCAATGAATATCCAAGGAGTATTATTTTGTTCTCTGCATATTCTTTTTTGAAATAATCATAAACGGATTGCATATCTTGGTTGAATTGTTTTTCGCTGGATATTTTCCCTTCGCTTTTTCCGAATCCACGGTAATTAAGTATGAAAAGATCGTATTTCAAATCAGTATAAAAATGAGAATCTACACCAATACTATCAATCATTCCTCGACCTCCGGGAAACCATAAAATGAGTCCTTTCGATTCTTTGGCCTTGAAAAGTACACCATTGAGTTTCTTGTTGTCCGGCATGGAAATATATCGTTCTTCAAACGGTTCCGAAAATTTGAATACGTGTTCGGGTTTGAGTTTTGCAGACGTATTGAAAAGTAATTTGTCTTGAAAAAAATAGTAAAAACCACAAAGACACAAATAAAGTACAATTATTATACCTAGTAACCATTTTGTAATTTTCTTAATTTTTCCCATCTTTTTTTGTTAAATGCTTTAACGATTAAGCAATAATAATGAATTTAATTTATTTTAACAAAAAAATAAATAAACCATAGATGTTTAGTTAAGAATTAACCGTGCTTGCATAATCATGAAAATTAATTTGTAAGTTTTTCTCTGATATTATTGAGTTGTTGTAAACTGGTTTATTTAGATAAGCTGTTGGGTGTAATTCTATTTTTAACGAGGTATGGGGTAAGGATAGTGTATATAATAGTTACTATACAGTTACTATATACTTACTATACAGTTATTATATAGTTACTATATAATAAACTTGTAACAATATCTACCTAATAGCAGCTGATCACTATTTTTATTTCAAATTATTGCACCCGACGGGTTTCTTGCATAAAAAAGGGTTCAACTTTAATTAAAAAGTTGAACCCAATTATTTTGTTCAAAACTAAAACTAATCCAAGCCAATTAAAAATTAACCGTTGCACCACCATCAACAGGCAGTACTACGCCGGTGACATATCTTCCGGCTTGCGAACTAAGATAAACGGCTGCGTTGCCAATATCTTCGGGTTTTCCAAAGTCGGGCAAGGCTATCCGATTGATGATTTTTTGTTTGCGATCCTGGTCTTGGTTGATGGCATTCAAAAACATGTCCGAGGTAATCCAGCCCGGAGCGATGCAATTGATTCTCACATTGTCACGAGAATATTCGGTAACCAAGTTGTTCATCAAGCCAATCAATGCAGTTTTAGAAGTTCCGTAAGCCGAAACTCGGTCAATCCCGAACAATCCCGCCATCGAACTAATTAGGATAATGGAACCACTTTTTCTTTCCAACATTCCTTTGGCCACTTCACGTGTCAAGGCAAAAACACTCAACAAATTGGTTTGAATGATTTTCAGGAATTCCTCGTCGGTGGTTTCTTGCGCCCATTTTTTCAAATGGATTCCGGCATTGTTGACCAAAATGTCAATCGAACCAAATTTGGATTCTATTTCTGTTACCAATGTTGGAATGTCATCAAGAATACTCAAATCGCTTACGATATAATGGGCATTTTCGCCTAATGTTTCGCAGGCATTTTTCAGGACATCTTCTCTACGTCCTGTGATGATTACTTTGGCTTTGGCATTGACAAATTCTTGGGCAATTCCCAAACCTATTCCAGTTCCGCCACCCGTAATCAGTGCTGTTTTTCCTTCGAGTGAAAAAGCTTCTAAACCCATAAATTATATTTTTTTCAAGTAATCGTCAATAAAATTAAATCCCCATCCCGGTTGTTGGTGTGGATAGGCAAAACCGTCTTTTACCAACATTGGATTATCGATATAATCATCAATCCAATCAAAAGATTCTGCACCAACTCCATTTGGAATGGTACACAACAACGGCACATCATAATCTTTGTAATAATGTGGTAATACCGGAATGTGAAATCCTGCCGCAATGGACGCGCTTTCTCTCCAAGCTTCGACACCGCCTATTCTCAAAATATCGGGTTGCCAAATATCAATTGCCTTGCGTTTGATTAATTCGATAAGCGGTTGGGTGTTGAATTCCCTTTCGCCCATGGCCAAAGATATTCCTGTTTGATTTTTCAAAGTTTGATAGCCATCAAAATTTTCGTGGTGCAAAGGTTCTTCAAACCAATAAATATTCAAGTCGTTGGCGGCTTTCGCCAATTGGATGGCTTCTGGCAATTTCATACCCTGATTCGCATCAATCATGATGTTGACATTGTCACCAACGGCTGCTCTCACTTTTTTTAAACGCTCCACGTCGGTTTTCCAATTCGGGCTACCCACTTTTATTTTCACGGCCTTAAATCCGCGATCCACGTAATTGGTCACTTCTTCAATCAATTCGTCGATGGAATAGGAAATCCAGCCTCCGGAACCGTACAAGGAAACTTTTTCTTTGTGGGTTCCCCATAATTTCCAAAGCGGTTGTTGCAAAGCTTTGCCCCAAGCGTCCCACATTGCAATGTTGATGGCGCCTTGAACCCAACGCAACAATCCATTTTGTCCAAAATATTCGTGTAAATGGTTCAGTTTGTCAAACACCAATCCCGTTTCGTTTACCGAATGTCCGATCACGGCATCCATGCAATCTTTCAAGGCGCCTTTGATGGCTTCCGGCGAATATTGGAAAGATAGTAAATAGGATTCTCCCACAATTCCGTTGCGGAGTTTCAAGCGCAAGACCACAAACGAAATTTCGCTGAGCGTGTGCGTGGCATCGGATATGGGTTTCTTTAAAACACTGACTAATTTGAATAGTTCGATTTCCTGTATTTGTAATTCTTTATTGTTCATATAACTAGTATTTCTTTTCGTAAATAAATTTAGGTAAAATTAAGGGTATTTAGAATTATCGCTATTAACTCAATTATCTAAATTGTGCATTATTTTAGCATCCAAAAGAAGATAATGTCTTTTTGATGTTTAAAAAAGTCTATTTTTGTTTTGATGAATTTATTTTACAACAATAATTGAGTAGTTTTCAATGAAAGCAGAATACAGAAATGTAATGGACAGTAACGAACATTCGTTGCGGGTTTCGTTTTTTCAGGACATTGAATTTCCGGCTTCCTGGCATTTTCATCCACAATATGAACTGACTTACATTGTCAGCAGCAGCGGAATGCGCTATGTTGGCGACAGTATCCATAATTTCAGCAAAGGCGATTTTGTGCTGGTTGGAACCAATTTGCCCCATTCCTGGAAAACAGTTGGAGTACAAACTTCAAAAGTGGAAGCCGTCATTATCCAATGGAACGAAGATTTGCTGGGCAAGGATTGGATGCAAAAACCAGAATTTTACAACATTAAAAAAATGCTCGAATTGTCCGCCAGAGGCATCAAGTTTCCAGTCAATGCAGCCGTTAAAATGGAAGAAATGCTTATGGATTTGGTCGATTTTCCGCCATTCGAAAAACTAATGCGTTTTGTGGAATTGTTGAACGAACTTTCCAGTAAAAAAGAATTTATGCTTTTGTCGTCGTCGAGTTTCAAAACCAATATTACCACTGAAGACAGCGATAGAATAAGCATTATCCAGGGGTATGTAAAAAACAATGTTCAATCCAAAATACAACTTTCGGAGGTTGCCAGTTTGGTTGGACTTACCGAAGTGTCGTTTTGCCGCTATTTCAAAAAAGTGCACAACAAGACATTTGTTACTTTTTTGAATGAATTTCGGATTGCTTTGGCTTGCCAATTATTGATCGAAAAAGACCATACGGTTTCGGAAATTGGCTATCAATGCGGTTTCAACAGCATCAGTTTGTTTCACCGATTGTTCATTCGTTTCATCAAATTGACACCTTTGGAATATAGGAATAGTTATAAATCCATCTAAAGTAAATTGACCTTTTTGTTCTATTCAAGATTCCTGAAAATAATTCAATAAATTGAAAAAGAATAACTTGATTTTTGAATGAGCATTAATCAAAAAACGGCGAGTAGCCATAAAATACTTTTTTTGATTTTTAATCTTATTGCCAACTCGTTTATAAGCGATGCGAACCTTCGCAAATCTCCCCAAAAATGGGTGTGTAAACGAAGGATTATTCTGTTTTATATTTCTTTAAAAAATACAAGTAAATTATTACGAATAATAAAAAAGACTTTTTTATTTACTTTCCACTCCACGCTATCCTGTTGTTCAGCAATCTTTTAATTAATTCTTACTCGATCAGTAATTTACATTGCAATTTTTAACGGGAACCATAGTTTTTATCTATTTGAAAATGACTGGATAAGGAAAATTATTGGTAAATTAGCAATGAAAATTTTTAAAATTAATAACTATCATGCATTATGGAGAATAACGAAAACAAGAACCCCTCGGCGGCAGGCAACGGCGAGAGCAAATGTCCCTTTTCGGGAGCAGGTTCAAAGCAAAGTGCCGGATCGGGTACAAGAAACGCTGATTGGTGGCCCAACCAGTTGAAATTAAGCGTACTTCGCCAACATTCTTCGCTGTCCAACCCGATGGGAGAAGATTTTGATTATGCCGAGGCTTTCAAGAGTCTTGATTTGAAGGCTTTGAAGCAAGACCTTTTTGCCCTGATGACCGATTCCCAGGAATGGTGGCCAGCCGATTACGGACATTATGGCCCTTTCTTTATTCGAATGGCTTGGCACAGCGCGGGAACTTATCGTATTGCCGACGGTCGGGGTGGAGGAGGTGCCGGAACCCAACGATTTGCACCACTCAACAGTTGGCCCGACAACGTCAATCTCGACAAAGCCCGTTTGCTGCTATGGCCCATCAAACAGAAATACGGCAAGAAAATCTCTTGGGCTGACTTGATGATTCTGGCCGGTAATTGTGCCCTGGAATCAATGGGATTAAAGACTTTTGGTTTTGGTGGTGGTCGTGCCGATGTTTGGGAACCCAACGAAGACATTTATTGGGGTTCTGAAAGCAAGTGGCTTGAGGATAAACGTTACACCAGCAGTCGCGAATTGGAAAAACCTCTCGCTGCCGTCCAAATGGGATTGATTTACGTGAATCCAGAAGGGCCAAACGGCAATCCTGATCCATTGGCATCCGCCATTGACATTCGTGAAACCTTTGCCCGTATGGCAATGAATGACGAAGAAACCGTAGCGTTGATTGCCGGCGGGCACACCTTTGGCAAGACCCACGGTGCAGCCGACCCAAACCAATATGTTGGTCCTGAACCTGCAGCAGCCGGTATCGAGGAGCAAGGGCTTGGTTGGAAAAACAGCTTTGGAAGCGGATGCGGAGAAGACACCATTAGTAGTGGTCTCGAAGGTGCTTGGACGACCACGCCCACAAAATGGAGCAACAATTATTTAGACAACCTGTTTGGATTCGAATGGGAGTTGACCAAGAGTCCTGCCGGCGCACACCAGTGGAAACCAAAAGCTGGAGCCGGAGCCGGTACCGTGCCGGATGCCCACAATCCTTTGAAGCATCACGCTCCAACAATGCTTACCGCTGACCTCGCCTTGAGGGCAGATCCTGTTTACGAGAAAATTTCAAGACACTACCATACCCATCCTGAGGAGTTTGCCGATGCGTTCGCTCGCGCCTGGTATAAATTGACACACCGTGACATGGGGCCAATAGCCCGTTATCTTGGTCCGGAAGTGCCTACAGAAGAACTAATCTGGCAAGATCCAGTTCCGGCTGTCACCTATCAAATGATTGACGCCAATGACATTGCTGCTTTAAAAGCTAAAATATTGGCTTCGGGACTTTCCGTGTCCCAACTGGTGTCCACGGCTTGGGCTTCGGCATCAACGTTTCGTGGTTCGGATAAACGGGGCGGTGCCAATGGTGCCCGTCTTCAACTGGCTCCGCAAAAGGATTGGGAAGTCAACAATCCAGCCCAATTGGCGAAAGTGTTGGCAATACTAAAAGATATTCAAGCAGAATTCAATGCTGCCCAAACTGGCGGAAAACAACTTTCATTGGCCGACTTGATTGTTTTGGCTGGATGTGCCGGAATCGAGAAAGCAGCGCAGCAAGCTGGGCAAAATGTGACTGTTCCTTTCAGACCGGGAAGAGCCGATACTACGCAAGAGTTGACCGATGTGGAATCTTTTGCCGTTCTCGAACCGGAAGCGGATGGTTTTCGAAACTACATGAAGACCCAATACACGGTTTCGGCTGAAGAAATGTTGGTGGACAAGGCGCAACTCTTGACGCTGACTGCACCCGAAATGACGGTTCTCGTGGGCGGTATGCGTGTGCTGAATGCCAATTTTGACGGGTCAAAAAATGGAGTGTTTACCAAAAGACCGGAGGCCTTGACCAACGACTTTTTCGTGAATCTGCTTGACATTGACACAATTTGGAAAGCCTCTTCAGGGTCTCAAGATGTTTTTGAGGGACGTGATAGAGTTACCGGTGAACTCAAATGGACGGGGACTCGTGCCGATCTAGTCTTTGGTTCCAACTCTGAACTTCGTGCCTTGGCCGAGGTTTATGGATGCACCGATTCACAAGAGCAGTTCGTGAAGGACTTTGTGGCAGCTTGGAACAAGGTGATGCAACTTGATCGCTTCGACTTAGTTTAATTGCAGGGTTCTTCTTTGTATATTTTGAAAGGTGGTCTGGCAACGGATCGCCTTTTTTATTTGTGGTAGCCTATCCCTACATCTGCCACATTTAATCTTTTTAAAAGAATTGTCTTTTAGTTCTTTTTTTTGAAAAAGTGGTTCAGGAGATTTCCTCCAATGGTTTTAATGCCGTCAGTATGTTTGGCAACCGTATTGGCAACCGCAAATTCGAACAGTGTTCCAAATATTTTTTTAATTGGATTATGGGTTGCTCCCAATAAAAGTTTCTTGGAAAGAAATCCTGTGCCAAGGCCAATGACATTGCTGACCAAATCATTTCTTATTTCGGGTGAAGCAGTTACTTGGTGAAACAGGTTTTTGACAAGATTGATGGGTTTTATGCTTTCATAAGCTAAATCAAATTGATTCTTGAGTTGAGCCAAATCATTGGCATATTTCAGTTCTTCGACCAAAATCAATTCGTTTAATTCGTCGGTTTCGTTTCTGTTTTTCATGCCGTTTTTGGTTTCAACATTTGTTTGATAATGGAATTGCTAACTGGATATTTTAGCCACTGATTACGGAATAGATGGAGAATAATGGCCAGCAGTGCATAGCAACCGCCAATTATGAAAAAGCCGTAAAAGGCATCGCCAAGCAATTTTCCTAACCATAATGCCGTACCTATGGAAACAATCAAGACTGAAAACACAACTGTCATAATAATGGCTAGCCGCGAAGCGAGAGACGAAACCACGTCGGCCGATTTGTCTATGGCGTGTAGTTTCAACAAATTCAGGGTTGTTTTGCCATAATCTTCCGCCCGGTCAAAAAGTGTTGCTATTGGGGTTGTATCGTCAGTCATAATGTGTTTTTTTATGGATTATAGTGATTCCGTATGGTCATCATTTTTTAATTCAGCAAACTCCGCTTTGCCATTTTCAGACATTTCCAGAGCAAATTCTTTGGCGCTATGCAGTTTTTCTGAAATGGTGTCTGCAAACTCGTTGTATTTTGATTTTAGTTCGTCGGCATAATCATTTCCTTTGTCCCTGATTTGTTGGCGCGTTACCGACCCTTTTTGCGGTGCAAACAAAATCCCCAAAATTCCTCCTATGGCCAATCCTGCCACTGTTCCTAATACTACTTTACCTGTACTCATAATTTTTTTTTATTAAATTGTTAATGATTCTATTACTGAATTGTGTTTTAACTGCATTGACCCAACAGCAACCAGATAATCACGAAAACGATGATGGTGCCAAAGCAGCCACCACCTAATTTGTTGGCGCCATAACCGGCTATTAATCCTTTGAAGATGTTGTTCATGGTGTTTGGTTTTAGTGTATTTCTTTAGCTGTTTACTTCTTAATTGCAATAATGTAAAGGTGGGGGACTTTGCAGGGAATTGTTTTATATTACTTTTATAAAAAGTTGCAAGATTAACAGGTTGCAAAACGAGGAACTTTCTGGGTTCGGATAGTGGAATTACTATATTTTCCGGGCTATGAAGCGAAGATTGGATGATTTTGGGTAGCTGCGTTGTTTTGTGCACGGATTAATTCATCCTTTTATTTCAAATGGATTAAGAATCAATGGTCATGTTTGCAATAAATTCGATTTACTTATTGGCAGTGATTAAAAACACGGAATAGTCGTTCGTTGATTTTGTTATTGTGCTGGCATTTTGAATTTTGATGTTTTTAAATCCAGCATTTTTAACCATTTGTGCAAATTCGTCCCGGTCAAATCCGCAATGAAAGACACCGGTATCTTCGGTGTGGAAGGAACCGTCTTCGGTATCAAGATCGGCAATGGCGATTGTTCCGTTGTCTTTGAGCAGCGAGTGAAATTTTTTGAACAATGCCAAAGGATTTTCAATATGATGAATGGTCATGGACGAAATGATGGCGTTGAATTTTCTGTCCAATGTTTCCTTGGTCAAATCTATTTGCACGATTTGAAGTGGGGATTTGATTTCCTCTTTTTTCGACTTTAAAACGGCAATCATTGAATCCGAAATATCCACAGCGGTAATTTCGCCCACATAAGGAGCGATTTCAGACAACAACAATCCCGTGCCGGAACCGAAGTCCATGACACTCATTTCTTTCGAAAAAGAGACTTCGTTCAAAATGGTTTGCGCAATGGCACTCACGTTTTGGGTTCTAGACATTTCATTGTCGTAGTCTTTTGCCTTTTCTGCAAAAAAATCTTTTGGTTCCATTTGTTGTTTATTTAATTACAATCTCATTGTGGCTTCCAAGGCGCTAGTGTCTATAAATAAATCTAAAGCATCATTGATGTTGGGGACAATAATGTCGACATGTTTTAATATTCCCGTGTGAATGCCTTCGGCTTGCAGTGTGGCTATAGCTAATTTGGCGTGTTTAAATTTGCCAATGTCAATTCTGGCGTTGCCAATGGCGGCCGTTTTTTCAGTGTCCAATTCAAGAAACAGTTTCTCTTTTTCCTCTTGGGTCCCTCCTTTTTTGAAAGCGATGCCCAGTTCGTTGCACATTTCCAGACCATTTCCTCTGTGGTCGCCAGAGAACAAAATTACATCAATTCCCAGTTTTTTTAATTGATCCAGTCTCTCTTTTACACCGGACACGATTTTTCCGTGTACAGCGATGGTGCCGTTTAAGTCTAATACTATGGTAGTAATTTCGAGATTGCCAATGCCGGGGATGTCGTATTGCATCGTTTTTTTATAAAATTGAAATTAAGTCCAATGGATGTTTCAGGATGAGTTTGGCTCCGTTTTCCATCAATTCTTCTTCCGGTCGATATCCCCATATTACGCCCACTGCGTGCATATTGGCATTGGTTGCCGTTTGCATGTCAATGCCGGAATCTCCCACGAAAATCATTTCTTCGGGTTTTAATCCCCAATTTTTGCTGATTTCCACGGCTTCAAAGGGATTGGGTTTTTTGAGTGATTCGATGCTTAAGCCCACAATTGGATTAAAATAACCAGGAAACAGGAAAGCAGTGATTTCTTTGGTCAATGCATCCGCTTTGTTCGAAAACACGCTTAGTTGGATGTTGCGGGATTTCAATTCATCCAATAATTCGACAATTCCGTTGTAGGGTTTGGTTTGATTGGTGCAATTATCGCGATAGATTTCAACCATCAAATCGTAGCAACGTTCAATTTGGTTTTCATCATTATGGTTTTCAGGCAATGATTTGCTCACCAAATTCCTAAGTCCGCTTCCAATGAAATATTGATAATCGTCATAACCGTGGGTAGGGTAGTCGAGGTCTTGAAGAACCTTGTTCATCGCATCTGCAATGTCTTCCAATGAATTGACCAATGTTCCGTCTAAATCAAAAATAATTCCTTTGAACTTCATTTTATATTCTTTAAATCAATCGAAAGTATGTGGTTTTCGATTGTTGTTTGGGGATGAGCGGCAAAGGTAGGGATATTGTTTTTTTCTTGTTCATTTTTCTTGCCTTGACTTTTATTTATGGCGAATTCCCCATAATTAGGATTTTGGTTTTTTATTATCCTATGTCTTGAAGGTCTGTAATAATTCTCTCTTCTGTTGGTCTCAAAAAAGCAAGATATGCAATTAGCAGTATTCCCAATAGCTGAAATTTTGGACTCACGAACAAGATTAAAAATGCTGCACCTTCCAGAATGGCCCAACGAATAATGGAAGCCGTTTGGTAAATAGGTAAATTTTCTTCGGAATTTAATTTAGGATTGGCTTGCTTTAATTGTGATTTGAACAAGAAATTACTCAAAAAGAATGCTAAAAAAGGAATAGCAACAAATACAATTTCCGATGAATCAATATTTTTAATATTTAAGCTGTCGATTGAAAGATTCCCTATCATAAAATAGGCAACAATTATTCCGGCGCAAATGGCAAGATGTATGGTTTGAAGGGTTTTGATTTTCTGGCTCATAATTTGGGTTTAAATAGTTTCGATTACATCCTCCAACAGTCTTCTGGATTTTGGTGTTATTTCAAGTCGGTTGGAATCCTCATCCGCACCGTAACCCACAGCCATTGCAAACAGTGGTTTGTAGGCTGTCATATTAAGGATGGTCTTGTATTTGTCCGTTTCTATGCCTTCCATTGCGGTTGAATCCAGCCCCATTGCCATACTGGCCGTCAAGCCCACACCCAAGGCAATATACACTTGTTTGGCCATCCAATTTTTTAATTCAGCTTCTGTCTGGCTAGATTTTATTTTGTGGTACATTTCTTTTCTGAATTGTGGAAATTCGTTGTCCACCACTTTCTCGAAAGCATCCAAATCATCGACTACACTAAAGACAACCAACAGTTGCGCTTGGTTTATTTTTTCGGTATTATGCATCGAAACGGAAGCCAATTTGGCCTTGATTTCCGGATTTTGCACAAAGGTAAATTTCCAAGGTTGAATGTTTATGGAAGAAGGAGTGAGGCGCAAGATTTCTTTCAATTCCTCGATTTTTTCTTGTGGTACGACTTTGTGAGCGTTGTACTTCTTGGCGGTATATCTTTTTTGTATTAAAGCTAAAATGTTCATGGTTGTGGTTTTAATGTTTTTATGGCAACGCTCCGTCCTGAAATAATTATACAGCGTATTAAATAAATCGGGTTAGAGCCATACAAATATAATTATTAATCCTAAACTTACCGTACAACTGCTTTTTCACAATTAAAATTTTATTATGGTTCTTTCCTCTTTTCCTCAAGTTCCAGGATTATAGATGAGCCTGGTTCTGGAAAAGTGGATTACCCCCTTTTTTGGCACTTTTTTGAGGTACCACAACCTAGGTTTATCTGTGGTTTGTATAAAACTTTGATTAGGAGCTATTTGGGTTTGCTAAATTTTGAAATACACAAATGAAATAAATTAAGAAGCGAATGAAAAAAAATATTTTTCAAAAAAACTTCACGAAAAGCTTGCCAGAAAGGAAAGGCTTTGTTACTTTTGCACCCGCTAAACGAAAGAATGGCGCTCAAGTAAAGACGACGATTTATCGCGTCTCGCTTAAAAAAAAGAAAGACACGTTCCTAGACATATTGAATTGACAGCCGTCCCGATTTATCGGGACAATAATAAAGAGAGTAAGAGAATCGGAAGATTTAAAAAACCACTAGAATTTGAGTCGAATAACAATAGCTTAATTTATTAAGCAAACAATATACGATGAAGAGTTTGATCCTGGCTCAGGATGAACGCTAGCGGCAGGCTTAACACATGCAAGTCGAGGGGTATTGGTTTTCGGACCAAGAGACCGGCGCACGGGTGCGTAACGCGTATGTAATCTACCTTTTGCAGAGGGATAGCCCAGAGAAATTTGGATTAATACCTCATAGTATTATAGTATGGCATCATATTATAATTAAAGTCACAACGGCAAAAGATGAGCATGCGTCCCATTAGCTAGTTGGTATGGTAACGGCATACCAAGGCTACGATGGGTAGGGGTCCTGAGAGGGAGATCCCCCACACTGGTACTGAGACACGGACCAGACTCCTACGGGAGGCAGCAGTGAGGAATATTGGACAATGGGCGCAAGCCTGATCCAGCCATGCCGCGTGCAGGATGACGGTCCTATGGATTGTAAACTGCTTTTGTACAGGAAGAAACATCCCGACGTGTCGGGACTTGACGGTACTGTAAGAATAAGGATCGGCTAACTCCGTGCCAGCAGCCGCGGTAATACGGAGGATCCAAGCGTTATCCGGAATCATTGGGTTTAAAGGGTCCGTAGGCGGTCTTATAAGTCAGTGGTGAAATCTCCCCGCTCAACGGGGAAACGGCCATTGATACTGTAGGACTTGAATTATTAGGAAGTAACTAGAATATGTAGTGTAGCGGTGAAATGCTTAGAGATTACATGGAATACCAATTGCGAAGGCAGGTTACTACTAATGGATTGACGCTGATGGACGAAAGCGTGGGTAGCGAACAGGATTAGATACCCTGGTAGTCCACGCCGTAAACGATGGATACTAGCTGTTGGGCGCAAGTTCAGTGGCTAAGCGAAAGTGATAAGTATCCCACCTGGGGAGTACGTTCGCAAGAATGAAACTCAAAGGAATTGACGGGGGCCCGCACAAGCGGTGGAGCATGTGGTTTAATTCGATGATACGCGAGGAACCTTACCAAGGCTTAAATGTAGATTGACCGGACTGGAAACAGTTTTTTCGCAAGACAATTTACAAGGTGCTGCATGGTTGTCGTCAGCTCGTGCCGTGAGGTGTCAGGTTAAGTCCTATAACGAGCGCAACCCCTGTTGTTAGTTGCCAGCGAGTCATGTCGGGAACTCTAACGAGACTGCCAGTGCAAACTGAGAGGAAGGTGGGGATGACGTCAAATCATCACGGCCCTTACGCCTTGGGCTACACACGTGCTACAATGGCCGGTACAGAGAGCAGCCACTGGGTGACCAGGAGCGAATCTACAAAACCGGTCACAGTTCGGATCGGAGTCTGCAACTCGACTCCGTGAAGCTGGAATCGCTAGTAATCGGATATCAGCCATGATCCGGTGAATACGTTCCCGGGCCTTGTACACACCGCCCGTCAAGCCATGGAAGCTGGGGGTGCCTGAAGTCGGTGACCGCAAGGAGCTGCCTAGGGTAAAACTGGTAACTAGGGCTAAGTCGTAACAAGGTAGCCGTACCGGAAGGTGCGGCTGGAACACCTCCTTTCTAGAGCCTTAGTGTTAGCAGCAATGCACGCTAGGGAAAGAAGACGAAAAATTATTTTGGAAAGAATCCAAAGATTTGATTACTCTCGCTGTTAGTTCAAATAATACACGTAAAACCTGAAACAGGTTTTATTTTTAAGAAAAGAGTGTCTCGTAGCTCAGCTGGTTAGAGTACTACACTGATAATGTAGGGGTCGACAGTTCGAGTCTGTCCGAGACAACTATTTTAGGCTTAAAAAAAGGAAATTTTAGAGGTTGAGTGAAGCCGTTTTAAGTACTGTTAACTGAAAACTGTTAACTGCCGACTAAAAAATGGGGGATTAGCTCAGCTGGCTAGAGCGCCTGCCTTGCACGCAGGAGGTCAACGGTTCGACTCCGTTATTCTCCACCAAAGAAGATTCAGCAAAATGGTGCTGGAGCGTCCCGATTTTTCATCGGGAAGGTCAACGGTTCGACTCCGTTATTCTCCACAGATGCTGAATCAAGTTCAGCATAAAAGTTCATTGACATATTGAGATAAGAAATAATAAAAAGTAGAAAGCAGATTTTCTAATTTATTAGGAAATCGAAACAAAACGGTCATAATTAAATTTATGATTGGTACAATAAGCAAAATAAGGGCGTATGGGGGATGCCTAGGCTCTCAGAGGCGATGAAAGGCGTGATAAGCTGCGAAAAGTTACGGGGATTGGCACACACGATACGATCCGTAAATACCTGAATGGGGCAACCCACTATGTTGAAGACATAGTACACCGATAGGTGGGCAAACCCGCTGAACTGAAACATCTAAGTAGGCGGAGGAGAAGAAAACAAAAGTGATTCCGTAAGTAGTGGCGAGCGAACGCGGATTAGCCCAAACCAGTGTTGTTACGGCAATGCTGGGGTTGTAGGACCACGATATTTGTTGCGGATAGAATTAGAATCTACTGGAAAGTAGAGCCATAGAAGGTGATAGCCCTGTATAAGTAATAGAAGATAACGATAGTGGTATCCTGAGTAGGGCGGGGCACGTGAAACCCTGTCTGAATTTGGCGGGACCATCCGCTAAGGCTAAATACTCCTGAGAGACCGATAGTGAACCAGTACCGTGAGGGAAAGGTGAAAAGAACCGTGAATAACGGAGTGAAATAGATCCTGAAACCATACGCTTACAAGCGGTCGGAGCCCTTTCGTGGGGTGACGGCGTGCCTTTTGCATAATGAGCCTACGAGTTAACGTTGCTGGCAAGGATAAGTGGTTAAGCCACGGATCCGTAGCGAAAGCGAGTCTGAATAGGGCGCTTTAGTCAGTAGTGTTAGACGCGAAACCGTGTGATCTACCCATGGGCAGGATGAAGCTGTGGTAACACACAGTGGAGGTCCGAACCGGTTGACGTTGAAAAGTCTTCGGATGACCTGTGGGTAGGGGTGAAAGGCCAATCAAACTCGGAAATAGCTCGTACTCCCCGAAATGCATTTAGGTGCAGCGTTGGTCATAAAGTTATATAGAGGTAGAGCTACTGATTGGATGCGGGGGCTTCACCGCCTACCAATTCCTGACAAACTCCGAATGCTATATAATGTTTACCAGCAGTGAGGGCTTGGGTGCTAAGGTCCAAGTCCGAGAGGGAAAGAACCCAGACCATCAGCTAAGGTCCCCAAATATATGTTAAGTTGAAAGAACGAGGTTTGTCTGCCCAGACAGCTAGGATGTTGGCTTGGAAGCAGCCATTCATTTAAAGAGTGCGTAACAGCTCACTAGTCGAGCGGACGAGCATGGATAATAATCGGGCATAAACATATTACCGAAGCTATGGATTTTGCATTAAGTTGCAAAGTGGTAGGGGAGCATTCCAACAGGGTAGAAGGTGTGTTGTAAAGCATGCTGGACTGGTTGGAAAAGAAAATGTAGGCATAAGTAACGATAATGCGGGCGAGAAACCCGCACACCGAAAGACTAAGGTTTCCACAGCTATGCTAATCAGCTGTGGGTTAGTCGGGACCTAAGGCGAACCCGAAAGGGACAGTCGATGGCCAACGGGTTAATATTCCCGTACTACTGATTACTGTGATGGGGTGACGGAGTGATGAAAGCGCCGCGAACTGACGGAATAGTTCGTTGAAGTACCTACCTATAAGCTGCGCAGGCAAATCCACGCGGCTTGGGGAAATACGATAGTACTCGGAGTCTTCGGACAAAGAGATAGTGCGCCTAAGGGCTTCCAAGAAAAACCTCTAAACTTCAGGTAATCAGTACCCGTACCGCAAACCGACACAGGTAGTCGAGGAGAGAATCCTAAGGTGCTCGAGAGATTCATGGCTAAGGAATTAGGCAAAATAGACCCGTAACTTCGGGAGAAGGGTCGCCCCGAGCAATCGGGGCCGCAGTGAAGAGGTCCAGGCGACTGTTTATCAAAAACACAGGGCTCTGCAAAATCGCAAGATGAAGTATAGGGCCTGACACCTGCCCGGTGCTGGAAGGTTAAGAGGAGATGTTATTCGCAAGAAGAAGCATTGAATTGAAGCCCCAGTAAACGGCGGCCGTAACTATAACGGTCCTAAGGTAGCGAAATTCCTTGTCGGGTAAGTTCCGACCTGCACGAATGGTGTAACGATCTGGACACTGTCTCAGCCATGAGCTCGGTGAAATTGTAGTAACGGTGAAGATGCCGTTTACCCGCAGTGGGACGAAAAGACCCTGTGCACCTTTACTATAGCTTAGTATTGACCTTGGATAAATGATGTGTAGGATAGGTTGGAGACTGTGAAGTGGCGTCGCTAGGCGTTGTGGAGTCATTGTTGAAATACAACCCTTTGTTTATCTGAGGCCTAACCCCGAAAACGGGGGACATTGCTTGGTGGGTAGTTTGACTGGGGTGGTCGCCTCCAAAAGAGTAACGGAGGCTTCTAAAGGTTCCCTCAGTACGCTTGGTAACCGTGCGTAGAGTGCAATGGCATAAGGGAGCTTGACTGAGAGACATACAGGTCGATCAGGTACGAAAGTAGAGCATAGTGATCCGGTGGTTCCGCATGGAAGGGCCATCGCTCAAAGGATAAAAGGTACGCCGGGGATAACAGGCTGATCTCCCCCAAGAGCTCATATCGACGGGGGGGTTTGGCACCTCGATGTCGGCTCGTCACATCCTGGGGCTGGAGAAGGTCCCAAGGGTTGGGCTGTTCGCCCATTAAAGTGGCACGCGAGCTGGGTTCAGAACGTCGTGAGACAGTTCGGTCTCTATCTACTGTGGGCGCAAGAAATTTGAGTGGATCTGATTCTAGTACGAGAGGACCGAATTGGACTAACCTCTAGTGTATCTGTTGTTCCGCCAGGAGCATCGCAGAGTAGCTACGTTGGGAAGGGATAAGCGCTGAAAGCATATAAGCGCGAAACCCACCACAAGATGAGATTTCTTTTAAGGATCGTGGGAGATGACCACGTTGATAGGCTATAGATGTAAAGGCAGTAATGTCATAGTCGAGTAGTACTAATAATCCGTAAGCTTATGTACACATCCTCCCCCCAGCCCCCTCCGAATGAGGGGGGGAAGGGGGAAGAAACTTTCTAATACTTTTTATATTCTTTATCTCAGTATGTCAAGATATTGTGTAATGTTGTTCTGATACAGTCGGAATACCCATTGCAAAACGACCTTAAGGTGGTTATTGCGGCGGGGCTCACCTCTTCCCATCCCGAACAGAGTAGTTAAGCCCGCCTGCGCAGATGGTACTGCAGTTATGTGGGAGAGTATGTCGTCGCCTTTCTTTTGAAAAAACCCTGTTTCTAACGAAACGGGGTTTTTTGGTTTATAGGTACGCCGTGTTCGCCTAGCGGCTCGGTTCGTCGCCTTTGCTTCGCCAGTTCGGCTAAAGCCTCGGGTCTTTTGAAAAACCCTGTTTCTAACGAAACAGGGTTTTTTGGTTTAAAAAGGTTTTTAAGATTTTTATCAAATTTTTCATCAACCCAAAGAATATTATTACAGATCGGAGCATTCTAGGTTGTATGATTTAATAGTTCCAAAAGGAAATATTTTGAGAAAAATCAACGGTTTAATCGATTTTTCTTTCATTTATGATGAGTTAACAAATACTGCGCCACTAATGGTTGTATGGTGGAAAGTCCTGTTCGTATGTTCAAGTATTTTCTTCTTAAAACAATTTACACCGTTTCTGATGTTGTAGAGTGCTCCCTATATGATATGTTCTTTAAATATTTCTTGGATATTACTCCTGAAGATGGCGTTATCAATTTGAGTTCGTTGACAAAATTCAGAAAACTACGTTTGAAAGACACCGATTTGTTGAACTTATTGATAAATAAAACGGTGACCATAGTTATCGAAAAAGGCATCATTCGTTCGAAGTCTATCATCGTTGATGCTACTCATACTTTATTAAGATCCAATCCGTTTTTAGCCATAGACGTATTGCGGGAACGGTTCAAGCTACTTCGAAAAACGATATATACCTTCGATGAGCAATTCAAAGAACGTATGTCTCAAAAGAATACCGACAATGATTTAGAAAAGGAGTTGGCTTATTGCAAAGAGCTAGAAACACGCATAGAAAAAGAGCCTTCAATAAGTTCAATCCCTGCTGTGAAAGAATAATTAAACCTTTTAAAAGAAACCGTAGATGATACTCAAGAAAATTTTATACTATCGAAAGATTCCGATGCAAAAACAGGTCGTAAACCTGCCGATAGTTCCTTTTTTGGATACAAAACTGATTTAACTATGACTGAAGAGTGCATCATTACTGCCGCTGTGATTACATCGGGAGAAAAAGGAGATGGTCCAGAACTACCTAAACTTTTAGAGATTAGTCGAGAAAACGGAATTGATGTAGAAGCCGTTATTGGTGATGGGGCTTATTCTGGAAAAGAAAACCTTAAAATAGCCAGTGAACAAAACATTAAAGTAGTAGCTCGTCTGAATCCATCAATAGCACAAGGATTTAAAAAAAAGTTTGCGAGAAATAAAAAAGAGTGTTACATTTGCACCCCGCTAAATGAACAATGTTCCTTGAAAAACTGACAAGAAAATTAAGAAGAAAGGAAAAAATATTTTTCAAAAAAACTTCACAAAAAGCTTGTCAGAAAGAAAAGACTTTGTTACTTTTGCACCCGCTAATCGAGAGACTGGCACTTAAAAAAAAGAAAGACACGTTCCTAGACATATTGAATTGACAGCCGTCCCGATTTATCGGGACAATAATAAAGAGAGTAAGAGAATCGGAAGATTTAAAAAACCACTAGAATTTGAGTCGAATAACAATAGCTTAATTTATTAAGCAAACAATATACGATGAAGAGTTTGATCCTGGCTCAGGATGAACGCTAGCGGCAGGCTTAACACATGCAAGTCGAGGGGTATTGGTTTTCGGACCAAGAGACCGGCGCACGGGTGCGTAACGCGTATGTAATCTACCTTTTGCAGAGGGATAGCCCAGAGAAATTTGGATTAATACCTCATAGTATTATAGTATGGCATCATATTATAATTAAAGTCACAACGGCAAAAGATGAGCATGCGTCCCATTAGCTAGTTGGTATGGTAACGGCATACCAAGGCTACGATGGGTAGGGGTCCTGAGAGGGAGATCCCCCACACTGGTACTGAGACACGGACCAGACTCCTACGGGAGGCAGCAGTGAGGAATATTGGACAATGGGCGCAAGCCTGATCCAGCCATGCCGCGTGCAGGATGACGGTCCTATGGATTGTAAACTGCTTTTGTACAGGAAGAAACATCCCGACGTGTCGGGACTTGACGGTACTGTAAGAATAAGGATCGGCTAACTCCGTGCCAGCAGCCGCGGTAATACGGAGGATCCAAGCGTTATCCGGAATCATTGGGTTTAAAGGGTCCGTAGGCGGTCTTATAAGTCAGTGGTGAAATCTCCCCGCTCAACGGGGAAACGGCCATTGATACTGTAGGACTTGAATTATTAGGAAGTAACTAGAATATGTAGTGTAGCGGTGAAATGCTTAGAGATTACATGGAATACCAATTGCGAAGGCAGGTTACTACTAATGGATTGACGCTGATGGACGAAAGCGTGGGTAGCGAACAGGATTAGATACCCTGGTAGTCCACGCCGTAAACGATGGATACTAGCTGTTGGGCGCAAGTTCAGTGGCTAAGCGAAAGTGATAAGTATCCCACCTGGGGAGTACGTTCGCAAGAATGAAACTCAAAGGAATTGACGGGGGCCCGCACAAGCGGTGGAGCATGTGGTTTAATTCGATGATACGCGAGGAACCTTACCAAGGCTTAAATGTAGATTGACCGGTTTGGAAACAGACTTTTCGCAAGACAATTTACAAGGTGCTGCATGGTTGTCGTCAGCTCGTGCCGTGAGGTGTCAGGTTAAGTCCTATAACGAGCGCAACCCCTGTTGTTAGTTGCCAGCGAGTCATGTCGGGAACTCTAACGAGACTGCCAGTGCAAACTGAGAGGAAGGTGGGGATGACGTCAAATCATCACGGCCCTTACGCCTTGGGCTACACACGTGCTACAATGGCCGGTACAGAGAGCAGCCACTGGGTGACCAGGAGCGAATCTACAAAACCGGTCACAGTTCGGATCGGAGTCTGCAACTCGACTCCGTGAAGCTGGAATCGCTAGTAATCGGATATCAGCCATGATCCGGTGAATACGTTCCCGGGCCTTGTACACACCGCCCGTCAAGCCATGGAAGCTGGGGGTGCCTGAAGTCGGTGACCGCAAGGAGCTGCCTAGGGTAAAACTGGTAACTAGGGCTAAGTCGTAACAAGGTAGCCGTACCGGAAGGTGCGGCTGGAACACCTCCTTTCTAGAGCCTAAATGTTAGTTGCTTGCAACACTTTTAGGAAAGAAGACGAAAAATATTATTGGAAAGAATCGAAAGATTCAATTACTCTCGCTGTTAGTTCAAATAATACACGTAAAACCTGACAAAGGTTTTATTTTTAAGAAAAGAGTGTCTCGTAGCTCAGCTGGTTAGAGTACTACACTGATAATGTAGGGGTCGACAGTTCGAGTCTGTCCGAGACAACTATTTTAGACTTAAAGATTCTGAAATAAATTCAGAATAAAAGGAAATTTTAGAGGTTGAGTGAAGCCGTTTTAAGTACTGTTAACTGAAAACTGTTAACTGCCACTAAAAAATGGGGGATTAGCTCAGCTGGCTAGAGCGCCTGCCTTGCACGCAGGAGGTCAACGGTTCGACTCCGTTATTCTCCACAGATGCTGAATCAAGTTCAGCATAAAAGTTCATTGACATATTGAGATAAGAAATAATAAAAAGTAGAAAGCAGATTTTCTAATTTATTAGGAAATCGAAACAAAACGGTCATAATTAAATTTATGATTGGTACAATAAGCAAAATAAGGGCGTATGGGGGATGCCTAGGCTCTCAGAGGCGATGAAAGGCGTGATAAGCTGCGAAAAGTTACGGGGATTGGCACACACGATACGATCCGTAAATACCTGAATGGGGCAACCCACTATGTTGAAGACATAGTACACCGATAGGTGGGCAAACCCGCTGAACTGAAACATCTAAGTAGGCGGAGGAGAAGAAAACAAAAGTGATTCCGTAAGTAGTGGCGAGCGAACGCGGATTAGCCCAAACCAGTGTTGTTACGGCAATGCTGGGGTTGTAGGACCACGATATTTGTTGCGGATAGAATTAGAATCTACTGGAAAGTAGAGCCATAGAAGGTGATAGCCCTGTATAAGTAATAGAAGATAACGATAGTGGTATCCTGAGTAGGGCGGGGCACGTGAAACCCTGTCTGAATTTGGCGGGACCATCCGCTAAGGCTAAATACTCCTGAGAGACCGATAGTGAACCAGTACCGTGAGGGAAAGGTGAAAAGAACCGTGAATAACGGAGTGAAATAGATCCTGAAACCATACGCTTACAAGCGGTCGGAGCCCTTTCGTGGGGTGACGGCGTGCCTTTTGCATAATGAGCCTACGAGTTAACGTTGCTGGCAAGGATAAGTGGTTAAGCCACGGATCCGTAGCGAAAGCGAGTCTGAATAGGGCGCTTTAGTCAGTAGTGTTAGACGCGAAACCGTGTGATCTACCCATGGGCAGGATGAAGCTGTGGTAACACACAGTGGAGGTCCGAACCGGTTGACGTTGAAAAGTCTTCGGATGACCTGTGGGTAGGGGTGAAAGGCCAATCAAACTCGGAAATAGCTCGTACTCCCCGAAATGCATTTAGGTGCAGCGTTGGTCATAAAGTTATATAGAGGTAGAGCTACTGATTGGATGCGGGGGCTTCACCGCCTACCAATTCCTGACAAACTCCGAATGCTATATAATGTTTACCAGCAGTGAGGGCTTGGGTGCTAAGGTCCAAGTCCGAGAGGGAAAGAACCCAGACCATCAGCTAAGGTCCCCAAATATATGTTAAGTTGAAAGAACGAGGTTTGTCTGCCCAGACAGCTAGGATGTTGGCTTGGAAGCAGCCATTCATTTAAAGAGTGCGTAACAGCTCACTAGTCGAGCGGACGAGCATGGATAATAATCGGGCATAAACATATTACCGAAGCTATGGATTTTAACGTAAGTTAAAGTGGTAGGGGAGCATTCCAACAGGGTAGAAGGTGTGTTGTAAAGCATGCTGGACTGGTTGGAAAAGAAAATGTAGGCATAAGTAACGATAATGCGGGCGAGAAACCCGCACACCGAAAGACTAAGGTTTCCACAGCTATGCTAATCAGCTGTGGGTTAGTCGGGACCTAAGGCGAACCCGAAAGGGACAGTCGATGGCCAACGGGTTAATATTCCCGTACTACTGATTACTGTGATGGGGTGACGGAGTGATGAAAGCGCCGCGAACTGACGGAATAGTTCGTTGAAGTACCTACCTATAAGCTGCGCAGGCAAATCCACGCGGCTTGGGGAAATACGATAGTACTCGGAGTCTTCGGACAAAGAGATAGTGCGCCTAAGGGCTTCCAAGAAAAACCTCTAAACTTCAGGTAATCAGTACCCGTACCGCAAACCGACACAGGTAGTCGAGGAGAGAATCCTAAGGTGCTCGAGAGATTCATGGCTAAGGAATTAGGCAAAATAGACCCGTAACTTCGGGAGAAGGGTCGCCCCGAGCAATCGGGGCCGCAGTGAAGAGGTCCAGGCGACTGTTTATCAAAAACACAGGGCTCTGCAAAATCGCAAGATGAAGTATAGGGCCTGACACCTGCCCGGTGCTGGAAGGTTAAGAGGAGATGTTATTCGCAAGAAGAAGCATTGAATTGAAGCCCCAGTAAACGGCGGCCGTAACTATAACGGTCCTAAGGTAGCGAAATTCCTTGTCGGGTAAGTTCCGACCTGCACGAATGGTGTAACGATCTGGACACTGTCTCAGCCATGAGCTCGGTGAAATTGTAGTAACGGTGAAGATGCCGTTTACCCGCAGTGGGACGAAAAGACCCTGTGCACCTTTACTATAGCTTAGTATTGACCTTGGATAAATGATGTGTAGGATAGGTTGGAGACTGTGAAGTGGCGTCGCTAGGCGTTGTGGAGTCATTGTTGAAATACAACCCTTTGTTTATCTGAGGCCTAACCCCGAAAACGGGGGACATTGCTTGGTGGGTAGTTTGACTGGGGTGGTCGCCTCCAAAAGAGTAACGGAGGCTTCTAAAGGTTCCCTCAGTACGCTTGGTAACCGTGCGTAGAGTGCAATGGCATAAGGGAGCTTGACTGAGAGACATACAGGTCGATCAGGTACGAAAGTAGAGCATAGTGATCCGGTGGTTCCGCATGGAAGGGCCATCGCTCAAAGGATAAAAGGTACGCCGGGGATAACAGGCTGATCTCCCCCAAGAGCTCATATCGACGGGGGGGTTTGGCACCTCGATGTCGGCTCGTCACATCCTGGGGCTGGAGAAGGTCCCAAGGGTTGGGCTGTTCGCCCATTAAAGTGGCACGCGAGCTGGGTTCAGAACGTCGTGAGACAGTTCGGTCTCTATCTACTGTGGGCGCAAGAAATTTGAGTGGATCTGATTCTAGTACGAGAGGACCGAATTGGACTAACCTCTAGTGTATCTGTTGTTCCGCCAGGAGCATCGCAGAGTAGCTACGTTGGGAAGGGATAAGCGCTGAAAGCATATAAGCGCGAAACCCACCACAAGATGAGATTTCTTTTAAGGATCGTGGGAGATGACCACGTTGATAGGCTATAGATGTAAAGGCAGTAATGTCATAGTCGAGTAGTACTAATAATCCGTAAGCTTATGTACACATCCTCCCCCCAGCCCCCTCCGAATGAGGGGGGGAAGGGGGAAGAAACTTTCTAGATCCTTACAGGATGACAATTTATTGAATTTCTTTATCTCAGTATGTCAAGATATTGTGTAATGTTGTTCCGATACAGTCGGAATACCCATTGCAAAACGACCTTAAGGTGGTTATTGCGGCGGGGCTCACCTCTTCCCATCCCGAACAGAGTAGTTAAGCCCGCCTGCGCAGATGGTACTGCAGTTATGTGGGAGAGTATGTCGTCGCCTTTCTTTTGAAAAAACCCTGTTTCTAACGAAACGGGGTTTTTTGGTTTATAGGTACGCCGTGTTCGCCTAGCGGCTCGGTTCGTCGCCTTTGCTTCGCCAGTTCGGCTAAAGCCTCGGGTCTTTTGAAAAACCCTGTTTCTAACGAAACAGGGTTTTTTGGTTTATATGGCATTTTTTAAGAAATATTTGATGTGGTTTTTTAAACCTATCGAATTTGATGGGTTTTAAATCTGGATTGTAAAAACATGGTAATTCGATTACTCTACGAAGTTCCCATAGAAAATAAGTTCCTAAAGTTGTAGCTGCATATAATAGAGGGTACTAAGGTCGGGAGACTTCGCCAGCTGGGGGTGAATAATTATTGTAGTTATATTTAAATTCTTTTTGTCTGCTCTCGCTTGTGGGCACGGATTGCAAATCCGCGCTAACAGTAAACGAGAATATTCATTATATATCCGAACAATCGGGAACTTAGCAGCTAGAGTGAGTCCAAAATGACTTTGGTCTCCAAAATATAAATCAATATATCCGCTATCTTCCAAACGCTTTAGTGTTTCTATTTGCTCTTGTTTAAATTGAAATTGTTCTTCGTTTCGTTTGCCTTTTAAAGAGAGTCTAGCTCTTTTCCATTTATAACCCAGTAACTTTTAAAAAATTCTGCAATGTTTTTTTGCAGATAATTATATTGTGTTGCTCTTCAAAATAAATTAATACATTTTTTAAATTTCTATTGTGAAGTTCCAATTGCTCGGAAACCTCTTTGGAATAGTCTTTCAATAGGGTTTTCGCTCCTCTACCCTCTGCAATTCCAAGGGAATCAACCCCGATTTCAGCCCAACCATCAAACCAACGTTCAAACCAACGTTCAATTGTTCTGCGACTGACTTTAAAAATAGAAGCCAAGTCTTTAATCTTATGTCTTTGATGCGATAAAACAAGGCATTGACTACGTTTTCTAATGGTAATATTAGGGCTATTTTGATGAATTTAATGCATAATGATACTTTACTTTTCTTTCCATAAAAAATGCCCCAAATAGCGTCTAACTTTTTGGGGCATATTTATTAAGAATGGCTTTTTAAATTTATTTATTTAAAAGTAAATTACAATTTATCTTGGTATATAGAACCGACGTGTTTAACTTCAGTTCTTCTGTTTTGAGCTTTACCAGTTTTAGTTTTGTTTGAAGCAACTGGTTTAGATTCACCAAAACCTACAGCAGTCAAATTATCAGGTTTAACTCCTTTTTCAATTAAAGCATTTCTAACAGCGTTAGCTCTGTCTTCAGAAAGTTTTTGATTGAATGCATTAGATCCATCACTATCTGTATGACCTTCAATACTGAATTTTGCATTTGGATAGTTTCTAAGGATTTCTCTCATAGCGTCTAAACTAGTTATTGTTGCAGCATCTCCAGTTTTAAAAGTTGATTTACCAGTATTAAAGAAAACTGATCTAGCTTGAATTTTAAGCTTTTCAATAACTTCTGTAGTTACTTCAGGACATCCTCTGTTGCTAATAGAACCAGCTACACTAGGACAATCATCATCTTTATCAGCCACGCCATCTTTGTCAGCATCCAATACTGGACATCCGCCATTTTCTTTAGGACCAGCTACGGTAGGACATTTGTCCTCTTTATCAGCAATACCATCTTTGTCAGTATCAGGGCAACCATTGAGTGCAACTGTTCCTGCTTGGTCTGGACATTGGTCTTTTGAATCTTCAACACCATCATTGTCTTTATCTGGACAACCGTTTAGCATTTTTGAACCTGCAATATCTGGGCAATTGTCCATATAATCTGGAACGCCATCGGCATCTTTATCCAATGGACAACCCATTTTATCTACAGTAACTCCCACAGGGGTTCCTGGGCAAGTATCCTTTTTGTCTGAAACACCATCTTGATCCGTGTCAACAGAATTACCCATATTGAAAGTCAAGCCCGCCATGTGTGTTACATAGGAATCTTTTTTAGCCATTTTACCAGCGGCATTGTCAACACCATCACGGCCGTCATGGTTGGAGAACATGAATGTTTCTTGCAGATTCAGCATAATAACTGGAGTCAATCTGATGTTGATACCCGCACCCGTTGATGGCAGCATAAAATCATACTTTTCGTGATGAAAATCAGGTGTGTTATCAAATTGAATCGCTCCAGCTCCAGCAAATACATAAGGTCTTATAATATATTCTGGTGCTACGATATTGAAGCGCAAGTTAATAGATACCGCATTAAAATCCGATCTAAAACCTGCAGTTGTACCATTATGATACCCCATAGTTCCTTTTGACAGCAATAGATTGACGTCAAATAATTTGCCTAAATACCTGGAAACTGACAACCCACCAAAACCATACATCGAATTATCGGTTTTGTACCAATCGCGACCTAAATCACCGCTGTATTGAGTAACACCTGCGTGTAACCCAACATTCCATTTTTTATCTTCCGTTTGTGCTCTTGAAGTAAATGTAAAAGCGATTGCTACACATAGAAATAGTAACTTTTTCATAAATTTTATAATTAAAATTGTTTGATGTAAAGGTCAGGTGGGAACACACGAATTTTGTTACATAACTTTTGTTAAAAGTTATATTATTCACTTACTAATTTTGGGTAATGAATTGAAAATCATTTGCAGAAACTATTCTCGATTTTAATAGCTATTGGAATTGAGTTTGTGGCTTTTTCAAAAGACAAGAAACACAAACTGGAAAATAAGTGTTAAAGTTTTTATGGACAATAGTATAGAGTGGGTATGGAGTGAAGAGACTTTGCCAGTTAGATTCTTTTTTTAAACCCGTCGAATTCGACGGGTTTAAACTTTTAGTGTTTTTATATACAATCAGGGTTAGGCCGTTTTGCAAACTGTGCCCATTCCAATTGGTAATTAAAACATTTATATTTTTTTCTCTCGTTTGTGGGCACGGATTGCAAATCCGCTATCCGTATTTGAGAATATTTATTATATATCCGAGCGATCGGAGACTTCGCCTACTTAATGAATTATTCTTCCTCATTATCTTCGTCATCCTCAAAATTTAAAAAATCATCAGGGTTAAATGGGATGTCTTCATCAGGATCTTTATCGTGTGCACTTACTCCTGGAGGGTTAAATAATCCCCAGTCGTCTTTGATATAATTCCACATATCAAAACCAGCGACCCAATCAATAAATAAAAGTCGGAATTCATCAATTTCTTTTCTCAATAAAAAGATGTAGTCTTTGTCCAAGATGTCTTCTTCAAATCGTAAACTACCT
Organism: Flavobacterium limnophilum; assembly: GCF_027111315.2. Taxonomy (GTDB): domain Bacteria; phylum Bacteroidota; class Bacteroidia; order Flavobacteriales; family Flavobacteriaceae; genus Flavobacterium; species Flavobacterium limnophilum. Next base: position 2,196,932 of record NZ_CP114289.2, on the reverse strand, counting down.
GCGTAAACACTAAGTTCTCGTGCTGCTTTTCGGATAATGGTGGCATTTTCCATTTTTAAATCATACAATTCTACAGCTTGAGCACCCGAAATTTTAGCGGGTATAATCATTGCGTTTTCCAACATAAATCGAACAGTAGTTTCTTGAAGAAATTCATTGTCGGCAGGAACAATTTTCGACTAATCCTTGGGTGATTTTAAAAATTTGTTCTGCCTTTTGATACAAAGGCAATTGATTTAGTTCGTCTCGTTTTGACATAGGTTTTGTTTTAAGTCACAGTTTTAGCATCTTCTGATTCAACTGTTCGGAATTTCCGAACAGTTGAAAAATGGTTTAATTCTTTCGCTTGTGGGCACGGATTGCAAATCCGCGCTTTTCGTATCAAAAAGATTTAGTGCATATCTAGTATGTCGGAATTTCCGACTAACTGAATTTTCATTCAATTCCCCTTCTTTAAAGATGTTGTTTATGTGTTCCGTAATTGTAACTCTTCCTTTATCAAAAAGAGTTGCCATTTGCGCTTGGGTAAGCCAAACCGTTTCGTCCAGAAGACGGGTTTCTATTTTGGTAACGCCATCTTCAGTTTGATATAGGAGGATGTTGGATTTGTTTTCTTGCATAGAAAAAGTATTGAATCGTAAAAATACAAAAAATCCCCAAGTTTAGAGTTGAGGATTTAGGTTGATGATGCCGACTATTCCAATGAGCAACAAACACAAGTCGAAAAATAAGTTGCTAAGTTGTTGTGGAATATAGTTGCAGGTGCGAAAGTCGGGAGATTTCGCCTTTACTTTGAATTTAATAAAGAACAGTTTAAGGGTTCAATTTTTTAATTTGTTTATTGTTGACCAATGCTTTCATTTGAGTAATTGCTATAGTATTGAGTTGAATTAATCTTTCGGATTGGGATTGTCCTTGATGAATGAAAACCGAATTTAGACTTTCTAAATTGGATAAAACAACTAATTGTTCAATGGTTGCAGCATCTCTAATATTACCTTCCAAATCAGGATGTTCCTCGCGCCATTGTTTGGCTGTTTTGCCAAATAATGCCACATTGAGTAAATCGGCTTCATTGGCCTACACAAAATTGATTTTGGTTTTATCAAGCTCCGCCGGAATAAGATTTTGTTTAATGGCATCCGTATGAATGTGATAATTTACTTTTGCCAATGTACGTTGAAAACTCCATTCTAATTTCAGTCTATCGTTTTCATCGTCTTTTAGGCGTTGGAATTCTACTATAAGATATAATTTGAATTCAGATGAAATCCAAGAAGCAAATTCAAAAGCAATATCCTTGTGGGCAAAAGTACCTCCATATCTTCCAGATTTTGAAATAATTCCAATAGCATTAGTTTCAGAAATCCAACGTTGAGGCGAAAGTACAAAGTAATTACTTCCTGCTTCATTTTTAAACCTCTCGAATTCGAGAGGTTTAAAATCTATATTACAGAGTTTCTCCCATAAACCAATAAATTCAATTGTACTTCTGCTTCGCATCCAATTATTAATGACAGCAAAAGGTTCTGAATTATTTCTAGATTTTGCAATATCCGTCAATGAAATATAGTCGTTGACACCATAATTTAAAATTGAAACATTTGTTCCTTTTACTACTATTGTTTTACTTTTTGCCATAAACTATTTGTTTTTAACGTAGTTTCTATTTGGGTAACGCCATTTTCAGTTTGATATATGAGGATGTTGGATTTGTTTTCTTGCATAGAAAAAGTATTGAATCGTAAAAATACAAAAAATCCCCAAGTTTAGGTTTGAGGATTTAGCCTTGTGTTTGTTAGCGTAGAATTGTATTCTGTGGACTTTCCAAATTGGCAAGTAAACATATCTAATAAAATTTGTTGTAGTCTTTAAATTCTTTTTATTTGCTCTCGCTAGTGGGCACGGATTACTTCGTCAGTTCGCTATCGCTCGTGTGCAAATCCGCGCTATCCGTGTTGCTCTCGTTTTCGGGCACAGAATGCAATTCTGCGCTTGCGTAAGGTTATGAAGTCGTAAGGTTCTTATAACTGGGATAAAAGCTTTTGCGATACTTTATTAGCAAATTCGTTGGTAAATTGTGTCACTTCATCCCAATTGGTGTATTCGTAATCCTGTGAGGTATCGGTTGCTCCTCCTTCTTTTTTAGAAATCATTTTCATGATAAGACGTTTAAAGTAATCGTACTCGGTGTATTTTAAAGCGCCAGCTATTTGAGTAGTCATCAAGGGCTTCCATCCAGTATGTTCCAGAAAATCGTTTGTTATTTTTTGAACTTCTTGAAGTTCCTCCTTCATTCCGGATGCCACGGCAAGAGAGACAGAAAAGAAAGCCCCCGGCATTAGATTCAATTCGTCAGCGTGTTTTTTAATATAATGATTCACGGCAGACTGGTATTTGTGCATGTGTATCGAAGAACCAATTAGAACAGCATCATACTCTTTTGGTGAAGGAGGATTTGCTGTCGTGTCTACAATTGTTGTTTGATGTCCAGCATTCTGTAAAACAGCTTTCATAAAATGGGCAATCTTGCGGGTTTGCCCTTCAGTTGTGCCATAAAGAATAAGTAGTTTCATGATTTTTGTTTTTAGATTAAAATTAAATTCAAATAATTGATATTCAAATGAATACTTTTTTATTTCTATTAAATTTAAAAATTTATTTTCGAATAACCACTACTTTTTTCAAGAACTATTCTAACTTAAAAAGCAAAGTTTCTATGAGGGGATGCACCATAATTAACGAAATTTTGTAGACGAGTAAAAGCGAATTGACGAAGGAAACTATGCTCATTTCAAATGGCATTGCTGGTGTTCACGAGCCGGGTATTGTTTTTTATAGTTGTTGTTGCATATAGTTGTGGGTACGAAGTCGGGAGACTTGCCACAGCGGGCACGGATTGCAAATCCGCACTAACAGTAAACGAGAATATTCATTATATATCCGAGCAATCGGGGTTGTTTTTATAGTTGTTGTTGCATATAGTTGTGGGTACGAAGTCGGGAGACTTCGCACAGCGGGGGAGTTACAAATCAATCTTTTTTATCTTGTTGTTCCGTATTGTATTGATTTCCGTTGAGCATGGTGTTTTCGTTGTTCATTCCGTTTGACATTCCGAGCATAAGCGCAGTAATAATTAGAATAATTTTTCTTTTTACCCAAAGAATAGGGCGTTTAGATTTCTCCAAACTAGGTTTGTTGTTTTGTTTATACATTTTGTAAATGATAAATGATTATACATTTGTTTTTATCATCTTATGCGTTGAATAGCATAAATGCTTGGAAAATTAATTTCTAAGCTATGTATAAACTTTCAAAGTAGTTTCTTGAAGTAATTATCTCGTTTATAAAGATATATAGAGCGGTATTAGAACGTACTTTTTGGTAAAGTAACGTTTGTATTTTTAGGAGAACCCGAATTTGAAGCGTAGAAATTTCTTTAAATTCGAGGAAGGTTAATAAAACAGGAAACGAAGTTTTCTGAGACGAAACGGGATTAAAAACGTAAACTTTAGAACCTTTGGTAGTAGTTTCGCTTGAGAAAATTACGTTCGAGAATTGATAATATTCTGCTGAATTAGATTGAGAATATAAAATACCATCATTTACCGTCAGGCCAAAAACCAGAAGGAGAGAAAGGAGATATTTTAAATGTTTTTTCAATTTAGTTATTTTGAGTTAGCAAGATATTGTTTTTTTTGTTCGTGCCTATTATAAATTTATAGTTATTTGATTTTGTTAGTTTTGTTAGTTTTCATGAGCGGGATATTGATAGCCTGAATAAGTCCAGAATCGTTAGCGCAGTTTTGCAAACTGTGCTCATTCCAATTGGCAATTAAACATATCTAACAAAATTTGTTGTAGTCTTTAAATTCGTATTGTCTGCTCTCACTTGTGGGCACGGATAGCAAATCCGCGCTGACAGTAAACGAGAATATTCATTATATATCCGAGCGATCGGGGCTGACAGTAAACGAGAATATTCATTATATATCCGCGCGATCGGGTGAGGCTCTATTATATTAGATGCGATTCTTTTTGAATGCTATTAAACGCTCCCTTATAGTTTCAGAAAACGGTTTTATGTCTTCTTCTGTAACTAGACCTTTGCAATACATATTTAAAACAGTATTAAAATAGTGAATTCCTGTAATTCCATCGTAATTTGAAGCAATGTATTTGTCATTTTTTTTAACGATTTCATATACTTTACCGTAAGTTTCTCGTGTTTCTTTCTTGTCGTTTTTCCAGTCTGTTAAAATGGCTAAAACCGAAGCATTACAGATTTCAATTTCTTTTAGAATTCCTTTGTCCATTAGAATTCGAGCTGTTTTTTTATCTGATTTGGAGAGTTCCATTTGTATTGAGTTTACTTTTTATAAAATGACTTTACGAGTTTATAAAGTTATATAAAAAAGTATATTCGTTCCAATGATTTGCTGGGTTTGCTTTTGATACTACTGCTCTGCGATTCCGATAGGCAACAAACACAAGTGTAAGAATAAGTTTCTAAAGTTTTAACGGCATATAGTATTGGGTACGAAGTCGGGAGACTTCGCACAGCTGGTTACTGAGGCTTTATACTTAAGTTAGCTTATTTTCTAAACCCATCGAATTCTATGGAATTAAAATCGAGGTTTCTTGGACTGCTCTGTGATGTCCAGATTTCGTAGCTTTTTCAAAAGGCTAGAAACACAAGTTGCTAAAGACATAGTAATCTGATGGATGTAATTTGTCATACACCCACAGGCCATTTAAAATGACGTTGTTGGTAATGGTTTTTTTGTAACTTTGTAAAAAGTAAATTTATTATATTATGAGAACACAAATTATACAAGATAATAATGGCTTGCCGACCGGTGTTTTTATTCCTATTGAAGATTGGGAAAATATAAAAAAGCACTATCCTAATATTGAAAAAATTGACCAAGAATTACCACAATGGCAAAAGGATATTCTAGATATTCGTTTAGCTGATTTAAACAATCCTGATCAACTAGAACCTATTGATGAACTTTTTAAAGTTTTGGATGCAGAATGAGTTATACGGTAATCAACCACAAAGAAGTAAAGAATGATGTTCAGAAAGCCAAAGACTGGTACAAATGTCAACAAAAAGGTTTAGAAAAACGATTTGCTAATGAAGTTAAAGTCACATTGAACTACCTTATTAAAAATCCTTTATTGTTTCAAGTGAAATACAAAACCGTAAGAACTGCCTACACGGCAATTTTTCCTTATGGAGTGCATTACCACCTTAATGAAAAAACGAATATTATTACCGTCCTAGGTATATTTCATACCTCAATATCGCCTGATAATTGGCTTAAAAGAGTATAAAACACAAAACCAAGGAGATTTTGCTTGGTTTTTTTGTGTTGTCTGCTCTCGCTTGTGGGCACGGATTGCAAATCCGCGCTGACAGTAAACGAGAATATTCATTATATATCCGAGCGATCGGGGTTGTTTTTATAGTTGTTGTTGCATATAGTTGTGGGTACGAAGTCGGGAGACTTCGCACAGCAGCCCGGCTTTTGTGGAACACTTCGAGGAGCTGGGATGGGGATGTACAATGGTTAACGAAATTTTGTACACAAGCAAAAGCGAATTGACGAAGGAAACTATGCTCATATCAAATGGCATTGCTGGTGTTCACGAGCCGGGTATTTTTTTTAAAGTTGTATTGGCCTATAGTTGTGGGTACGAAGTCGGGAGACTTCGCACAGCTGGAGTTTTTATTTATTAAAAAAGTCTTCAATTTTGATAATCCATTGTGGTTTTGGAATTTCATCTTTACTACAGTAATTTTTGCAAATTTCTTTTTTATTATTTTCTATAAAGGATATAATTTTATCTTTATCTTTGGATGGATTACCTTCAAAGATAGCGGAGGTGTCTGGATAAATTATTGATTTATCTCCTTTTACAAAACTGTTTACAGATTCTTCATCATATTTAAATTTATAGAATATTTCTTTAATTTCTAAATTACTTGATTCATCAATAGTTTCTTTTAAAGCTTCATAAAATATTTTTGAATCTAATGCTTCCTCAATTTCTGTTGGATATTTAATATCTGTGTCTATTTTGTGTAATTCTATTTTAGAAGTCTCCATAACCTGAAGTCTTCTCATTTTTAGCAAGCCATTATTATGGTCATCTAAAAAATCTTTTGTTCCAACGCCTTGAAAATCGGTATCAATTAAGCAAAATATTTTTCCATTTAGTTCTTTTTTTTCTGATTTTTGGGAAATCGGTGTATACAAATAATTGTATAATAATTTTACAATGGCACAACCACCAACAGGCAGAATTTTGAGATTTTTTTGTATTGATATATGTTTGTTTATATAATTTTTATCCTCCTCACTCTCTACAATTAACCAATTAGTTTCTTGTATCCTTAATGAACTGATAACTGCCGAAGCTAAATCAAAAAAACTTTTGAACTGAATATCACTTGGGTTATTACCAGATTCTTCAAAATAATTTCTAAATGAATATTGATTTATTTTAATTTCTTCTTGTTCTGAATCAATATGATAAAGATTTCCTTTATCAATTATTGGTAATGCTCCATACCAATGTGACGTTACCAATAGTTGAATTTTAAATTTTGAAGACAATTCTTCTAATCTGCTAAATTGGTCATAGCACATTGAAATATGCAATGATGATTCAGGTTCATCAATTGCAAGAATTATTTTTCGCTCTTTATTTTGTTCTTGAATTAAAAATGAATAAGCTATATCTATTAAAGCTTTTTTTCTTTCACCTGAGGATAAATATTTAATTTGTTTTCCATTCTTTTTTAACTTTCTTTTAGAAAAGAATGTTTCAATCATCACATCTGATAAATGATTTGCAGTTAATCTAGTTTTAGCTTTAAATTCTTTATCAAAATCATAATCTTTATCAATTTCTTGAATTGTACTTTCAACTTCTTTAACAAAATCTTCTAAATCATTATTAATAATTTCTAATATGCTTTTCTTTTGAGTTCTACCTTCTTTTAGTGGTAGTTTTTCATTTAGAGTTTTTTCAATTCTTTTTTTAACATCTTCACTCATTAAGTCTTGCATACCTTTGGACTCTAATCTTAAGAAATCATCAATTGAAGTTTCTACTGGAATATATAAAAAAGAATAATTTTTAATTATGTCACTTTTTAATTTTAAAATTATTGAAGTATATGCTTTTTCATCTTTAAATTCTTCAATTTCTTGAATTCTCTTTTTAATAATATTATCAAAAGTTATAAAATATTGATTGCTATTATCGGTCTGCGGCCAGTAGGCATTGGTAAATATGTAATGAGTTTCTTTGAGGCCGTTTAAAAAAAGTTGTTGTTCAAAGAAACTTTCATAAGGTTTAAAGTTTGTCGATGATGTAAAAGAAAGATTCAATAAGGTTTCAGAAATAATTGGAATAATTTGTTGAACCTTTTTATCGTAATTTAACAATTCATTTTTCTCAATTATAAATAAAGGTGAAATAAACGATTCTGACCTTTTTTCATTGGTATGATAAATAAATTCGGAGTTGTTAAAATAACAGTTTAATGCTTCAAGAATTGAACTTTTTCCAGCTCCATTTTGTCCGATAAATAGATTAAACATTTCTTTTTGGTTAAGACCAAAAGGTATATAATTAGCACCTTTATAAATTTTAAAATGCCTAAGAAATAGTCCGATAATCATTTCACAATGTTTTTTTTAATTTTATTCAATTATTTATAAATACTAAAGAATCATCAAACCTTTCATATTGGATACAATATAATGTTATTTGGTTTTCAAATATATAAAAAAATCATTACAAATTTTTTAAAATTTATGACATTTTCGTTCCAATAGAAAAGATGAATCTTTATAAACTAGTTTTTAAAGTTGTTTGAAAGATGAATGTTTTCTCTAGTCTGGATGATAGCGAATATTCTTATACACAGGAGAAGAAGTTTGATGTTCCATATATAAGTAATGTAAATAACTTAAAAAATTTGTTCATAAGTTGTGCGTTTGTTTAAAATATTAAACGTTGATTATCAGTAAATTTGATTTTATTAATTTGAAACAAAGTATGTGATGAAGCATATTACCCGCAAAGTTGTACTTAGTTGTACTACCGAAAAAAATCAGTTTGTGTTTATTATGACACAAATAAAAAAGGATTCGCAAAATGAAATTCCTTCAAAAATTTCGAATCAATTAAATATCTCCAAAAAATTATTAATTTATTCTCGATTCCAGACTGCATTAATGAAAGTATATTTGGAAATAATTACAGGAGTCATTATAGGGGTTATAATTTTGTTGATTCAAAAACAATATTTTTAGAAAGATAAAATATCTAGCTTAGCCCTGATGGCAGCAAATATCCTTTTTGGGCTGGCGTTCAGCCCAAAAGATAAGGCGTACAGCTGGAGGGAAGTTGTTCTGAAAACCCATCATTTTGCTCCAAAAAAAAACACCAATCTCTCGACTGGTGTTTACTGTTATTTGTTTTTTTGTGTCATTTCGACGAAGGAGAAATCACATAACGAGAGCAACAAATGTGAGCAACAAATGTGATTTCTCCCTTTGGTCGAAATGACAAAATGGTGTAATTAATGAACCAACTCACTCTGGTTCCTGAAAACCAATTCCCCGTCAAAGGAATCCAGTAAAATAATACTGTCGGTGGTGATTTTTCCGGCGAGGATTTCTTTCGACAATTTGTTCAAGACGTCTCTTTGAATCACTCTTTTCACCGGTCTTGCACCAAATTGCGGATCGTATCCTTTCTCGGATAAATAGGCAATGGCTTCCGGAGTGGCGTCCATCGTGATGCCTTGTTGTGCCAGCATTTTGGTCACTGATTTCAGTTGCAAGCCCACGATTTGGGCAATATTGGCATTGGTCAAAGGCGTAAACATCACGATTTCGTCAATACGATTGATGAATTCGGGGCGAACGGTTTGTTTCAGCAAGCCCAAAACTTCTGTTTTTGCGGCTTCGGTCACGGCTTCGATGCTTCCTTTTAGATTGTCGAATTTCTCTTGAATAATCTGGCTTCCCATATTGGAAGTCATGATGATAATCGTGTTCTTGAAATCGGCCAAACGCCCTTTGTTGTCCGTCAAACGTCCTTCATCCAAGACCTGCAACAAGATGTTAAATGTATCTGGATGCGCTTTTTCAATCTCGTCCAACAGAATCACGGAATATGGTTTTCTACGAACAGCTTCGGTCAATTGTCCGCCTTCATCATAACCCACATATCCCGGAGGCGCGCCCACCAAACGACTCACGCTGTGGCGTTCTTGGTATTCGCTCATATCGATTCGGGTCATGGCATTTTCATCGTCGAACAAATATTCCGCCAAGGCTTTGGCCAATTCGGTTTTTCCAACTCCCGTGGTTCCCAAGAAAAGGAAGGTTCCCACCGGCTTTTTCATGTCCTGCAATCCGGCACGACTTCTACGCACGGCATCGCTCACGGCTTCGATGGCTTCTTCCTGACCCACGACGCGTTTGTGTAATTCGTCTTCCAGTTTCAAGAGTTTTTCTCTTTCGCCCTGCAACATTTTCATCACGGGAATTCCAGTCCATTTGGCCACGACTTCGGCAATGTCTTCTCGGGTCACTTCTTCTTTTATCAAGGAAGTTCCTCCTTTTTGATCTTCGGCCAATTGTTTTTGGAAAATATCCAAACGTTCCTGGGCTTCTTTTATTTTTCCGTAACGAATTTCGGCCACTTTTCCGTAATCTCCCTCTCGTTCTGCACGTTCTGCTTCGTATTTGAAGTCCTCGATTTCGGTTTTTACGGCTTGAATGTTGTCGACCACGTCTTTCTCGGATTTCCATTTGGTGAAGACTTCGTTTCGGTCGTCTTTGAGGTTCGCCAAATCCATTCCCAGTGCTTTCAGTTTGCTTTCGTCTTTCTCGCGTTTGATGGCTGCAATTTCGATTTCCAATTGCATTATTTTTCGATCCAAAACATCCAGTTCTTCGGGTTTGGAATTGATTTCCATTCGGATTTTGGATGCCGCTTCGTCCATCAAGTCGATGGCTTTGTCCGGCAAAAATCGGTTGGTAATATAGCGTTGCGACAATTCGACGGCGGCAATAATGGCTTCGTCTTTTATCTGCACTTTATGGTGTGTTTCGTATTTTTCCTTGATACCACGAAGGATGGAAATCGCACTTTCGGTATCGGGTTCCTCGATCATCACTTTTTGGAAACGGCGTTCGAGTGCTTTGTCTTTTTCGAAATATTTTTGGTATTCGTCCAAAGTCGTTGCACCAATGGCACGCAGTTCGCCACGAGCCAAAGCCGGTTTCAGGATATTGGCCGCATCCATTGCGCCTTCGCCACCTCCGGCACCAACAAGGGTATGGATTTCGTCAATGAAAAGCACAATGTCACCTTCGGCAGCCGTAACTTCTTTCACTACTGATTTTAGACGTTCTTCGAATTCCCCTTTGTATTTGGCTCCGGCAATCAAGGCTCCCATATCTAGTGAAAACACGATTTTGTCTTTCAGGTTTTCGGGAACGTCGCCATCCACGATTCGGTGTGCCAAGCCTTCGGCGATGGCGGTTTTACCCACACCGGGTTCACCCACCAACATTGGGTTGTTTTTGGTTCGACGGGTCAGGATTTGCAAAACCCTGCGGATTTCTTCGTCACGACCAATTACGGGATCGAGTTTTCCGGTTCTGGCCAGTTCGTTGAGGTTTTTGGCGTATTTGTTCAAGGAATTATAGGTTTCCTCGGCAGAAGCCGAAGTGACTCTTTCGCCTTTTCGGAGTTCGTCGATGGCGGCTTTCAGTCCTTTTTCGGTAACGCCTTGGTCTTTCAGGATTTGGGCTACCTTGCTTTTCGAACCAAAAATAGCCAAGATTAAATGCTCGATGGAAACGAATTCGTCGTTCATTTTTTTGGCAATGATTTCGGCTTCGTTCAGCGTGGTGTTTGCCGTCCTGGAAAGCATGATTTCGCCTCCGGAAACTTTTGGAAAGCTCTGGATGGTGCTGTCCAATATTTGTTCGAACAACGGAACATTTACATTTAGTTTTTTCAAAATGAAAGGCGCCACGTTTTCGTCGACTTCAAAAATGGCCTTGAAAATGTGTTCGTTCTCTATTTGTTGTTGTCCAAAACTCTGCGCCAATTGCTGTGAATGCTGGATGGCTTCCTGTGATTTGATTGTAAATTTATTGATGTTCATTTTACTTTTTATTTAAAGATGAATGTTTTCCTCACCCCAGCCTTCTCCAAAGGAGAGGGAGCCGAGTCTATATAATTATTTTTAATTTTTAATTCGTAATTTTTAACGGATTAGAATATCTTTGACAAATAATCGTCAAATCTTATTCCACCACTAAAGTTACGACATTTTGGCTGGATATAAGGGGTTTACGAACGACAAAATGACTTAAAAAACGACAAAATGAGTGTGTTTTCAAATATATTTGGTAGTTCTCAGGAACAAAATGATTCCAATAAAAAAATCAATTGGATTGCGTTGACTTTTATGGGGCAGTTGGATGAAATGGTTGCGTTTTCCAATCAAAAACCGGCCGTGATTTTTAAGCACAGTACCCGTTGCAGTATTAGCAGATTTGCCTTGAAACAATTTGAGAACGAGTTTGATTTGGAGGATAAAATTGATGCTTATTACTTGGATTTATTGGAGCACAGAGATATTTCAAACGAAATTGCGAGTCGTTTTGGAGTATATCATCAATCACCACAATTGTTGTTGATCAAGGAAGGAAAATCGGTTTATGATGTTTCCCACAGCGATATTGATGCCGGGGAGTTGAAAGGGAAATTGTAATTTTTTTACAGATTTACACAGATTCAAGCGGATTGTAAATTTATAAAGCCACGATTAGACCTATTTATAATAATGCAAATTGTTGGTTTTTAGCAAAGTAATGAAAGTCAAATTGACTTTTGTGTCACCGAATTTGCACCCTATTCATTATGATTTAACGCTGGTTTTTGAAAGTAGTGAAAAATAAAAAAGCCTGTAAATTCCTGGATTTACAGGCTTTTAGTTCTAATTGAATTTAGTTTTGTCGAATTGGATAGCCCAACTCTTGGGTTCATATCGTTATTGGTTTTTTTCTAATAAAGAGAAATACTTTCGAAATTTTAAAATCTATGTTCTATGTGGTTGAAAAATCAAACAATTTAATTACACCCAAGGGGTTAAAAATATATAAATGAAAGACACAAGGAAGATTAAATGGGGAATTATAGGTTTGGGTACTATTGCCCATCAATTTGCCAAAGATTTAATGCTGGTCGAAGAAGCCGAATTGGTTGCGGTGGCTTCCAGAAATCTTGACAAAGCTACAGCATTTGCCAAAAATTACGATTGCAAGAAAGCCTATGACTCGTATGATGCCATTATCAATGATGCCGAAGTCGACATATTATATATTGCAACACCCCATAATTCCCACGCCGCTTTGTCCATAAAAGCGTTGCAGAACAAAAAACACGTGCTTTGCGAAAAACCCATTGCCTTAAACCATGATGATGCGTTGCAAATGATTCAAGCATCGAAAGCGAACAACCAGTTTTTTATGGAAGCCTTTTGGACACGATTTAATCCTTCTTTTCGGGAAGCTTTTTCAAAAATTAAAAACGGTGAAATAGGAGAGATCAAATACATCAATGCCGATTTTGCCTTTTATGCCGATAATCTCGAAGGAATTGGTAACCGAAAAACCGATATGAATCTTGGCGGAGGCTCTCTTTTGGATATTGGTGTTTATCCTTTGTTTTTGTGTTATGTTGTTTTGGGAATTCCAAGTGAAATCTTGGCTAAATCAAATTTTCACAAAACTGGTGCCGATTTGCAAACTTCGATGATTTTGCAATACGATAATGCGCAAGCCATTTTGCATTCCAGTTTTGTTTCCACATCCAATATAAAAGCAACAATAAATGGCAGTAAAGGAAGGATTAATTTAAACACACTTTGGCACGAAGCCCAATCTTATACTTTGACAGTCAACGATTATGAGGAAGAATTTCCATTGCCAACCAAAGGCAAAGGCTTTACTTATGAAATTGAGGAATGTCATCAATGTATTAAAGAAAACAGAATAGAAAGTGAATTTTGGTCACACCAAAATAGTTTGGATCTTATCAAAATAGTTGATAAAGTCAGAAATCAAATTGGGTTGGTGTATCCTTCCTAGAACAATGAAAACGCCGAATTATAATAATCTCTATCTAATTTTAATTTTGAAAGGAAATTTATATTAAATTTAGATTTTAATTTTAAGCGTATGTTAGTCAAAGTTTTTGGAAGTGCCGTTTTTGGTGTAGAAGCCACCACCATTACCGTCGAAGTCAATATCGACAAAGGAATTGGTTATCATTTGGTTGGTTTGCCGGACAATGCCATCAAGGAAAGCAGTTATCGAATTGCCGCGGCGCTCAAAAATAACGGTTACGAAATGCCGGGCAAGAAAATTACCATCAACATGGCTCCCGCCGATTTGAGAAAAGAAGGTTCGGCTTATGATTTGACCTTGACCATTGGTATTCTCGTGGCTTCTTCCCAAATTCAAGCCGACGCAATCGACCAGTATGTTATTATGGGCGAGCTGTCGCTGGATGGTAGTTTGCAACCCATTCGAGGCGCTTTGCCCATTGCCATAAAAGCCAAAGAAGAAGGTTTTAAAGGTTTTTTCTTGCCCAAACAAAACGTGAAAGAAGCTGCAATCGTCACCGGATTGGATGTTTACGGTGTTGAAAATCTGCAGGAAGTCATTGATTTCTTGGAAGGAAAAGGCAGTTTGGAACCCACAACAATCGACACAAGAGCTGAATTTTATAAAACTTTGGACTTTCCTGAATTCGATTTTAGCGATGTGAAAGGGCAGGAAAGCATCAAGCGTTGCATGGAAATTGCCGCCGCCGGTGGACACAACATCATTCTGATTGGGCCGCCGGGAGCTGGAAAAACAATGCTTGCCAAGCGTTTGCCCAGTATTTTGCCGCCAATGACTTTGCGGGAAGCACTCGAAACCACCAAAATTCACAGTGTTGCCGGAAAACTAAAAGAAGTGGGATTGATGAACCAAAGACCATTTAGAAGTCCGCATCATACCATCTCGAACGTGGCGCTTGTCGGCGGCGGAAGTTATCCGCAACCGGGCGAAATTTCGATGGCGCACAATGGCGTTTTGTTTCTGGACGAATTGCCGGAATTCAAAAGAGAGGTTCTCGAAGTGATGCGTCAACCATTGGAAGATAGGGAAGTGACCATTTCCAGAGCCAAGTTTACCGTGACGTATCCTTCGTCATTTATGTTGGTGGCCAGCATGAATCCGAGTCCGAGTGGGTTTTTCAACGATCCCGACTCGCCGCAAACTTCTTCGCCACACGAAATGCAACGCTATTTGAGCAAGATTTCGGGGCCATTGTTGGATAGAATTGACATTCATATTGAAGTGACGCCAGTTCCTTTCGAGAAATTGTCAGAAGAACAAAAAGCGGAAAGCAGCGTCGATATTCGAAAAAGAGTGACATCAGCCCGCGAAATCCAGTCGGAACGTTTCGTTCAAATGGAAAACATCCATTACAATGCCCAGATGAACACCAAACACATCAGGGAACATTGCGCTCTTGACGATGATTCCAAACAATTGTTGAAAACCGCCATGGAACGCCTGAATCTTTCGGCCAGAGCCTATGACAGAATCCTGAAGGTTGCCCGAACCATAGCCGACTTGGAAGCCGCACCAAAAGTGATTTCCTCCCACATTGCCGAAGCGATTCAGTATAGAAGTTTGGATAGAGATGGGTGGTTGGGGTAGTTTTATTAAATAATTGAAAATTTAAGTTTATGGTTGGTGATATAAGGAATATAATTGTAATTCAAAGTTTATCAGATAAAGAAAAAAAGACAGGTAAGATATTATATGATGATATTATAAAAAGGCATATAGATTATTTGCAATCTGAAAATTTAAAAATGACACGTGAATTTCACGAAGTTTTAGATAAAAAGTCATTTGTTGAAATTCTTCATTTTTATGGGATTAATTCTCAATATATGAATGGAGGTATAGTAATTCACTTGGAAATGCACGGGTCAGAAGATAAAGACGGTTTAATATTATGTGATAATTCATTTATATCTTGGGAAGAAATAGTTGATTTATTGAGAATAATAAATATTAATACTAAAAATAATTTATATATTACTATGGCAACTTGTTTTGGTAGGTATATGTTTAAAGGTGTTAGTGACAAGAAAAAATCACCATATTCAGGATATATATCAGCTAGTAAAAAAGTTATAGTTGACGAAATAATGGATGATTTTACAATGATTTATGAAACTTTAATTGCTAATGGAAATTTAGTTCATTCTTATCTTGAGTTAGATAAAAAAGGTTCTAATTTTTTCTATATGGATTCTGAAACTACGTTTGAAAAGAATTTTGAAGCTTTTAAAAATAATCCAAATTTCAGAAAACAAGTACTTGATTCAGCAAATGAAACAGTAAAAAAAAGATTTGGTGAAATAGTAGATTGTGAAATGTCAAATTATATTTATGATGCTGGCTTAAAACAAATATATCTTCAACAAAAACAAAACTTTTTATTTTAACTTTTTATTAGATATTCAACTGTTTTTTAATGGAATAGAATATAGTGCAGAATTTAATTACTAAAAAAAATGTAATAATCATAGATAAATAATTTAGAAGAAAAATCATGACAGAAGAGGAAGAAAAAGAAGCACAAAAAAAAGCTGTTGAGGAACTAAATCAAGCCTGTAAAGATAGTGATAATTCATATTTTACTTATCTTATAAATCTTACAACGGTAGCTACTGGATTATTAGGTCTGTTGGTATCATTAAAATCGAATGAAGCAATAACACTAACTAGTAAATTATTATTTGTAATAACAATTTTATTATTAGCTTTTGGTATTGTATTCTCAATGATTACACAGTATAAAGAAGTACATAATGACAAAGAAAACTTAAGATATTTATCAAAATCGTTTCGTAATAAAAATTATAAAAAAACTTTTTTAGAACTTGTAAGTATGGATTTTGAATATACACCACCAACTAAACTATTTAGTAGAACAGAAATTTCAAGTTACATATTATTAGCATTGGCATTTATTACATTAATATTGTATGTAATTAGTCTTGAATTTCAATTTTAATAAAATAGTAAATAATAGCCCCGATAGAAACGAAAATCCTTGTGGGGGCTGGCGTTCAACCCCTACAAGATTGTAGTGTATAGCGGGAAATAGGTTTTTAAGAAACGAAATTTTTTGCTCCTAAAAACAATAAATTAATTACCGCACCAAAGGTTATATCTTCCCACATTGCCGAAGCGATTCAGTATAGAAGTTTGGATAGAGATGGGTGGTTGGGGTAGTTTGGCGTGTTGTTGGAATAGCTACAGAATACAATTCTGTGCAATCGGGTTTTTCTAGCCTTTTAAATTATCGTTGCTTAAATCGCAGTTCAACACGAAATTCCAATTTTCACCATCAATAAAGATTTTGATGGTTTTTACAATGAAAGATTCCAAAATAAAAAGGGTTCCACTTTAATTAAAAAGTGAAACCCTTGTTTTTTATATTTGGATGCTTTTTGAAAAGCATTTCCGTTTTTAATACAAATCTGTTTTTAAAACGGCACCGCTGCTGGCATTGGTCACCAAACTTCTGTATTGTCCCAGCCATTTTGAGGTTAGCACTTTTTTCAAAGGGACAAATTCGGCTTTTCTTTTGGCAATTTCTTCGTCGCTCAAATTCACGGACAAAATGTATTGATCCACGTCGATGTGGATTTCGTCGCCATCTTTAAGTAATCCAATCATTCCGCCTTCGGCAGCTTCAGGGCTTACGTGACCGATACTCGCTCCACGGGTTGCCCCGCTGAATCTACCATCGGTGATGAGTGCCACTTTGGCTCCCAATCCCATTCCCATAATCAAGGAAGTGGGTGCCAACATTTCCTGCATTCCCGGACCACCTTTTGGGCCTTCGTATCGAATAACTACCACATTACCGGCTTTTACTTTACCGCTTGTAATTCCATCCACCGCTTCTTGTTGGCCGTCAAAACAGATGGCTGTTCCGGTAAAAACCCTGTCTCCTGTAATTCCGGCTGTTTTGATTACTGCACCTTGTTCGGCTAGATTGCCGTACAAAATGGCCAAACCACCCACTTGTGAATACGGATTGTCAATCGTGTGGATAATTTTCGTGTCTTTGATGTAGGCATCCTTGATTTTTTCGAAAACCGTTTCACCGGTTATGGTCAGGTTGTCCAATAATATGGAATCGCCTCTTTTGGTCATTTCTTTCATCACCGCATTTACCCCGCCCGCCGTGTTGATGTCTTCCATGTGAACGGTGGACAAGCTTGGAGAAATTTTGGCAATATGAGAAACTCTTTTCGAGATGGCATTGATGTCCTCCAAATTGAAGTTCACGTCTGCTTCTTTGGCAATTGCCAACATGTGCAAAACGGTATTAGAACTTCCTCCCATGGCCATATCCACGGCAAAAGCATTTCTTACCGCATTTTCGTTAAGGATGTTTCTAAGTTTGAATTTTTCGGTTTGCGCCTTGTCTTTTGCTATTTCGCAAATTCTTTTGGCAGCACTTCTATACAGTTGTTCGCGCTCTTTGGTCAATGCTAAAATAGTTCCGTTTCCAGGAAGCGCTATTCCCATGGCTTCCATAAGGGTGTTCATAGAGTTTGCGGTAAACATTCCAGAGCAACTTCCGCCGCTAGGACAGGCGTTGCACTCGATGTCTTTTAATTCTTCCTCGTTCATTTGGCCAGCTTCAAACTTTCCAACGGCTTCAAAAGCAGTGGCAAGGTCAATTGGAGTTCCGTCTTTGGTATGTCCTTTTTTCATTGGGCCACCACTCACGAATATGGTTGGAACATCCACTCTCAAAGCGCCCATTATCATTCCCGGAACGATTTTGTCGCAGTTTGGAATGGCGATCATGGCATCTAATTTATGCGCATTCATAACCGTTTCGATGGAGTTGGCGATAATCTCTCTGGATGGCAATGAAAAAAGCATGCCGTCGTGTCCCATGGCGATACCGTCATCCACGCCGATAGTATTGAATTCAAAGGGAACACAGCCGTTTGCCTTGATTTCCTCTTTGATGATTCTGGCTACCCTGTCCAAGAAAAAGTGTCCCGGAATAATCTCTATAAATGAATTGGCTACACCAATGAAGGGTTTGTCAAAATCTTCATCCACTAATCCTGTTGCTCTAAATAATGATCTGTGAGGTGCTCTTTGGTACCCTTTTTTTACTTCATCACTTCTCATGCTAAATTTTTTTATATTTTTTAAAAATTGACTTTATTGTATTTTTTCAAAAGACGGTTCTCTTTTATTTCCGTGCAAAAGTACATAAAATCCCAGCGGATAGCATAATAATTGAACTTTGGTTCGTCGATTTAATTTACAAAAAAGTATTTTTTTGTGACGGGAGGGATTGAGGGATTAAATAAATCACGTTTTAAATAGTCTAAACTAATGACCTTTTTATGATGGACAGAGCATCGCTTGATAGATGAGGTTACTAAAAAAAAATACCGATCCTTGGACCAGTATTTATTAGATTCCTTGTAAACAGGAAGTATGTGATGCTTTTTAATAAATATCCAAATTTTGGAAAACAAATTCTTCCTCATCCAAATAAGCTTCCTCGAAATATTGGGTAAAATTTAAAGTATGTTTCACCACTTCGCCAATGACGATGATGGCAGGCGAGGAGAGTTGGTGTTCCTTAACTAATTCAGATATAGAACTGATGTTTCCCACCACTTTTTTCTCGGTGCTTTTGGTTCCGTTTTGGATGATGGCTACCGGCAAATCGTCGGTTCTGTTGGTTTGATAAATCGAAACGATTTCGTCCAATTTATTCATTCCCATCAAGATGACCACCGTTGCCGAGGATTGGGATGCCAAAGCCACGTCCTTGGATAATTTGTGGTCGGAAGTGGTTCCTGTGATAACCCAAAAACTTTCGGAAATTCCTCTTTGTGTCAGGCTGATTCCGTTGGCTGCGGGAACTCCCATAGACGATGATATTCCGGGAACAATGGCGGTTTCAATTCCAAATTTTTGCACGTATTCTATCTCTTCGCCACCACGACCAAAGATGAAGGGGTCGCCACCTTTCAAACGAACAACGTGACCATAGCGTTGCGCCATCGAAACAATGAGGTCGTTGATTTGGTCTTGGGTGTAAGCGTGGCAACCGATGCGTTTGCCCACGAAATGAATCTCCGCATTTTTGTTGGCGTATTGCAATAATTCTTCATTTATAAGAGCATCATAGAGGACGACATCTGCATTTTCCAGCGCTTTTATGGCTTTCAAAGTGATGAGTTCTGCATCCCCAGGACCAGCTCCCACGATAGTTAGTTTTGGATTGTTGCGTGTCATTTTCTATTGTATTAATTGATGTTCAGTTATTTAGTTTTTATTGCCACTATTAATCAACTAATGTGAATCAATAATGATTTAGCGAAACTAAGTATAAATACTTATGCAAAGATAAATAAATATAAGTAGTCGTAACAATAAAATAATGAATATTTTTTTCAATGCATTTTAAAAAGATTCCATTATTCTGTTAATGATACTTGTTTGATATGATATTTATCATTCTTTTTTTAAAATATTACAAATAACTTTGAGAATAATAAAATTATGACAGAGTAATCATCTATAAATTTATTGATATGGCAAAAGTGCAAGGAGCTATAGTCGTGGATACACAAACCTGCAAGGGCTGTGAAGTTTGTATTCCTGTTTGTCAGGAAAATGTAATTGGAATGTCAAGCGAGGTTAACCGGAAAGGCTACCATTATGCCTACATGAAAAATCCCGAAGCCTGCACAGGCTGCACGAATTGCGGCATCGTTTGTCCCGACAGGGTCATCTCGGTGTATAGAGTGAAAGTTTCGGCATAATCCTTAAAACAGTAGTGCAATGTCAGAATTAAAATTAATGAAAGGCAACGAAGCATTGGCTGAAGCTGCCATCAGGGCAGGGGTTGATGCTTATTTTGGTTATCCTATTACTCCACAAACAGAAATCATCGAATATTTAATGACCGAACGTCCCGAAATAAGAACCGGAATGGTCGTCCTGCAAGCCGAAAGCGAAATTGCGGCCATCAACATGGTTTACGGCGCAGCCAGTACCGGCAAGAAAGCGATGACTTCCTCTTCAAGTCCAGGGATTTCCTTGAAATTGGAGGGGATTTCTTATTTGGCTGGAGCCGAATTGCCGGCAGTAATTGTAAATGTAGTTCGAGCCGGACCGGGATTGGGAACCATTCAACCTTCGCAGTCCGACTATTTTCAATCGGTGAAAGGAGGAGGTCACGGCGATTACAAACTCTATGTTTTGGCACCGGCATCCGTTCAGGAAATGTCTGATTTCGTCGAAGATGCTTTCGATATTGCCTTTAAATATCGTGCTCCCGTCTTGATTCTCTCGGATGGATTAATTGGGCAAATGATGGAAAAGGTAATCCTCAAAGAGCCAAAACCGAGGATGACCAATGAAGAGTTGATTGAAAAATACGGAAGTTGGGCTGTTACCGGAAAAAAAGGCAGGGAACGCAATATCGTGACTTCACTCGATTTGCAATCCGAAAAAATGGAAGCCAGGGTTCATAGATTACTGAGAAAATACGATCAGATGGAAAAAGAAGACTTGCGTTTCGAAAAAATACACTGTGACGATGCCGAATACTTGATAGTTGCTTATGGTTCCAGTGCAAGAATTTCACAAAAAGCCGTTGAATTGGCTCGAGCCAAAGGTATCAAAGTGGGCTTGTTGCGCCCCATAACTTTATTCCCTTATCCGAAACAAGCATTATTTGAATTGGCCGATCAGGTAAAAGGAATTTTAAGTGTTGAATTGAATGCAGGTCAAATGGTGGAAGATGTCAGGCTTTCTGTTGAGCATAAAGTACCTGTGGAACATTTTGGCAGAACCGGAGGAATTATTCATACTCCTGAAGAAATTTTAGAAGCTTTGGAACAAAAAATCATCAATAATGGAAGTATTAGACATCATAAAACCAGAGAATCAAGTATTTTGTAAAACAAGATTAATGACGGATGCAGCCTTGTCTTATTGCCCGGGTTGTGGTCATGGAACGGCACATAATTTAATAATGGAAGTCGTTGATGAAATGGGAATTGCTGAAGACGTTATTGGCGTTGCGCCAGTAGGTTGTTCCGTTTTGGCATATGATTTTATGAATATTGACATGACGCAAGCTGCTCACGGTCGGGCACCAGCATTGGCAACAGCCATCTCGAGACTTTGGCCAGAAAAATATGTGTTTACTTATCAAGGTGACGGTGATTTAGCCGCCATTGGCACTGCCGAAACCATTCACGCCTGTAACCGGGGCGAAAACATCGTCATTATTTTTGTCAATAACGGTATTTACGGGATGACGGGCGGACAGATGGCACCAACAACTTTGGCAGGAATGAAATCATCCACTTCGCCTTACGGAAGGGATATTGAAACTATGGGTTCACCGTTGAAAATAACAGAGTTGATTGCCAATCTTCCGGGTGTTTATTACGTTACAAGACACTCAGTTCACACGCACAAACATGCTCGAAAAGCTAAAATTGCCATTCGAAAAGCATTTGAAAATACACGGTTGAATAAAGGACTTTCCTTTATCGAAATTCTTTCCAACTGCAATTCGGGTTGGAAAATGACGCCCAATGATTCCAACATTTGGATGGAAGAAAACATGTTTCCTTACTTTCCTCTTGGTGACATAAAAGTAGAGGGTAAATTAAAACAATAAGGTGATGACAGAAGAAATTATTATCGCAGGTTTTGGAGGACAAGGTGTTCTTTCGATGGGGAAAATATTGGCTTATTCTGGAATAATGCAAGACCAGGAAGTGAGCTGGATGCCGTCTTACGGTCCTGAAATGCGCGGTGGAACGGCAAATGTCACCGTGATTTTGAGTGACGAAAGAATTAGTTCCCCTTATTTAAAAATAGTGGACACCGCCATTATTTTGAACCAACAATCGATGGATAAATTTGAGGAATCCGTAAAACCGGGAGGTATTTTAATTTATGACCCCAACGGAATTACGCATCATCCATCCAGAACGGATATTTCTATTTTCCAAATTGAAGGCACCAAATTGGCGGCTGAAATGGGGAACAAGAAAATTTTTAACATGGTAATTTTAGGCGGATTTTTAAAAGAAAAACCCGTCGTGAAACTGGAAAACGTGATTGAAGGATTAAAAAAATCCATTTCGGAGCGTTATCATGATTTGATTCCATTAAACATGGAAGCCATTACGATGGGAATGAACAACATTGTCCCTTATTATGTAGTTAAAGAAGCTACTTTTCAAACCTAGTTTTTAGTATTTTTTCTATTCAAATTTCGGTATTGGCAGCCCAAAGTTCTTGGACTATTTGCTGTTCCAATTTTTTATTTTTTCTATTTATGGCATCGAATCCCGCAGGAAAATTATTTATTCTGCGGGATTTTTTTTGGTGTTAAATTAGAACAATCGGCAGTTGTCCCGTTTGATGAAAGCCTAGCTGGCACTTATTAAAATTTTATGAAACATCACGAAAAAGCTTCTGTGTCATAAGACTATTTGTATTTATAATTAGTTAATTATCAGTTAATTGTAAAATATTTTCTGTAATTTTAAAGGCTTGGAAAACTGCTAATAAACTAATGGGATTTTGCCTCTAATTTCATTGTGTCCACTTAAAATTTGCTATTAAAATAATTGCTTGGGGAGGAATCTGAAAATCCTTTAACAGAGTAGGGAAATTATTTAACTCATTAAAATTTATAAGCATGAAAGCAAAAATCTTTACTTCACTGATTTTGGGAATGCTGTTTTTGTCCGCGACAATTGGTCAGGCCCAAAATATTCTTTACGATGGTGGGTTTAAAACGACCACAACAATCAACAATTATTTCAATCAGCTGGAACCGGACAACATTTGGTATTCTTGGCAGAATTCGCAAATTAATAACAATGTGACTGTTGTTGATGAAGTGTGCCATTATGAAATAGTTGGTTTAGGTGCAGATAAAAACACTTGGGATATTCAGTTAATTCAAAAAGGGTTTCCGTTGATTCAAGGTCATTCTTACCAACTATCCTTCGATGTAAAAGCAGATGCCAATCGTTCCTTTGGTCTTTTCTTGGGGGAAAATGGTGGCGCATGGACAAGCATAATTGGTTATGACAAGTACAAACAATTTGCCACAACCGATTGGAAAACCATAACAATTGATTTTGTTGCTGCAACTGTATTTTCGAGCCACAAACTAAGTTTTGAGTTGGGTGCGGAACAAGTAGTTACTCATTTTGACAATATTATGTTGATCGATAAGGGAATTGTTTTTCCTAGCATAGGTGTTCTTGGAACAGCCTTGAACGGCTGGGATGTTGATGTTGACATGCAAACAACAGATGGAATTAAATATGCTTTGTTGAATTATCCGCTAACTGCCGGCTTTGCTAAATTTAGGCAAGATAATGCTTGGGATCTCAATTGGGGAAATGCCAGCTTTCCTTCTGGGATTGCATACCCAGGCGGTCCAAATATTCCTATACCAATTTTAGGAAATTACGACATCATTTTTAATCGACTAACAGGCGAATATTTATTTGTCTGTGTGAGTAATTGCCCTGCTTCAGTTGGAATTCTTGGAAGCGCAGTTCCACCCAATTTTAGTTGGGATGTTGATGTAAATATGGGGACTGTGGATGGAAAAGCCTATACCTTAAAAGGCTACACCTTTGTTGATGGCGAGGCAAAATTCAGGCAGGACGACAGCTGGAACTTAAATTGGGGCAACAAATTTTTTCCAAAGGGAACCGCAATTCCCAATGGTCCCAATATTCCTGTTAAGGCTGGCGCATACAATGTGACTTTTAATACCGTTACGGGGGATTATAGTTTCGAATTTCCCATGATTGGAATTGTCGGTTCTGCTTTAAACGGCTGGGATCTTGATGTTGATATGCAAACTGCAGATGGAATTACTTACACTTTAAAAAACTTTTCGTTTAAAGATGGAGAAGTCAAATTTAGGCAGGATCATAAATGGGATACTAATTGGGGAAGCAATACTTTTCCAACGGGTATTGGTCTTCCCAATGGTCCCAATATTCCAGTTCTTGTTGGAACTTATGATGTGACTTTTAACAGGGTTTCGGGAGAATACAGTTTTGTGGCAACTTCCTGTCCAATCGCGGGAATTAAATGTCCTGATACTATTTACATGATTAATTCAGCAGGAATGTGTGGAGCCCAAGTTTATTATCCTCCAGTTTTTGCAGCGCCTAATTGCGGTGGAGGAGGGATTTCAATCGTACAAACAGCTGGATTGCCAAGCGATTCTTTCTTTCCGGTAGGTTCTACCACCAATACATTTGTGCTCACCAATGCAGCCGGTAAGACTGCAACTTGTAGTTTTGATGTAAAGATATTTGATGTAGAACCACCAGCAATAACAGGTATTGCCGATCAGTTGGCACCATTATGGCCACCAAACCACAAGATGGTTCCAATAAGCCTTGATTACAATGTTACGGATAATTGCGGTGGAACTGTTACTAATGAGATTTATATCTCTAGCAATGAGCCAGAGAATGGACTAGGCGACGGTGACGTGGCCGGTGACTGGAAAATAAAAGATCCTCATACCATTCTTCTACGGGCAGAACGATCTGGTACGGGAACCGGAAGAATATATTACATCTACATAGTAAGCCATGATAATTCATATAATTATACTTATAAAACAGTAACTGTTGCGGTACCTCATGACAAAGGTAAAGAGGTTGTTGTAGCAACTAATCAGCTACCCAAAGTTCCTGATGATTACAAATCAGGAATAACCGCCGAGTCTATCGTAAATGTTCCATTTGTATCAAGTGTATGGCCAAATCCAAGTAATGATAGTTTTAAACTTGAAGTTCAATCTTCATCAAATGAGAATGTGATGTTGTTTGTATTTGACATCAATGGCCTCTTGGTTTCGAAATTGAATGCCGGCAGGGAACAAATTATTTCATTTGGTGCAGAGTTAAAAGTGGGGATTTATATGGTTGTCGTTAGACAAGGTAATAATTTTAAGACCTTTAAAGTGGTGAAACAATAAACGATAGGTAAAAATTCTGTTATTCTAGAGGCTGTCAATATAAAGGCAGCCTCTTTTTATTTTTTTTTAATCCCACTAATTTATCTATTTTTATAAAAAATAGTATTTATGATTTTTCGTGCCAAAACTGTATTGCTTCTTTGTGGATTGATTTCCGTGGTTTCCTGTAAATCTCAAAGTGTAGTTTCCAATACTTTGACCGAGAATCAACCCATTGTCAACGACACCACTTTCGTGAACATAAAAGACTATAGTCCCGATTTTGTGTATGACATGAAATATGCCACATCCGATAATTTTTTGAAAGCCAAAGTCTATGATTGCGCCGAATGTTTTTTGCGATTGAAAACCGTCAAAGCCATCATCAAGGCGAATGCCGTTTTTATGAAAAAGGGGTATAAAATCAAGTTTTTCGATTGTTACCGCCCTTTGGATATCCAGAAAAAAATGTGGAAAATTGTGTCAAATCCTTCTTATGTTGCCGATCCTGCCAAAGGTTCCATCCACAATAGAGGAGGAGCGGTAGACATCACCTTGGTAGATTCAAACGGGGCAGCACTCGATATGGGAACTTCCTTTGACCATTTCGGAATTGAAGCCAGTCATAATTATTCCAATCTTTCGAAAAAAGTAAAAAAGAACAGGGCATTATTGAAAAAAGTAATGATCGAAAATGGATTCAATTCCTTTGATTCGGAATGGTGGCACTACAATTTGAAATCAGCCTTGACTGACAAGGTTTCGAATGTTAAATGGAAATGTGATTAGTTATTTTTCGATACAGCGTAAATTCTCCATAAAGTAGGTTTCGGGATGGTAAACCTCGTTGTTCATCTCGGATTTGAATTCCTTTTGCATGACATAATCTTCTATGTCCGTCAAATATTTGATGCGCATCAAGTTTACAGGCGAACTTTTAAGGTCTTCCATCGAACCTTTTACAAACATGAAAATGCCTGACAGTACCCTGTTGTCATAACCTTCGTTGTCACGAAGCAACGAACCGCAATTTTCTTGGTCAATATGGAGGAGCGTCACTATTTTTCCATTATTCAATTGCAGAAACAATTTCGAATCTTTGTCAAAACAATTGGCTTTCATGAAATCCTTGCTTTTTTTGATATGCTGCAAATTCAGTGTTGGTGTGCCATCTGTCAATGCCAATGAAAAGAAGATATAACTGGAATTTCCGGCGAATTTTTTTTCATAAACCATAAATTCCTTGGTCACTTTGTAGGTTCCGATGGAATCGGTGATATTGGTGCTGTATTCACAAGTTTTTTGGGCGAATAATGTGGTGCTTGTCAAGAATATAATTAGTAGTACAGTTCTGTTCATTTTTAGTGTATTTTTTTGCAAATTAAAACTATTTTATCGTCATTTTCATCCGTCGTAAAAAAACAATAGCGATTTCCACCCTCTTTTATTTTCCATTTTTTTCGAATGCTTTCCACGGAGTCCGGAAAATTTCGGGTGGTAATATTGAGTTGTTGCTTTTCGAGATGATTCTTCATATTGGTTTTATGGTAAGGGAACGAGTTTTCAATTTCAAAAACTCTTCCCGGAAAAGGTATCAGGGTGGCATTGGTATATAAATGGGAATGTTTGTGCAGTTTGTTCAGCTTGAAAAAAGTCCCGACTTCATCAAAACCTCCCGATTTCATTATGGCACTGTTGGGTTCATACAAGTAGTTGCTGGGTAAACCATACTTTGGACTTTCGGAAGCATTGTCAAAAACGAATTCGAAAGTGTCTACTTTTTCCTTGACAAGATTAACGGTTTTGATGGTTGTTTTGCCAGAATAACCTTTTTGCAATTCCCACAACAATTCCTTTACCTCGTTTTCCAAAGCGACGACATGGATGGTTTTCACGTTTTGCAGTTCTGACAAACCCGCCGAAATGTCGAGCAGGGGCGCTGTTTTTATGAGAATGGAATTGGAATGTTCAAACAATATATCCAGATGTTCGGGCACGTTGGGCAAACAATCCTGGAGCATAAAAACTTTGCCCTTGGCATCGTTTCTTCGTGAAGGGTCGATGTAAATCCAGTCCCATTTCGAGTTTAATTTTGCCAAAGTTTCCAGACTGTCTCCCGAATGGCAACTTATGTTTTTTACGCCCAGTTGTTCGAAATTGTGTTGTACAATCTGTGAAAGTTCCGGATTTATTTCGCAATGCACGACCGCTTTTATTTTTTTGGCAAAATAGAAATCGTCCACGCCAAAACCGCCCGTCAAATCGATCAGGCTTTCGCCTGAAATCAAGGAAGCTTTATGGGAAGCCGTTTTTTCGGACGAGGTTTGTTCTACAGATATTTTGCTGGGATAGACAATGTTGTTGGCGGCAAACCAAGTCGGTAATTTTAGTTTTGCCTTGGCTTTGGCTTCAATCTGGTTCAAGACGTCAATCCATTCCAGTTCAGGAAATGGATTCTTTTGCAATGCCAATTTTGAGATGTTTGTATCAATATTGGCATTGATAAACTGTTGAATTTCCGGATTCAGCATATTTAAATCCAAGATTATATGTTTTTAGTTAGTAGTTGAATTATCGCATTTTCAGGGAAAAATTCTTTGCCTATTACTTTTAGAATAGTGTACAAAGGAACGGCAATAATCATCCCTAATATTCCCGAAAGAAATCCCGCAATCAATATTACCAAGAATATTTCCAACGGATGCGAACTGACGCTTTTGGAAAAAATGATGGGTTGCGAAAGGTTGTTGTCAATAATTTGAACAATCCAAAAACCTATTAAAACGTAGATGGTGGTTGGTAATATTTCGGTTTGGAAATTGCTTCCCAAGTTGCTCAACATGGTTAAAATAGCGGCCAAAAAGGAAGCAATAAGCGGACCAATGTAAGGCACGATGTTCAATATGGCGCACAAAAAGGCAATGATGAACGGATTGGGGATGCCA
Organism: Flavobacterium limnophilum; assembly: GCF_027111315.2. GTDB lineage: Bacteria > Bacteroidota > Bacteroidia > Flavobacteriales > Flavobacteriaceae > Flavobacterium > Flavobacterium limnophilum. Next base: position 2,168,775 of record NZ_CP114289.2, on the reverse strand, counting down.
AAAATAAAAAGTACGATTAGGTATAAAACGAACACGATAAATAATTGTAGCAACAGGCCTATAAAATAGCGGGAAAGCAAATGGTTTATCTTGTGTACAGAATTCAAAATTTGGTCTTCGTGACTGTCCGGGATTAGTTTTTTTGCTCCATTGACAAATTTTAATCTGTCTTTTAGAAAGAAAAAAGTAATAAACAATACCGATGCCAAGCCAATTCCGAAACTGCTGATGGTTCCCAAGATTGTATTCAGAAAATTAGGGATAAAATTGAAATTTATTTTGGAAGTAATATTGGCTTCCTTGAGCATTTGTTCCGAATCGATGTTGTGGCTTTCCAAAAAAGCGGAAACTTGGTGGGTCAATTGTGTTATGTTTTTTTCGATTTCAGTTGTTTTTAGCAGGGATAAATTTTGTCCTTGGGAAGAAATCAAAGGGATAAACATCAATATGAAACCGGTAATAAACAGGATAAAAATAAAAAGTGTGGCAACAGTGGCCAAAGTATGCTTGAATTTTAATCTTTTTTTGAAGAAGTCAAGAATAGGATTTCCAATTAAAGTAAGAATCAGGGCTACCAACAGATATATTAGAACGGATTGGATGAGGTATAGGAGATACAAGGCTACCGCCGTCAAAATTAAAAATCCAATTGCTTTTAAGATTCCGTTTGCGATTATTTTTGAAGTTATCATAAATTGTTTTTAGAGGATAAAGATAAAAAAAACTCGCCACGAAGTAGCGAGTTTTGTATTCTAAAAAATTAATGATTGTTATTGTCCAATTGTGGCTCTTGGCCCACCAGTAGTAAATATGGCAAGCATTCTTGATTTTTGACCATTGGTAAACATGTACATTCCCCTATCGTCAGTATAATCCATATAGTTCATCGTCATTTCGTTGTGTGTAGGCAGACAAGTGCTTACATAAGGATATGTTGGAACGCCATAATTGGCAGTTTTGGCGACAGGAGTGTCAGTAACTTGGTCATTTCCACAAGAAGCATCTCCCCAAATGTGGCGTAGGTTCATCCAGTGTCCCACTTCATGAGAAGCGGTTCTTCCTAAATTGTATGGATAACTTGCCGAGCTTGATAATCCAAAATAGAAAGAATCAATTACAACCCCGTCCGTGGCAAGACTGCCTCCCGGGAATTGTGCGTATCCCAAAATACCGCCACCTATTTTGCAAGCCCATAAATTCAAAGTTGTTGAAGGGGAAGTAGGGTCTAATCCTCCTTTTTTAGTACTTTTCATGGCATCCCTTGTTCCCCAAGAGGTCTTGGTAGTTGCCTTTCTGTTAATTCCTGCCAACTCAAAAGTGATTCCCACATTGGCGGCCACGCCGGCAAATTCGGCTGGAGTAGAACTGAAATCTGTGTTTGTGGCAGTGAAATCCTTGTTTAATACATCAATTTGAGATTGAATTTGGGTGTTGGAAATGTTTTCGGCTGCTGTTCTGTACAAAACATTTACTACAACAGGAATTACAATTTTTCCATTTACCAATCTATAGTTAGAGGAAGAGTTAGAGGAAGAGGAAGAAGCAATTCTTTTTTGGGTAAAAGCTTCAATTTGGTTCATTCTTATGGCCAAGGTTGGATCGGCAATCAATTGTGCTTCCAGTACTTCTTGTGTGGCGCAACCACGATGGGCAATGGCATTTGTTGTTGAATCCGTTGCTTCGTTTTGACAAGCAACAAGCAGCAAGAGGACAGCTGCAGATAAAATAGTTTTTTTCATAATATTAGCTTTGTTAAATAGTTGTGGTTTAAGTTGGTTTGTTTGAAAATAATACAACAAATTTACTAAAATTACAAATAATATTTATGAAAAATATTGTTTTGTTGTTTTAAAGTTAAAATTATTTCTTGCGAAATGGAATTAACTAAAAAAATAGGATCAATTATTGAAAATATAATTCATGATATTAGCTCCCATTTTCAAAGCTTTTTCACGGACATAAGCAGGGTTATTATGAACTTCTGGATCTTCCCAGCCATCGCCCAAGTCACATTCGAATGTATAAAGCAATACCAACCTGTTTTCAACAAAAATGCCAAAAGCCTGAGGACGCTTACCATCGTGCTCGTGAATTTTGGGCAATCCGCTTGAAAATAGATAAGGTTTTTGAAAGATTTGGTGGTTTGCGGGAATTTCGACCAGGTCTGTATTGGGAAATATTTTCTTGATTTCTTTCCGAATGTATTGATCCATTCCGTAATTGTCGTCAATGTGCAGGAAGCCTCCCGAGGTCAAATAATTTCTTAAATTAGTAACATCAGAATCGTTGAAAACCACGTTTCCGTGCCCTGTCATGTGAAGAAAAGGATAGGAAAACAAATCGGGGCTTCCAGGCTCCACGGTGGCAGGCTTGGGTTTGATTTTGGTATTGATGTTGGCGTTGCAATATTTTATCAAATTAGGCAATGAAGTGGGATTGGCATACCAATCGCCGCCTCCGCTGTATTTTACCAAGGCAATTTCTTGGGAAAATGAAGTAAAAGAAATCAGTATTAAAATGTATACTATTCGTTTCATAAAATGATAAATTATCCAGTGATTTTTCCTTTTTTAGAACAATCTTGTTTATTGTGTCATTTCGACGAAGGAGAAATCGCATGGCTTGAGCAACTAATGAGATTTCTACTTCGTCGAAATGACAAAGCAATATGGTTTTTGCATATTTGAATCATTCTTCATTCACAAAAACCACGCTGTGACAAGCCACAATCGCCGCGGTTTCGGTGCGTAATCTGGTGTTTCCCAAAGATACCGGAACGAAATTGTTTTCGAGTGCCAATGCAATTTCTTTTTCCGAGAAATCGCCTTCGGGACCGATGAGCAAAGTGACGTTTTCGCCTGGTTTCAAAACGGATTTCAATGATTTTTTGTCCGTTTCTTCACAGTGGGCTATTAATTGCAAGCCGTTATTTTTGAGTTTGATGAATTCCTTGAAAGTCTTGGCTTCGTTCAGTTTTGGCAAAAACAACACATTGGATTGTTTCATTGCCGTCAACAGTATTTTTTCGAAACGTTCTTTGTTGACCACTTTTCGTTCGGAACGATCACAGATAATAGGCGTGATTTCGTGAATGCCGATTTCGGTGGCTTTTTCCAGAAACCATTCGTAGCGGTCATTCATTTTGGTGGGAGCCACCGCCAGATGCAATTGAAATTTTGAAGGTGCCGCTTTTTCGACGGCAAGAATTTGGACCGTACATTTATTGTCGGAAGCCAAGGTAATTTCGGTTTTAAATAGAAGTCCCAAACCATTGGTCACAAATAAAATATCGGTATCTTTTTTGCGCAATACTTTAATGATGTGTTTGCTTTCTTCCTTGTCAAAAGAAAAGCTTTCGGTGGTTTCGTCAATATTTGGATTGTAAAATAATTGCATAGTTAGAATTGAATTCGGGCTTTTGAAACCACGGATGAGTTTTCGAAATTTTGGGATAAAAACTTTTGATACCCCACGATTCCTATCATGGCAGCATTATCGGTAGTGTATTCAAATTTTGGTATGTAGGTTTTCCAACCGTATTTGGTTTCAGCTTCTTTCAAAGTATTTCGAATTCCGGAATTGGCCGAAACGCCTCCGCCAATGGCGATTTGCTTGATGCCGGTTTCCTTCACGGCCAATTTCAATTTGTCCATCAAGATTTCGATAATTGTGCCTTGGATGGAAGCACAAATATCGTCTAGATTTTCTTCAATGAAATTGGGATTTTCCAGTTTTTTCTTTTGGATAAAATACAAAATGGCCGTTTTCAAACCGGAAAAACTGAAGTCCAAGCCTGGAACTTTGGGTTTGGTAAAAGCAAAAGCTTTCGGATTTCCAAGTTGGGCATATTTATCGATCAATGGGCCGCCGGGATAGGGAAGTCCCAATATTTTGGCACTTTTGTCGAAAGCTTCTCCCACGGCATCATCGGTGGTTTCGCCAATGATTTCCATGTCGAAAAAGTCGTTCACTTTCACGATTTGGGTATGTCCGCCCGAAATGGTCAGGGCCAGAAAGGGAAATGTTGGTTTGTCAAATCCTTCTTCGTCGATGAAATGGGCCAAGATATGTGCCTGCATGTGGTTGACGGCAATCAATGGAATTTGCAAGGCCAGCGACAAGGATTTGGCAAAAGAACTTCCCACCAAAAGCGAGCCCATTAAACCAGGACCTTGCGTAAAGGCGATTGCAGAAAGCTGTTCTTTTGTTATATTTGCTTTGCGAAGTGCTGCATCAATTACAGGAACTATGTTTTGCTGATGCGCACGAGAGGCCAGTTCTGGAACCACGCCGCCATATTGATTGTGAATCAGTTGGTTAGCGACGACATTCGACAGAACTTTGTCGTTATGTAATACCGCTGCGGCCGTGTCATCACAGGAACTTTCGATAGCGAGAATAAAAACCTCGGGATTTTGCATAAAAAGGCGTGATTTTTGAATTATATTTGACAAATTTAAAACATTAATAGGTATCAAAAAACTTAAAAAAATAGTATTTCGTTCTCTACTGGGACTAATCCTGCTATTATTGGTACTTGGCATTACCCTTACGTTGCCTTTTGTTCAAACAAGGATTGGTAGTTATGTCACCAATTCACTCAATGAAAAATACAAGATTAATATTAATGTTGAGCAGGTTTCCTTGACCGTTTTCGGTGGCGTGAAACTTAAGAAAGTCTTGATTCTGGATCATCACAAAGATACCTTGATTTATGCCAACAGAATTAAAACCAGTATTTTGGATTGGAATAAGTTGTTGAATGTTGATTTGATTTTTGGTGACATCGCTTTGGATGGGGTTTATTTTAACATGAAAACCTATAAAAAAGAGAAAGAATCCAATCTCGATAAATTTGTTGCGGCATTTGATTCGGGAAAACCACCTTCCAACGAGCATTTTTTGTTGACGGCTACCAAGGTGAAAATTACCAATGGACATTATAGTTTGATCGACGAAAATAGAGAAAATCCCAAAGATGTTGATTTTACGAAGATTAATTTGGCCGCAACGGCCTTAAAAATATATGGGCCAGAAGTGACCACGACCATCAACAGTTTGTCATTCCAGGATCATCGAGGGATATTTGTCGAGGATTTAAGCACTAAATTCAGCTATACCACGAAGCACATCAAACTGGAAAATCTTGATTTATTGACCAAGGAATCCAAGCTGAAAGGGGAAATAGTAATGAACTATGAAATTGAAGATTTCTCACATTTCACGGATAAAGTTGAATTTGACATTAAACTGAAAAAGGCTTCATTGGCGTCCAATGATATTCGCTGTTTTTATGATGAATTGGGCAAAAACCAATATTTCAAAATAAAGGGAAGAATCAAGGGACCTTTGAATAATTTGGTGCTATCGAATTTAAGATTGGTCGATTCCAAAAAGTCGCAGATAATAGGTACGATACACTTCAGAAATCTTTTTCCTAGTAAAGGAAAGGAGTTTTACATGAATGGAAAATTTGCCAAACTTTCTACCAGTTATGACGATCTTGTAACTATTTTGCCCAATGTTTTAGGGAAAAGGTTGCCTGTTATTTTGAAAAAATTGGGTACCATTAATTTGGTTGGCGCTGCGCAAGTTACCACTACTTCTCTAGATGCGCGTTTTGCCATGACCTCGCAATTGGGGAAAGTAAATTCCGATTTGAGTATCGAAAACATGAATTTATCGGACAAGGCTTCTTATATAGGGAATGTTGTTTTGGATAATTTTGACATAGGAACGTTATTGGACAGAAAAGACGTTGGAAAAGCAAGTTTGAATCTTGATGTAGTAGGCGTTGGTTTTTCCGAGAAATATTTGAATACCAGTTTAAAAGGCGATGTAGTCCAAGTTAATTACAACAATTATACCTATAGTAATGTTGTCCTCAACGGGAATTTCAATAAGGGTCTATACAAAGGCCAAGTTTCGGTAAGTGATCCTAACTTGGACATGGACTTTGACGGATTGGTTGATTTGAGCAAGAAAGAAAGCAAGTATGATTTTCACATCAATGTCGAAAATGCCGATTTGAAGAAATTAAATTTCATGAAGGATTCTATTTCCGTGTTCAAAGGTGATGTGGTGGTCCAGGTTTCCGGTAATTCGATAGACAATCTCAAAGGAGACGTATTCATTAATAAAACTACTTACCAAAATACAAAAGCCACTTATGTTTTTGATGATTTTTATATCGAATCCACTTTTGACCAAAACCGAGTGCGATCGATTACCGTAAATTCACGTGATATTGTCGAAGGAGAAATTGTGGGGAAATATGAATTCAACCAATTAAAAAATTTAGTCACCAATTCACTTGGAAGTCTATACACCAATTACAAGCCTGTCAAAGTAAAAAAAGGCCAGTTCCTGAAATTTAATTTTACGATTTACAATAAAATAGTCGAAATCTTTTATCCGGAAATATCCATAGCCCCAAACACCATCGTAAAAGGGAATATCGATTCCGATAATCAAGAATTCAAACTCAATTTTAATTCGCCAAAAATTACGGCTTCGACCAATACTTTTGACAATATTAGAATCAAGGTTGACAACAAAAATCCGCTTTACAATGCTTATGTCGAATTAGACAGCATAAAAACCAAACATTACAAGATTCGGGATTTTAGCTTGATCAACGTGACCATGAAAGACACCTTGTTCTTTCGATCCGAGTTTAAAGGAGGTTCAAAAGGGCAGGATTATTTTAATTTGAACTTGTATCACACCATAAATAAAGACAACAACAATGTTGTAGGACTAAATAAATCCGAAATGAAGCTCAAGGATTATTTGTGGTTTTTGAATGAAAAGGAAACCCCAGACAATCAAATAGTTTTTGATAAATCTTTCACGAATTTCAATTTTGACAATATAATTCTGACTCATGAAAATCAGGAAATTTCCTTTATGGGCGACATAAAAGGTTCCAAGTACAAGGATTTGAAACTGAGCATGAAAAATGTCGATTTAAACCAGATTACTCCAACAGATCCCAAGTTTGTCTTTAAAGGAAACATGAACGGCATCGTTAATTACAAACAAGATAATGACGTTTACCAGATTCCGGCTTCCATCCAAATTGACGGCTTGAATATCAACAAAACGAATTTGGGCAATTTGAATTTTGATATTGTTGGGGATGAAAAGTTGAAGAAATTTACCATGAATTCCACTATCGAAAATGAAAATTTGGAATCTTTCAAAGCCAATGGAAATATTGAAATAAGGGACAACGAAACCATTTTGGACTTAAACTTAAAATTGGACAAGTTTAATTTGGGAATCCTGAGTCCGTTGGGCGGAGAGGTAATTTCCAACATCCGGGGATTTGCTTCTGGAAATGCCAGTATAGGTGGAAGTGTCAATAAGCCCGAAATCAACGGACGACTCTATGTGGATAATGCGGGAATGACTATTCCGTACCTGAATGTCGACTATTCATTAGGCAACAGAACCGTGGTTGATTTAGAAGACGAGAAATTCTTGTTTAAAAACGATATTCTTACCGATACGAAATACGGCACAAAAGGAACTTTAAACGGGAGTATCCAGCATAAAGTTTTTTCGGATTGGAAATTGGATTTAGCCATCAGTTCAAAAAGGCTATTGGTGCTGGATACCAAAGACAGCGAAGATGCGGCTTATTATGGAGTTGCCTTTATCAACGGTAAAGCAAGTATCAAAGGACCGGCAGACGGATTGTTTATCAAGGTTGACGCTAAATCCGAAAATGGATCGTCATTAAAAATCCCCATCAATAATGCCGAAAGCATAAGTGAAAATGATTTTCTCCATTTCTTGACGGCCAAAGAAAAATTTAATATACAGAAGGGCATCATTGACAATTCCAGAAATTACAAGGGACTTGAATTGGAGTTTGACCTTGATATCACGCCCAATGCGGAAGTGGAAGTTATATTGGACCGAAATTCTGGACACGGGATGAAAGGCAGGGGAAATGGAACCTTGCTGTTCAAAATTAACACCTTGGGTAAGTTTCAAATGTATGGCGATTTTCAGGCATATGAAGGGGAATACAATTTTAAATACGGAGGTATAATCGACAAAAAATTTAAAGTTAAAAAAGGCGGCTATATTTCCTGGGAAGGAAATCCGATGAAAGCGCGTTTGAATTTAGAGGCGGTTTACAAAGCCTCGGCAAATCCTGCCGTATTGCTGGAGAATTCTTCTTTTAACAAAAAGGTGGATGTCAATGTAGTTATTGGTCTTCGAGGCGATTTGACCAGTCCTGATCCCGATTTTAATTTCGAATTTCCAACCGTGAGCAATGTGTTGAAATCGGAAATAAATTATAAATTAAATGACAAAGAGGTAAGACAAACCCAAGCCTTGTATCTTTTGTCCACGGGAAGTTTTTTGAGTGCCGACGGAGTCAGTAATTCTGCCTTGTCCCAGAATGCATTTGAAACGGCTACCAATTTATTGACGGGAATGATACATTCCGAAGACGAAAAATTTCAAGTGGGCTTGAATATAATTACTCCCGATAAATCATTGGGTAATGAAACCGACGGAAGGTTTGTGGCGACCATTTCATCAAAAATTAATGAGCGTATCACCATAAACGGAAAAGTGGGAGTTCCTTTTGGAGGGGTCAACCAAACGGCCGTCATTGGCGATGTTGAGGTTTTGTACAGGGTTAATGAAGACGGAACGGTAAATTTGCGTTTTTTCAATAAGGAAAACGACATCAGTTATATAGGTGAAGGAATTGGATATACACAAGGAGTCGGGGTTTCTTATGAAGTGGATTTTGACACCTTCAAGGAGCTGGCCAATAGAATATTCAAAAGCCATAAAATAGAAAAGGCGACAAAAAAAGAAGCAGTTGACCAAGATTCCAATATCTATATAGAAGATAATGATGGTTCTAAATCCCAAAAAACAAACGACACAGAACCAAAATTAAATCAGGAAGGAATTCTTCCCGAGGAATATTAAAGCTTAAATGTTTCTAAAAAACAATTTTAATTTGTTATAGAATTGTTGTTTCTTGGGCGAAATATTATTTTTATTACAATATTTAAGCAACTTATTAACGATAACGTTTGAATTTGAGGTCTTTTACTAATTTATTAAAAACACAGCATTAAAAGTGCCGAATGTTTATTAAATTTACGCTTTAATACTAAAATAATGCTAAAAACAATAAAAAAAGTTGGAGTTCTAACCTCCGGGGGAGATTCACCGGGAATGAACGCAGCAATCAGGTCAGTAGTTAGGACATGTGCTTATCATAATATATCATGTGTAGGAATATATAGAGGTTACCAAGGAATGATAGAAGGCGACTTTCTGGAGATGGGAGCAAGAAGTGTACACAATATCATCAATAAAGGAGGTACAATTCTTAAATCAGCTCGATCAACAGAATTCAGGACTCCCGAAGGTCGTAAAAAAGCATACGACCAACTCGTAAAAGAAGGAGTGGATGCCTTGGTGGTTATTGGAGGAGACGGAAGTTTTACCGGTGCCGAGATTTTTAATAATGAATACGATTTTCCAGTAATGGGAATTCCAGGAACAATCGATAATGATATTTTTGGAACCAGCCATACTTTAGGATATGACACCGCCTTGAATACGGTTGTTGATTGTATTGATAAAATTAGAGATACAGCTAGTTCCCACAATCGATTATTTTTTGTTGAAGTAATGGGGCGTGATGCCGGTCATATCGCCTTGAATGCAGGAATCGGTGGTGGAGCAGAAGAAGTGTTGATTCCAGAAGAAGATTTGGGGTTGGAAAGATTGGTAGAATCACTCAAGAAAAGCAAAGCATCAGGAAAATCATCCAGTATTGTCGTGATTGCCGAAGGAGATAAAATAGGTAAAAACGTATTCGAATTAAAAGATTATGTGGAAGCCAATTTGCCGGAGTACGAAATTCGTGTTTCTGTTTTGGGACACATGCAACGTGGTGGAGCACCATCCTGTTACGACAGAGTACTTGCCAGTAGATTGGGCGTAAAAGCCGTGGAATCCTTATTGGAAGGAAAATCAAACTTTATGGTAGGGATGATCAACGACAGAGTATCGCTTACGCCATTGGAACAAGCCATAAAAGGACATACTGAAATAGACAGGGAATTGCTTCGTGTTTCAGAAATTATGTCCATATAAATAATATTCAAGAATTGTTAAACAAACTTGAATAACATTAAACTAAATAAATTAACGATTAAATAAAAAAAGAATGTCAAAAGTAAAATTAGGAATTAATGGTTTCGGAAGAATTGGAAGAATTGTTTTCAGAGAATCTTTCAATAGAGACAATGTAGAAGTAGTAGCAATCAACGATTTATTAGATGTAGATCACTTGGCTTACTTGTTAAAATACGATTCAGTTCATGGTCGTTTTAACGGAACTGTAGAAGTAAAAGAAGGTAAACTTTATGTAAACGGAAGAAACATCCGTATCACGGCTGAAAGAAATCCAGCTGACTTAAAATGGAATGAAGTTGATGTTGATGTAGTAGCTGAATGTACAGGTATCTTCACGACTATCGAAACTGCAAATGAGCACATTAAAGGTGGTGCCAAAAAAGTAATCATCTCTGCTCCATCTGCAGATGCTCCAATGTTTGTAATGGGAGTAAACCACGAAACTGCAAAAGCTTCGGATGTTGTGGTATCTAACGCTTCTTGTACAACAAACTGTTTAGCTCCATTGGCTAAAGTTATTCACGATAATTTTGGAATTGTTGAAGCTTTGATGACAACTGTTCACGCAACAACTTCAACTCAAATGACAGCTGACGGACCTTCTAGAAAAGACTGGAGAGGTGGACGTGCTGCTGCAATAAACATCATTCCTTCTTCAACTGGAGCTGCAAAAGCTGTTGGAAAAGTAATTCCAGATTTGAATGGAAAATTAACAGGTATGGCTTTCCGTGTTCCTACTGCTGATGTTTCTGTAGTAGATTTGACTGTAAAAGTGGCCAAAGAAACTTCTTATGAAGAAATCATGGCTGTTTTGAAAAATGCATCTGAAACAACTATGAAAGGAATTATGGGATATACTGAAGATGCTGTTGTATCTCAAGATTTTATCTCTGACAAAAGAACTTCAATCATTGACGCCAATGCAGGAATTGGTTTGAATTCTACTTTCTTCAAATTGGTATCTTGGTATGATAATGAATACGGATACTCTAGTAAATTAATTGATTTATCTGTACATATTGCAGGTTTGAAATAATAATTTATATTTTTACAAAACCTCCCGTTAGACTAATTTTTAACGGGAGTTTTTTTTACCTAAACCAATAACCTTTTTTTTAGTTTTTAGTGCAGCTAAAAAGCTAAAATTATAAACCGTGTTGAAAATGAGATTATTAGTAGATAGTGGCTCAACAAAAGCCGATTGGATAGCAATAGACGAGGATGGAAAAATATTGTTTACCACCCAAACTTTAGGATTAAATCCTGAAATATTGGAAGGGGACGAAATAATTGAACGTTTGAACGATCGATTTGACATCTTGCAAAATAAAAGTAATGCCACTCATCTTTTTTTCTACGGTGCAGGTTGCGGAACGGAAAGAATGAAAAGTTCGCTTTCAAGAATTTTTCAAGAGTATTTTCCCAACGCCATTATTGCAGTTCACGAAGATACGTATGCAGCGGTTTATGCAACCACTCCAAAAGGAGAGGAAGCCATTGTGAGTATTCTGGGAACGGGTTCCAACTGCAGCTATTTTGATGGCAAAGTTTTGCATCAAAAAGTACAGTCGCTGGGGTATATCGTCATGGATGATTGCAGCGGCAACGTTTTTGGAAAAGAATTAATAAGAAAATACTATTTCAATAAAATGCCGAAAGATTTGGCCGCTGATTTCGAAAAGGAATACAATTTGGATCCGGATTTTATTAAAAGCAAATTATACAAAGAACCCAATCCAAATGCTTATTTGGCGACTTTTGCCAAGTTCTTGATCAAGCACAAGGAAACGGAATTTTGTCAAAAAATCATCATGAAAGGAATGAAATCTTTCGTCAAAAATTATATCCAACAATATGACAATTGCAAAGTAGTGCCGATTCATTTCGTTGGTTCTATCGCTTTTTACTTGAAAGAGGAATTGCAAGTCACCTTTGATAAATATGAATTGAAATTAGGCAACGTGCTTAGAAGACCTATCGACGGACTTATTGCTTATCATATTGCCAACAAATAATGAAAATGGAAATAGCAATTATTGCCCACGATGGAAAAAAGGCTGACATGGTCCAGTTTTTGAATAAAAACAAACATATCCTGGATCGAGACAGCATTACAATTATAGCCACCGGAACCACGGGAGGCAAGGCAGAAAGTGTGGGTTTCAAAGTGAAAAAAATGCTTTCGGGACCACAAGGCGGTGATGCGCAAATTGCGGCAAGGGTTGCGGAAGGCAAGACTAAAATGGTTTTGTTTTTTAAAGATCCATTGTCCAGTCACGCACACGAATCCGATGTGAATATGTTACTGCGTGTTTGCGATGTCCACAATGTGCCATTGGCAACAAACGAGGCATCGGCACAATTGTTTTTGAATGCTATAACACCGCAATCATAGAAATTTCGACATTTACGTTTTTTGGCAAACCAGCCACTTGAACCGTTTCACGAGCTGGAGCGGTTTTTTCGTTGAAATAAGAACCGTAAACCGTATTGATGGTTCCAAAATCGCCCATATTCATTATGAAAATGGATGTTTTTACCACATTTTCAAAAGTCATTCCGGCAGCTTCGAGCACTGCTTTCATGTTTTCCATGACTTGTTTGGTTTCGGCCTCAATGTTGGCTGTAACCAATTCTCCGGTTTTTGGATCTATTGCGATTTGTCCAGAAGTGTAAAGGGTGTTTCCTGTAAGAACCGCTTGGTTATAAGGACCAATTGGCGCTGGAGCATTTTCGGTAAAAATTATTTTTTTCATGTTTTTTAATTTTCAGGTGAATAATTTTTAAATCAAAACTAGTGATTATCTGTTGCTTGTGCTTCGTTTGTCGTATTTGATGTCACTCAAGATGCCTGATTTTATACCGATGAAGAAACTCCAGTTGGCCTGCTCGCCAAAAGGTTGCCAGTTGAAATCCATTCTCCAGCTCAACAAATCCCTTTCAAAACGAAGTTGGGTGTAGGTAACGCCATTTTGCACAAAATCATATCCGGTTGAAACGCCGACTTTCCATTTTGGTGTCAAATCGGTATTGGCCGAAACCATTATCGAATTTCCTGTTATTTTACTTTCTCTATTATTGTTTCCATAAGTCAACGAATAGGCAAATGTCATGTCCCATGGTAATTTTGTGGTAAAAAACTCGGTTATTGCATCTTCTCCGTCGTCTTCTTCCTCGTTAATTTGACTTCCACCCCTGACATGATCGATGGTATTTCTTCCAAACAAATCGTCATCACGACCTCCATTTCTTTCGCTTTGTTTGTTTTTATCTTTGTCTTTGTCGTCTTTTTTGCTTGAAATGGAATAATTCATCGTCAAGTTGGCGCTGGTCATTCTAAACAAACTTCCACCGTTGTTGATATTGTAGACGTTGATTCGTTTCCCGGAATTGTCGATGGCATACGGGTCTAAGGTTGTTCCGAAATTCATGTTTAACTTATTGTCAAAGAATTGTGTTCCGCCACTTACTCGGACAGGATCCCAGGCCAAGGTGTTCACGCCATCCGCATTGAGGTCGTAACCGGTGGAAAGATTCAAGTTGTTGAGCAGCATAATTTTTTTGGCTTCCAGTTTTGTGGTGTCTTTGTCGGTAACTTTCGCTTCAAAAGTATTGCTCAAATCAAATCCCATTCGATTGGAATTGGAATTGGATGGTGCACCAAAAATACCGCCTTCAAATCGGGTGTAATCCTTTGTTGTTTTTCCGCTGGCATCAGTGGCATAGGTGTCAAAGTATTTTTCGAAACTAGGAGTATAACCATAGGAAACCGATGGACGCATTACGTGTCGAATGGATTGTATTTTTTTATCGGCTCCAAAATTAAACGTTCCGTAAATAGTGGTTCCCAAACTGCTTGAAAAATTGTAGGTGCGATAAGCATCAAAACCATTCATTGTTTTGTCGACTACTTGGGCTTGATTCGGATCATATGCTCTTTGAATGGTTTTCAAATACCAAACTTCGTCGTAATTGGCGGAAGCTGAACCGCTGAAATATTTGAATAATTTGAAATTGGTGCTTAACGGAATCGAATGTTTGGCCCCAATTTGCGCTTCATTAAACATCTCGGGTTTGAAGAACAGGGAATCCGTTGTCACGAAACTATTTTTCCCGCTTAAATTGTACAGTAAATTAATATTCTTGAAAAAGCCTTTTTTGACGCCATCTTTCCCCACAAAAGGGTAAATACGATCTACGCTGTATTGCAAATCAGGCAATGTCATGTTGATTTCTGAAGTTTGGGTGTTTTGTGAATGCGTTGCAGACAAAGATAATCTGGATCCGACATTTCCGTTGAAAGTTTTGCTGTATGAAATAGAAGAACTTAAGGTGTTGTTTAAATTTGACCCTATATTGGTTTGATTGATGGATTGTTGAAAATATTTGCTGCTTCCCATATTAACCGAGGCCGTAAAGCTGGAATTGGGACTTCCTTTTGAATCTTTTGAATGCGACCACTGAAGGTTGTAGATATTTTGCTTTGAATAATCAGGGTAGCCTCTTTCGCTGTTGATTAAATTTTCGAATCTAAAGTTTAAATTTCCTCTATATTTATATCTTTTGGCATAAGAGGATTCAAAACGCATGGCATAACTTCCGTTGGTGTAATAATCTCCTAAAACCGTCAAGTCATAATTGTCGCTCAGCGCAAAATAATAACCCCCATTTTGCAACGAAAATCCCCTGGTATTCGAATCGTTGTAACTTGGCAACAAGATTCCCGAAACACTGGTTTCCTTGCTCATCGGAAAAAAGGCGAAGGGCAAGGCAATTGGAGTGGGCACGTTGGCGATAACCATGTGGGTCAATCCGGTAACCACTTTTTTGCCGGGAATAAATTTAACTTTGCTGGTCTGGAAATAATATTCGGGGTTGTCGACGTCTGTAGATGTTGTAAATCGCGCCCCTTTCAAGAAATAAACGGAATCATTTTCCTTTTTTGTGATGGCCGCCTTGACCTTGAACTCGCCTTGGTCTGTTCTTGAATTCCAAATCAAGGCTTTCTTGGTTTTAAAATTAAATCGAATCGAATCAGGTTCTATGACATTTTCGCCCTGCTTGAAGTTGGGAAATTGCGTATATTTACCTGTGGAGTCTTTTATTCGACCGGCATAGACCTCATTTTTCTCGTAATTCATGACTATGATTCCTGCTTTCAACTCAATGTCTTGATAGTACAATTCGGCTTTGTCATATAAAGTGATCAGCTTTTTCTTTTGTTCAATTTTGACATAATTTTCGGCATTATATTTTACTTTGCCTTCCAAAATTGCCTTGGGTTGAATGCTGTCTTTTTTTAGGGTATCCGTTTCAGTTTTTGCAGTTGGAGCGGTATTGTCCTTGTTCTCAGGAGTTAAATTGGAACTGACTTTTTGTTTTTTAGCGGGTATCGTTTTAGTTTTGTTCGTTATATCTTGCGAATATAAATTACAAGTTCCCGTCGTTAGGAAAATTGATAATAAAACGATATTAAATAAGTTTGTATTCAAAGGTTTTAATGCTATTTTTGTAAAAATATGGCTTGTTTTTTGACGTGTCAAACTTACATATAAATTTTTGTCAAAAATAATCAATTAATAAATTTATAACCGAGTGTTTTTAATTAAAATTAACTTTTAGATTTATGTATATAATAAATAAATTCAAGTTGCAATTCGCTTTTTTTCTAACGATTGTTTCATTTGTTTCTTATGGTCAGTCCAATCTTTTCAGGGTAACATTGGACGCAGGCCATGGAGACCACGATTTTGGAGCCGTTTATAGCGGGCGTGTCGAAAAAAACATAAATCTGGCAATTGTACTTAAAGTTGGAAAGTTGTTGGAACAAAATCCTAAAATTGACGTGATTTATACTCGAAAAACTGACGTTTTCATAGGTTTAGAAGAAAGAGCAAATATAGCCAATCGCGCCGATGCCCATATTTTTGTTTCCATTCATTGCAATGCCAACAAAAATACCGCCGCCGATGGAACCGAGACCTACGTAATGGGTATGAGTAAAGTGGCTTCCAATCTTGAAGCGGCCAAAAAAGAGAACTCTGTTATTACTTTGGAAAAAGATTATAAACAAAAATACGGAGGATTTGATCCCAATTCTCCCGAAGCCACGATTGGAATAGATTTGATGGCGGAAGAATATTTAGATAACAGCATTACATTGGCCAGTAAAGTAGAAGAGGGGTTCGCTTCTTTAGGCAAGAAAATAAGACATGGCGGAGTCAAACAAGCACCATTTATGGTACTGCACAAAGCGTATATGCCGAGAGTTTTGGTAGAAACAGGCTTTCTTTCCAATCCTGTTGAAGGAGAAGTCCTGAATTCTGAGGAAGGACAAATCGAAGTTGCCAGAGCCATCGCAGATGCAATCATTAATTATAAAAACGAATACTTTGGAAACGGAGGCACTGACAGTGATATGGATAAACCTTCCCAGAAAATAAGTGTAAAACCAGCAAAAGACAGCTCTTTGCCAGCAAAACCAAAACCAAATTTGGAAGTTCCCGTAATAAAAAAGTCGGTGAACAATAAAGATAGTACGGCCGTCATTTTTAAAGTGCAATTATCGGCAAGTATTAAAAAAGTGGAATTGACACCTAGCAATTTTAATGGATTGAAAGATATTTCAATAGAATCCGGTGTTAATCTATATAAATACATGTATGGAGAGACTTCCAATTACGATGAAGCAAAAAAACTGTTGCAGGAAGCAAAATCAAAAGGATACAGTTCTGCCTATTTGATTGCTTTTAAAAACGGAGAAAAGATTAGCGTTCAAGAGGCCCTTAAATAATTAATAACGGCAAGTTTAATTATTTTATATTAAATTTGCCCCAATCCAATATACTTATATTTTGAAATTAACACGAGAAATTAAAACCGCCATATTAGTCATTTCGTCTATTTTACTCTTTATTTGGGGTTACAGCTATATAAAAGGAAAAGACCTTTTTACCAATTACAAAACTTTATACGTCGAATACGATAATGTAGAGGGAATAGTAAAATCAGCTTCCGTAACGCTTAACGGCCTTGTTGTAGGTAATATCAGCAATATTACAATTAACCAGAATACTGGAAAAATTTTAGTTGAATTACAATTAAAAACCGACTTTCCTATTTCTAAATCGAGTAAAGCAGCCATATACGAACCTGGATTTATAGCAGGAAAACAAATTGCCATTTATCCCAATTATGCCGACAAAACAATTGTGGACGATGGCGATATGTTAAAAGGGGAGATAACGGCAGGGATTACGGAATCCTTAAAAGAAAAATTGGTGCCACTTCAAGAAAAATTCGAGAAGTTGATTCGCAACTCGGATGAGTTGGTGATCAGTTTCAAGAACGTAATGGACAAGCAAGGGCAAGCCGATTTGAAAAAAAGTCTGTCTGAATTAAGCAAAACCATAGAGGAATTTCACAAGGCTTCCGCAAACGTGAACAGCATGTTGGCCGACAACAAAAGCAAAATAAATGGAACGGTAAGCAACTTTAACAAAATATCCAGCGACTTTTCCAAAATCTCCGATTCCCTGAACAAAGCTAATTTAGGGCAAACAGCCAAAAATCTTGAAAAAACTTTGGCCAGTGTCGATAAAATTATGGCAAATCTTCAAGCCGGAAAAGGGTCTATGGGCAAAATGTTGAATGATGAAGCTTTGTACAATAATTTATCAAAAACTTCAAAAGAATTGGAATTGCTGTTGGAAGATGTTCGTCTAAATCCAACACGATACGTGAATGTTTCTGTTTTTGGAAAGAAAAACAAACCTTATGTTGCTCCTGTAAACGATACAGTTGCCAAAGCTAAAAACTAGCAATTATGGGCTATTTGGACAATATATTATTTGCAATACTGCTGTTTGTAGGATTTGGTTATTTTTATTTGAATGTAAAAAAAATAATCCGAAACATCAATCTGGGTACTGCCGTAAATCGTAAAGACAATCCCAAAGCTCGTTGGAGAAATATGGCAATGATTGCGCTTGGGCAATCCAAAATGGTAAAAAGACCTGTTGCAGGAATACTTCACATCATTGTTTACGTTGGTTTTGTCATCATCAATATCGAATTGTTGGAAATTATTATTGATGGTTTATTTGGAACTCACAGGATTTTTGCACCTATCGGAATCGTTTATGATGTTCTAATCGGTTCTTTTGAAATACTTGCTTTGTTGGTTTTAGTAGCCGTTCTTGCTTTTTGGACAAGAAGAAATATCATCAAGCTGAAACGTTTTGCCAATAAAGATTTAACCGGTTTTCCTAAAAGTGACGCCAATTATATTCTGTATTTCGAGATCGTTTTGATGTCATTGTTCTTGTTGATGAACGCCACAGACTTGCATTTGCAAAACGTGCCTGGTGGATTTTCCCATTTCATGAAAGCAGGTTCTTTTCCAATAAGCCAATTTATCGAACCTTTATTTAATGGAATGTCCAATGAATTGGTTCTGTTGCTTAACGAAGTTTTTTGGTGGTTGCACATCGTCGGGATTTTGTGTTTCATGAATTATTTGTATTTCTCCAAACACCTACATATCTTGTTGGCTTTCCCAAATACTTATTTTGCCAACCTTAATCCAGAAGGACAATTCGACAATTTAGAATCCGTTACCAATGAGGTAAAATTGATGATGGATCCCAATGCCGATCCTTATGCGACCCCAGCTCCAGCAGAAAATGAAGTTCCTTCCAAATTTGGTGCCAGCGACATCCAAGATTTGAATTGGGTGCAATTGTTGAATGCTTATACTTGCACGGAATGTGGTCGTTGTACTTCGGCTTGTCCCGCCAATATCACTGGGAAAAAATTATCGCCTCGTAAAATTATGATGGACACGAGAGATAGAATAGAAGAAGTGGGAAAAAACATTGATGCCAATAAAGGAATTTTTGTTCCTGACAACAAATCATTGTTGAATGATTACATCACGCCCGAAGAGTTGTGGGCTTGTACTTCATGTAATGCTTGTGTCGAGGAATGTCCTGTAAATATCAGTCCGCTTTCGATTATCATGGATATGAGACGCTATCTGGTAATGGAACAAAGTGCCGCGCCAACCTCATTGAACGCCATGATGAGCAATATAGAAAACAACGGTGCGCCATGGCAATACAACCAACAAGACCGATTGAACTGGAAAAACGAAATATAGTGGAAAAGTTTAAATGTTTAATCGCTTAATCGGTTAAACGTTTAGCCGATTAACCGATTAAACAAAATACAATGTCAGAAGTTTTAATAGTACCAACAATGGCCGAAATGATGACCCAAGGAAAACAACCAGAAGTGCTGTTTTGGGTGGGTTGTGCTGGAAGTTTTGATGATAGATCCAAAAAAATAACCAAGGCGTTTGTGCGAATCTTGAATCGTGCCAATGTTTCTTTCGCTGTTTTGGGAACCGAAGAAAGTTGTACCGGTGATCCTGCAAAAAGAGCAGGAAACGAGTTCTTGTTTCAGATGCAGGCCATGATGAACATCGAAGTCTTGAATGGCTATGAAGTCAAAAAAATCGTTACCGCTTGCCCGCATTGTTTCAATACCTTGAAAAACGAATATCCGGAATTGGGAGGGAAATATGAAGTTTTACATCACACCGAATTCCTGAAATCCTTGTTGGACGACGGAAGATTAACCATTGAAGGCGGACAATTTAAAGGAAAACGCATTACCTTTCATGATCCTTGTTATTTGGGAAGAGCCAATAAAGTCTATGAAGCTCCTCGCGATTTAATTCAAAAATTGGATGCCGAATTGGTCGAAATGAAACGTTCCCGTGCCAATGGATTATGTTGCGGAGCCGGTGGTGCGCAAATGTTCAAGGATGCCGAACCTGGAAACAAGGAAATCAATGTCGAAAGAACCGAAGAAGCGCTAGAAACAGCTCCAGATATTATTGCTGCAGGTTGTCCGTTTTGCAACACCATGATGACCGACGGCATCAAAAACAAAGAAAAAGAAGGCTCGGTAAAAGTGATGGACATCGCTGAACTCATTGCCAACGCACAAGATTTATAAATCAATTACGAATTGGGTTTTATAACTCATAATTCATAACTCATAATTACCATGTATATTCCTTTTGAAAATTTACCCGAAGAATCCAAAATCTGGATTTATCAATCTAATAGAAAATTTTCGGATGCAGAATTTTCCGAAATTGAAAACGACGTGAAATCTTTTCTGGAAAGTTGGGAATCACACAGTGTAAGCCTGGAATCGTCGTATCAAATGAAATACAACCGATTCATTATTATTGCCGTAAACCAGGAAGTACAAGCCGCATCAGGTTGTTCGATAGACAATTCAGTGCAATTTATCCAAAAATTGGAACAAAAATACAATGTGGATTTGTTGGATAAAATGAATGTTACTTTCAAAAATGGGGAACACATTGCGCACAAAACCTTGATTGATTTCAAAAAAATGGCCAAGGAAAAAGCCGTTACCGAAAACACCATCGTTTTTAATAATTTGGTCAATACCATCCAAGAATACAACGAATCCTGGGAAGTTCCAGCCATGGACAGCTGGCACAGTCGTTTTTTCTAATCAATTGAATCATTGGTTGGAAATAATTGTTTTCTAGTTGAAGCTTATAATTATAGTGGCATGGGAATGAAATTATTGAACTTCATATTATCAATATTTTTAATGACACTTTCGTGTTTGCCTTGCGCAGACATGGAGGATGTTGCAACTTGCAATAAAGTTACCAGCAACAAGGAATCAAGCCATACCCACAACAAGGATGCCTGTTCGCCTTTGTGTATTTGCAACTGTTGCGGTTGTCAAGGTTTCGTTTACAATACCATCCACAATTACAATTTTATTGCTGTCAAAACTCTAATTGACAAAAAAATACCCCAATACCAATCAATTCTTACTTCCAATTTTTTCGGAAGTATTTGGCAACCCCCTCAAATAATTTAAGAATTAGTAATTTAGAATAGGAATAATGTACCTATTCAAAAAAACAGTATAAGGCTATTTTATAGTTCTTGTAATTAATTGTTTATGATTAAAACTTAAATTTAAATGACAAAATATTTTTTTATTTTGACTGTTTTGATGACTATTGCATCAAACAGTCAAAACACTTTGAAGGCCGTTGTTAAAAATGGCAATACAGGCGAACTATTGGTTGGTGCAAAAGCACAAATTAGGAATACTGACAGTGAGAAAACCACTGATAAAAACGGTTTTGTAGCACTTGAAAATATTCCGAACGGCAAACAACAAATTGCTTTTAGCTGTGCAGGATACGAATCAAAAATAGAATCTTTAGACTTCCCATTATCCATTAACGACACCTTGCAAATAAGCCTTGAATCCACAGAAGGCACTGAGTTAACCGAAGTTGTCGTGCAATCTACCCGCACCAGTAGAACCATAAAAAATACACCGACACGCATTGAAATTATGGATGGAGAAGAGCTGGACGAAAAAAGCAACATGAAAGTAGCCAACGTGTCTGTGGTTCTTCAGGAAAGCACTGGAATTAATGTGCAACAAACCTCTGCTACCAGCGGGAATGCAAGCATTCGGATGCAAGGTTTAGACGGTCGATATTCGCAACTTCTTAAAGATGGGTATGCCAATTTCGGAAACTTTGCCAGTGGTCTTAGTGTTTTGGAAATCCCTCCTTTAGATTTGCAGCAGATTGAAGTAATAAAAGGACCAGTATCTACTTTGTATGGCGGTGGTGCCATTGCAGGGGTTATCGATTTTATTTCCAAAAAACCAAAAACAGAAGGAGAATATGATATAATACTCAATCAATCCAATGTGGGACAATCCAATATAGGAGCTTATGCTTCTAAAAGAAAAGGAAAGTTTGGCTATACCCTAATGGGATTGGCTAATTTCCAGCAAGCCTATGACGTTGACAAGGATGGTTTTTCTGAAATTCCAAAGGGGACTAATTTTACCGTAAATCCTCAATTGTTTTATTACCCAACCGAAAATTCCTCATTGATGATTGGAAATAGTTTTTCGAAAGGAGATCTTAGAGGTGGCGATATGCAGGTCATAAAAGGGGATTCAGACGGGATTCATACTTATTTTGAAGAAAATAATACCATAAGAAATACGACTACGGTTGAATTCGACAAAAAATTTGAAAATAAAAATAGTTTCAAATTGAAACAAAGTTTAAACCTTTTCGACCGAAAAATTAATATCCCAAATTATTTGTTCTCAGGGGTAAACACCAATACTTATACAGACGCTTCCTATGTTTGGAACAAGGAAAAATTTACTCTTTTGGGAGGGATAAATCTAATTTACGATAATTTCAAACAAAAAGATAGCGCCCTATTGGATTCAAAATCCTTCACTACGGGAGCATACATTCAGCATACTTGGGATGTTGCCGAAAATATAAAATTAGAAAGCGGCTTGCGTTTGGATAATGTACACTATTCCAACCCGAATTATTCTAAAAATCAAGCCTTTGTGTTGCCAAGAATTTCGGCATTATTCAAAATAAATCGCCAATGGAGCAGCAGGGTTACTGGCGGTTCAGGGTATAAAATCCCTTCTGTTTTCACGGAACAAACGGAAACAATGCAATACCAAAATATTTTGGCATTAAACAATGTCGTGGCTGAAAAAAGTATTGGAGGAACATTTGACGTCAATTTTAATAGACGAATAACCAATGATTTGTCGTTTAGCATGAATCACATGTTTTTTTCAACAAAGATTAATAAACCCTTGGTTTTACAAAATAATAATGCTGGGTATTTCTTTGTTAATGCTGATAATCCTGTTACTAGCAATGGTTTTGAAAGCAATCTTAAATTTATTTATGATCAAGATGTAAAACTTTTTGTGGGATATACATTCACTGATGTAAAAGCAAAATACCTTGAAGGCCACCAATTTTTACCCTTGGTGCCCAAAAACAAGTTAAATTTGATACTGATGTATGAGAAGGAAGATAATTTTAAAATTGGACTAGAAGGCTATTTCACGGATCACCAATATTTATACAATGGTTATCAAACACCGACATTCTGGAAATTTGGAGCAATGGCTCAAAAGACAATATGGGAAAACTACAATTTTTTCATAAACTTTGAAAATTTCACCGATACCAGGCAAAGTAATTACAAAAGGGTGGTTAATGGTCCAGCCAACAGTCCTACTTTTGATGAGATTTGGACCTATACAGAAGGTTTTGTATTCAATTTTGGGGTTAAAATGAAATTTTAATCGGTTGTGGGCAGGTATTGATTCTTAGGGAATGGAAAGTAATTATTTATGGAACATCAACACCAATACGATGAAAATGGCAAACATCTTTGAGAACAAATAAACAGCAAGGTTGACAAGCAAACTGGCTGTTGTTCCACTTATGATGTTGGCCATTTTAAATGCTGTCCAGATTCAGGGTATGCAGTTTTAAACAGCCAGATATATTAAAAAAAATATTTTTCAAAACCGTTTCAATTTTGCCTAAATTCGTCTCATCAAAATACTAATATGAAAATAGCAATTGTTTGTTATCCCACTTTTGGCGGTAGTGGAGTTGTCGCAACGGAACTTGGTCTTGAATTGGCTCGTCGCGGTCACGAAATCCACTTTATCACATACAGCCAACCCGTTCGTTTGGCGTTGCTTAACCCTAATGTTCATTATCACGAAGTCAATGTTCCTGAATATCCCTTGTTTCATTTTCAACCCTATGAATTGGCTTTGTCGAGTAAATTAGTCGATATGGTCAAGCTGCATAAAATAGAATTATTGCACGTTCATTATGCCATTCCTCACGCTTATGCGGGTTATATGGCCAAGCAAATGCTCAAGGACGAAGGAATAAATTTGCCCATGATAACCACCCTTCACGGAACCGACATTACTTTGGTGGGAAGCCATCCATTTTACAAATCGGCGGTAACCTTCAGCATCAACAAATCAGATTACGTGACTTCGGTTTCCCAAAGTTTGAAAGACGATACGCTGAAATTATTCAATATAAAAAACGAAATCCAGGTCATTCCAAACTTTATTGAGTTGGATAAAAACGAGGTCGAAGCCGTTACTTCTTGCCGACGTTCCGTCATGGCCCATGAAAATGAAAAGATCATTACGCATATCAGTAATTTTAGAAAAGTAAAGCGAATTCCGGATATTATTAAAATATTTTATAAAATTCAACTTGAAATTCCAGCCAAATTAATGATGGTAGGCGATGGTCCCGAAAAAGAAAAAGCGGAATATCTTTGCCAAGAATTAGGTATTCAAGACAAAGTGATTTTCTTTGGAAACAGTAACGAGATAGACAAAATATTGAGTTACACCGATTTATTCTTGCTGCCCTCCGAAACCGAAAGTTTTGGCCTTGCCGCTCTTGAAGCGATGGCCTGGAGCGTTCCCGTAATTTCCAGTAATTCAGGAGGTTTGCCCGAAGTGAATTTCGACGGAATTTCGGGGTATTTGAGTGACGTGGGCAATACGGACGAAATGGCCGAGAATGCCATAAAAATTTTAAAGGATGAAAGGGTTTTGGCGGAATTCAAAAAGAATGCCTTGTCAGTTGCCAAACAATTTGACATCAAAAATATTTTGCCTTTGTATGAAGAGTTGTATCAAAAAGCCATAAATAAATTTTCATGAAAAAAGCGCTTCTAGCCTTGCTGGCATTGATTTTGGTTTCCTGTGCTTCGTCTGTAAAACAAGCAGATAGCAAGACTTTGTTTGAAGTTTTGACCCAACAATCAGATGGTGGTGCAAACATCCGCTTTTTTGAAATTTTGTCGGAACCCAAGGAAATTGCAATGCTCCAAAATGATGAAAAACTAAAAAACAAAATACACTCGAATGATACCCAAACTTCCAATTTTGTAGTTTTGAATATGGGAGAAAAAACATCTGGAGGGTATAAAATAGGCGTCGAAAGTGTCGTTGAAACGGATAAAAACATAATTATTACCGTAAAAGAAACTGCTCCCGATACTGGCACAATGACCACGCAAGAAATTAGGACTCCCTATTGTGTGGTCAAGATAAATTCCAAAAAAGAAATTATCATAAAATAAAAAAATCCCGTTCCAATAATTTGAAACGGGATTCTTGTTGTTTTTCCGGAATCTAATTAAATTTAAATCGAACTCCCAAAGCGATATCTGAACTATAACTATTTCCATTGTAATTGTCGCCACCAATTTCAGGTCTAAAATCCAATGAAAGCAAGATTGGGGCTTCTTGGAAACTATATTCTATTCCAATATCTCCAGCAGCAAAAACAAATGTTCCGTTATCATCAAAATTGTTGTCATTCCAACTGGCTATACCTCCACCAACTCCTGCATACCAATTGAATCCTCCATCAATATTCCATACCCATTGGTATAAACCGGCAAGTTTGAATGCGTCAACATCGTTGCTGTTTCTCCAGCCCAAGTCTAATTCTAGACGATTATTTTTTGACAATCCTCTTTGATAAGAGATTTCGGCACCAAAACCATCGTTGTCTCCTAAACGTAAACCTAAAGCATTTTTTGCAATGTCTTGTGCCTGTGCGGCGAATGCTAATCCCATTAACATAATAGCCGATAAAATAATTCTTTTCATAATTGGTTTTTAATTTTTACAAAGGTGAAACTAATATTGGACGAAAAAATTATAGAATAATTGAAAAAAGTTTCATAATTGCCACATTTTTTTTCGAAAACATTGATTATCAAGTTGGTTTTAATTTGGAAAAATTTAGCCAAAAACAGAATATGCGAAATTACTTTAGTGCCAAAACGAGTCCTTGCTTAAAGCAACTTAATTTTCAAATTCCAATACAAATGGAATAGCTTTTAAAACTTTATCCTGAAATCACGGGATAAACTTTTAAACTTTAATCTAAAATAGTACTTTTGTTGAAAACTAATTATAATGGCAGGAAATAGCTACGGAACACTATTTAGAATAACCACTTTTGGAGAATCACACGGAGAAGCTTTAGGCGGCATAATTGACGGCTGTCCTTCTGGAATTGCCTTGGATATGGAAGCCATTCAGTTGGAAATGTCAAGAAGAAAACCGGGACAATCCAAAATCGTGACCCAACGAAAAGAACCGGACGACGTTCAATTTCTGTCCGGAATTTTTGAAGGCAAAACCACGGGAACTCCAATAGGTTTCATTATTCCGAATACCAATCAAAAATCAGACGATTACTCGCATATAAAAGACAATTACAGACCCAGTCATGCCGATTACGTGTATGAAAAAAAATACGGCGTTCGCGATTATCGCGGCGGTGGAAGAAGTTCTGCCCGCGAAACGGCCAGCAGGGTAGTGGCCGGTGCCATTGCCAAACAAATGTTGCCGGAAATAAAAATCAATGCTTACGTTTCTTCCGTGGGACCACTTTATTTGGAAAAACCATACCAGGATTTGGATTTTTCAAAAATAGAAAGCAACCCGGTTCGTTGTCCAGATGAAAAAATGGCTGCCGAAATGGAAGAGTATATCAAACAGATTAAAAAAGACGGAGACACCGTAGGCGGAACCGTGACTTGCGTAATCCAAAACGTGCCGATTGGTTTGGGTGAACCCGTTTTCGACAAATTGCACGCCGAATTGGGTAAAGCCATGCTTTCGATAAATGCCGTAAAAGGATTTGAATTTGGAAGCGGATTTTGTGGCTCCAAAATGAAAGGAAGCGAGCACAACGACTTATACAATCCCGACGGAACCACCAGAACGAATCTTTCCGGAGGAATCCAGGGAGGCATCAGCAACGGGATGGATATTTATTTCCGTGTGGCTTTCAAACCTGTTGCCACCATTATGCAAAAACAAGAATCATTGGACAATAAAGGAAATATTACCGAGATGACCGGAAAAGGTCGTCACGATCCCTGTGTTGTTCCCCGTGCCGTTCCCATTGTCGAAGCAATGGCGGCCATCGTTCTTGCCGATTTTTATTTGATAAACAAAACATATAAATAAGATTTAAATTGTTTTATCAAAATAATCATATTGGTTTTATGACAATATAATAATTATAAAGAGGTGAAGTAGTATTTTTATTATGCTCACCTTTTTTTTGTATCTTTTATCCAGATTTTAACGTTAAAGCTTAAAAAATGACGCCAACCGAAACACCAAAAACATCCTTATTAGGGAATCTCACTGTTCAAATTGTTATTGCAATGCTTTTAGGAGCATTCTTGGGTATTTATATTCATAATAATTACGATGTGGCTTTTGCCAAAGAATTTAGTGATAAAATCAAAATTCTGGCAACCGTTTTTATTCGTTTAGTGCAAATGATAATTGCGATATTAGTGTTTAGTACTTTAGTGCCTGGTATTGCCAAGTTGGGAGATATTAAAACCGTAGGAAGAGTAGGGGGAATGGCATTAGGTTGGTTTTTCAGTGCTTCATTTATATCACTTATGATAGGATTGTTTTGGGTTAACATCTTGCAACCTGGAGTTGGACTTAATTTATCTAATATCGATTTGTCTGCCGCTACAGAAGTGACTGCAAATACTCAAAGTTTTTCGGCCCAAAATTTTATAGAACACATTATTCCCAAAAGCATTGTTGAAGCTATGGCGAATAATGAAATCATTCAAATTGTAATTTTTTCCATCTTTTTTGGTTTAGCGGCTGCTTCTATTGGGAATTATGCAAAACCTGTCACTAATTTCATTGAAGTTTTATCTCATATTGTGCTTAAAATGGTAAATTATGTAATGAAGTTTGCTCCAATGGGGGTTTTTGGTGCGATTGCAGGTGTATTTGCGATAAAAGACCTGAATGAATTGGTCTTTACCTATATCAAATTTTTTGGATCATTTTTGGTGGGAATTGGTTCTTTATGGATTTTTTTACTAGCCGTTGGGTTTGTTTTTCTTGGTAAAAGAATGAAAACGCTATTAAATCATATCGTTGGGCCATTAATTATTGCCTTTAGCACAACCAGTAGCGAAGCAGTTTTTCCAAAACTAACGGAGGAATTAGAACGTTTTGGGATAAAAGATAAAATTGTTGCTTTTATGTTGCCTTTGGGATATTCATTCAATCTTGATGGAAGTATGATGTATATGACTTTTGCTAGTTTGTTCATTGCTCAAGCTTATGGAATACATTTGGATTTGGGTACTCAAATGACGATGCTTTTAGTCTTGATGCTTACCAGTAAAGGAATTGCAGGAGTTCCAAGAGCCAGTTTGGTAATTGTTGCGGCCACTTGCGGTATGTTTAAAATTCCAATAGAAGGAATTGCCTTGATTCTTCCAATCGACCATTTCTGTGACATGTTTAGAAGTGCGACTAATGTTTTGGGTAATGCTTTGGCAACTTCGGTTGTGGGTAAATGGGAGGCTGGTGACAAGGATTAGGTTCGGCTTTCAGGATATTTCGATTACTTTATAGTATTAAATAGTTTATATAAATATTTTCTTATGTGGTTTTATGTGTATTTAAAAATGTATATTTGAAATGAGATTAAATAAGCTATGTTTCAAATGAAAATTTTTATTTTGTTATTCCTTTTGCTGAACTCTTTCAGTAATTATTCATTTGCACAAACAAAAACACCCTCTAAAGCAGAAATCAAGAAATTGGCAAAAAAGGCGGTAGCCGACTTGAATAATGCCGATTTTGAAGAATCAATCTCAACATCAAGGCAGGTTCTGCATTATGCAACCAAAATTGGAGACAATTACCTCATAGCGGTTTCCTATAACACAATTGCCGCAAATCTTGATCAAATTTCCGAATATGACAAGGCCATTTTTTATTACAATAAAGGTTTGTCCCATGCCAACAAGACCAACAATAATTCCATAAAAAACTTTATAAACAATAATTTGGGCAATGTGTATTGCTTTGAAAAAAAACAATACACCAAAGGAATCAATTATTATAAAAAATCTCTTGAATACAGTCAAAAGGATGCCGATACCAGTCAGATTGTTTTTACAAAATTAAATATTGCCTGGGCTTATTTTGATATTGGACAATTTGAAAAAGGGTATCCCTATTTAGAATTTCTTAATAAATATAACGCAAAATTTGGAGCCGAATCCACGAATGTTATCCAAAACATGCTCAACGGAATGTATTATGGCCACAAAGGTGAAAACCCGAAAGCCGAATCTTATTTCTTGAAAGCCATAGCATTAGGGAAAAGTGGTGATCAAAAATCTGATTTGTCCTATTCCCATCAAGAGTATTCGAAATTCTTGTTAAAAAATAAGGACTATAAAAAAGCTTATGAAAATTTGGATCTCTACAATAAAATCACCGAACATTTATATAATGACGAAAAGATAAACAAGGCTGATATTGCAGGAGTACATCTTGAATTGGATGAATACAAACGGGAGGTGGATAAAATTGAAATTGAGAAAAATTTGCAAGCCCAAAGTTTAAAAAAATCCAGAATTATAGTGGTACTTTTTATCTTGGCGTTGAATGTATTGCTGTTGTTGCTTTATTCTTTGTACAAAAATTACAAGTTCAAGAAAAAAGCCAATAAAGAACTTACCCTTGCCAATCAAGAATTGCTGATTGCCAAAGAAAAGGCCGAGGAGGCCTCGTTATTGAAAACACAATTTGTTTCTACAATGAGCCATGAATTGAGAACTCCATTATATGGCGTAATCGGCATCACCAACATGCTTTTGGACGAACACAAAGAACTGGCCAACAGTCCTCATTTAAGTTCACTAAAATTTTCGGCAAGATATTTATTATCGCTAGTCAATGATATTCTTCATATTAATAAAATAGAAGAAAACAGGATTGTTTTAGAAAATCTGGCTTTCAATGTATCGGACGAGATTAACATGATTAAAAAATCGCTCTCTTTCATTGCGCAAAATAATAATGATAAAATAGCAGTAAAAGTAGACCCGAATATTCCAGAATATTTGATTGGAGATAAATTAAGACTTTCCCAAATACTAATGAATTTAGTTGGTAATGCACTAAAATTCACAAAAAATGGGAAAGTAATTATCACGGCCAATTTAGTTGAAGTTAAAAACAAATCCCATTATATCGAATTTAAAATTGAAGATAACGGAATCGGAATCGCCACTGTTGATCAAGATAAAATTTTTGAAAAATTTGTGCAAGTTGGAAGAAATGACAACGATTATCAAGGAACGGGGCTAGGATTGGCCATCGTGAAACGATTATTGACCTTGTTTAATAGTTATATTACACTTGAAAGCAAGGTGGGTGTGGGAACTACATTCAAATTCACGATAGCATTCGACCATGATCCAGTCAAAACCAAAGAAATAATCAACAATATAAAGGTTGATTTGAGTTCGAGCCAGATATTTAAAATATTGGTCGTAGAAGACAACAAGATTAACCAAACGATAACGAAAAGAATTATTGAAAAAAATAATTGTAGTTGCATTATGGTTGATGATGGATTCCAGGCTATGGAAATATTAGGCAAAGAAGTGTTTGACGTCGTTTTGATGGATATAAACATGCCCTTGATGAATGGTTTTGAAACAACCAGAAAAATTCGTCTCAAAGGAATAAAAACACCTATAATTGCGCTGACCGCTTTTGCAAAAGATGAGATAATAGAAGAAGTTATTTCTGCAGGAATGAATGACATAATGGTAAAACCTTTTGAACCATTGAAATTATTCAAGATAATAAATGATCAAATCAATAAAACAAGAAACGCTGGTTAATTCCGGTTTTTTTATGATTAAACAAAAACTAAAATAGAATTTTAAAAAAAAACCATTTGAAACTGTTTATAGGTTCAAATGGTTTTTTTAAAATCGGTTAAAAACGAAATTTTTATTTGAAGGGAATCGTCTTTGCCCTTTTTTTATTTACTTTTATGGATAACTAAAAGTTTGGCAATCTGCAAAAAGATCGGTAATTAAATTGGAATTTAACGGGACTGTCTTCTGTTCTGTTTTCCTTTTTTTTTGAAAAAATAATTAGTGGATCATCGTCAATTTCTTCTTTAATATTTTTTCTTTTCATTCCTGGAGCTGCCAATTCAACTTCAATGTTGGTATCAGTTTCTTGTAAATTTGCTGATGGTAGTTTACCGCTTGCTTCTCCAAAAACTTCATCTGTCCAATCAGATAAATCTCTTGTAATAAAATCATCAAAAAACCTGTCAACTGTTTTTCGTGACATTGACGGAAATAACCCCTTTCTTTTAATTAAAGTTTCCATAATTTTAAATGTTTTTTAATTGTTAATTTTAGTTCTACTAATTTAGTAAAAAAAGATATTTGAAAATAAAATTAACAAATTATTAACGTTTTAAATATTTGATAATTAGAAAGTTGTGTAAAAAAAAGCCTTTTTAGTTTTTTTTCTAAAAAGGCTTTTAGGTTGTGTAATCCCGAAATAATTGGGTAATTGGGGTCAGTCTTTTAACTTATTAAACTTTTATCGATACAATAAAACCATTTGAAACATTTCTTGAATCAAATGGTTATATTTTTGTCAGAAAGTATAAAAAAAAAAGAACTTTTATTTAATAGGAATGGTTTTTAGTGTCCTTTTTTTGGCACCTTCTTTTTTTCCAATGACAACGTGAAGAATACCATCTTTGTAGTTGGCTTCAATTTTGTTTTCATTGGCTGTTTCTGGTAAAGTAAAAGTCCTGCTAAAAGATTGG
The DNA here is from genome assembly GCF_027111315.2 of Flavobacterium limnophilum. Classification (GTDB taxonomy): domain Bacteria; phylum Bacteroidota; class Bacteroidia; order Flavobacteriales; family Flavobacteriaceae; genus Flavobacterium; species Flavobacterium limnophilum. The sequence continues at coordinate 2,136,950 of NZ_CP114289.2, read as the reverse complement.
TAATTGAATTCTTTTCTGATGTAGTTGTCTTTTTTTCTTACCTCTTCTTTTTCTTCTTCTTTTTCTGAAGAAATCATTAATACATCATTGTCAATTTCAACTTTGAAATCTTCTCTTTTCATTCCTGGAGCTGCCAATTCCACTTCAATGTTGGTATCTGTTTCTTTTAAATTCACAGATGGTAAATTACTGCCCAATGCAGCAAAATTTTTATCTGTCCAATCAAATAAATCTCTTGTAATAAAATCATCAAAAAAGTTGTTAACTGTTTTGTTTGCCAATGTCGGAAATAATCCGGCTCTTACTAATGTTTCCATAATTTTAATGTTTTTAAATGTTTATAATTTACTTTCATAAAGTTAGCCAAAACGGCTTTATAATAAAATCAATATAACAAATAATTAACACGTAAAGCGTTGATAATAAGAAACTTATTAATAAAAAAAACACCTTTCATTATTCCTGAAAGGTGTTTTTAGTGATGCAGTCAAGTTATAGATTCCGCAATTAATACCAGCGTTTTTTATTTTGTTTTGAAGCGCTTGATTTTCTTGATTTATGCGCTCCACCACTGCGGTTTGAATTATTTGGTTTTGTAGATCCTCCTGGAGCTGTTTCCGGATTTCCGGAATGCCAAGGATAAGGATGGTCACTTACGATTTTCACGTCTACTTTAATTAGTTTCTGGATGTCTTTCCAATATTGATGTTCATCTTTGCCACAAAAAGAAATGGCAACTCCTTCATTTCCTGCACGACCAGTTCTACCAATTCGGTGAACGTAGGTTTCGGGAATATTGGGTAAATCAAAATTGATGACAAATGGCAATTGGTCAATATCGATGCCACGTGCCGCGATGTCGGTCGCTACCAAAACACCAACTTCTTTATTTTTGAAGGCGTCCAAAACGCGTTGTCTGGCATTTTGTGATTTGTCGCCGTGAATGGCTTCGGCTGGAATGTCTTTTTTGCGCAAGGCTTTTACCACATTGTCGGCTCCGTGTTTGGTTCTAGAGAAAACCAACACATCCGATAGATTTTCGTTTTTTATCAAATGGTACAAGAGGTTTCTTTTTTCGCCTTTTTCGACAAAGTAAACGCGTTGTTCCACATTTTCGGCTGTAGATGATACAGGAGAAACTTCCACTTTTGCCGGATCTTTCAAGAACATTTCGGCTAATTCTCGAATGGCAATCGGCATTGTGGCCGAAAACAACAAGGTTTGCCTGTTTTTTGGCGTAAGCTTTACTATTTTTTTGACGTCGTTTATGAACCCCATATCCAGCATTTGGTCTGCTTCGTCAAGAACCAAGGTGTGTAGGCTGTCTAAGTCGATGAATCCCTGTTTGTGCAAATCCAATAATCTTCCCGGCGTGGCCACAAGCACGTCAACTCCTTTTCGCAAGGCCTCCACTTGTGGAACTTGCGAAACTCCACCGAAAATGGTCAGTTGAACCAAGTTGGTATATTTGCCGTAAGTATCAAAACTTTGGCCAATTTGTACGGCTAATTCTCTCGTGGGAGTTACTATTAAGGCACGAATTTCTTTGGCTTTTTTGGACGAACCCACGATTCGGTGCAATTGATGTATGATTGGAATGGCAAATGCCGCCGTTTTTCCGGTACCGGTTTGTGCGCAACCTATTAAATCTCTTCCGGCCAAAACTAGCGGAATGGATTGTTCTTGAATGGGAGTGGGTTCGGTATAGCCTTCTTCAAATACGGCTTTTTGTATACTTTTTGAAAGTGATAAATCTTCGAATAACATATTTAGCGTGTTAAATATCCTGTAATAAGTACAGGTACAGTTGCGCAAAGATAGGATTAATATTTTGGATGGAAATTAGCTCACTGTTTATGCCCTCATTAAAAACGAATTTAAGCAGTGCTTTTGTGTTTTTTGAAGTAAAAAAAAAATTTTTTTTAAACGACAGGAATAATTTTTTCCAAACTGTTATTAGCTTTAATGAAATCGGTTACCAAATAGCCTATAAGTTTTCCAATTAAATGACCATTTTTTTCCTCGCCCAAATCGGGAGCTCCTTCGCAAATATGGAGATAGGCTGCTCTTTTGCTTTTTCCGAAAAAAGAAACAAACTGTCTCAATTCTTCAATCGAAAAACCGCTCAAAGTCATGGCACTACAGGGAATATTTGGAATGGCATCAAGATCGATTTCAATTCCATAACAATCTGTTTGGATGAATTCTGCCGCCTGGACGAGTTCTTGGCAAAAATCTTTTTCTTTTCTTATATTGATGGAGTCATAGGTGGCATAGCGTACACGGTCATCCGTTTTTTTGATGATGTCCAAAACACTTTTTGAAGTATAATTTTCGTGTAATCCAAAGATGAAATATTTTTTTAAAAAACCTTCTTCAAAAGCATACGAAAAAGCGTTTCCGCTGTGTCTTCCTTCGAGAATCCTGAAATCGGAATGGGCATCAAAATTGATCGCATTTACGGGTTTTCCTTTCGCTAGAGCCGTTCCTTTTATGTTACCGTAGGCATTGTTGTGGCCACCACCAATAACAATTGGTATTTTACCTGATTTTATGATGTTGAAAATGATATGGGAAACATCTTTGTCAATTTTTTCAACCAACTGGCTTAATTTGACACGATCGTCAAATTGGTTAAAATCCAAATCCTTGACATCCTCCATTTCTTGGCTCACGTTCAATTGCCCCAAAACAAGGATTTGACTGCCTTTGCAAAAGCGATTGTGTTGGATATTGGCAATACTGGCTATGGCACTTTTCCAAGCCGATGCCGCTCCAGGTCTACCATAATTTGCTCTAATGCCAATGTCTTCGGGTATTCCGAACAACACGTATTTTGCATCCGAGGTTTTTAAAAATGCTGCTGGATCCATTCCTTTAGGAATAGTCATCATCTTTTCTCCAAATTTTATTTCGCCACTCCTGTGGTTGGTTACTTTTGCAAGGTCATTGACCGTAAAAAGGATCAGTTTTTCCATAAAAAAATATAATGTTCAAATATAATATAATTGTGCGAAATTCGTTAATACGTCATATTATATTATTAAATTTGTATAAAAAAATATTTAAAAAATGGAAGAACAACAAAACAATTCAAGTTCAAGTCTAAAGGTAATCATTGCCGTTTTAGCAATCCTATTAGTAGGAAGTTTAGTTTATATTTATAAAATTACGTCCGAAGCAAAAGAAGTGCAAACTGAATTGACTAAAACTGTATCCGAGAAAGATGTGGTAATGAAAGATTTACAGGAGTTGAAAGCTACTTATGATGCAGCAATTGCCGAAAATACATCTATGTCTGATGAATTAATCAAGGAAAGAGACAAAGTAGTCAACTTAATGAATGATGTAAGTAAGTCAAAAGGCGATGTGTCGAAATACAAAGCACAATATGCCAAACTGGAAAGCAACATGAAGGCTTTAATGGCTGAAAACGAAACCTTGAAAAAACAAAATACGGTTTTAACCACTCAACGCGACAGCACTATAGTTGTTTTGGGAGAGACTAAAAAGAATGTTGAATCATTAACAGGTCAAAACGAAGAATTGTCAAAAACTGTTGAAAAAGGTTCAAAATTAACTGTTTTGAATACAAAAGGTTCCGCTTTTAAAGTAAAAAGTTCTGGAAAACAAATTGAAACGGACAAAGCAGGTAGAGCAAATACCCTTAGAATTAGCTTCACCATTGCAGAAAACCAAATCGCAAAATCTGGGAACAAAGCTTACTATGTTCAAGTAATTGACAGTAAAAATAATGTTCTTGGTGACAAACAAACGGTAAGTTTTGGAGATAAATCATTGACTTACAGTTTTATTTCCGATGTGATATATGAAAACAAAACGGTTCAAGTTTCACAAGACTTGCCAGGAAAAGATTTTGCAAAAGGAGCTTACTTCGTGAATGTTTTTGACAAGAGCGAATTGGTTTCTAAAACAAGTTTTATTTTGAAATAAAATATTTGAAATTTATGAAAAAGAGGAGCAATTTGTTCCTCTTTTTTTATGCAATAACTTTTCCTTCAATTATTACAGATTCAATTAAATTGCTGCCAAAAGAATAAGGTAATTGATAGTAGGAAGAAACGGGTTTGGTAATAATAAGATTGGCTTTTTTGCCAATGGTAATGCTTCCAAGAGTTTTCGAAATTCCCATGGCGTAAGCTCCATTTATTGTGGCGGCATTTATGGCTTCTTCGGGAGTCATTTTCATTTTGATGCAGGCTGTCGAAACCACAAAATTCATATTTCCCGACGGAGTGGAACCCGGATTGAAATCGCTGGCGACTGCCACAGGCAAACTATTTGCCATCATTTCACGTGCTGGAGCATAAGGAATTCCCAAGAAATAGGAGCAGGAAGGCAAAACAACAGGCATTGTTTCGGTGTTTTTCAAGGCTTCAATATCATCGGGTTTCATTGTTTCCAGATGGTCAACGGAAAGGGCATTGTGTTTTATTCCGGCTTGGATTCCGCCAATGGAATGGAATTGATTGACATGGATTTTTGGTTTTAGACCAAAATGGATTCCGGCTTCCATAATTTGTTCCGTTTCGGCTACGGTGAAATAACCCGTTTCACAAAAAACGTCTATAAAAGTGGCCAATTCGTTTTCGGCAATTTCGGGCAGCATTTTGTTGATGATTAAATCAATATAACCTTTTCGATTGTTTTTGTATTCCAATGGAAAAGCATGTGCGCCCAGAAAAGTGGCTTTTATGGTTACGGGATATTCTTTTGACAGTTGATTGATTACTCGAAGTATTTTCAATTCGCCATCAACGGTGAGTCCGTAACCTGATTTTATTTCGACGGCACCCGTTCCCAATCGTATTATTTCTTCGAGTCTGGCTTTGGATTGGTTATAGATTTCTTCTTCGGAAGTTTCGTTGAGTTTTAATGCCGAATTTAGAATTCCGCCCCCGCGATGGGCAATTTCCTCATAAGTGAGTCCGTTGATTCGATCGACAAATTCTTGTTCGCGATTGCCGGCATAGACAATGTGGGTGTGGCTGTCGCACCAAGAAGGCAAGACCATTTTTCCATCTGCATCGATACATTTTTCAGGATTCAAATCCTCGGGTAAATCTTCCATCGAGCCAAAATCGGCAATCAAATTATCTTCGATTACCAAATAGGCATTTTTGATGGTGGGAAGTACCGCCATTTCATCGCCGGACACCTTCAAAACCGAGGAATCCCGCACTTGAAGCAATTCCTTGATATTGATGATTAGCGTTTTCATTTTTATTAAAATTATTCTGAAACCGTTATTTCGAACATTTTGTCCCAGTTTTTTCCAGTCACAAAAATGGTTTTTGTTTTGGGGTTGTAAGCGATTCCGTTTAAGTAATCGGTTGGTTCGGCATTAATAAATTTTCGTAAACCCGACATATCCAATATTCCTTCAACAGCACCTGTCTTTGGGTCAACAACAGCAATGGCCTCTTTTTCCCAAACATTTGTATAGATTTTGCTATTTATCCATTCGAGCTCATTTATTGCTTTTATCTTTGAACTTCCGGAATAAACATTTACATAATCGATCATTTTTTGGGTTTCAGGATCCATTCTCCAAATTTTCTCGGTTTTGTCGGTTTGATAAATGTATTTGCCATCGTTGGTCATTCCCCAGCCCTCGATGTCTTTGTCGTAAGTAAAGGTTTTTTCGAGTTTCAAGGTATTGGCATTGTAGATAAAACCGGTTTTCTCTTGCCAGGTCAATTGATAAACCTTGTTGTTCATAAAGGTGATTCCTTCTCCAAAATATTTGGAATCCAAATCCACTTGCTGGTATATTTTTCCAGTTTTGTAGTCGTATTTTCTAATGTAAGATTTACCGTTTAGTCCAGTGCTTTCATACAAAGTGTCTTTGTAAAACTCCAATCCTTCGGTAAAAGAGCCAATGTCGTGGGGGTAAGTATTTACAATGGTATATTTTAGTAATTTGGGTTGAATGTTGGAAACCAGCTCAACCCTGGAGGAGGCTTGGTCACTTTCGCCATTATGGTAAACTACGGCTTTAAGGTTTTGGTACCCCAGTTTTTGATTTTTTAAGTCAAAAATCAATTTGTCGAGTCCTTTTTTGCTGCCAATTTTTGTTTCGTTCACGAAATAAACAACACTGTCCACTTCTTTTGAATTGGGGTTTAAAATTCCCAATTCGATACCGTCTTGGGGTAAATATTGTGCCTGAAATTTAGATTCGTCAAAACTAAATACACTATTGTCACTTTTTTTTGTGTCACTACAACTTGTTATTGTTATTCCTAATAAAATGATATATAGGAAGTTATATTTTTTCATAAATTAAAATTTTAATAATGCAATATACAACCTTATTTTATAGTCGCAAAGCCCTTGCAAAAATATAAAAAGAGTGTATATTTGCACCGGCAAGTCCTACACGACCAGCTCCTGCAGAATCCCCCAGGATGGGAACATAGCAAGGGTAAGCGGTTGAGCGGTGCGATGTAGGTCGCTTGCCATTTTTTTATTGCGAGGTACAAAGCAATCTTTTTAATGTTATTTATCTTCCTTAGGGAAGATTTTTTTATTTTTACCCCTATCTAAATTCAAAAAATGAGCAAAGTAGTTTTGATTACGGGAGGTTCTTCGGGAATAGGAAAATCTATTGGAGAATTTCTGCATCATAAAGGTTTCGTGGTTTATGGAACGAGTAGAAATCCAGAACAGGTCCTGAATTCAGTCTTTCCTTTGGTGGCGTTGGATGTTCGAAATACGGCTTCGATTCAATCGGCTGTAGCCAAAATTATTGCCACTTCTGGACGCTTGGATATTGTCATCAATAATGCAGGAGTGGGAATTACCGGCCCATTGGAAGAAATTCCAACCGAGGAAATCAAGAACAATTTCGAAACCAATTTCTTTGGCCCCATCGAAGTGATGAAAGCGGTTTTGCCACAAATGCGGTCGCAAAAATCGGGCTTGATCATCAATGTAACTTCCATTGCCGGTTATATGGGTTTGCCGTATCGCAGCGTATATTCGGCATCGAAAGGGGCTTTGGAATTAATTACCGAAGCGTTGCGAATGGAAGTGAAATCTTTTGGAATCCAGATCACGAATGTGGCTCCGGGCGATTTTGCCACCAATATTGCTTCTGGACGTTTTCACGCACCCTTGATCAAGGATTCGGCTTATGAAATTCCTTATGGAAATACGCTGAAAATGATGGATGAACACGTGGATAGCGGCAGTAATCCGAACGAAATGGCTGAAGCTGTGTACAGAATTATTCAAAATCCAAATCCAGGAATTCATTATAAAGTGGGGGTTTTTATGCAGAAATTCTCGATTGTCTTGAAGCGAATTTTACCTGATAAAGTCTATGAAAAAATGTTGATGAAACATTATGGATTGTAGTCGTGGTTTTTTTGAGAAGAATTGAGTAACCTGCCGGTTCGAAAAGGATGCCAAACAATTTTTTTGGCAAAATTCCAACAGATTTTTTTGGTTTACTTGAGAGTTTTCCGTTAATTTACACAATCGGTTGCGTGCATTATGCCTTTGCTATTGGTTTCGGATGGTTATAATAAATGTATCATCACTTCTTTATGGCTTCTTGTGGTAAATAATTCGCAGAATGTCCAAGGAAACGAGAGGTGAAATTAACAATATCGAAATTTTTGGTGATGGTGTAATGGTATTTCTGGAAAAAAACCGTTGCGAATTGAAAGAATTGAACAGAAACAATTCTGTTAAGTAATTATAAATTTGTAAATTGGCACCAAATTTTGCGTTTGCGTGAGGGATTACTTCACCTAATTTATATTTTCATAGGATTTCAGTAAACGCCCAATAAATAATAAAAACACAAATTAAATTAAATAAATAGAACATGAAATTTTTTATTGACACGGCTAATTTAGCCCAGATTAAGGAAGCACAAGCTTTAGGAGTATTGGATGGAGTTACTACAAATCCATCATTGATGGCGAAAGAAGGAATCACTGGTAAAAACAATATTTTGAAACATTATGTTGACATTTGCAACCTTGTGGATGGTGATGTAAGTGCAGAAGTGAATGCTTTGGATTTTGAAGGAATGGTGAGAGAGGGAGAAGAATTAGTGGAATTGCACGAGCAAATCGTGGTTAAATTGCCCATGACCAAAGAAGGTGTGATGGCTGCCAAATATTTTTCGGATAAAGGTATTAGAACTAACGTTACTTTAGTTTTCTCGGTTGGACAAGCTTTGTTGGCTGCCAAAGCTGGAGCTACTTATGTTTCTCCGTTCGTGGGTCGTTTGGACGATATTTCTACAGATGGATTGAACTTGATTCAAGAAATTAGAGAAGTGTATGATAACTACGGTTACGAAACCCAAATTCTTGCCGCTTCTGTTCGTCACACGATGCACGTTGTAAATTGTGCCAAAATTGGTGCCGATGTTATCACTGGACCACTTTCTGCCATTTACGGATTGTTGAAACACCCATTGACTGATATTGGATTGGCTCAATTCGTTGCCGATTTCGAAAAAGGAAATAAATAAATCTTCTAGACAATGAGAAAACTTGTAGTATCGATAGCATTACTACTGACCACTGTAGTTATGAATGCACAAGTGGCAAAAATAGTAACCACGGTTAACGAGGCTGGCGATGTAGGAAGTTTTGAATTGGATTGCACAAAAAAATTCCCTGTATTGGCAAAAGGGTTGAAGTACAATATCACGCGTCACGAATTTAAGGGCGTCGACCTGAAAAACACCTATCATTTGATGTTGGTTATGGATGGTTTTTATACCACTGCTTTGAATAGTAAAATGACTATTTCTGTAGTGTTTAGTGATGGTACAAAAGTGACCGAGGTAGAAACTATCGAGGATGACGGTTATTTTGATGGTGCTTGTACCTTAAAGATGGCAAGTCCTCCGGAGCTTGGATTGACTTTGGATTTAAAACAAGTCATCATAAATACAGGCACTAAAGAAGTAGTTTATACTATATTGCCACAAAAAAGCAAGGAATTTAAAACGAATTTACAGAATGTGGTTAGCGCCAAATAGTAGAAGATTTTGATCTTGTTTGGGTCAAAAATAAATAGCAAAAACCCCACAGAATATGATTTTGTGGGGTTTTTAGTTTTTGTATTCCAAAGACTTGGATTCGAAACAAACAAATTGGACTATTCTTGTTTGATAATGCAATTCTCTTGCACGATAATTTCTAACGGCATATATTGCAAGCCTTCGACCGGTTCTTTTAGTACACTCTTTTTGTATAAATGACTGATTCCCATGTAACCTTGGTCTTCCGGTTTTTGGTGAATTAAAAAATCGATGACCCCTTGATTTAAGTATTCCAGATTTTGTTGCAATAATTCATAGCCTACAACTCGAATGTCTTTCAAGTCGTTTTCTTTAATAAACTTGGCCACGACATGAACCCTTGAATTGGGTACAAAAACACAATCAATTCCAGCAAACATATCTTTTGTCAATTGGTTTTCCGTGTCGTATTTTATGCTGATTTCCGTGAAATTGAATTTTGGAAGATGCGTTTTTTCTTTGAAAAAAGAATAAAAACCCTTGATTCTTTGCAAAAAAACGTTGGTTCTTGTCGTACTTTCAATATTTCGGGTGATTTGTAGTATCAAAACATTACTCTCGGTTTTGATGCCGTAACTAAGCAGTTTTCCGCCCAAATAGCCACTTTGGTAAGAATCTTGACCAATGTAGGCAATACCTTCAACCTCCTGAAGATTGGAATCAATCAACACGATGGGAATGTTTTTTTTCTTGTATTCTATTAAAAAGGAAATGGATTCTTCGTAAAATATGGGGGCAAACAATAATCCTTCGTAGTCCAGTTCCAACAGTTTGCTTGCCGTGTTGTTGAATGAGGTTGTGTTGTAATCAAAGAAATAATAATCAATCGTGACCCCAAACTTGGCCAATTCCTCGGCTGCTTTTTTTATTCCAATCAAGGGAGCTTGCCAATATTCGATGTTTTTGTTTTTGGGTAGAAAAACGGCAAACTTAAATTTTTTGTTGAAGGCCAAATTACTGGCAAAGATGTTTTTCTTGTAGCCGTATTCTTTAATTATGGCGTTCACTTTAGCTATGTTCTCTTCAGTTACTTGGCCACGATTGTGTATGATTCGGTCTACGGTACCAACAGATACGTTGGCAATTTTTGCTATTTTCTTAATTGTTATGATGGCTATTTGTTTTTTAAATATGCTGTAAATTTATATTTTTTTATGTCAAAAAGCATAAATTTTATTTTTTTTAAATACCTTGTTTAAACTAACTTTTTTTTTATATTTGCAAGGTGCGTGTGCGAACACGAAAATTTTATTTTTATGTCTAAACGAATTGTAACTTTTGGAGAAATATTACTCAGACTTTCTCCTCCAAGCCACTTGAGACTTACTCAAGCTACCTCATTTGATTTATATTATGGCTGTGCTGAAGCCAACGTCGCCGCCTCATTGGCCAAGTTTGGACTTCCTGTCAAATTTATTACCGCTGTTCCGCAAAACGAATTGGGAGAATCTTCCCTGAGTATGTTGCGTTCTTTTGGAGTAGATCCAGTTGCCCTGATTCAAGGCAAAAGACTTGGAATATATTATTTTGAACAAGGTGCGTCAGAAAGACCTGGAAAAGTCGTTTATGATAGAGAGGATTCTTCGTTTTCTACCTTGAAAAAAGGAATGATAGATTGGGAAGCTATTTTCAAGGATGCCGATTGGTTTCATTGGTCGGGAATAACACCATCTCTTTCGCTTGATTTGGCCGTAATATGTGAAGAAGCTTTATTGGTTGCCTCTAAAATGGGGTTGACGATATCTGCCGATTTGAATTACAGGCCTACTTTGTGGAAATATGGTAAAAAAGCTAGCGAAATAATGCCTAATTTGGTCAAACATTGTGACTTGTTATTGGGTGGTATTGGCGAATCCGAAATTGTGTTGGGAATTGAAGTCAATGAGAATGATAAAGAAGACGTGGTTTTTGCCAAATGGATGACAGCATTTCCAAAATTGAAGACCGTGGTTTCCACTCATAGAATGCATGCCAACGCTTCTTCTAACGGTATAAGTGCTTCTTTGTGGAATGGCAAAGAATTATTGCAATCCCAAAAATACAACATTTCACATATTATAGACCGCATTGGTGCCGGCGACGCTTTTATGTCGGGTATCATATACGGTTTGATTACTTGGCCGGAAGATTATCAAATGGCGCTTGAGTTTGCAGTGGCAGCCACTTGTTTGAAACATTCCATTTCGGGAGACATCAATTTGGCCACCGTAAATGAAATAAAAGCACTCATGGGAGGTTCCGGAGGAGGAAGAGTCTCCAGATAATTTTTAAATAAATAAACTAAATATAAATATTAAATAACAATTAAAAAATGGGAAAAAGAGTAGTAACATTCGGTGAGATAATGTTAAGATTGGCACCACAAGGATTTTTAAGATTTTCACAAGCAGACAATTTTGATGTTGTATATGGTGGTGGAGAATCTAACGTAGCTGTTTCATTGGCAAACTATGGTATTCCAGTTGATTTCGTAACACGTTTGCCAAAAAATGATATTGGAGAATGCGCCATGATGGAAATGCGTAAAAGAGGAGTTGGTGTAGATAATATTGTTTGGGGTGGAGAGCGTCTAGGAATTTATTTCCTTGAAACTGGAGCTGTAAGCAGAGGAAGTAAAGTGGTTTATGATAGAGCACACTCTTCTATGTCTGATATCCAACCAGGAATGATCAACTGGGAAAAAGTTTTTGAAGGTGTTGAGTGGTTTCACTGGACTGGTATTACACCGGCAATTTCTCAAAGTTCTGCAGATGCTTGTCTAGAAGCTGTTAAAGTGGCCAGCAAATTAGGTGTTACTATTTCAACCGATTTGAATTACCGTGCTAAACTATGGAAATATGGTGGAGACCGTGAGGCTATCATGACCGAATTGACATCTTATTGCGACGTGATTTTAGGAAACGAAGAAGATGCTGAAATGCACTTTGGTATCAAACCAGCTGGAGCAGCCGTTCAAACACACGGACATGATGTAAAAGCTGAAGCTTTCTTGTCAGTTTGTCAACAAATGATGGAAAAATTCCCAAGAGCCAAAAAAGTAATCACTACTTTAAGAGGTTCTATTTCTGCATCCCACAACACTTGGGCTGGAGTTTTATACGATGGAAAACAAATGTTGCAAACGCGTCAATACCAAATCACGGATATCGTTGATAGAGTAGGTGGTGGAGATTCATTTATGGGAGGTTTAATCTACGGATTGTTGACTTATCCAGAGGATGACCAAAACGCATTGGATTTTGCTGTTGCAGCATCTTGCTTGAAACACACTATCAAAGGTGATGCCAACTTGGTAACTGTTGACGAAGTATCAAAACTTATGGGTGGTGATGCTTCTGGTAGAGTTGCTAGATAATCAGGAATCATGATAATAGATACACTAAATAACGCATCAAAATACACTGGCTTGAACCCTTTATTTGCAAAAGCATTCGATTTTATAAATCAAAATGACATTGCAACTTTAGAAAACGGAGTGATTCAAATCGAAGACGGCCTGAAAGTTATTGTAAGCACTGCAAACGGAAAAACTGCCGAAGCAAGTTTGGCCAAGTTTGAATGTCATGACAAAAACATAGATATTCAAGTTTGTGTAAAAGGATTGGAAACCATAGCCTGGAAACCAAGAGAAAAATGTGTAACCCCAAATGGAGATTATAATCCAGAAAAGGATGTGCGTTTTTTCAATGATGCTCCCGACATGTATTTTCAATTAACCGATGGACAATTTGGAATATTTTATCCAGAGGATGTTCATGCTCCAATGATCGGAGAAGGAGAAATCAAAAAATTGGTATTTAAAGTTAAAATCGGTTAATAAAACACCAAATTTAAGGTATATTTGGGCGTGCCCCTCCGTAAAAACTACGGGTCGGGCTGTACGTTCCCGCTTTTTTTAATTTGGCGAAAAAAATCGCCAAATTAAAAAAGAGCTCCACTGCCATCCCTCACGCGAGCAACAGTGCAAGAAAACATCTTAATTAAGGAGTTAAAATTAACACAAAATCTAAAAAAAATGAGTAAAATTCAAAATGTAACAGATGCAATCGTACAACAAGGAATGCTTCCTTTGTACTTCAATGCAGACGAAACCGTAACAATAGAAGTATTAAGAGCTATTTATAAAGCTGGAATCAAGGCGGTTGAATATACAAGCCGTGGAGAAACTGCTTTAAGCAACTTCACCAAAATGGTAGAAGTTCGTAATGCTGAAATGCCTGGTTTATTGCTAGGAATTGGAACCATCAAAAACCTGCAACAAGCCCAAGAATATTTGGCTGTGGGAGCTGATTTCTTCATCAGCCCAGGATTTGTTCCTGAAGTGGCGACTTTCTTGAAAAGCAAAGAAGTGTTGTACAGCCCAGGGTGTATGACTCCTACTGAAATTATTGCTGCCGAAAATGCAGGAGTAAAATTCATCAAATTGTTCCCTGGAAACATGTTGGGACCTGATTTCTTGAGTGGAATCAAAGATATTTTCCCAAACTTGAGATTCATGCCTACAGGTGGAGTTGACACGACAGCCGAAAACATCGGTGGTTGGTTCAAAGCAGGTGTTTCTGCAGTAGGAATGGGAAGCAAATTAATCAGCAAACAATTGATGGCTGACAAAGATTATGCAACTATTGAATCTGAAACTAAAAAAGTTTTGGCTTTGATTCATTCTATCACGAAATAGATTGATGAAAACAGTAGTTATAACAGGAGCAGGAGGAGTTTTGTGTGGCACGTTGGCCAAAGCATTGGCCAAACAAGGTCACCAAATTGCCGTTTTGGACTTGAGAAAAGATGCGGCAGATCGAGTTGCCGACGAAATCAATGCAGCAGGAGGCAAAGCCATTGGCTTTGCCGCCAATGTGTTGGAAAAAGAGTCGTTGGAAGCCGCCAGAAAAGAAATCAACGAAAAATTGGGAAGCTGCGATATTTTGGTTAACGGAGCAGGTGGAAACCATCCATTGGGAACTACTTCAAATCCATTTTTGTTGGAAGAAGACTTGCTGAATACAACCGAAGGTTTCAAAACTTTTTTCGATTTGGATGCCGAAGGGATAAAGTTCGTTTTCAATTTGAACTTTATCGGAACTTTATTGCCAACACAAGTTTTTTCAAAAGACATGATTGGCAAAAAAGGCTGCAGCATTTTGAATATTTCTTCGATGAATGCCTTTACACCTTTGACAAAAATACCGGCATACAGTGGCGCAAAAGCGGCTGTATCCAATTTTACGCAATGGTTGGCAGTCCATTTTTCAAAAGTAGGGATTCGTGTGAACGCCTTGGCTCCTGGATTTTTCTTGACGGATCAAAACCGTGCTTTATTGACAACCGAAACCGGCGAATTGACACCAAGGGGGAATACCATTATTGGCCAAACGCCTATGGGAAGATTTGGAGAACCGGAAGATTTAATCAGCACCACACTTTATTTATGTGATGACGCATCCTCTTTTGTGACGGGTGTCGTTATTCCTATCGATGGAGGTTTTAGTGCGTTTAGCGGAGTTTAAAAATAGTATTTAATATTATAAGTTATGGAACAAACATGGAGATGGTACGGACCCAATGATCCCGTGAAATTATCTGATGCCAGACAAGCCGGGGCCACCGGAATTGTTACCGCCTTGCACCACATCAAAAATGGGCAAGTATGGGAAGTGGATGAAATAATGAAGCGAAAAAATGAAGTGGAAGCGGCTGGATTAACTTTCTCGGTAGTGGAAAGTATTCCGGTTCACGAGGACATCAAAAAACAATCGGGTGATTATTTGAAATACATAGAAAACTACAAGCAAAGCATCAAAAATTTGGCTAGTTGTGGTATTTATACGGTTTGCTATAATTTTATGCCTGTTTTGGATTGGTCCAGAACCGATTTGTCTTATGAAATGCCGGATGGTTCCAAAGCTTTGCGTTTTGATATCAACGAATTTGCCGCTTTTGAATTATTCATTCTAAAACGTCCAGGAGCAGAAAATACTTATACCGAAGCCCAAAAAGCAAAAGCAAAAACTACTTTCGAAAAGTTGACAGATGCCGATAAAATAAAACTGCAACAAAACATTATTGCAGGTTTACCGGGTGCGGAAGAATCTTATTCAGTGGAAGATTTCTTGAAAGTACTTCAAGGGTATGACGGTATCGATGCCAGTAAACTAAAAGAAAACTTGTATTATTTCTTGCGTGAAATCGTGCCAGTAGCCGAGAGCGTGGGCGTAAAAATGGCCATTCATCCCGATGATCCTCCTTATCCAATTTTAGGATTGCCGAGAGTGGTGAGCACTGAAGCTGATTTAATCCAGTTACTAAATGCAATAGATTCTCCATCCAATGGATTTTGTATGTGTACGGGTTCTTACGGAGTGATTGCCGAAAATGATTTGCCGGGAATCGTGGATCGTCACGGGGATAAAATGAATTTCATACATTTGCGAAGCACACAACGCGATGCAGAAGGTAATTTCTACGAAGCCAACCATTTAGAGGGCGACGTCGATATGTATGAGGTAGTGAAATCCATTATCGCCATCGAAAAGAAAAACAACAGCAACGTGCCAATGCGTCCAGATCATGGACATCAAATGTTGGACGATTTGAATAAAAAAACAAATCCAGGATATTCAGGAATAGGCCGTTTGAGAGGTTTAGCCGAATTACGTGGATTGGAAATGGGAATCAAAAAAAGCCTGTTTCAATAAAAATTAAAAAAAATATAAACATTTAAGGCAAAAGAAATCCTTTTCTCTAACCACAAAATTTAAAAAAACCAATAATGAGCAAAACAAAACAATCAATAGGGAATTACCGCTGGTCTATTTGCGGATTACTCTTTTTTGCAACCACCATCAACTACTTGGACAGACAAGTACTTTCTTTGACATGGAATGATTTTATTGCCCCTGAATTCCACTGGACCAACAACGATTACGGAAATATTACAGCTT
Organism: Flavobacterium limnophilum; assembly: GCF_027111315.2. Taxonomy (GTDB): domain Bacteria; phylum Bacteroidota; class Bacteroidia; order Flavobacteriales; family Flavobacteriaceae; genus Flavobacterium; species Flavobacterium limnophilum. The sequence goes on along the minus strand of NZ_CP114289.2, from coordinate 2,120,936 downwards.
TATTCTCAATCTTTTACGCAGTTTCTTTGTTGTTTGCTGGGAAATTTGTAGATTTTATGGATACCAAAAAAGGATTCCTTTGGGCTATTGGAGTTTGGTCTGTAGGAGCTTGTTTGCATGCTTTTGCAGGAATTGCAACTGCAGGATATATAACAGGAGACTGGTTTGTAGGTTTTGAAGGAGCAAAAGAGGCTATTGGTCAGGTAGAAGATACTGCATTGGTCATCAACGTGAGTGTTACTTTGTTTATTTTTGCCCGTTTTGTTTTGGCAGTTGGAGAAGCAGGAAACTTTCCTGCAGCCATCAAAACAACAGCTGAATATTTCCCCAAGAAAGACAGGGCTTTTTCTACCAGTATTTTTAATGCAGGTGCAACGGTAGGAGCATTGGCTGCCCCAATTACCATCCCATTTATTGCCAAAGCTTTTGGTTGGGAAATGGCTTTCATCATTATTGGAGCTTTAGGTTTTGCTTGGATGGGTTTTTGGATTTTCATGTACGACAAACCAGAAAATCATAAAAAAGTTAGCGCTGCTGAATTGGAATATATTCAACAAGATGATGTAGCCGACAGTAAATTGGTTGGTTATGTGCCAGAAACAACTACCAAAGTGACTTTCAAGGATTGTTTCAGATACAAACAAACTTGGGCTTTTGCTTTTGGAAAATTTATGACAGATGGTGTTTGGTGGTTCTTCTTGTTCTGGACTCCAGCTTATTTAAGCTCGGTTTACGGAATGGATTCTACTGAAGCCGCTTTTCCTTTATTCGTTCTTTACATGATTACTTTGCTTTCTATTATTGGAGGTTGGTTGCCAACTTATTTTGTTGAAAAGAAAGGCATGAATCCGTATGAAGGAAGAATGAGAGCGATGTTGATTTTTGCATTTTTCCCATTGTTGGCATTAGTGGCACAACCTTTAGGACATATTAGCTATTGGTTGCCGGTAATTATTATCGGTATCGCCGGAGCAGCCCACCAAGCTTGGTCAGCCAATATTTTCACGACAGTTGGTGACATGTTTCCTAAAAAAGCAATTGCCACGATCACCGGAATTGGAGGTTTGGCAGGAGGTTTGGGTTCTACCATGATCAACAAAGGTTCTGGAGTATTATTTGATTATACCAAAGAAACGAATATGTCCTTTATGGGCTTTGAAGGGATTGAAGCTGGATACTTTATCATTTTCTCCATTTGCGCAGTTTGTTACTTGACCGGTTGGATTGTAATGAAATCATTAGTGCCTAAATATGCACCAATCAAGGATTTGTAGTTTTTCAAACAATATCTTTTTTTTCTTGATAACCCCGAAGTATTGCTTCGGGGTTATTTTTTTTGAAAAAAGGCATGATAGATTGTTTTCAATAAAAAAGGATTAAATTTGGAGAATCAATGCCAAATACGGACGTAATTTTAAACAGTAATATTATGAGAACAGCACAAATTATACAAGTTGCAATGTTTGTTCTAATGATGCAACAATCGGCAAAGGCACAGGAGTTGAAAAAAGAGGAGCATTCAACCGATAAAAAGTTTACGATAGAAAATTGCGTCAATCACTTTGATCAGGATAAAGTCGTGAAAACCAAAGTGGGTTACCAATATTGGTTTGTTGACAAGGATTTTATTGATGGGAATACGCTAAAAATGAGCGTGGTTGGCCCTAAAATGTCCACTCATCCGCCACACAAACATATTGAAGAGGAATTCTTTTTTGTATTGGAAGGCACTGCCACGTTTTATTTGGAAGGCAAAACCATAACTGCCGGTGCTTATACCAGTTTTTATTGCCCTTCCAATGTGGAGCACGGAATCAGCAATGCGGGAGACACCGAATTGAAATATCTGGTGATGAAAAAATACCAAAAAAAGGAATAGTTAATTAACTATTCCTTTTTTTTAAATTTACTTGTTGAAAATGACGTTCTCTTGTTCCAAAACTCGGATAAAGGTGGTTCTTTTGGTCAATTCTTTCAATTTGGAAGCGCCCACATAAGTGCAGGTACTCCTAATGCCGCCAAGAATGTCTTTGAGTGTTTCAAAGACGTCTCCCTTGAACGGAACTTGAACGGTTTTCCCTTCGCTGGCTCTATATTCGGCCACGCCGCCAACGTGTTTGTTCATGGCCGTTTCGGAACTCATTCCGTAGAATTTCTTGTATTTTTCGCCCTCAATTTCAATTAGTTCACCGCCACTTTCGGTGTGTCCGGCCAGCATTCCACCCAGCATTACAAAATCGGCACCCGCACCAAATGCTTTGGCAACATCACCCGGCGTGACACAGCCGCCATCGCTGATGATGTGGCCTCCCAAACCGTGTGCGGCATCGGCACATTCGATAATGGCAGAAAGTTGGGGATAACCAACACCTGTTTTTACCCTTGTGGTACAAACCGAACCAGGGCCAATTCCCACTTTCACGATATCGGCACCGGCCAACAATAATTCCTCCACCATTTCACCGGTAACCACGTTTCCGGCAATAATTACTTTGTCGGGATATTGGTTGCGGGCTTGTTTCAAAAAGCTCACAAAATGCTCCGAATAGCCGTTGGCAACGTCAATGCAGATGAATTTTAATTGCGGATTCTGCTCGAATATTTCCCCTATTTTTTTAAAATCATTTTTTCCGGTTCCAGAACTCACGGCAATATAATCCTGGATATTCTCGGGGGCATTTTTTATGAATTCACTCCATTGCTGAAGGGAATAATGTTTGTGGATAGCCGTAAAAAGATTTTCTTTGGCCAAAGCCAACGCCATTTCAAAGGTTCCCACGGTGTCCATGTTGGCTCCCATAATGGGTACGCCAGACCAAGTGGTCGAACTATGCAAAAACTTGAATTCCCTCTCCAATGAAACCTGTGATCTGCTTTTTAAAGTAGAACGTTTGGGTCTAATCATTACATCTTTAAATCCTAATTTGAGTTCGGTTTCTATTCTCATGATGCTAAATAATAAGTTGTTTAACAAATGTATTGATTTAATAAAAAATCAGTTAAAAATTACAGTTAAATATTTTGGTGGTTCATCAATTATTCTTTTGTTTTTAAAACTATTTGGCTCAAAAAAAATCCGAAGCAGTAGACTTCGGATAATTTTTAAGACCAAATAATTTTTTATCCCAAGACGTGCGATGCCAAAACCATGTGGACGTCATAGACATTGACCGATTTGTTGAATTGTTTCCTGATGCTGGGTTGTGTTTCACTGGAAACCCAGATTTTGAGTTCTGCATCCAAATCAAAAGTACCCGCAGTTTCGATACTGAATCTGGAAATACTTTTATAAGTAACGGATTTGTATTCGACTTTGCTGGCGGTCAAACCTTGTTTTTCAACCAAGATTAATCGCTTGGTGGTAAAGATGAATACATCGCGAATGAGTTTAAAACCCAACTCAATCTCTTCTCCTTCAATCAATAATTTGCTGTAGTCCTTCATTAAACTTTCTTGGCTTACTGCTCCGGCGTTGCCTAACAAGGCTGAAAAAAATCCCATAATTGTGTTGTTTATTTGTTGTTGTTTTAATTATAATGTGCGTCATTTTATAATTTCAAAAGTAGTCTTTGGTGACAGCTTCTACAAATATTATCATTCAATTAACAACTAGGATTTGGTGATTTTTAATGTAAAAGAGTAATTTTACTAAAATCCGAAAATACAATGACCAATACGATTCCCATTTCCATATTAGAATTAGCATTAGTAACCCAAGACAGTAATGCCAGCACAACCTTCGAAAAAACAAAAGAACTGGCCCAGTTGGCGGACGCTTTGGGATACCAACGATTTTGGTTGGCAGAACATCACAATATGCCTCACGTGGCGAGTGCTGCAACGGTGGTTTTGATAGGATATATTGCGGGTCAAACCCAACACATTCGAGTGGGATCGGGCGGAATTATGTTGCCCAACCATTCGCCGTTGATTGTGGCGGAACAGTTTGGAACCTTGGAAACCCTGTATCCCAACCGAATCGATTTGGGTTTGGGAAGAGCACCCGGAACCGACACGCCGACTGCGATGGCTATCCGGAAAGATTTCTATGAACAATCGCAACAATTTCCGCAAAATGTGGAAGCCTTGCAAACTTATTTTTCGGGGCGAAATGCCACGGCCAAAGTGCGCGCCTTTCCTGCCGAAGGCACCAATGTTCCCCTTTGGATATTGGGATCGAGTAGGGAAAGTGCTGTTTTGGCGGCTTCCAAAGGTTTGCCTTATGCTTTTGCGGGACATTTTGCACCCAGAGAAATGATGGTAGCGTTTCAATTGTATCGCAATAATTTTCAAGCTTCGGAATATTTGGAACAGCCTTATACGATGGCTTGTGTCAATGCCATTGCGGCCGATACGGATCAAGAAGCCGAAATTCTCTCCACCAGTTTGTATCAAATGTTTGGGAATTTGGTGCAAAACAACAGAAAACCATTGCAACCTCCGTTGGAATCCTTGACACAGCTTATGAATGGAATGCGCGAAGAAGCTCGTTTTCAGGTCAACCAAATGACGGCTTGCTCGTTTGTGGGAAGCAAGGAAACCTTGACCACTGAATTAAAAGAATTTATAAAGAATTCTGGCGTGAACGAATTGATGATTAGCATTGCCGTATTCGACCATCAAGACAAACTGAAAAGTTTGCGCCTGATTAAAGAAGTTATGGATGAGATAAATGGCTCAAATTAAAAAGTATTTTCGTTAAGGTACTTTTATATATTTGGCTTGGCAACCTTCGATGCAAGGATAAGATAAAATTAAAGTATTGGCAACCAATTCGTAATGAATAACAAAATTGGAACAATTGATGGTGTTATTGGCTTGGGAATAACTGGCGGTTGAACTTGAATTGGATTCAATGGAGAAATCGCAGATTTGGCTGTTTGAAGTTACTTTGTTGTCACTCACAAATACCAAATTTTTGTTGCTGCTAACAGGCTGGAAAGTACCGCTTCCATCACCCGGATCAGCCAAAACTTCGGTTAATTTCCAAGTCCCGGTCAATGAAGTTGGTGCTAACTCCTCATCGTTTTTATGGCAAGAAAACAATAAACCCAATATTGCCAACAAGAGAATCGATTTTTTCATAATTTTTCAAGTTTAAATGACTATGTAGTTATTGTGGTTATTTTACTAAAATTGAAAAATATTAATGACCTGAGTTGATAGATTTTTTTTATTTAAATGTTAAAGAGTGAAATGGAATATCCATCAAATCGGAATGCGTATTTCTGTCATTGCTCATAAAAGTTATTATTGCGTCAGCAACATTGTTTTTGTGTAAACAAACTGCTTGACCATATTTATAACCTTTTCCAAATCCGCAATTGAATTCAAAGAAAGAACTTCCCCCATAATCGGCATTAAATTCTTTTTTTACAGCTAATGCTGGAAAATCCCCAATATTGACCATTTTACCATTGGTCATATTCATTATGTTCGAAGTCATAATGCCCATATATATGTTGTTTGGATTTATCATTATAGTATTTGGATCACTTTTTGACTTTTCATATTTCTCATACATTTTTTTCAAAGGAAAAATAGAATATCGGACTTCCATTGTTTCGTCTTTATTGATTATTGCAAATGTGTATTGTAAATCTCTGTTTTCTTTTATTTCTTTTATTCTATAGCCAATTGGCATTTCAAATTTTAAGCCTGAAAGTGAAGCTTGTTTTTGAAATTCTTCTAAAGTTAATGTCTGGCAATATGTAATAAAAGAAGAAAATATAAGAAATGTGATTGTAAGTGTTTTTTTCATTGTATTTACAGTTATTTTGTTAATGTATCTGCCAACTTGCGTTTTTGCCAGACAAATCAACTAAAATTGAGTCACTTGCTCTGACAAACCAAATCCTTTTTAATTAATGCTAATGTAAGAATAAAATTATACAAACAACCCAAAAGAATATTTTATTTGTGCAAAGTCATTGTTATCGTGTAAATTAAGATGAAATGTTTTATAATGACAAAAGTCTAATAAAAAAATTTCCCTAAAAGCAGTTCACTTTTAGGGCAATTCAAAAGAAGATTAAAAGGCTTTGTTTTGATTGCAATTACATCTTCATTCCTTCCATTGGGTCGCCACCTTTTCGGAATTTATATTCACTGTTGATGGCGTAAGCACCCGTAATCACTACTTTTTTGGAGGCATCTATATCAGATTTAATTTCGATCATTCCGTTGGTTTCAACTCCCGTTTCCACCATTTGCACTTCAAAAACACCCGGCTTTTTTTCGAGCCAAATATAGGAAGCGTTTTCTTCCCGAAGTACGGCATCGATGGGAATATACAAACCTTTCACGTTCGATTGCGTCAGTTTGGCCATCGGTTGGCAAAACTTCCGATACTGTTCCGCTGGCAGTGCTGTAAAATTTCGTTGCTATTGCTTTCATCGAGTTTTACGGGAGTCAATTCCATATGGCAAATGGGACATTTTCCGGGTTGGTCTTCCTTGATTTGCGGATCCATGGAACAAGTGAAGAAAGCAGTTTCTTTGCTTTTATTTTTGGAATGAGCGCCGTTTTTGCAACAATCTATTTTTTCCATGTTTGCCGAAGTTTCTTTACTGCAAAATTTTTTTCGGAATGATCACCACACGCAAAAGTAGCCGTTGGTACCAATAAGAAGCCAAGAAGAACCAATGCCAATAGCTAAACTTCAAATAATACATCAAAATTACAGGAATAAAGAAGCAAATTTTTGTTAAAATGTGGAGAAAGTTAAATGATAGTTGTAATTCGTCTTTTGATGGTATGGAGTGGTGCTGTGCGTGATAAACGGTAAAACAAGGTGATTTTTCAAAGTGGGGCATTTTTTTTCCAACGAATCCTTTATAAAAAAATCCGAAGCCTCGCGACTCCGGATATTTTGTGGGTTTGAAACGCATCAAGTTTGATACTAAACCAGGAATGGTCTCCTTTGTCTGGTGCCTAAAAGCGAACAGACGAAGTAAAACCTTTGTAAATTATATTTTTCAATCGATGGGACTAAAATTAGTAAGCGAACCCAGATTTATAGTTGAATTTGGGCACCCATAATTTTCAAAAATTCCCGGATAAATTTAGGATGGGCTGGCCAAGCGGGCGAAGTAACCAGGTTGCCGTCCACATAAACGCCATCGGCAGGAATGGACTGGAATTCGCCACCGGCCAAGGTTACTTCTGGACCAACTGCTGGATAGGCGGTGAGTTTTCGTCCTTTGACCACTCCGGCGGCTGTCAAGATCTGGATGCCGTGACAAATGGCGGCAACGGGTTGGTTGGTCTTGAAAAAATGTTGGGTGATTTCGAGTATTTTGGGATTCAATCTCAAATATTCGGGAGCTCTTCCTCCGGCGATGACCAAACCGCTGTAGTCACCCACATTTACGGCATCAAAGCTGTAATTTAGGGTAAAATGGTGACCCGGTTTTTCGGTATAAGTTTGGTCGCCTTCAAAGTCGTGAATGGCGGTTTTGATCGTGTCCCCTTTTTTCTTGTCGGGACAAACGGCGTGTACTTCATAGCCAACCATTTCCAGCATTTGAAAAGGAACCATGGTTTCATAATCTTCGGTGAAGTCTCCGGTTAAAAACAATACTTTTTTCATTTTGTAAATTTTAGAATTAAAAAAATGGCAATCCTGCTTTACTGCTGTCTGGTGTTCCCAAGTTTTGTGACTCTCGCAAATCAAGAACTAAAACAGGGGCGAAGCAGGAGCACTAAAGTTACAAAATAAACGTTGAATGAAACCAATTGGTATAAAGGTATTGAGGGAAATGCAACGGAATCATTTACTGGGCACTTTCGTCAAACATGATTTCGTCCGAGCTGCCTATTTTGTATAAAGGTTTCTCGATGGGTAACGTGAAATAAAAGGAAGAACCTTCGCCTTCAATGCTTTCGACCCATATTTCACCGTCATTTTTTTCCAGAAATCCTTTGACCAACAATAATCCAATTCCAGCCCCTTTATTCTTTTTTCTGGTTTCCGAAAGGGTTTTTATTTGGGGCGTGAAAAGTTTTTCCATGATTTCTTTGGACATCCCAATTCCGGTGTCTTTGACCTCGACAATAATTTTGTCTTCTTTTCTTTTTGCCGAAACCGTTATTGTTCCTCCTTTTTCTGTATGTTTTATGGCATTTGAAACAATATTTTGAATGATGGAAATCAACATTTTGCCATCGGCAAATACGGTGGTGTTTTCTTCAATTTCGTGATGAAGGTTTAACGCATTTATCGAAGCGGTTTCGTTCAAGGTGGTAAAAACCTTGTCAATATATTCGGTTAGTTTTAGTTGGCTGGGCAAAAACACGTCCGAAGCATATTTTATCCTTGCCCATTCCACTAAATAATCCAACATTTCCAATTCATCTGTTGATGATTTATAAAGCAAATTGAGCATTTCCTGTACGGCATCGGGCTTCATTTTATGGAAATTGTCCTTCAAATATTTTGCGGTGCCAATGATGGCCGAAAGGGGACTTCGTAAATCGTGCGAAAGTATGGCCATGACACTTTCTTTGTGCGTATTGAGTTCTTCCAGTTCCCGGACATATTTTTTTATGGCGTCCTCGGATTGTTTCCTTTCCGTCAAGTCACGCAAAATTTTGACATAACCCAGCAATTCGCCATCCAAGCCCGTGAGTGGAAAAACCAAACCATAAGCATAAAACAGGCTCTTGTCCTTGGCAATGTGCCATCTATTGTCTGTAGCCCTGCCTTCTTTCAAGGCAATTTCTATTTCCTTTTGCGGAATACCGTTATCCAAATCTTGGTTGGTAAATATTAAATCGAAAGGTGCTCCAATAACTTCGTCCGTTTCGTAACCAAATATTTTTGTCGAGCCGGAACTCCAACTGTTGATGATGAAGTCTTTGTCAATGGTAAAAATCGAATAATCTTGGAGACTGTCAATGATTTGACTGTAAAATTCGGTAGTGGGGATGTATTTATTTTTGAGAATTTTGGAATTGTCCTGCATAAATTATTTTCTTTTTAATTGTTGGGTTCAGTTTAACGCCAATGCAAATACTTCACTCTTTGAACTCTCTCGTTGGATTATCAACAAATATAGCTAATTAGTATTGGGAAACAGGACTTTTGAGTCTTTAAAACAGCACCAATAATGGAATGATCCGATTGTGCCTCCAGAAGCCTTCGGGAGGAAAGAAAACACGAGAAAACCTCCAGAAATTACCCAAAAAAAAAGAGGACTATAAATCCTCTTGCTATGCTCTCTCAAAAAATTACGATAACTCCATAGTGTTGACGGCAGGTACTCCGGTTCTCCCGATGCATCGGGACAAGCTGTTCAACAGGAGTTTACTTTACTTTATATTTATTTTTTAATGGAGTTCAGTGATTTTTAATTCATTGTTGGCTCTGCGAGCCCAACGAAACTCTAGCTGTTATGTGAAGGCTTTTAAGATTTTTTTCTTGAGTTATGTAACACTTTTACTTTTCCAATTTCACTTTCCACGCTTTCTTCTATTTTAAAAATTTCCGCATCACTCGGATAATTGATTTCCACTTTCTTATTATCAAACCATTTTACCAAAATTAAACTATCATTCGGTAGCTTCAGAAACTCTTTTTTATCCGCGATAAATGTATTTCCGTTATCTGAGTTCGTTAGTTTATAATCTTTACTTTCTATAGAAACTTGAATAGAATTATTTGCAGTTGCATTTCCACTTTTTTCAAACACAATTACTTTCAAACTTTTCTGCGGATTATAAAATTCCTTAACGATTGTATTTTTTCCTTCGTCGAAAATGTTGCAACTAAAAAGCATAAAAAGAGCAAATAGACAATAGTAAATCTTCGGTATTTTCATTTTGCAGAATTTTTGGTGAAGCTTTCACATAACGTCAGTCCGTGAAAAAACTTTCGTTTTGTCTTCATAATGCTCTTATATCTTGTGTGTTTCTTGTTATTTCTGGCAATGTCTTGCTACTGCCAGCTCGTTTCGAACTAAATTAACCCCATTATTCTAATTTGCTGCCCGACAGCGAACAGGCGAAGCAAATCATCCCAAACACAAAACCAACTTTCCATTAAGCCAATTCGCCAAATCCGTTGTAGCATCTGCTGTTTTTTTTAATATTTTAAAATTTTATTAATCACATAAGGTACATAAACTTCTACCTCATTTGAATCTTTGTATATCCAAGGTGGCATAAAACTTAAAGCTTCAAATATTTTATAATCAAGCAATTTTATAGATAACTCGCTATGTTCGATTTTTTTTATTTTTGAGTCTGGATTTGTACTAATTATAAAAGGATAAATAGGTGTAGAATCAGGCATATGATCATTAATTTTTTCAATAGAAAGAGAATTACTGCTGTCAGTCCCAATTTTGAAAGTGGCTTTATACTTGTAATTCATATAAGTATCCCAATAATCAAGAGGAACTTCGACAAGTTCAACAAAAATATCACTTCCAAAATAAAATCCACCAATAGGTTGCGTTCCATCTTTTTTTACTCTATTTGGGTATTTTAAAATGTAGTATTCCTCACTGTTTTCGTTTTTTAAAATTGCATTATCACTATGGAAATCAGCAGAATTATTTACAAGATATTTTAAGTTTGCATAGTCATATTGAATTAATGTTTTTTTACCCTTATCGTCTTTAATTGTCCAAATATTTATAGGTTTATCTAAAATAAATTCTCCTTCAATAAAAACAGTTCCTTTTTTGGTAAAATAGGTCCATTTTCCATCTTTTTTTCCGTTGCTAAAATTAGCACTTAGTTTAGGTTGGCTATTTAAATAAAATAGTTCTATTTTCCCATTAAGCTTTCCATCAGTGTAATTTACTTTTCTTATTAGAGTTCCTTTTTTACTATAAGTTATCCATTGTCCATTTTTTTCTCCATTTTTAAAACTTCCAGTTTCAATAACTTGATTATTACATTTTCTCTCAAAACTGCCTTCTAAATTAGGTTCTTTAATTTCGATTTTATCCATACAATTGCAATAGTCTAAATTTTCAACCTTCTGACTGAAGCTAAAATGGATTGAAATAATAGCAAGAATGATAGTTAATTTAATTTTCATATTATTTTCTATGTTTTTATTTTTCTGTTTTTTTTGCAAAATATCCGCCAACATTCTGTTACTACTACGGGTTTGGGACTAAATTAAGCCCATTATTCGGATTTGCACTGATCTCCATTTACAAAACCAACTTCCCATTAAGCCAATTGCCCAAATCCGTTGGCAGTAGTTTATTTTTTATAAAAGAAATATCCTTCTTCGATTATTGGTTGCCAATTCTCGGTTTTTAACTTTTCAACTTTAAGATTATCAAACAATTTTTTAGAACCTGAAATTGTCATTGTATATTGTTCTCTATCTTTTTTATTTTTTTCATCGAAAATATATACAAGGTTGTATTCACCGTGGTTAACTATTTTTTCTATATAGGGTTTAAGATATTCGCTAATTGCCTTTGGATGTGGGAATCGTTCAGATTTTTTAAATCCAATTTCAAAGCTACCTTCATACTTAAAATGAGGGGAATAATCAAATAAGAATTTTGGATTGTTTTTCTGTTGTTTTAGGTAATTTACATACTCACTACTGTTGCTGAAACTCTTTTGCTCATATAAGTAATTGAAGTAATTGTTTTCATTCAATTTTGAAATTTGATTAAGATCAAATTGATATGTATGACCATCGTGAGTCATTGCACTTTTTAGTGTTGGATTTATGGTCCAAGAACCTATTTCATCATAATTTTTAATGACAGTTAACATAAAACTTGGAGTTTCAAAAGAATTTTTTACTTCATCGCCCAATTTTAAAGTTTTTATAAAATCAACTATTGAAGCCGAGTCTTCGATTATAAAATTATATTTTTCGTATGTTTTACTTTTATCGTATTGAGGATATCTTCCGATTATTTTAGTTTTTGAATCTACCTTTAATGTGTCAAACAATACTTTTTGACTAAAAACTTGACTTGTTAGTGCAAGTGAAATTAATAATAAGATTTTTTTCATTTGTTAATTTAAATTTATGCTAACAGTCTGGTTGTACAGCGAGTTTGGATCAAATTAAGCCTATTTTCGAATTTACCACCCGAGCAATAGCGAACAGACGAAGCAAATCATCCCAAACACAAAACCAACTTTCCATTAAGCCAATTCGCCAAATTGCTTGTAGCGTGTGTTATGCCTTCGTGCTTTCTTCTAAATTGGTTTTTAGCACTTCGTTTCCGTAAATGTCAATATTTTTCTCTTTTGAATACAATTTCCAATTTTTCATAAATTCTTTAAACTCAATTTCGGTACAATTATCAAATTTTTTTAAAGCAAAATACATTGCAGTTATAGAAATTGACCTAAGCCTTGAGCGATGTCTTTTTTGGCATTTTGGACACCACATCATTGGAGGTTGAATATTTCTTTCGGTTCTAATTTGCTTCAGTTTATTATCTAATTCAGCCACAAGTTTAAAATGTTTTGGAATTGTCAAATTAGCTTTCCAATTCTCTTTTAAATACTTTTTTAATTCAGGAAACCAAATTGTATGTGCTTCTCCAGATGACATTTGTTTTCTTTTATATTATATCGTCAGTTTCGTGGTCTTCTTTTTCAATTCCATTCATCTCTTCGTGTGTCACGCCATACGGTGCACCACCAGAAGTGTATCCCACAATAAAAGCAAAATTTTCATCGCGATCAAATTCAACGTCTTCAGCTTTTATTTCTTTTTTTAGTTTACGATTTTTTCTTTCGCTCATCTGTCAGTTTTTTTAGCATGAGGCATAACGTCTTGGCACTACAGCGGGTTTGGGACTAAATTAAGCCCTATTTTCGGATTTACCAAATATCCCAAGTACAAGACCATGTTTCCATTAAGCCAAATGCCCAAATCCGTTGTAGTGGCTGTTGAACTAAACCTACGGTAGCTGTGTTAAAATATAATTATCTAAGAAGCCTTTGAAAACAAATTTAAATAATTGCCATAACCCAATTTAGTTTGTACTTTTGCATTGTAGTTACGGCATTTGAATTTGATTTATTACGTTGAAAATCAATAGATTGTCGATAACTCCATATTAGGAATAAAAACACCTCTTACATATTCCTTTTCCAAATTTTCGATAACTCCATAGTATAAGATAATTGCTGGTTCTCCCGATGCATCGGGACAAGCTGTTCAACAGGAGTTTCATTGTTGGCTCTCTGCGAGCCCAACGAACTCTAGCTGTTACCTGCTGGCCTCCTGTTCACTGTGTCATTGAGGGCTGACTAATTATTCACTTTGTCATTCATTTTTATTGGTATTCGTGATTACTTAGTAATATCATTTATTCTTGATTGTAGTTCCAAAATTCTTTTCATTAGTTGGTCAAATTTTAACGGATCTCCGTAAATCATAAAACGGGTCATTGCTTCATAATCCCTTTCGTAGTCTTTTATTACCTTGTCTGGCGGAATTATACTGATTTTACTTGGAATATGATTGTCATAGTCAAGCCCTCTTAATGGATTAAATTTTTCTCTGTGTGTAACAATCTTGTTGTATAGTTCTTTGTTTTTCAACGCCTCAATTCCGTGTTCGGTATCCATCAATTTTTCTAAGTCATATAAATGCCTTGAAAGTCTGTCAACACGTATTTTTTCTGTTTCTTGCGAAAACTCTTCGTGAAGCAAAAACACTTTTTCTAAAAACGTTCTTTGTGGAAGCACGGTCGATATTGATAAAGGAACTGTTACAAAACTTTGTTTAGGAAAGTTATCGCTTAAAATTGAGTTGATTTCTCTTTCCTCGATTGGCTCCATTAATGAACGTGAACTTACTTCTATCAAAACCCTTTGGGGTAAATATTCCGATGTGTCAATTACTGAATTATAATGAATTTCAATTACCTGTGGGTCTTTGTCTGAATCTTTTACTGGTTGAGCAATTAGTTTACATTCGCTAATTGCCTGCCACTCGGTCAATATTTTAGTTAAATCGTCAAGAAATGTAGTTGATATAAATTCACAAGATTCCTTCCTTAGATTTTTGATTTGAGTTTTACTAATCTCTCCCTCAAAACCAAAAAACTTTCTATCAATAGCCAAGTCAATATCTTCAGAAAATCGTTCTATCAAATTCCATCCTTTGCTTAAAGAAGTGCCACCTTTGAAAACTATATTTTTACTGTAAGGCAAAGAGAATGAAGCGTTCAATGCCAATGTTACCCACCAATCTTTTTCAATAGCTACCGAAGGTAAACCCGTTAGTTCTGTTGCCTGATTTAGAATTTCAATTCTTCTTTCCTTTGATAATGCTAGCCAGTTGGTATTCATCGAATGGATTTTATTAATATTTTGTTTATCCAAGCTGGTGCAAGTTTGGCATCATTCAATCTATTCTCTATTTTTTCCTTTTGGAGAAGTGTTTGAATTTTTAAAAGTGTTTCATCATCTACTTTTAATTGACCAATAGTTTTTAGTGCTTGAATTACTAAACTGCTTATTTCGCCTTGTGCCATTAAATTTTTTGGGCTTGTATTTTTAAAAGTAATTGTTCGTTTTCCAACTTTAATGCTTCTTGCTGCTCCATCCGTCAGATAAACCACTTTCATAGGAACTTGGGTTGATAATCCCAATTTATTCAACGCTTGAACTCCTGTTGGGACAATTCTTGCTCTGTCTCGTCTTGCAATTGCTTTGGCTATGTCTTCGGTTGATGGGAAGAGAACTCCAAGTTCTTTGTCGATTTTGGGGTATAAGTAAATACCGTGAGCCAAGCGAACAAGTATTTCCTTTTCCTTTAGTCGAAGTAGAGCTTTCTTAACACTTTCTGGATTACCATAATCCAAAAAATCATCTACAAAAAGAACACTTCCTTTTGGGTGTGATTTCAGCACTTCGGCAATTTTATTTTCTACTATTGGTCGTTCCATTATGATTCATTTCGTCCCAAATTTAGTTAATATTTGGGACAACGACTTATTTTTTTGAAAAATTATAAATACTACTTGCACCTGAAATTAAGAAATCGTAGAAGTTTATTCCTTGATATTTACACGTTTCGAGAATGGATAGTAAAATTAAATGATTCCCCGCTCGTATCCATTTCAATTTGTAATTCTTTGTTTTTTATTTTGTTTATGTGCACGTGCGGAGATAGCGAACAGACGAAGCAAATCATCCCAAATACAAAACCAACTTTCCTTTAAGTATTGTAGTATTTTCTATTTCCGCTTGTGGGGGTAATAGCGGCAAATCATTGTACGGAATTTCCGGATTATGTGTTATTTTCTTACTCATTTTATAATTTTTAAACGAAGGCGTTTATTACCTCTAATTTATGTTCGAGTGTGAATATAATTAAAATTTACTCTCGTTTGCTTTTTGTGGGTGAATTTTGCCCTCGTTTAATTTTAAATTTTTCTTTCATTACAAAAAGGTATTTAAACAAATCTTATTTTTTAACACCGCTAATATAGAAATAAATACTTACAAACCATCCAAAAAACGAATTATTTACACAAGCCTTCTAAACGGTTGAGAACCCCTTGAAATCAAAAAAAGATTCCCAATTCTGGATATATTTCTTACTTTGCAAAAAAAAAATAAAAGAGGAAGTACATCGTAAAAAGGGCCATCATCATCAAGTCGTTGATAGCTGCCTTGGGTATTCTGGCCATCAAGAATTTTCTGTTCAAGAACCTGTCTGTTTTGGGACAGGATTTGCACACGACTTGATAGAGCGAATTTGGCAAATAGCCACTCCCACTCAAAGCCCACTCAAAGCCATAGATAAGCCTAGGTTGTGGTACCCCCAAAATAGTCCAAATTATGGGGTCGATTGCTTCTTGAAGAAGATGGAACGCCTTTCAGTAGTTATAAAAAGGGATGTTGTTGCCCTGCACCGGGCAAAGAAGAACCCTGTTTGAAAAAGGAAACAAATGGAAGTATTCCCAATGGGTAAGCTAAACCTTTTTGTCATTGCGACAAACGGGAGAAATCACATAACGAGAGCAAGTAATGTGATTTCCCTTTCCTGGTCTTTACAAAGTGGTAGTGCATGCTTTTCAATTATTGCTATTCGCTAAAACCGTCTTTGGAGTAAGCTATAAATCGGAAAACAGTTTAGGGCTTGGTTTTCTCCGCAACAATCTCTACGAGTATCGATCCTGCTTCCAAACCTTCGGCACTGGCCTTGATTTCAATCTTGCCGGCATCTTGTGCCGCTTTCATGATGGCAATGGCCTTTCCGGCAAAAGCATGTCGTTCCGGCGAAAGGTAATCCTCATGGCTGATGATGTTGCCGTTGTCCACCCCAATCAGCTTCCCTGAATTCGTGATGCTGAATTGGATCAGGTTGTCGGCATTGGCGCATCTTGTTCCTTTGTCGTCCACGATGGTGGCCGTGATGAAAGAAACATCGTCCCAGTTGTTGGCCAGCGTTGGCTTGCTTTTGCTAAGGATGATCTTTGCGGGTTTCCCGGCCGAGGTAAACGCTTCTTGCGCCACAATTTTGTCGTTGTTCTTGCCAATGGCTTTGATGGTGCCTTCTTCAAAAGTCACATTCCATTCTCTTGGCGAATCATTGGCTGGTTTTTTGAGGCTTCCCAAGGACTTGTCGTTAAGGAAAAGTTCCACTTCGTCGCAATTGCTGTACACTTCCACTTTGGCATTGTCGTAGGTGTCAAAATCGTTTGGCGTCCAATCGGCTACCCAATTTCCGGCTCCTGCATTTTCAGATTTTCTCACGATATGTACCACAGGCTCGGTTGACCACCAGCTGTCTCTTTGCAAGGCTTGTTGTTTCCAGTTTCCTGCTCTGTCAAATAAACCTTGGTTATTGGTCGTTTCTGGCCAATCGGCTTCGCCTAAATAGTCGTAACCCGTCCATAAAAATTGACCAGCCATATAAGGTTTGTCGCGTAAAGCCAACCATTGGTTCAACACATGGGTATTTTCGGTTCCTATTACTTTCCAGTTGGGGTGCGCTTCGTGGGCGGCAATCAGTTCGTTTTCGCGGTAATTTTGTCCTACGACATCCATCTGTTCGGCAAAACCGCTAAGATACACCTTGGAATTGGCGGGTCTAAAAAGCGCCATGGTCACCGGTCGGCTGTCGTCGTATTTCTTCACCAAGTCTTCCTGCATTTTGTATTTTTTGTAGCCTTCAGGATAACTAAGGTCGTCGTGTATTTCGTTTCCAATGCTGTAAATAACGATGGAAGGATGGTTGCGGTCTCTCAAAATCATGTCTCTCGTGTCTTGTTCCCACCAATCCGTAAAATAGAGATTATACCCTTTTTCGCCATTATGCTTGGCAGAATTCCAGGTGTCGAAGGTTTCGTCCATTACGGCAAAACCCATTTGGTCACACAAGTCAAGAAACTCGGGAGCAACGGGATTGTGTGAGGTGCGAATGGCATTCACGCCCACTTCCTTCAGCTTTTTGAATCGTTCTACCCAAACGCCCAAAGGCACTGCGGAACCAACGGCTCCACCATCGTGATGAAGGCAAACCCCTTTTAGTTTCAAGTTTTTACCATTCAGCCAAAAACCAGTTTCGGCAATGAATTCCGCTTTTTTGATGCCAAAAGGAATGCTTTGGTTGTCAATAAGGGTTTTGCCGGAATACAATTTGGTGTTGGCAGTGTATAAATTGGGGGCATCAAAACCCCATAGTTTTGGATTCTTGATTTCAATGTCTTGCGAAATCAATCCACTGGCGTTGGCAGCAATATTTTTCACGCTTTCGACAGTTTTAACCACCGTCCCTTTATCGTCCACAATGTCGATTTGCAATTTGTAGTCACCAGCCGTTCCTTTGTTCTCAATTTCGGCTTTTAGGTTAATGATTCCTTTAGCCGCTGTGGCAACTGGAGTGGTGATAAAAGTTCCCCAATGTTTGAAATGGGTCGGGTTTACCGTAACCAA
The DNA here is from genome assembly GCF_027111315.2 of Flavobacterium limnophilum. Taxonomy (GTDB): domain Bacteria; phylum Bacteroidota; class Bacteroidia; order Flavobacteriales; family Flavobacteriaceae; genus Flavobacterium; species Flavobacterium limnophilum. The sequence continues at coordinate 2,103,041 of NZ_CP114289.2, read as the reverse complement.
ACGAACGTGGCGATAAATACCGGCACCGGTATAATAACGGGAAGCAGGCTGGATGGAATTGTCGGCTCTCACGGCTATGACGTTGGGCTTGTCAAAGTTCAAATAAGGAGTCAGGTCATAGGCAAAACTGGTATAGCCGTAAGGACGTTTCCCTAAATGTTTCCCGTTGATCCAGACATCGCTGTTGGCCATAACACCGTCAAATTCGATGGTGCATATTCTTTGGGCATCGGCCTTGTCCACGGTAAAGGTTTTGCGATACCAACCAATTCCGGTAGGCAAATAACCGCCACCGCGACCCGATGGATTGGCTCTGTCATAAGGCCCTTCAATGCTCCAATCGTGGGGAACATTAAGTTTTGTCCATTGTGCATCATTAAACGAAGGTTTTTCTGCGCCCGAAACATCTTCTTTTATAAATTGCCAGTTGTTGTCAAAATTGATGGTTTTGCGTGCTTGCGAAAAGACGTTGGTGGCTGTTGCTAAAAACAGCAATAGAAAAGCTAAAGTGAGTAATTTGTAGTGTTTTGTTTTAAAATGGTTCATTTTTTTCTGCTTATTATTGTTTGTATGGCTAACTTCAGTGAAGTCTATGGTTTTTATACGGTTGTGTTCAACAAGGGTTTTTAATGGTAAAGAAAGTTCATTTGTTGGTTTTTTCCATCCTGTTTGACAACAGGATAGTCAAGAAGGTTTAATTCTTTGTAAGTTTTTAATAATACAATCTAAAATCCAACAATTTGCACAAGGCATAGTGTTTTTGATGCAATTCTTCCACAATTTCAACGATATCGTCCAGTTCTTGACATAGACTGAAGAAAGCCTTGTCGATGGTGCTGCAACTTGGTATTTTGCCCTGTTTTAGGCCATAACCCGAAACAGCATAAGCTCCCGTGATATCCAAAAAATATTGCGCTTCCTCATGGTCTAAATCCAAAACCTTGACATTGGCAAAATGGATGATTTTACCTTTCATTTTGCCTTCAAAGAGTTCGGCTATTTCCTGTAAACTGTAATAATAGTCATTCAGGCAAATGTTGTTGGCTTTGCCGGGCATCACCAAATAGATGATTTCATAATCCGTAAAATTATGGTCGTGATAGAGTAGGGCATTCAGGCTTTCTTCCAATCCTTCAATGGTGTCGCAGGTTTTATAAATGCTGGCAATGCCTTGTTCAAGGGCCAATTGTTCCAGATTTTTGACCACTTCGGTAGTAGCGTTTGTTTCTACATCAGGAACGCCTTCGAGGCAAAATATAAATTTGTCATTATCCATTAGAGCAGGAATTCGGGTTTAATAATACTCCATTCCTTTAATTTTGCATCAAAAGATTTTCCGGCATGGGCTGGACTCGTGGAAGGCAAAGTGGTCAAATGACAATCATGTTCCAGCTTGATGTATCGCTTGAAATAGGCGGCTGCTTTTTGGCCGTTAAAGTAAATATGCCTGATGTTGGGATGTGCTTTCAAAAACGTGTTGAAATCGTTGGGTACTTCCTGTTCGATGGCACTGTCCAGGCTCCCTTCCCTCAGACAGACTTCCAAAACATCCCATAAAGCGATATTGTTTTCCAATAAAAGACTTTTTTTTATTTCATAATCATTCGAAAAAGGAGTGTCAAAAACAGTAAAAATTATTTTCCAAAAAGCATTTCTCGGGTGGCCATAATATTGGTTTACGGCCAAGGATTGTTCGCTGGGCATTGTACCAAGAATAAGAATTTGGGCATTGGAATGGGATATAGGTGGAAAGGAATATATTTTCATTAAAGAAGCAGATATTGATGGTTCAAATATAGTATTAAAACTTTTGTTTTAATATTTTTAAGCGTGGAAATCATTCAAAGAAAAGGGCTTAGTATGGTTTAAAACACCTAATTTTACTTAAATTAAAATTGGTAGCTAAAGATCAGTATTGCATTAAACATGAAAAAAAGAACAATAGGCATTATGGGCGCGATGCCCGAAGAAATTGAAGGAGTGGTGGCTTTGCTGGCAAATCCCGAGGTAACCAAAATGGGCAAACGCAGCTATTTTACGGGACAAATCAACGGAATCGACACCGTGGTGGTGTTTTCGAGATGGGGCAAAGTGGCCGCCGCCACAACCGTCACCACCTTGATTCACGAATTCAAGATCACCGAATTGTTGTTTACCGGAGTGGCTGGAGCTATTCATTCGGATTTAAAAATAGGGGACATTGTGCTGGGCAAAAGACTCCTTCAGCACGATATGGATGCCCGACCCTTGATGGAACAATACGAAATTCCCTTGCTCTCCAAAACCTATTTCGAAAGCGACACAGTCCATTTGGCCATCGCCGCAAAAGCCGTGCAAAAGGTATTTGAAAACAAAGCCCTGCACACCGTCATTGCAACCGAAGATTTAATGCAGTTTGATATTGCACAACCCAAGTTGGTTATTGGAGACATTGCCAGTGGCGACCAGTTTTTCTCTGGCAACGAACAGAAACAAGGCTTGGCTACCCAATTGCCCAACGTCTTGTGCGTGGAAATGGAAGGTGCAGCGGTAGCCCAAGTGTGTTACGAATACGAAATCCCGTTCAGCATTATCAGGACCATCTCCGATGTGGCAGACGATAATTCACACATCGACTTTCCGGCCTTCATCCAAAAGATTTCCAGTAAATATGCTGCCGAAATCATCAAGAATATTTTCGAACAGATATAACGCATTCGATTTTAATAATTGCAAACTAAAAACTAGAAAAAATGGAAAAACTAAATGAAAAAGAAATCCTGTCCAGAATGAAGGAATTAGATCCGGCTTGGATAGTGTTTGGAAAATTCCTCCATCGGGAATTTCATTTCAAGGATTTTGTCGAAGCTTTTTCATTCATCACGGCTGTCGCTTTGCTGGCAGAAAAAGCGAACCATCATCCCAATTGGAATAATGCTTACAACAAAGTGGTCATTGCGCTAAGCACCCACGACGCCAATGGCATAACCACAAAAGATTTCGACTTGGCTAAAGCAATCGACAAAATAGTTTTAAAATATGGATAAAATTATAAAATTGTAAGACACAGTAAAATAATATAACTCAATTAAAAATCAATCATTACAGAACCTTGAATTAGCTACAAAATAGAAAAACGAATATTAAAATGAAAAAAGTAAAAACCAAGTTCCCATTGTTAATGACACTTTTGGCAGCATTGATGTTTTCATCCTGTTCAAAAGCACAAACACCAGAGATAACGCCGACACCAACTCTTTTTGCCTTTTCAAAAGGAGCTGACGTGGGATGGTTGCCCCAAATGGAAGCAACTGGATACAAATTTTATGATATCGATGGCAGTCAAAAAGATTGTTTGCAACTCTTGAAAGACAGAGGGATGAACACCATTCGCCTTCGGGTTTGGGTAAATCCATCCAATGACAAAGCCAGCGGACATTGCAGCCCTGCCGAAACGGTGGTGATGGCGGTTCGTGCTCAAAAATTAGGAATGCGTATTATGATTGATTTTCACTACAGCGACTCTTGGGCTGATCCTGCAAAGCAAACCAAACCGGCCGCTTGGGCAAGTCATTCTTTTGCCGACTTGCAAAATGACGTGTACCAACACACTTTTGATGTTTTAACGGCTCTAAAATCGGCAGGAGTAACTCCAGAATGGGTGCAGGTGGGCAATGAAATTCCCGGTGGGATGTTATGGCCTGAAGGGAAATCTTCCAATTTTAGTCAATTGGCACAACTTTTAAACAAAGGCTACGAGGCGACAAAGGCAGTAGACGCAGCCATCAAGGTAATCGTGCATGTTGACGAAGGAAATAACAATGCCAAATTCAGATGGTTTTTTGACAATGCCAAAGCCAATAAGGTGAAATATGATGTCATTGGACTTTCTTATTATCCGTATTGGATAAAAAGTGATTACACGGCCACGATTCTTGATTTGGAAAACAATCTAAAAGACATGGCGGCAAGATACGACAAAGAAGTAATGGTGGTGGAAGTTGGAGGCGATTACACCTTGGTACAAAACACAAAAGACATGTTGGTAGCCGTCATAAAAGCAGTAAAAGCAGTGCCAAATAACAAAGGACTTGGCGTGATTTATTGGGAACCGGAAGGAGAAAAAAGTTGGAGCGGTTATCAATTGAATGCTTGGCAGTCTGACGGAAAACCGTCACCGGCATTGGACGCTTTCAAGAATTAATGGTAAAAACAATAGTATTAGTTCCATATTAAATGACATTTAAACTGTCAGGTTGAGCGTAGTCGGAATCCCTCTCAATAAAAAATGTATCGAAAAGTTTATAGGCTTCTCGATACATTTTATTTAAACAGCCAAAAAAACAGAAATAATCTTAGATCATAAAACCACCCGAAACTTCTATTCTTTGGGCGTTAATCCATTTCGAATCCTCCGAACACAGAAAAGCCACCACAGTACCAATATCATCAGGTAAACCTACTCTTCCCAAAGCAGTTTGCGAAGCGAGCATTTGGTTAAAATCAGAATTGTCACGAACGGCTCCACCACCAAAATCAGTTTCAATCGCTCCCGGAGCCACTGAATTCACCCTGATTTTTCTGCTGCCCAATTCTAAGGCTTGGTATCTTGAAAGGGAATCAATAGCCGCTTTCATCGCACCATAAGCGGAATAACCCGGAAAGGAGAATCTAGCCAATCCCGACGAAGTATTCACGATGCTACTACCCTCATTCAATAAATGCAATAATTTTTGGGTCAAAAAGTAAGGTCCTTTAAAGTGGATGTTGGTCATCGCATCCAGTTGTTCTTCGGTAGTAACATCAAATTTAGCATTGACTCCAATACCAGCGTTGTTCACTAAAGCATCTAGTTTTTTGCCGTCAAAATGGGAGTCCAAAATAGTTTGTACTTCATTTTTGAAATCCTCGAAACCCGCAGTTGTAGAAATGTCCAAAGCAATAGCAAAGGCTTTTGCACCGATACTTTCAATTTCTTTTACAACTTGTTCAGCGGATTCTTTTTTGGTTTGGTACGTAATGATGAGGTCAAATCCTCTTTGGGCTAATTGTAGTGCAGCATCTTTTCCAAGACCACGACTTCCACCTGTTACCAAGGCGATTTTATTTGCTTTGTTTGTCATTTTATAGGGTTTTAAATTACACTACAAAATTGGGGACAAAAGTGGAATGGATAATTGCAATAATCAAACTGTTGTTTGCGAAAATCAAATAATCATTCCCTGAATTGTAAAGGCGATTGTTGGTTGTGTTTTTTAAAGAAATTGGAAAAATGGGCAATTTCTTCGAACCCTAGTGTGTAGGCAATCTCGGAAACATTCCACTGTGTTTGTTTAAGCAATACTTTGGCTTCTTGATCCATTCGGCTGGAAATAATTTCGCTGGTAGTTTTTCCGGTAGTTTCTTTCAATACTTTGTTGAGATGGTTGACGTGAACGCCTAAAGTGTCGGCATAATCTTTCGGACTTTTCAATAACAAAACTTGAGTTGTGTTTTCAATGGGGAATTGGCGTTCCAACAATTCAATGAATAAGGAAGTAATTCGCGCAGAAGCCGTTTTGACATTGGCAACGGCCAAAATAGGTTTTAATTTCTGTCCATAATGAATAAGCTCCATCAAATAGTTGCGCAACAAATCGTATTTATATTCATAATCCGAATCGATTTCGGTGTGCATCTTCTGGAAAATGGCGTTGACTTCGTTAAATTGGTCTGGGCTGATTTGATAAATAAAATCGCTTTGGGGAGAAAAAATAGGGAAGAGGTCTATTTCCATTCCAATTTTGGATTTGGCCAAAAAGTCTTTGGTAAACACACAAAAATGTCCTGACTGTTCTTGGTCTAAAGGTGTGTAATTATACGGGATTTTAGGCGAAGCAAACAGGAGGCCGCATTCCTGGATTTCGACAGTTTTGTCGGCAAACTCTACTTTGTTTTTTCCGGAAATCAGGCTTATTTTGTAATACGTTCTACGGTTGTACGGCATTTCCAGTTTCGACTTGCAGGATTGATACATCTCGGCAATGTCAAACACATTGAAGTGGCCAATGTCTTTGTGGATGTTCTCGCTGAGAATAGCATCCAAATCGGGACAGATCGCTCCAAAAATGGCTTCGTAAAATTGTTTGATGGTTGTGGTATCCATAGGATTGTAAAATTCAAATATAAAGCGTTTTTTTTAATCCATTACTTTTGGCACCTTTTTTTTTATAAAACGGGAAAGACATTCAGGATTGTTCTAACATCATTGCGAGCGAAGCGAAGTGCGGCAATCTGTTGTCTTCGCCGCCATCGTCTTCTTAAATCAATCCCAAATCCTTGGTTATGGCATTAAATGCTCATTGTTGCTGGCTTTGAAAAAAGTTTAGTGTTCCCCCATTTTCAAATAGGGTTATTTCAAAAAATGAAGTCAATTCTTGTTTGTTTCTATATTTGAATTCCTACTAGTTCAATTGCCTCAGCTTTAGCTGGAGGATGAAAATAAATAGAATTCAAATTGACTTTAGCCAAAACAGTCTTGTTTATCGGTAAATTTTTGAAATTTATATTTAGTCATAAATTCATTGTATTCTTCTTCGAATGTTTGTTTGCTGTGATGTTGTTCCTGATTTTTGATATAATTTCTCACTCTCTCTAAAATGGATTCACTGACGGATACTGCAAAATATTCATCCTGCCATTCGAATTTATCCAAGATTAATTTTTGATTATTCATCCAAAAGGAGGATTCTCCTTTGATTAATTGCATCACTTTTTGAATAGTTTGATCTACTCCAAGCGAAACCAAACAATGGCAATGGTCAGAATATCCATTGACAAAATCAATATGTATTCCTTTTTCTTTGGCATTTTCTCTAATATGATTCCACATCATCTGTCTGATTTTTGGGGTTTCCAGGAATGGTATTCTGTTTTTTGTGCTCCAGACAAAATGGATATAAACTTTTATAAATGACATAGTTTAAAATTATTAATTTGATTAATAACAAACCTAAATTATTGTTTTTATTGACAAAGATTCTTTATATAAATTTCGGCTAAAGCCTAATAATAACCTAATCTCCATATTCCTCCAGCTGAAGCAGGAGGCAATTCAACATATAGTGCTACATAATAGGATTCTATAAATGTAAACTATTTTTATTTCTTGATTGTTCTCCAGTTACAATTCTCTCCAACCTTCAATTGCCTTCAGTTTTAACTGGAGGGAAAAAGAATGTTTTGATTATTTTTTGATTGTTTTCCAGTTACATTCCTCTCCAACCTTCAATTGCCTCCTGCTTCAGCTGGAGGGAAAAGAATGTATTAATAATCTCTTAATTATTTCCAGTTACATTCCTCTCCAACTTTCAATTGCCTCCTGCTTTAGCTGGAGGGAAAAAGAATGTTTTGATTATTTCTTGATTGTTCTCCAGTTACATTCCTCTCCAACTTTCAATTGCCTCCTGCTTCAGCTGGAGGGAAAAGAATGTATTAATAATCTCTTAATTATTTCCAGTTACATTCCTCTCCAACTTTCAATTGCCTGCAGTTTTAACTGGAGGGAAAAAGAATGTATTAATTATCTTTTAATTATTTCCAGTTACATTCCTCTCCAACATTCAATTGCCTCCTGCTTTAGCTGGAGGGAAAAAGAATGTTTTGATTATTTCTTGATTGTTTTCCAGTTACATTCCTCTCTAAAATTCAATTCCCTCCAGCTTTAGCTGGAGGGAAAAGAATGTATTGATTATCTCTTAATTATTTCCAGTTACACTCCTCTCCAACCTTCAATTGCCTCCAGTTTTAACTGGAGGGAAAAGGGATGAAGTGTTGTGGGGGCTTTAGCCAAAATTTCAATCATAATCTTAAAAAAAAAAACAGTAATTAGTCCAAATACTTTTTAAATATCCTATTCATAATTTTCAAGTATAAATAGGTGATTTAAAATAATTACTAAATGATGAATTGGATTTTTAATTGTTTAATTTAGCATTTTTCTTATAAAAACTTTTACTTTTGAAATTAGTTATTTTGTTTTTTTTGTTATGTTTTTCCAACTTGTTCGGACAATCAGGTATTAAAATATCAGGTAAAGTCAAGTCTAATGAAGGTTTGAGTCTTTCCGGAGTTATCGTTGCTTTTGATATAAATGGGAATAGTTCCCATGAGGTAACGGATTCTTTAGGCGTGTTTTCTGCCAACCTTAAATCAGGGCTGCTGAGATTGGCAATTAATCATTTCGGTTGCATAGAAAAAGAGTTAAGTTTTACTTTAAAAAAAGACACCATACTTTCCATTGAATTAGAGAAAGACAGGTTGCTTTTGAAGGAAGTTGTGGTTTCTAACAATAAAAAAAGTTCCATAACAGCCTTGTCTGGAGGTAAATTGTCTTTTAATCTAAAAGAATTATCTTCTTTACCCACTATTCTAGGGACAACGGATATAATTAAGCTTTTGCAATTAACGCCGGGAGTCCAAAATTCGGGTGATGCCAATGGGTATTTGTATGTGAGAGGTGGTGACCCTGGGCATAATTCAATTCTATATGGAGGAACTCCAATATATGGCATGTCACATTTGTTAGGTGTTTTCCCTTTTTACAATACAGATCATATACAAGAAGTTGAATTTGACAAATCGAGTTCTAATGCAAAATATGGAGGACGTTTGAGTTCTACTACTTTGTTGATTCCCAATAAAAAAACACCTTCACAATTCACGGTTCAAGGAAACGTTGGCCTACTGGCATCTCAAATGACATTGGCAGTTCCCTTGGGTAAAAAATCAGGACTTTTTATTTCAGGCAGGAAAACATATATTGACGAAATTGTGGTTCCAATAGTAAACTCGTTTTCAAAAAACAATGATGTTCAAAATATGAAATATGATTTTTCGGATGGGAATTTGACCTTCATCACGGAGGTTTCCAAAAATAATTCCTTGGTTGTTGATGCTTTTGTAAGTGCCGATAAATTAAAAATAGAAGATTCTAATATATCCTTAAAAACTGGTCTAAAATGGGGAAATTTCTCCGTGTCTCCAACACTAATTTCTAAATTATCTTCAAAAACAACGATGTCAAATGCTGTTTATTTTACTAAATATACCAATAATTTAGATATGCAGCAAGCTACAGTGCAAATGGGGATTTCCTCTTATGTACAGGATTTCGGGTTTGCAAATTCGGTTCGTTTTAGGGTTAAAGAAATTCCTTTTGAATCTGGTTTGCAATATACTTTTCATAAGTTGCAACCACAAAAGATTCAAATTACTAGTCAAATTGCGACCGCAATTGAAGAGCAAAATAATTTAATTAAAGCCAACGAGCTGGCTGTTTTTGCAACAGCAAAACCGAAATTTTCTGATTATTTCAATGCAGAATTAGGCTTGAGAATTAATTATTACAGTTCCGGATCAAAGTCTAATTCATATTTGCACTTCCAGCCTCGAATGGTATTGAATTATTATCCAAACAAAAAATTTTCTTTTTATACTTCTTATAATAGACAAAATCAATATTTGAGTTTAATTACGACTTCGAGTGTGGGTATTCCAACAGATTTTTGGATAGCAAGTTCAGATGGAATTTCTCCACAAACTTCCGACGAGTTTTCTATTGGTTCAAACCAGACGATTTCTAAAAATATCGCAACTTCATTTGGAGGATTTTATCGTTCAATGAAAAATCTATTGGAATATCCTTATGGAGTTGCCCAGTTTAATGAGATGTCAACATTAAAAAATGACTTGCTTGTCGGGAAGGGAAAAGCCTATGGACTTGAAATGATGTTACGAAAGAATAATGGAAAGTTCAAGGGATGGTTGAGTTATACTTTGAGTCGGTCAAATAGAAATTTTGAAGAGATAAATGATGGAAATACATATTTTGCAAAATACGACAGACGTCATAATTTGTCATTAGTCGGAATGTACGATTTAAATTTGAAATGGAATTTTGGCGTTACCCAGATTTTTAGTTCTGGAAATCGTTTTACAATGCCTACGTCGTGGTACTTTATCAATAATAATCCTGTCAAGGAATATTCGGAATATAACAACGCCCAAATGCCCAATTATATTCGAACAGACCTATCTGCTAATTATTTTTTCATAAAAAGTAGTAAGAAGGAAAGTGCCTTAAATTTTTCCATTTACAATACATTCAATATTGAAAATCCTATTTATGTTGTTTTAAATGTAAAGGTTAATGAAGACAAACAAAGTGTAGTTGTGGAAACAGAAAAAAAATATTTATATAAAATCCTTCCTTCTGTAAGTTGGAGATTTAAATTTTAAATGATGAAAAAATGGTGTTTATTTCTTTTGATAGTGGTGGCAATCAGCTGTAATAATGATGATTTTAGTGCTAAAATTAATCTTGAATCGAAGATAGTTGTTGAAGGCTGGATTGAAGAGGGCGACGTGCCCCAGCTAATATTGTCCAGTAGTATTCCAATAACTGAGGTTATTGATTCTACCAATGTTTTAGACCATGTTATACGGTCGGCAAAAGTGACGGTTTCTGATGGACAAAAAGTAGAGGTTTTAAAAGTTAAAAATGATAAAGACAGATTGCCGCCGTTCGTGTATTATGGTTCCGAAATTATTGGCGTAGCAGGCAAGACTTATACCTTGAAAATAGAATATTTAAACAGAATTGTGTCAGCATCAACAACGATTCCCAAAACGGTGAATCTTACTAGTGCAGAATATGTTAAAAATAACGTTGCAGATACTACAGGCTATGTTTTTGTGAAATTTGATGACCCTTTAAATGAAAAGAATTATTACCAAATTGCAACAAGATTAGAAGGACAAGAGCCTATTTTTGTTCCCGCTTTTTATGGTAATCTGGATGATAAAAATTTTGATTCCCCCAAGATTTCGATGCAGGTAAACAGGGGAGTGCTCATTTTTCCCAAAACTAAATACAAACCTTATTTTACGGACGGGGATTTGATTTATGTGAAATTAAGAACGATGAATAAAGACGCTCTTGATTTCTGGAATAGTTGGCAAAACGAACTCGTGAATGGAAGAAACCCCATTTATCCGTCCAATACAAGTCTGAAATCAAATATTAATGGTGGAATTGGTATTTGGGCTGGTTATGGACAAAGTACAATTGTGGTTCGAACAACTCCAAAAAAATAAGGTCAACCTGAATAATTTCAGATTGACCTTAATAATAAGTTTGAATTTTAAATTATCTATCTTTCAAAAGCTTTCAAGAAATCTTCAAATTTGGTTTCCAAAGTATCAAATCCAGTAGAAAAATAAGCTCCCATTTCAACTTCTGTATTGTCATTGAATTTCAAGTAAAGCACATCATCGTAATGTTGAATAGTAATTATTCCGCCTTTGCCATTAATTGACCAATAGCCTCCGTTGGGATAGTATTTATCAACAATCCAAACTGGTAATTCTCTGTCGTAGCTATCCCCTTTTTCTGAACGATAAACAACGTCAGCGATTTTAGTTCCGTCTTTTTTAGAGACTAAAATCAGTTTTGTGTTTTTATTTGAATTAAGAACATTGCCTTCAGAATGTTTTTTGTAGTATGTGTTTTCTGCTGTGTAATATGCTTTGTAATTAGAATTTGGGCTTTCGTAATCTGGATCCGTAGGATACACCAAACTTTTTTCTAAAGCTTCTTCATCTTTAGTTTGTGTAGCAATATCCATATCCGCTATAATGATGAAGTTGTCCATAATTTGAACCAAACCATTTGCTTTGCCTTGGTATTGAATAAGATTATCATCTTTTATTAAGGCATCAATATCAGCAGTACTTCCAGATGTAAATGAAACTAAATTTTTCCCATTATAACTAAATGAAGACTTTGCTGTATTTGCAGTTGCTTTTTTACCACCACTAATTTCATAAGAATAACCATCGTTCAATACCATTTTAAAACTAGCTTCATCTGGAGCTTCTACCGTACCGGTATATTTTGCATTTGCAACAAATGTTGCAGCTTGTGCATTATCAATAGTTAAAGTGGCATCTGCAGAAGTTGGTAGATAAAAATAGTCATTTATAACAGCTCCTGTTTGCCAGTTGTAACTGTCTTCCATTTTTACTTTTATGTTTGAAGAGACACTTTTAGAAGAGAACGAAGCGTTGTTTGTGGTTAGATTTTTCTTTGCTGGAAAGATAAATTTAAGTTCAGTTGTTGAAGCCGTTTTAATCCAATCTTGTTTTGAATTATTCCAAGTGTAAATTCCATATACTCCTGAAACATTTAGGATGTCCTCTATTTGATTATCATTTTTTTTATCGAATATATCAACGGCACCAATACTTAATAAATTCCCAAGATTTTGTATGGCTTCGATAGCTCCTGAAGTTTTTGATTTGTCCATTTGCATAAGCATGGTATTGGCTTCAGCCTCCAATTTTACTTTTTGTTCTGATGGAGTCAGCTTAGAGTAAGGTTGCTTTATGATTGCTTCGATTTGTTCAGTTAAACTTTGTGAATCAGTTGTGTCTGAGTTATCGTCACTGGAGCAAGAGATTGCCAGTTGAGAAAGAATCATTGACAATAGAATAATTTTTTTCATTAATTTTTAAATTTAATTTGTTGCCTACTCTATTCAGTTTTCAGCGTCCCTGATGTTTATTTTAAACAATGCTCAAATGTAATCTATCAAAAACAATATACTTTACGGTTTCCCTCATTTAGAGCAATTATTATTTAATAAAAGTTTATAGCGCACCAAAAAGCACCAAAAAAATCAGTTGCTTTGATCGATTCATTATAGGAGTTCACCATTGTTCGAGCAAGAACGGCTTATTTTGCGAAGAGAGATAGTAAACTCAAACTTGATTGTTTTCCATTTACATTCCTCTCCAACATTCAATTGCCTCCAGTTTTAACTGGAGGGAAAAAAGAATGTATTGATATTGAATGGGATGAAATTTTATGCAAAACTATTTCATTAATTATTTCCAGTTATATTCCTCTCCAACCTTCAATTGTCTCCTGCTTCAGCTGGAGGGAAAAGAATGTATTAATAATCTCTTAATTATTTCCAGTTACATTCCTCTCCAACATTCAATTGCCTCCTGCTTTAGCTGGAGGGAAAAAGAATGTATTGATTATCTCTTAATTATTTCCATTTACATTCCTCTCCAACATTCAATTGCCTCCTGCTTCAGCTGGAGGGAAAAAGAATGTATTGATTATCTCTTAATTATTTCCAGTTACATTCCTCTCCAACCTTCAATTGCCTCCTGCTTTAGCTGGAGGGAAAAGAATGTATTAATAATCTCTTAATTATTTCCATTTACATTCCTCTCCAACCTTCAATTGCCTCCTGCTTCAGCTGGAGGGAAAAAGAATGTATTGATTATCTCTTAATTATTTCCAGTTGTAATTCTCTCCAACATTCAATTGCCTCCAGCTTTAGCTGGAGGGAAAAAGAATGTATTGATTATCTCTTAATTATTTCCAGTTACATTCCTCTCCAACCTTCAATTGCCTCCAGCTTTAGCTGGAGGGAAAAAGAATGTATTGATTCTCTTTTAATTATTTCCAGTTACATTCCTCTCCAACCTTCAATTGCCTCCTGCTTCAGCTGGAGGGAAAAAGAATGTTTTGATAATCTCTTAATTATTTCCAGTTACATTCCTCTCCAACATTCAATTGCCTCCTGCTTTAGCTGGAGGGAAAAAGAATGTATTGATTATCTTTTAATTATTTCCAGTTACATTCCTCTCCAACCTTCAATTGCCTCCTGCTTCAGCTGGAGGGAAAAAGAATGTTTTGATTATTTCTTGATTGTTTTCCAGTTACATTCCTCTCCAACATTCAATTGCCTCCTGCTTTAGCTGGAGGGAAAAAGAATGTTTTGATTATTTCTTGATTGTTTTCCAGTTACATTCCTCTCCAACATTCAATTGCCTCCTGCTTTAGCTGGAGGGAAAAAGAATGTATTGATTATCTCTTAATTATTTCCAGTTACATTCCTCTCCAACCTTCAATTGCCTCCTGCTTTAGCTGGAGGGAAAAGAATGTATTAATTATCTCTTAATTATTTCCAGTTACATTCCTCTCCAACCTTCAATTGCCTCCTGCTTCAGCTGGAGGGAAAAGAATGTATTAATAATCTCTTAATTATTTCCAGTTACATTCCTCTCCAACCTTCAATTGTCTCCTGCTTTAGCTGGAGGGAAAAAGAATGTTTTGATTATTTCTTGATTGTTTTCCAGTTACATTCCTCTCCAACCTTCAATTGCCTCCTGCTTCAGCTGGAGGGAAAAAGAATGTTTTGATTATCTCTCAATTGCCTCCAGTTTTAACTGGAGGGAAAATAGAAAAATTTCAATAATTCCTCCCCCAAGGATGTTTGACCAAGTAATTATTGCAGCTTTCGCATTCACGGCCTATTTGCCAAGTCAGCGAAATTTCGTGTACGCCTTGGGTATTGCCCATTTGCGAAGTATTGATGTCATAGGAATAACCAAAAACAAAACGATCCAGCTGGATGGAACCAAAAAGATTGAGGGAAGTTAATAAATGGCTGTTGTTGCTTTTTCCTTCCGGATTGGTCGCTGCGAGGATGCCAACGATAAAAGGTTTTAATTCCAAGGCGGTGCCAAAATCCAATCGGTTATATTGGGCTTGACGCATATAATTGGCGGTCACTAACACATTGGTTTCATCTGGAAAAAAGGACATCGAACTGTCATCTAAACTCAAGGAATAACCCGTGTGAACACTCAAAAACAATTCCAAAGGCACGGCTGCATAGTCGGTAAAGGCAATATTGGGTTTGTTTAAGTGCTTCAACGAAGCGCCAAACCAAGCTTTGTCACTATACAACAAGATTCCCGACGAAAAATCAAAAAAGCCAATTTTATCATTGGCGTTCAAAATACTCGGATCGACACTACCTCCGCTTATGGAACCGTCAGAATTGATTTGGTCTTCCAATAAAAGGCTGCTGAAATTGAAGTTTTTGTGTCCATATCCCGCTTCTATGCCCAATCGGAATCGCCATTCATCATTCAAATTGACATTATAGGAATACACGCCATTGATTTGGGTGTAATTGTATTTGGTAAAAACCTCCCTTTGATTTAAAATCGTTAAGCCCAAACCCATTTCTCGTTCTCGACCAATCGGACTATTGACAAAAGCATATTCCGTGTCAATTCGTCTATTTTCATTGGGCCATTGCGATCGGTGGATGAGTCCCGTGTATCCTGTGACCAATGTTCCTGTAAAGGCAGGATTCAAGGATTCAGGCACCAAAAAATATTGCGTAAATATGGGGTCTTGCGCTTTAACCTCAGCAATAGACAAGGTTGTTAGTAGTATATATAAAACAAGTTTTAGTTTCATTCTCTTTTGTGATTAACCTATTGGGTTTAATTCAATTTATGTTCTTTTAAATACATGATTTTGTTGGTTTTAGCAAGACTTTTAACTTAAATTATGGATAGTCTTAGCTATGTGAAACCAAGAATTGGTCTATCCCAACCTCTTTTTCTATGTGTCTATGTGTTAAAATTATATATTTCATTAATAATTTTCTGTTAATTCGCCCCAACGGATTTAGAGCTTATTTTAGTAATACAAAAGGGTGATTGTCATTGACAGTGGTGCCATAAAAAGTTTCTCCGCTAACCTTGCAGAAGTAATTGCCGTTTTCGGCATGGATGCCTTTTATTTTGCCGTCCCAGCCTCGCAGAACGTCACCCGTCTCTGAATAAATCAGGGAACCCCAGGTGTCGTAAACATCTAAACGGACATTTTTCAACCCTTTGGTCACGGGTCTGAATTTATCATTTAGACTGTCATTGTTGGGGGTAAAAGCAGTTGGAACAACCAATACATAGCCTTTGCCAACGATCAGGGTAATTTTTTGGACATAGACGCAGCCAAAAGGGTAAGTAACCGTTTGCGTCACCACATACTCTTTTGGATTCACAAAAGTGTGAACAGGATTGGGTTCGGTCGAAAAAGTACCATCGCCAAAATCCCAAGCCACGCTGGTAAAATCACCGGTCGCCGTATTGGTAAACTGTATGGGGTCATTGATGGAATAGGTTCCAAAAGTGGAATACGCATAGGAATCGACAATAAAAGAAGGGGTTTCCAATGTAGGCACATTTACATTGAAACTGTAATTCGATTGACACCCAATGGCATCGGTAGCAGTCAAAATCACCGTTCCGTTTTGGGTAGTATTCATAAATTCATTATTGGCACCGCTAACCGTTCCGCTGGACCAAACCAATTGATAAGGCGGAACCCCACCCGAAACTTGGGCCACAAAAGTTTGTTTTACCGTTTTGGTATCGCAATTAAAATCCGTTTTGGTAGTTACCCCAGCCACAATTGGCGGCGGTCGGTTAATGCTGTATTGGGCTTGTTGGGTACAGCCGTTGGCATCGGTTACGGTAACCAAATAATTTCCTGCGGGAATGTTGACCAAATCCTCGGTGGTCGCTCCGTTGGACCAAGCATAAGTAAAAGGCGAGGAACCACCGGAAACCAAAAGATTGATGGCACCGGTATTGGCATTGTTGCAGTCCAAGGCATTCGTTACATTGGCGGAAAGCACCAATAGTTGCGGTTCGAGTATAATAAACGTTCTTACAATCGTACACGGTTTACTGTCAACAATGGTTACCGTATAGGAACCCGGTTTTAAATTATTTCGGGTAGTTCCCGTTACCGCTCCATCATTCCAAGTCAAGGTCACGGGTGCAATACCGCCCACAAAATTAAGGGTAATACTGCCATTATTGGCTCCAAAACAACTGATGTTTTTCACCACCGGATTGACGGTAAAAATAGGCGCTTCGGGAATATTCACGGTTAAGGTTTGGGTACAACTCAAGGCATCGGTAACGCTAATGGTGTAATCCCCAGCCGAAAGATTGTTTTGAGAAATGCCGCTTCCCAAATTGCTCCAAGCTATAGTATAAGGCGCAACACCGCCAGAAACCACCAGGTTGATGGAGGCATTATTGTCGCCATAACAGACAATCGGAGTTGTGGTTGCCGTTATTTTAATTTCGGGAGTTTGGGTAATGGGTACCGACAAGTTTTTGGAACAACCCGAATTATCGGCAACAATCAAGTTGTAAGTTCCCGCAAAAAGACCAGTCAGGTTTTGATTGGAACTTGTGAAACCATTGGGGCCAGTCCAGGCAAAAGTATAAGGAGCTGTTCCTCCAACAACATTTACGTTTATGGTTCCTGTTGCATCTCCAAAACACAAGATGTTGGTTTTGTTGACCAAATTCACGGCCAAGATAGGAGGTTCAGTTATGGTAAAAGTCGCCGTTTTGGGACCACAATTGTTGGCGTCCGAAACGGTAACCACATAAGTTCCGGGACTTAAATTGGATAAATCTTCGGTCGTGGCGAAAGGGATTCCATTTTTCGTCCAATTGATTTTATAATTTAAAGTGCCGCCAGTTAAAGTGATTTGAATTGCACCATCAGCAGCATTAAAACAACTGATGTCTTTTTCTAAATCGGTGGTGATGACAATGTCATTTGGTTCCGTGATGGTATAAGTTTTGTCAATGGGACAACCGCCGGCATCCGTAATGGAAAGATTATAATCGCCAGGAACCAAATTCGAAATGCTCGAGGCCGAGGAGGTAAATCCGCTGGGACCCGTCCAAGAAATGAGATAAGGCGCACCGGAACTGAAAGGAATTCCTCCCGTGATATTGGTTTGAATAGCACCGTTATTGGTACCAAAACAAGAACTATTGGTGGAAGTGACATTGGGCGAAATGGCAGGATTTACCGTAACCACTGCGGAGAAATTAGCACCAGCACAAACTCCCGAAAGTGGCGTAACGGTATAAGTGACAGTGGCTGGACTCGTTGTGGTATTGATTAAGTTTTGGCTAATAGTCGTTTGTTGCACATTTTGCGCCGATGCTCCCGTTATGGAACCTGCGGGTGAAATAGTGGGATTCGACCAAGTGTAAGTTGTCCCGGCAGGCACGGTGTCACCACTTAAATTATCGGGAGTGATTGTAAAAGAATTTCCACTGCAAATGATGGCGGTTTTATTGGAAATCACCGGATTGGGGTTGATGGTTACAGTTGCAATATTGGAAGTTAAACTAGAACAACCACCCGTTGGCAAAGTGATGATGCAATAATAATAAGTCGTTCCAACAACAGTATTTTGTGGAGTATAAGTGGCGTTTGTGGCTCCTGAAATAGGCGTGCTTCCCACGGTGGTGTTGACTGTATTTGAATACCATTGGTAAGCGGGTGTTCCTACACCGTTGCTGTAAGCTACATTTAAAACAGTGGGGGTAATGCCCAAACAAACAGAGCTGGATTGTGGCTGGGTGGTAATGGTTGGCGCTAAATTAACAATTACAGCTGCCGTGGCACTGGTCACATTACAGCCAATCCCCGTTTGAGAAATCACGCAATAATAATACCTTGTTCCAACGGAAGCGGTTGGTGGAGTATAACTAGCATTGGTTTCCCCGGCAATCAGGATTCCTCCCGTATTCGAATTGGAAACCGAAGAAAACCATTGGTAGGAATAAGTGCCAATGCCTCCCGTGGCAGTTACAGTCAAATTCGTTGGGGCAGCACCTTGACACAAAGTCTGCGAAACTAAGGGTTGTGAACTAACCGTTGGATCAGTGACTATCACAATCTCGGCAGGATTACTCGTGATGGGACCACAGCCATTTCCGGAGAAGGAAAGTGTTACATAATAGTAATTAGTACCGCTTGTGGTAAAAACGGCCGGCGTATAACTGGCATTGGTAGCTCCTGGAATTAAAGTACCACCCGAATTCAAATTGCTCGTATTGGAATACCATTGGTAACTCACACTGCCACTTCCTCCGGTATAACTTATCGTTAATGGAGTGGCAATGGTCGCTCCAACACATAAACTTTGGGTTAGCGTAGGTTGTGTAGTGATAGTCGCTCCGGCATTGATGGTCACGGTGGCAGTATTGGAAGTGATGCTCGAACAGCCGCCGGAAGGCAAAGTGATGATGCAATAATAATAAGTGGTCCCCACAGCGGCTGCCGATGGGGTATAAGTAGCATTGGTTTCTCCAGAAATTGCAGTTCCGGTAGTGGTGTTATTGGCAACATTGGAATACCACTGATAGGTGGGAGTTCCAGTCGCACCACTAACCGTAATGGACAAAGGAGTTGGACTTCCGCCTTGGCAAACCGTGCTGGAAGCGGGTTGCGTAATGGTGGGGGAAGAAATAACAATAATGGCAGCCGTTGCGCTGGTAACGCTACAGCCGGAAGTACTGTTTTGACTCACGACACAATAATAATAGTTTGTGCCAACAGTATTGGTAAGCGGAGTGTAACTATTGCTAGTTGCTCCAGTAATTAATATTCCTCCTGAATTGGCATTGGTCGAATGGCTGTACCACTGATAACTGAAGGTTCCATTTCCTCCAGTTGCCGTAACATCTAAATTTAATGGAGTTGCGGTTTGACACAAGGTTTGAGTGGCAATGGGTTGTGCACTAATGGTTGGATCGGCATACACAATAACTTCGGCTACATTGCTGGTGGCAGGCAAACAACCATTGCCGTTTAAAGAGACTGTGGCATAGTAATAATAATTCCCCGGGACGGTATAAACAGGCGGAGTATAGGTGGATAAACTGGCACCAGCGATTAAGCTGCCGCCAATGTTGGAATTAGAAGTATTGGAAAACCATTGGTAACTAACCGTTCCTGTTCCACCCGAATAACTAATGCTTAATGGAGCTGGTGTCGTCACACCCACACAAAGATTTTGAGTAGGAGTGGGTTGGGTTGTAATGGTAGCATTCGGCATTATGGTCACCGTTGCCGTATTGGTTTTTATATTCGAACAACCTCCAGATGGCAAAGTAATGATGCAATAGTAATAAAATGTTCCTGCTATTGTGGAGACTGGGGTATAAGTGGCATTGGTTTCCCCTGGAATAGCCGTTCCAGTTGTCGTATTGTTGGCAACATTGGAATACCATTGATAGGTTGGTGTACCAATTATACCAGTTGTCGTGAAAGACAAAACCGCAAGACTTCCTCCCAAACAAATCGTGCTGGAAGCGGGTTGACTGGTGATGGCAGGTGCCGGATTTACGGTAATGACATAATTGGTAACTGTACCGGGACAGCCACCCAAGGAAGGCGTGATGGCATAAGTAACCGTTCCTGGACTGGCATTGGTTGTGGATAGGGTTTGAACAGGTATCGTACTCGTTCCAGAAGGACTAAATCCTGTAATTCCTGCCGTGGCTGTGGCTGTCCAAGTAAAATTGGCTCCAGCGGGACTGGAAGTCAAGTTGACCAAGGCCGTTGTGGTACCCGAACAAATAGTTTGGGTCAAGGGCGTATTGGTTAATACTGGAGTGTCATTAATGGTAAAGGATTTTGTGGACATTGTCGAAGCCCCACACTCATTGCTGACCACTAAAGATACGGTATAATTTCCGGCAGTGGCATAACTAATGGGACCCGGATTGGCCAAATTAGAGGTGGTGGGAATCCCGCCGGGAAAATTCCAGGCATAGGTTAAAGTACTGGAAGCAGGTGCGCAACTATTCACTGTTGCGGTTGGACTGATGTTGGTTGCCCCACAATAATTGGCATTTATTCCGTTGATTGAAGTTATGGTAGGCGGCTTTTTGACTTCAACGGTTTGTGAGGTAGTTGCACTTCCACAAGAATTGGTCGCTGTTAATTTAATCGTATAAATACCGGGTATGGTAAAGTTATAGGAAGCATTCTTTGTCGTTTGATTTGGAGTTGCAATGGCTGTTCCACAATTGGCTGCAGCATAAGTAACCGTCCACAAATAAGTGGGTGGTGTACAAGAATTGGTCTCTATGGTTGTATTGGTAGTGGTAATGGCCAACGGAGCGCAACCTAAAGGATTATTTAAGGTAAAAGAAGGGGTTAACGGCGCTTCAACACAAATAGTTTTTGTCATTGGAGCTGAAAAACCACAATATCCTTGGGCTATTAGGCTTACGGTATAATTTCCCGCTACGGTATAAGTATGGGTTGGATTGGTTAATGTAGAGGTGGTGCCATCACCAAAATCCCATTGATAAAGGGCATTTTGAATACAATTCTGGTTGTATCCGGTAAGCGTGGAATTGGTAAATAGTACATTGGTATTCAAACAGGCTTGGGGAGGCGCAGTGAAATTGGCCGTAGGTTTTGAATAAACAGTGATATTGGACACGGAACTGGGGGTTTCACCACAAGCATTCGAAACGGTTAGCAAGGCCGTGAACTTCAGATTGGGACAATTGGATGTGGTATAAACATACGGAATGGGATAATTCAATGAGGCCGAAGGATTGGAAGCATTGTAATAAATGGAACTTTGTAAAGTGGCTTGGGTAAGATGAACAACAGCAGAACCATCGCCATAATCGATGTCGTAAACAGTGCCAATTGAATTGGCTCCCCAATTGGAAATGGTAAAATTCAAGGGGGCTGTTGGAGCACATAAATTTTGGGTGCTTCCGGGGCTTACAATTCCACCCGACGGATTGGTTACATTCTTGATGACATAGGTTACTGAATTACTGCAGCCATTGGTGCCCAAAGCGGTTACAACCATGTTGTAAGCGCCTATTAAATTATAAGTATGGGTAGCAGGAAAGCTGGCATTGGTTGTAATGGCACTCCCGTCTCCCCAGTCGATAGCGTAGGAACTGATACAAGCTGAAGAAAGAGAAGTATTCCCCACATTGATCGAAAATACGGGATTGGTGGCTGCATTCGAGCAATTGTTAAATAGGTCTATGGCTAAAGGATTATTCAAATCATTAAAACTGATGTTTGGTTTTTGCTTAACCGAAATAGTTTGTGTTTTTGTGGCTGTACAGCCATTTACGGTAATGGTTAATGTCACTGGAAATGTCGAAGTACCGCATCCTAAAGCCGTGAATTGATGCGTTGGATTTTGCAGATTGGACAAAGCAGTTCCATCTCCAAAGTCCCAAGAATAAACAATGGTTCCGGTTCCTGTAACCGAGGAATTAAATTGTATGGCCGTTCCCGAGCAAGTCGCATCGTTGGTAAATGTAAAATTAACGGTAGGCGGACTGCCTACAGTAACGGTTGCGGTACCGGTTTGGGTAATTTCTGTCAGAGGTAAACTGGCATCGTGCACACTGACTAAATCATAACTGGAAGTACCCGCAGCAGTGGTAGGAGCAGTAACGGTTATGGAGGAGTTGGACCCAGTGGTAGTTACAGTCAAAGGAGCACCTCCATTGATGGTATAGGTAAACGTATAGGGTGCAGTTCCAAGGGAGCCTGTGAACGTAATTTGTGGGGCTGTTGCATTTTGGCAAACGGCAGTCGTACCGGAAATACTGGCCGCAGGCAATGCCAAAATTTTGCGGATATGATTCTCCTTGGCATTTAAGATAACCCCACAATGGATGAAAATAACTAAAAATAGAATCGGGTAAAACTTCCTCATAAAATGTATTTTTCGGCTAGGGCTAATCCTCTTTTAAGTCCAATGAATAGGAGCAGGATGCTGTCTTTTATGGTTTTAAAACTAAAACGCCAAACATACAATTTATATGAATAGTTTCCTCGTGATTTTTTGTTAAAGAGAATATTAAATGAATGGAATAGGGTAAAGGCATTGCGTTGCACTGAAAATATGCCGCAACACCGGATACGGGATAAACCTAATGGCAATTAATCCAAGTAAGCATCTTGTTTCCTCGACAAACCAGATTATGTCAAGTCGAGCGCAGTCGAGACCCCACCACAATCGCCCTTGTCATTGCGAGCGAAACGCAGTGCAGCGCGGCAATCTGTTACAGTTCCCCCTTTAGGGGGTTAGGGGGCGCGGCAACCCCACAATCATCCCCACCCGTCATTGCGAGCGGAACGCAGTGCAGCGCGGCAATCTGTTACAGTTCACCCTTTAGGGGGCTAGGGGGTCAACTTTCCCTTGCCCAAATCCGTGACCCAATCGCTTATTTCATAATGAAACCATTCATTGAAAAGTTTAAAATCCCGCTTTTGTGGCCAATCGTTTTCGGCTGTCCACATACCTTCCAATTCCATTTCGAAAATTTCTTTGTAATGTTTTCGAATTAGTTTATCGGCATCATCAAAATCAACTTGGGTGAGATAGGTTTTGGATTCGCCCAACAGGTTTTCGTGCAAGGGCAATTCGGGCGTCAATTTATTGTTCCAATCTACAAATGGTTTTTTGTACGTAATGGTAATGGCACTTCTTTCTAAAATTTTCATTTGTTTTGTGTTTTAATCCAACTCTTCACTAAACTCCTTTTTTATTATACGCTGTCGCAAAGCCTTGGTTTGTAAAAAACTAGAAGCGATGCTGTTCTCGTTTTATGACTTTCCAACGGAATGAATCGCCCTTGTAATTTTACGCTGACATTGTGGAGCCATACGCTATATCCATTTTGTAAGGCTCGGCTTTACTTCAGTTTTTTAAAAAAGGAAGATACTAAAGTTAATCCATTGCAGCCTTTTAAATCTCGAAACTATTCTGGTAAATAAGCAAGGTTTCCTTTCTTCTGGAAATCACTTTCTTGTTTTGATAAGCAGGTCTTTGCAACAACAGTTTGTTGTTGAATTGCAATAAATGGAATTGTAAATCATCAATACTAAAATCCTCCACTTTGATTTCATGATTGCCAATAAAACCAATGGCTTTTTGTTCCACATAAATTCCCGGACCGTAATTTTCCGTTATTTCGGTTTTATGAACAGCGTATAACGGAAAAAGCAATTGCCCCTGGTTTAAATCCTGGATCTGGAGTTTCTGGATTTTCTTACCGTCCAACAGGATTTCGATTTGGTTTTTGGGACTGTCCAATAAGCCGCTCCACTTTTTGCCGGGTAAATACTCAACCGATGGGATACGGGGTATTTTTAGATAGTAATAGAAAAAAGGGTCTATTAATGCTTTGGCCAATGGAACTTTCATGGTAGCCGCTACTTGCTTGCAAGCACTCAAATCATCCGCGCTGCACTCGAGTTTATTCAGTGTCCAACTTTCCCCGTGAAGATTGATTTTGAGTAGCTGCATTGGAATGTCCTGCTTGAGAATTGAAATTAAAGAAATGAAGCAAACAAAGACTTGAGTTTAGGAATACTTGGACTAAATGAAAGTTTTGTGCAGCTGAATGAGATAATGATTTTTTTAAAATATATTTTCTGTAATGATTAATCATTTAATCCGATAATCTCTTTAAGACGGTTTGAAATTAGTTTCCAGTTTGAGTTTAGATTTATTGTTCTAATTTCAATTGTGTGGGTTTTGTATTTGTATTGAAGATCATAATCCTTTTCGATTGTAGGATAAAGAAGGATGCCTTTGGCGTAGGCCGTTTTTGTCGTATTATCTTCTTGATTTAACAAGTAACTGAATAACTGATAAAGATTGTCGGATTTAATCCTTTCTTTATCATAATTGATTGTCATAGTTTCTTTATAATACTTGGCATCAATAATAATTTTTTCGGTGTTGTTTTCCAATGTAATATCGGTTTCCATTTTTGGTACAAACTGAAAACCATCTCTTTCTTCATATTCAAATTGCCAGTCTATAGTTTCCTTTTTTATAATGTTGTATTTGCTTTGCTCTATTTTATAAAAGTTTCTAATGAATGCCTCAAAGAGTTGATTCATTTTACGTTCATCCCTAGTGAAATCTGTAAATTTATAATTTCCTTGTTCTTCTGACGGCAAAGTGTTTTCATAGATTATCTGGCAAACATTCATCAAAAAACCATAAAAACGATTGTTTCTATTTAATTTGATTTGACTGAAAAGTGAATTGTTTATCTGAATTAAATCAACGTCTGAAAACATTCTTTGAAGCGTAATTAGCTCCTTTTTTAAATCCTTGTCAAGTCCTTTGGTTCTTGACAATGAATATATTGTAGAAACTAAAATTCGATTGGTTAAAATATTAGAGGAAAAACTATCAAAAGTGCAAATTGTTCTTTGTTTGAAAAGTAAATTGCTCTTTAAAGTCTGACTGATTTGTACTTTTCCTTTTACTCCCGGAATTTCATCCGTGAAATCTATATAACTCCTGTCAATTCCTCTTTTGAGCAGTATTTTAGTACCGTTAATTAGAATGTTAGCAAACAGGTCAAGTAGTTCCGTTTTATCATCAACTGAAACGTTTACACGCTCTTTCTCCTCCAGCTTATTCCAGGCGTAGCATAAAAGATAGTATATGTTTTCAATTGGAATTTGCATTGTTATTTTGAAAGTAATCTTGTCATATCGGAAACATTATTCAATTCGTCAAACCATATTTCTTCTAACAAAGGTTTTAATTCAAAATCAATAATTTCCTGCCACCAGATATTTTCATCTACCGTATCATTGAAATTACAAAAATAACTATGTCCAATTTGAAAACCTTCTCCAAGATTACTATCGGCTTTTATTTTTTCATTTACTTTAAATACTGACGAACTTATGTGTCCAATCATACTATTAGAAAGCCCATTTGAGGATAAGAAATTACGGAAGTTATCACCATAATCTGGTTGTAGACTTATGAATGCAAATCGTCGTCTCAACGCATAATCTACTATTGCCAGTGAACGGTCTGCCGTGTTCATTGTGCCAATAATATATAGATTTTCGGGTACAAAAAAGCGGTCTTCTTCCTCTTCTGCATACGTTAGTTTTAAAGCATACTTTGCGTCTCTTTTATCCGCTTCAATTAACATCATCAGCTCACCAAAAATCTTACTTAAATTACCCCTGTTTATTTCATCAATAATGAAAAAGAATGGTTTTTCGGGATGTGCTAATGCTCTTTGGCAAAATGTATAGAAAATACCATCTTTTAAATCAAAACCTCCTTTTTGAGTTGGTCTTAATCCTTGTATAAAATCTTCATAGCTGTAGGATTGATGAAATTGCACCATTTCAATACTGGTATCTTTTATTTCTTGCATAATTTCATACGCCAGTTTTCTAGCTATAAAAGTTTTGCCGACTCCCGGAGGACCTTGAAGGATTATATTTTTCTTTCTTTTTAATAGTGAAACGGATTTTAAAAATTGTTCTTCACTGATAAATGGTTTGTCAGCATCTTCAGAGAATTTATATTTCTTGATGTTGCTATGTTGCAATAGTTTTTCGCTAATAATATTTTTGTTGTCTATTACCTCGCGAATAATATCATATTCCTCTTCCGTTATTTTGAATAAACTCCCTTGATTATTGATAAATACTTCACATTTTTGTAAAGCAGGATTGTTTTTTAGCTCATTCCAACTTACCGGTATTTCTAATTTTTCTACTAATTCAAATTCTATTTCTTCCCCTTGATCAGTGTTGTGAATACCTTTAGTAACTTCATAAATTGCCTTGATTTGTTTGGTTGGTGTACTTTCGTAACCAATAATTAAATCACCAGGTTTAGTTTGTTCAAAGTATTTGTATATCCTACGTTTGTTTCCTTTCTCGTTGTGCGTTGTGTAGGTTTGTAATTCACCTTCTTTATTATTGGAAATACTCCAAATTTTAGGATTAGCATTCAGCCACCAAAAATTTATTGGCTCTGCAATTTCAATTTCATTCAAATCTTCGTCCTCTACAACTTCATCAATTTTGACATTTTGTTCGCTATTGAAAATTAAGTTTTGCTTTTGAAAAACTGGCACTAATTCTGGGTACAATCTAGCATATTCGCTTAACAGAAATTCCCAAGGTTTTGTTGGGCTGAACGTATCTGGTCTGAAAAGTGTTTTGTAATCTTTATGCGCGTTCGATTTGTATTGATACACTTTATCTGTTATCCAATTTACTTTTCTTCGGTGATTGTAACCGTTTGTGTTTTTATCAAAGTAGTAATCACTTTCTATAATTCCAATCCCAAGGCAAGTATTAACCCCTTTATTTGCAAAAACTACATCTCCTTTATTTGCAGTTTTAAAAAACCATAAATTACCTGCTTGATTAGATTGACTATCAGCTGGCAACCCTGCTTTATTGAGCATTTCCTTGTAGTCCTCGAATTGATTAAGGTCACCAATATTGATATTACTATAATCTATTGCAGCGATACCATCATTATAAAACTCTTCCCATTCTGATGCTTGGCTTCCCGGAGCAAACTTGAAATAGTTTCTGCTTTCTTTATTTAATTTTACAATTTCGTCTTTTACTTCTTCAAAATATTGTAATGTATCTAAATAACCGTGTACTCTTCTCAACTTGTTCGGCTTTGCATTTCGTAAGGAATGTCCTGCTAGCATCCCGGCTTTTGGATTATTCTCTAGGGTAATAAAAAATTGATAGGCATCTCTATGAGAATTTTTTATAATTGGAAATAATGCAATCCAACATCTAACATCTCCAAAATTAGATGGACCTTGAAAATCTACTTTGTGATAGGTATATTCTTTCAAATCTAATTTTTGCAAAAGATCTTTGCAAATTTGTTCTAAATAATTTTGAACAGTTTCTTTTTGTTTTGTCCATTTATTATAGAAAAAAGTATGCAATATAGCCCAAGGTTTTTGCCAATTGGCAAACATATCCCTTTTCCCAACTGGATAAACTACCAATTCATTTAGAAATGCAGGTGCTAAATGATTAAAATATTCAACATCCTTATTTCTAATTTTAGCTTTAATGTCATTGATAAATTCAGCATTAATAGGAACACGGTTCAAAATTTGTCTTGCTACTTCCGCACGTAATAAATTTACTGGTTGAAATCTGTTTTCCGGATTACCATATTCTCTATAAATTTCAGTAATTATTTCGTCCGGTAAATTATTTAACGCAGTATATAAAACCTCTGGATTTTCTGCATATCCATTGTACTGCTTCGCTAAATCGACTATATATTGAAATTGTGTTTGCATATCATTTTAGTTTTTACATTTAATTAAGTTATACTTTTCTAAGCCATACGAGTTTATTGAAGCTTCTATCCAAAAATCATTTCCATCTATAAATAGACAAACTCCTTCAATTTCTTGAAAGCCATCTTCTTTTGGTAGAAATATATGTCCGACGTAGGATTGCATAAATTAGTATTCTGGTTTTTGAAGTTTGATTTTAAAAATGCCTAAAACGCATTAAATTTATCTCCCAAATAGTGTTTCAAATTGTATTTCTTGGTAGTATCTAAAGCTCTTTCCAGACAAATAAATTTTTGATTTGTATTGGCTTTTAAATAATCTACTGTTTCGGGAGCAATTGATACATCAAGACAAATCAAGGTTTCTTTTTCGCCATCGGTAGCAAAGACAATTTCATTTTTGGTAAACTGTTCTTGTGGTATTGCTGTGTAATTAAGTGAGAAATTATTTTTTAATAAAATCTCGGTCATTAGTTCTTCTTTATTGAACGCATTGACCAATTGACTTTCTTTATCTGCTATGTATTTTTTGAGCAATTCCAGATTTGCGGCATCGTCTAACTCTGGATCAGGTGCGAAATCTACTCTAGGGAAATTAGATTTTTGGAGTTTGAAAACCTTGAAACCAAGACCAGATTGATGTTTGTTGTTTTTGGTTTGTAGTTCGTTGGCAGCAGGTTCTGCAACAATATCTAGCTGTAATTCGCCCTCTTTTTTCTTGGCTTTTTCGGCAAGTTCTTTTTCTATTTTAGCTACAACTCTTTTATTTCGTTCTATGGTGATATCACTTATCTTTTTATAACCGGCTTTATATGCTTCACTTTTTTCATCAGTAGCTTCTGGAATTTGTACTATTATAAATTTACGATTGCCACCGTCTTCTCTATTGAGTTCCACTATAGCTTGACCAGTTGTCCCTGACCCTCCAAAAAAATCAAGAATTAAAGCATTTTTATCATTAATTATCGAATAAAAATATTTCACTAAACTAGTTGGTTTAGGAAAACTGAAAATTTTACTCCCAAATATTTCAATTATTTCTTTATTACCATCTTCTGTCAATCCTACACTTTTAGGTAGGAATGTTGAAGCGGCTTTAATAGCATCTTCACTTCCATATTTTTTTAAAGCTTTAGCTTTATCTTCACTTTCAAATACTCTAAATGCTGGAATTGATATTTTTAAAATATCGTAATCTTGTGGAAAAACAATTTTTCCTTTATCATAATAATTTTGAAATGTATCTATTGAAACTCCCCAAACCCTTAGAGGATTATATGGAAAAGACTTTCCTGTTTTTGGGTCTACCATATCAAAAGCTGAATTTGGTCTTTCTTTTGCATTTCTCTGTGTGGTCAAATCGGATAATCTCCATCTATCTTTTGGAAAATCATCTGTTTGGTAATATTTTCTTTCAATATCCAATCCAGCGTTAAATTTTTCTTTTGCATATGATATTATCCATTCATAATCTTGTGAGATACCAAATGGAACATCGCTTTTAGCTGTTCTCTTTTTCCAAGGGAAAATAGCTATGAAATTCTCTTCCCCAAAAACTTCGTCACATAACTTCCGCAAATGATGTATCTCTGTATCATCTATAGAAATAAAGATTGCTCCATCATCAGATAATAATTGTCTAGCTATTAAAAACCTAGTGTAAATCATATTTAACCAATTGCTATGGTATCTTCCTGAAGTTTCTGAGTTAGTGTCTATTTTTACTCCCTTTTCAGTCATTTCTGAATCTTCCCAATAACCTTTAATATCTTGCTTCCAAGTATCTTTATAAACAAAATCTTTATCCTTGTTGTATGGCGGATCTATATAAATACATTTTACTTTCTCCCGGTAACTACCACTTAATAACTTTAATACTTCAAGATTTTCGCCTTCAATAATGAGGTTTTCGCTATCGTTAGGGTTTACGCTTCTTTCTTCATCATAAACCAATGTGGCATTGCTTGGGGTAAAGGCATTGCGCTTGGCCTGGCTTTTGCCAAACCAACGAAATTCGTAGCGTTCGGTTTCCTGAAGGCCTGCATAATTAAAGATTTTTATAATTTCCTGAATGTTTGGCATTTGCTCATTGGTAAACAAGTCTGGGTATAACCTTTTTAAGGTCAGCAAACGTTCGTTGTTCCAGTCGTTGCTCAAGGGCATATAGTCGTTGATGGTTTCCATTTATTACTTTTTCGGTTTTTTTGATTCTTTCAAGACTTTTTTGTCATCGCTATCCAGTTTGCGTTGGATCTTTTTTACATCTTCGGCAGTTGGCAAATTTTCTGGAATGATTCCTCTTTGGGTAAGCATTTGTCTTACTGCCTTGTTATTTTCGACGTGTTCGTTTTCGATTCTGTTTTGTCCTTTTAGGTCTTTGCTTTGCACATTTAAGCCTGTCATTTCCGCTGCCAAGTCTTTTGCTTTGATACTAATGGTAGGTAGAAAATCGGCAACTGGTCTGTTGTCGGGTATACCCATTTTCTTTTTGAGCTGTAGGGTCGATAACCTGAATAATGCTTGGTCTCCTTTGGAACGAATAATCCCAAAACCTTTGCTATCCACACCACGTTCAAATAATATCCCCGACAATTGTTTCTCGGTTTGTGAGAGTTTTTCTCTTGCCTTTACTCTTTCAAACTCTAATAATCGTTGTTCAATTATTTCAGATCTACGAGTTTGTACCGCAAAATAATTTTGGGCAAAAGCAATTTCTTCTTTGCGGCTGTCACCGTTTTGAGCAATCAGATAACAAGCATAACGGGTAAGTAAAATATCATCTATCTCTTTTTCAGCACCTTTTGGCATAGGTATCGTTTTCCTGATGTCAGGAAAATGATTGTTTGTATCTTCTCCAGCATTTGCACAAGCATCTTTTGCTTTTTTTATTACTTTTTCAAAATTTTCCCATTTGCTATAGCCTAAAAGTTTTTGCAATTCTCTGGCACTCCAACATTCAATTCCTTCAAATTCAGTTGTAATAGCCTCAAATTGGGTAAATAGTTCTTTTATTTCTTCTGTTTTCATAGTATTTCTACTTTAAGTAATTTTTGAAAAATTTGTTTTCAAACCGTGACAATTCATCACGGTTTGAAATATCTATCACATTCTTGATGTCAGGAAGTTGATAAATCAAAACCATTTTGCTGGTGCCAGCAATATGGTTTTATGTATTTATAAAAGCAGCAATATCTTTGTCTGCTTCTGTTTTAAAATAATTGTATTCTTTAACCGGTGCTTTGTATTGTACTTCTAATCCCAATGATTTAAAGTGTTGCATTGCACACCTTATTTTGTAAACTTCGCTTTCCTTTAATGCTTTTTTATCGTTGATGTCATTTGTTCCTTTGGTTTCTATTACAAAATAGAATTCACTTTCGTTACCATCTTTTAGACTTTTGCGTTTCATTATCAATCCAAAATCAGGTTCATAAGGACCAATAGGAGTTTTTATTTTGTACCAACTAGGTAATTTAAGGAAGCATACCACCTCAGTAGCTGCATCGGCTTCTAAAGAAAATTTGCGTTCTACATCACTATCAATAAGCATTTTGTCAAAAACACCTTTAATTGGCGTATCAACATAACCATTTGGAGCTATATTTTTAACGAAATCCTCGAATTCAAAAGGGTAACTTTCTCCAGTAACATGATAATTTAAACCCCGTATCATTTCATCTAATTCTACATTGCGAATTATTGCCGCAGCTTCGTGAATAAAACGAGCTGGGTTTTTAACGACTTGTGATAGGTTAGTCAAACTTTCTACAATCCTGAATAAAGTGGTGTAGCTCAAGCCTGTGTTTTCGCTCAATTCTTCGATTAAATCCAAAGGCGTGAAAATAGATTTTTGCTTCACTTTTTCGGAACCTTTAAACGTATCTTGTTTACCATCTTCTGTTATGGCATCAATTACAAAACTGGAAGCTTCAATAATAAAATCCGGAATGGTAATTTTACTGATTAAAGTTGCTGCTTCTGCAACTAAACTTTCCTCGTTAAAAGCCATCGTATAGTCCGTTTTCTTTGCCAATGTTGTCCAATATTTTCGGAAAGCTTTGTCTATTTCTGCCGAAGGATTACGTTTGAAATTCACTTTGTCGGCATCAACACCTTTGTGGGAATGTGTCATTCCTGCACCTGCATTTGTTGTGCCGTAAACCGATTTAATTTCTTCCTGATACTGTGTCACAAATGTTTCGTAGGTTTCATTGGGAATAACGGTAAGTTGGTTGATTCGTTCACTATCATCAACATCTAAGGCATCATAAATTCTTTGACCGTCTTGGTTTACACATATTCGCAAACCACGACCTATTTCTTGTCGCTTTTTAATTTCGGAATAGGAATTGTTTAATGTGGCAATATTAAACACATTTGGATTGTCCCAACCGACACCTAAAGCTGAATGAGAAAAAACAAATTGAACCGGATTGGATAATGTCAGTAATTCTTCTTTCCCTTTTAAAATCAACTCATAAATTTTGCTCTGTTCCTTAACGCCACCTTCATTATCGGCATATTCACCACTCGCTTTTTGAGCAAAATAATAGCCTTGAAGGCTTTGAATGTGTTCGTTTGTTGGTACTTTGCCATCATTGTATTCAGGATAAATGGCTTTGTATTTTTCTATAAAAAGGTTTTTAATTATTGGAGTCTCTCCCATATAATTGGCCACCCTATCGATAAAGACAAGGGATAAACATTTAATTCCTTTCGATACTAATTTTTGGGATTTTGTAAAATGTCTGTGAATTAACCATTCTAATTGTAACGCCCAAATGTTCTCTAAACCTCCGGAAATTTGTTTTTCAAGAATTTCAGCACCATTTGAAAATGTAACCGTCCATTTGCCTGTTTTCAAACTCTTGTTGATATTGGAAATGGTATAATTCAAATAACTAGGATTGTTTGTTTTGTCTCCTAAATTATCATTTTGATTGAGCCAAGCCGTATCTTTAAAATCTATCTTGTTGGTCGATTTGTTTAGATGCCAAGCTTTGAGCTTTACTTTTGGATCACCTTTTCCGAATTGTATGTCTGATAATTCAATTTTGAGGGTTGCTTCATCATTTTTTTCGGTAACGGTAAGAACTTCAATCTTCTTGACTAATCCATCTTTATAACTATCATAAGGCGTTAATCGGTATAATAAATTCTTGACCACTTTGTGGGTTGCAGAATATCGGATTTTATATATTGGGTTCAGTTTTGCAATTTGTTTGATGGAATTCTCCGTATCCATTCCTTCTTGCGGTTCATCCATAATGATAAATGGATTGGTTTTTCCAATTGCTTCGATGAAAGGGATATTATTGAATAAATCTTCTCTCTGTGCCTGATTTAAAATTTTATCCTCTGAATTGAAAGAAGCTAACGTCATTATCATCACTTGTGGATGCTGGTCTTCAATAAATTGAGTTACTTTTTGCAATTTTTTACTGTCATATTCAAAAGCATTAGGACTAAAACCATAAATACTTTCTAATTGCTTGTTGAATGCCTTGAATGTTCCAATGATGTTTTGACGAATAGCAACCGATGGAACAAGTATAATGAATTTTGTAAAACCGTAATGCTTGTATAATTCATAAATAGTTTTTACGTAAACAAGTGTTTTCCCTGTCCCAGTTTCCATTTCAATGCAAATATCATTATCAGCTGAAAGTTTGGCAACTTCTTCAGGAATACCATTATCATTTATAATACTTATAAAATTACTTTGAACTTCATCGAAAGACATTTTAGTAATATTTGAACGAATTCCTTCAAAACAAGCATTGTCAAAAGAATTTCTTTCTGTTCCCTCAAAAATTTTTACAATAGTCTGTATTGCTGTTTCCTGGTAGGCTAAGTTTTCAAGTTTTAAAATCATTTTTAATAGGACAGTCTCAATTAAGAGACATTTTTAGTTTTTCTAATGAAATATTATTTCAATTTGTTGTAATTGTGTCAGTTTTAGTAGTATTTAAAAACTGAAAAAAAAATACCGAATAATTAAATACAATAATACGAAAAAGCAATGGAATGTATATTGAGGAAAACCGTAAACGAGCGAAATATTATTAACAAAATGTAAGAAAAGATATGAAAAAAGGTAAAATGGAGTGAAGAGCACGCAGGCTCTCCGCTATTGAAATAAAAAAAGCCCATTTTACTGGGCTTTTGAAATACAAAACGAAATGATGGTGATTTCATACGTATTGCTACTAAACACTCCCCATCTTCCTCCTGGAATCCATTCCACTTAGGGATTCAATCAAATCCACAAGCTCCACCAGGGGCAAAAAAGAATTGGGGCCAAGCGGCAATTGCGACAACTCGATGGCTTTGATGTGTCGGCAATAGGCAATTTCGCCTACAATCAGCAGGACAATCCATTCAATTTCCGTTTTCAAGTCTTCAAAATGCCGCAGGACGTCGTAATGGGTAAGGTACACCTTGATTTTGAGCTGCTGGCTCGCAATATTGTAATTCTCCAACGACAGTACTAGGCTGCTGATTTTGATTTCGAAGTTGGGGCAAATAACGGGGAGGTCGGAACCGTTCAGGAACTCCGAAATATCGGTTAGCGGCTGGATAAAGGCTTGCGCACCGATGTAGCGCAGTGGAGGTGCCTGTTGCTCTAGGGCAATGATTTTGTCGAAGAGGGAGGCACGACCAAAACAGGTAAAAACAAGCCGGAGGCTGCCGGGACTTTTTGGCGGAAAGGCGATTATAAAGTCGATTCTTTTGGAAACGGCACGGAGCCTTTTGCGGATTTGGAAATAAACGGCATCGGTCTGGAGGCCGAGAAGAAAGGCGTTGACGATTTGGGGCTCGTTTTTTTGAACCCAGTTCCAGAAACGGGTCACCTGTGGCCTGGAAGGAAGTTTAGCGTTTGTCATGGGAATTTTTGTCAAAGGAAATTAGATTGAACATTTGGCGCATCCGAGAGCGGAGACGATTGCCGTAAAACAACTCGATCTCGGAAGCGGAGAGGTTGGTGGTCAGGTGGGTGACGGTCTGGTTTTCCACGAATTGTTCGTAACGGCTCAGCAAGACCTCCGCCATGACATTGCATTCGTTGCCGTAATGCTTGATTTGGTGTTCGGCACCCAAATCGTCAAAACAATAACCCGGCAACCGGCTTTGTTGCGCTTGTTTTTGCGTGTAACGACTCAAGGGCTCGTAACCGTACTTGGCAAACTCCAACGAAATCTCCCGGCAAGTCTTGATTTTGTAAAAAGCCGGCGGAGGAGCAAAGGCCTTGACCAAATGCATCAGCGAGGTCTTCCCGCAGCCGATGGGACCGGTCACCAGCAAACCTTTGTTCAAATCGAGCTTCGCGGCCAAGGCAGCCTTTTCGTCCCGCAGCATATAGACAACCAATCGGTAGATAACGGGCAGGTCTAGGGAGTTGATTCTAAAAGTGGGACCATAATGCGCTTTGCCCTGATAGTCAAGATAAGCAAGGCATCGGTCAAAATCATGGAGTTTGCGGCCGTCTATGATTTCGTAGGTGTCGGAGACTTGTTTACAAAGCTTCGTCATAATTTTTCGAATTGGGAGTGTGCAAATGTTGGGCTTGGGGACTTTGGCTTGAAGGTGCAAATTGGACGGCTTTCAGCATCCAGTTGCGGGCGGCGGCTTGCCAGTCTTTCATCGGGCTTTTACCGCCCACAAGCCAACCAATGCTTTCAAAATAATTGTAAAATTTTTGCGCTTCCACTGCGGGAAAATGATTCGATTCAAAAAATAGCAGGACAGCCTCCCAAAGCGGCGGCACGGTTTCGGCGCTGGAGTCCTCCATTTTTTCAGGAAACTCTTGGGAGCTTGCCGATCCATTTCTTGAAAAAAACAAATCTTGGTCTTCTTCATTTTTTGGAGCGGATCCGTTTGCGATGTTTATAAGGTTTGTATTGTTTATATAAGGTAGAAGTTCAGTGCCAGTACGGGAGCAGTTCAGTTCTTGTTTAGCGGCTTGTTCAATGGGCTGTTTAATGGAAGAACAGCTCTTGTGTTTAGGGAGTCCCTTTTGGGTAAGCGGGTTTCGGTACGATTCCAGTGAAATGACTTCCAGGGTACTGCCCTTGACTTGGTTGTAGGACGGCATGTAGTTCACGTAATGCCGTTCGTTCAATCCCTTGATGCACTTGTGGTAGGTGGCATTGGAACCAATTTTGCTGAGGGACATCAGTGAGTCTCTCGAAATGGAAATCGGATTTTTAAAACGGTTTTGGTTCCATAATTGAAAAATGGCCATGTAAAGGCTGATATGAGTAGGATTCAGTTCTAGGTCGGTAGCAGCTCTATCGAAAAAACCGCTAAGGTGTTTAATGTAATTCATGATTTTTTTTTGGTATTGTTAATGTTGATAATGAAAGGGGCTTGTTTTTGGAAAAGGGAATTGGAATGGCCTAAGGAGAGAAAGCGATTAGCAGGGGGCAGGAGGGAACTTTCCACACACCGCTGCCGAAGTAACGACAAGCGGATGGAATAAGGGATTGAACGGGGATGTGGGAATACTTGATTAAGTAAGGGAAGTGGTGTGCTTGTGCCATATTTTGGTGAATTAAACAGAGCTAAATATAGTAAGTAAAGGAATACAAATCAAGATGTCCATTTTTTGAACAGGTTAACAAATAGTGCTTTGAAATCAAGTCAATAACTCCGCCACTTCTTAAAAAAAAATAGGAAAATAGAGGTGTTTTGACACAACCAATAAATAGTCAACTTACGACCGCCAAAAATGAAAAAAACGTCGTCAAAAAGGGACTTAGCTACTTTTGTTGAATCAAAAACAGCATAAATAAAGCTTTAGGGACAACACTTCCCCTCCTTTGGAGGGGTGCCCGAAGGGTGGGGTGGTTACTATTGAACTTTAACACAATGCATCATTGGTAGCCTGTCGAAGGAGGTATCCCTATTGTCATCTCGAGAAGTTTATGCTGAGCGAAGTCGAAGTACAGTCGAGAGACTTTTTAACGATCTACAACCCCAAACACACAAATAAAAAATCCGCGATAATCAGTTGCATCCGTGTGACCCTGAGGTAGAATTTTTTTCTAAAAAAAGCAATATAAATAACTCTTTATCGACAACAATTCCCCTCCTTTGGAGAGCTTGTCCCGATTTTATTTCGGGAGGTGCCCGAAGGGTGGGGTGGTTACTATTGAACTTTAACACAATGCGTCATTGGTAGCCTGTCGAAGGAGGTATCCCTACTGTCATCTCGAGAAGTTCATGCTGAGCGAAGTCGAAGTACAGTTGAGAGACCTTTTAACGATCTACAACCCCAAACGCACAAATAAAAAATCCGCGATAATCAGTTGCATCCGTGTCACCCTGAGGTAGAATTTTTTTCTAAAAAAAGCAATATAAATAACTCTTTATCGACTATAATTCCCCTCCTTTGGAGGGGTGCCCGAAGGGTGGGGTGGTTACTATTGAACTTAACACAATGCGTCATTGGTAGCTTGTCTAAGGGGGTATCCCTATTGTCATCTCGAGCGCAGTCGAGAGACTTTCTAACGATCTACGACCACAAACCACACCCCATAACAGATAACCCATAACTGATAACCCTAAACCACAAACAAAAAAAACCGGATCTCCCGATCCGGCTTCCTAACCACCTTATTTTCTCCGTTTGCACAGCCACTTCAAGAAGAAGGAAACCACGAAACTGGCAGTGGCACCCACCGCCGCCAAGAGAATGGTTCTGGCGATATCCTCCGAAAGAAGTTGCGGGGCGATGCTCAACAGGGTACCCGAGGTGGTGCCCATGCGGAGCGACAAATTAGGCTCCATCGCTTCCTGTAGGGGACTCGGGCAAGTCTTGCCCAGTAGGGGTGACGGCCTCCTCGTCAACGGTCATTTGGCTCACGGCCGAAAGAACCCCGCCCGCAACCGCCACATAACCGGCCACCGAGACCACCGCTGCGGGCAAAACCAGCGGTGCCGCCAATATAGTGCCGCTAAGGGACAACAACCCCAAACCAATGTTTCTCAAAACCCGAAAAAATCGGGGAGTGGGGGCTTTGAATCGATCTATTATTTTCATAATTATTAAATTTTTTTAAATGGTTATATGCAATGCTTTTTTAACTCCTAAAAACGAGGCTTTAGCCAACTGAAAACAGATAACTGCCAACTGCCAACTGACCACTGACCACTGATCACTGACCACTGAAAACTGACCACTGCCAACTAAATCCCCCTCTAGCGGGAGCTTACAATCAACACGACACTTTCTTGGCGTTCCAAAGCCGCATAAACCAACGCTTTAAGTCGGTTGAATGCCTTTCTGGATTGCAACCCCAATCCGGGGCTGGAAAGTGTACTTACCGGGGCGATGCAGCCTTTCAACTCTTTCAGGGCATTATTGGCGGGATGAAACAAAATCAATTTTCTTTCCGCTACACCAACAACTTCCAGATGCCATTGAAATTTCAGGCTGTAGCGCTTTTTCAAAAAATACTTCCCTTCCGGAATGCAGGAAATCCTGTTGCGGTTGCCCATCCAAGGTAGCTCAATGCTGTGACAAACAAATTGCCCCCCGCATTCAAGAATTCCATTAGTCCCGTCAGGGAAGTAAGTTCTAATCAACAGCAGTTCCATAAGCTCAAAGACGTCCAACTTCAGACTTCCAACTTCAGACTTCCATCTCCCATCTCCCGTCTTCCATCTTCCATCTCCCGTCTTAATACTTAATACTTAATACTTAATACTTCGTACCTCGTACTTCGTACCTCGTACTTCGTACCTCGTACTTCGTACCTCGTACTTCGTACCTCGTACTTCGTACCTCGTACTTCGTACCTCGTACTTCGTACCTCGTACTTCGTACCTCGTACTTCGTACCTCGTACTTCGTACCTCGTACTTCGTACCTCGTACTTCGTACCTCGTACTTCGTACCTCGTACTTCGTACCTCGTACTTCGTACCTCGTACTTCGTACCTCGTACTTCGTACCTCGTACTTCGTACCTCGTACTTCGTACCTCGTACTTCGTACCTCGTACTTCGTACCTCGTACTTCGTACCTCGTACTTCGTACCTCGTACTTCGTACCTCGTACTTCGTACCTCGTACTTCGTACCTCGTACTTCGTACCTCGTACTTCGTACCTCGTACTTCGTACCTCGTACTTCGTACTTCGTACCTCGTACTTCGTACTTCGTACCTCGTACTTCGTACCTCGTACCTCGTACTTCATACCTCGTACCTCGTCCTACGCTCCTCCATCCACCTTAACCAAGGCCAAAGGATTATAAGTCCCATTCTTCAAAGGATACATCTGGCCGTTGACTTCTTGGTAAAACTCGACACCCAACGCCAAAAACAGGGGTTTGCTGCTGTTGGGAGTGACGGCATTTACTTGGCTGATGGCAACGGTGGCCAAGCCATCCCAAGGAAGAATGTCGCTTTCGCTGTGGGCTTCCACAAAAGTCCCGGCTTCAAAATCCACCTCGACACCTCCCGAAATAATTTTGTAATGCGTAGTGCCAATTGGGGCAGCAAGCATATTTTGGGGAACAAACGAATCGATGTCAACCGAAATGTTGCCAGTGATGCGGTCGATAGTGCCCACAAAAGGAGCAAACAAACTGCCGTCCAGTTTGCCCCTGATGTTGAATTCAAAGCCGCTGAGCAATTCCGCTTCGCCGTCAATCACGTTGCGCAAGCCTCTCAAACTCGTCACGTCCGCCTGGATGACTTTGGTCATCGCCTGCGTAAGGCGGCTCACCATTCGGCCGTCGGCTGAATTCAGCAACGAAGCACGCAAGGCCGTTCTCAACAGCTTTCCGGCTTTTCCGGCTCGGCCAAACTCCGAATTGTTTTCTCTGGTTCTCTGGAAAGCGGGATCGGTGGCAATTCTTTTGGGGTCGATGCCCCCTTTTTCTCGAACCATGTAACCGTCCTGCGATTTGTAAAAGGTAATATCCCCGATAGTACCTTTAATTTTGATTATGCCTTTTAACTTTGCCA
This sequence comes from Flavobacterium limnophilum, assembly GCF_027111315.2. GTDB lineage: Bacteria > Bacteroidota > Bacteroidia > Flavobacteriales > Flavobacteriaceae > Flavobacterium > Flavobacterium limnophilum. Next base: position 2,063,229 of record NZ_CP114289.2, on the reverse strand, counting down.
TAATTTCTAAAATTTTAAATGAATAAATAGGTTAAATTTCCATCAATCGTGATTCGTGTTGCAACAGCTTTGGATTGAATTCAAAGCAAATATCCAACTTAAATGCTTTGTTTTGAAGGAGACGTTCATTGACCTGTGCAACAATGACATAAATGGCACAAAAAGACACAAATGGCACTCAAAAACCAATGAAAATATTTAGTATTTTTACACTAAAGAAATCAAAAAAGACGCTTGGGAGTGAAGCCTACTCAAAGCCCACTCAAAGCCTACTCAAAGCCATAGATAGTATATGAAAAAAGAAACCAAAAGATTGTGCATCTACCCAAAGGATATACAGCGCATTACCGGAAAAAGTTACCGCCAAAGCATCAGAATGATGCAAAACATCAGGAAAGAGCTCAACAAACTCCAAAACGAGTTCGTCAGCGTCGAGGAATTCTGCCAATACACCAGCCTCAAACAGGAACAGGTCGAATCCCTGATTATATAGCTTGGCAATACAACCCCGCCACCACAGTCATTGCGAGCGGAACCCAGTGTAGCTCGGCTGTCATTGCGAGGAACGCGGCAATCTCTCCACCGCAATCATCCTCAAACCCACCGTCATTGCGAGCGAAACGCAGTGTAGCGCGGCAACCTGTTGCCTCCCCCACAGTCGTCCCCATCATCATCATTGCGAGGAGGAACGACGCGGCAATCTCTCCACTAAATGGTATTCATCCCTCTTTCTTGTCCCCCCTTTAGGGGGCTAGGGGGTCAACCGACAACCCACAACTCACAATGCACATTCCGTCTATAATTTTGAAGAATACGTCCATCTTTTAACGATGCATTAGTTATAATTTTAGCATTGAATTAAATGAAGATTTATTGCGCTCGAGGATATAATGGTTTTTTATCGATAAGTTAGTTAAGTTAGTTTTGTTTAGACGGGGAGATTACAGGGTTAATCTCCCTTGTTTAAATCAAATAACAACTGCCAATTTGGGGTTATGCCGTTTAGATTGAGATACTGTCAGTTCGAGCGCAGTCGAGAACATCGCTTTAGCTTCGCAAAATGGCTTTTGTCGGTTCAAGTGCAATATCATTAAGTTAAGAATTCAAATGACCTTGGAAAGGTTAAATGTTTATAGTTAGTTTAGTTAGGTGAAACGGGGAGATGTATGGAAGATATAATCTCCCTATTTTTTGCTCCGGTTTTTGGGGATAAAGGGGCTTGTTTTTAATAGCAATAATGGGAAAAGAACGGTTTAACGCTTAGCCCATGTATTCCAAAATGAAGTGAAACGTCTAATCAAAACCAACGAGAGCTATGTTTCTAGCCTGCACTGAGCGAAGACGAAGTGCGTTTAAAAAATAGAAAAGGAGGTAAACAATTCATTATAATGGTTTAACATAGTCTATGTGTCCTAAAATGAAGTGAAACGTCTAATCAATACTAACGAGAGCTATGTTTCTATGCGTTTAAAAAATAAAAGTGGTAACAAAATAAGTGTCTATTATGAGAAAATTGGGTTTGGAAATGAATAAGTACAAGGTCTTGGGAAAAAGAATCCTTTTGATGCTGCTCTTCTTTGGGGCAATGGAGGCCTATTCCCAAAACAAGGAAACCACAAAAACTGCAACAGCCGTAATCGAAAGACTCGTCGGCAAACGCGCGGCAGAGTTCGACTTAAGCATTATCGAAAACAAGAACCCGGCCAATGGAGACAGCTTTGAAGTAAGGACAACAGCCAATCGAGTAAGCATTAAAGGAACCTCTAACGCAGTCCTTTGCTATGCGGCATACGCTTTTCTTAAAGACATCGGAGCCGCTTCGGTAAGCTGGGAAGGCAACAGGATAGATTTGCCCAAGACTTGGCCCAAGTATGCCAAAAAAGGTGCCACACCCTTCCAATACAGGGAATATTTGAACGCCTGTACCTTTGGCTACACCACGCCTTGGTGGGATTGGAAGCGTTGGGAACAAGAAATCGACTGGATGGCGCTGCACGGCATCAACCTGCCCACCGCTATGGAAGGGCAAGAAGCCGTTTGGCAACAATTATGGAAAGAGTATGGCCTAACCGACAGTCAATTAAAGGCGCATTTTGCGGGACCCGCCTTCCTGCCTTGGCAAAGAATGGGCAACATCAACAGTCTGGAAGGCCCCTTGCCGCAAGAATGGATCGCTAAAAAGGCGGCGGTTCAGAAAAACATCCTGCAACGAATGAGGGCATTGGGAATGCACCCCGTTGTTCCTGCTTTCAGTGGCTATGTACCCAAAGCATTTGCCGAAAAACATCCCGAATCCAAAATTACCGAATTAAATTCTTGGTCTGGAGGTGGTTTCAAAAGCACTTATTTATTGGATTCCAAAGACCCTTTGTTCAAGGAAATTGGAAAACGATTCATCGAAATCTACACCCAATGGTACGGTCATTCCGATTTCTATCTGGCGGATTCCTTCAACGAAATAACGCCACCCGTTTCAAAAGAACACAAAAACGAGGAACTATCCGATTATGGAAGCGCCATATTCCAAACCATCGATGTAGCCGCTCCGGGAGCAACTTGGGTGATGCAAGGCTGGCTCTTTGGCGACAATAAAGAGTTTTGGACGAAAGAAGCCACCCAAGCGTTTCTGTCCAAAGTGCCCAACAACCGTTTGATGGTGCAAGACTATGCCAACGACAGGTACAAAGTATGGGAAAACCAGGAAGCCTTTTACGGCAAACAATGGACGTATGGTTATGTACACAATTACGGCGGATCGAACCCGGTCTATGGTGATTTGAATTACTACAAAAAGGAACTTGCTTACGTATTGAAAAACACCAACAAAGGCAATCTAGTAGGCTATGGAGTTATGCCGGAAGGACTAAACAATAATTCGATAGTTTATGAGTATATTTATGATCTCCCTTGGACACAAGGAAAGGAACCGGTCAACGATTGGTTGCAACGTTATTTGAAAGCCAGATACGGCAATAAAATTTCACCTCCTGTTTTTCAGGCTTGGCAATTGTTGGTGGAATCGATCTACAGCACCAAATATTGGGAAACCCGTTGGTGGGACAGCAGGGCGGGAGCTTACATGTTTTTCAAAAGACCTACCTTGAAAATAACGGAATTCAAGGGCAATCCCGGTGACAAGAAAAAGTTGGAACAAGCCATAAACATTTTGAAAAAGGAAGCCAAAAACTTCGATAAAAACAGCCTTTACCAACATGATTTGAGGGATGCTTCAAGACACTATTATTCCCTTTGCATCGACGAGATGTTGATGGAATGCGTGGCCGCTTACGAATCGAAAGACATACCAAAAGCGGATGCCTTGTTCCAAAAAATAGAACAACAGGCCTTGGATACAGACGACATCATTTCAGGACAGCCTTTGAACCGCTTGAATCATTGGCTGCAATCGGCTTGGGATTACGGAAGTACTGCCGAGGATTCAAAATTGTATTTAAAAAATGCCAAAACCCTCATCACCCTTTGGGGAGGAGAAGGCCATTTGAATGATTATGCCTCAAGGGCCTGGAGCGGAATGTACAAGGAGTTCTATTGGCCAAGATGGAAAATGTTTCTGCAGGCATTAAAAGAATCCAAAATCAACAACAAACCATTCGACGAAGAGAAGGAAAGAGAATCCATAAAACAATGGGAATTAAAATGGTGTGAAAGCCAAGAGATGTTTGAAAAGTAGCAGGGCGTGCCAATACTTTTAATTAGAGTCTTCCAATTATTGAATCTTTCAAAATATAAAATGATAACACATAGAAGCATAGAAAAAGTCTTGGTTTAGTATAACCCTATGCATTCTAAAAAGAAGTGAAACGTCTAATCAAAACTAACGAGAGTTATGTTTCTATGCGTTTAAAAAATAGAAAAGGAGGTAAACAATTCATTAAAATGGTTTAACACATAGTCTATGCGTCCTAAAATGAAGTGAAACGTCTAATCAAAACTAACGAGGGTTATGTTTCTATGCGTTTAAAAAATAGAAAAGGAGGTAAACAATTCATTAAAATGGTTTAACACATAGTCTATGCGTCCTAAAATGAAGTGAAACGTCTAATCAAAACTAACGAGAGCTATGTTTCTATGCGTTTAAAAAATAGAAAAGGAGGTAAACAATTCATTATAATGGTTTAACACATAGTCTATGCGTCCTAAAATGAAGTGAAACGTCTAATCAAAACTAACGAGAGCTATGTTTCTATGCGTTTAAAAAATAGAAAAGGAGGTAAACAATTCATTATAATGGTTTAACACATAGTCTATGCGTCCTAAAATGAAGTGAAACGTCTAATCAAAATTAACGAGAGCTATGTTTCTATGCGTTTAAAAAAGAATATAAATCAATTACAACCAACAAATTAATAGTTTAACCAAAAAATAAAAGCAATGTTAAAAAGCAGTATAGACAAAGCAACCAGTTTTGAAAAGCGGTTCGAAAATATCGGCACCGTTGTCTATGAAAACTCGGTGGTGGCTTCCCAATCGGTGGCACAGGAAATTGCGAGTTTAATAAAGGAAAAACAAGCCCAAAACCAGCCGTGTATCTTGGGTTTGGCTACAGGTTCCAGTCCAAAAAGTTTGTATGCCGAGCTGGTTCGTCTTCACAAAGAAGAAGGATTGAGTTTCAAGAATGTGGTATCCTTCAACTTGGATGAATATTACCCAATGGAACCGGACTCCATCAATAGTTACGTGAGGTTCATGAAAGAACTGTTGTTCAATCATGTAGATATCTTGCCGGAAAACATCCACATTCCCGACGGTACTTTGTCGAAAAATGAAATAGGGGACTACTGTGACAATTACGAAGCCAAGATTGAAGCGGCGGGAGGAATCGACCTGCAAATCCTGGGTATTGGAGGAAACGGCCATATCGGATTCAATGAATCGGGTTCCTTGCAAAACTCTAAAACGCGGTTGGTGGCCTTGGATCACATTACGCGCGTGGCGGCCAGCAATGACTTTTCGGGACTGAACAATACGCCAAGAACCGCCATTACTTTGGGAGTCAAAAAGATTATGGAGGCCAAACGGGTGATACTGATGGCTTGGGGCGAAGGAAAATCAAACATCATCAAGGCTTCCGTGGAAGGGCCTGTGACCAATCAAGTACCGGCCTCTTTTTTGCAGGAACGCAGCAATACCACTTTTGTCTTGGACAAGTCGGCGGCTTCCAAATTGACCCGCATCAACACGCCTTGGTTGGTCGAAAAAGTGAGTTGGACGGACACTCTTATCCGAAAAGCGGTCTTGGGCTTGGCCCTGCATCTAAAAAAACCAATCTTGATGTTGACCGATGCCGATTATATCGAGAATGGAATGAGTGATTTACTAGCCGATTTAGGGCCAGCTTACGACATCAACATCAAAATTTTCAATAAATTACAAAATACCATCACAGGCTGGCCAGGAGGTAAACCCAATGCCGACGATAGCAAACGAACAGAAAGAGCGGAACCAGCCAAGAAACGAGTGCTTATTTTTAGTCCCCATCCCGATGATGATATTATAAGTATGGGAGGCACATTCAAACGCTTGCAGGAACAAGGACACGAAGTACACGTGGGGTATCAAACCTCTGGAAACATTGCCGTAGCCGATGATGAAGCCTTGCGATTCGCCAGTTTTGTATGCGATTACAACACCAAGTTCGGTATCGAAAGCAGGGAAGCCGACAACATTTACACCAAGGCGGCACAGTTTCTCCAAAACAAGAAAAACAGTGAAGTCGATATCCCTGAAGTACGCTACATCAAAGGCTTGATTCGAAAAGGGGAAGCGGAATCCACTTGTTATTTCGTGGGATTGCCTGATAGCCAAATCCATTTTATGGAACTTCCTTTTTATGAAACAGGTACTATCAAGAAAAAACCTTTGGGCGAAGTAGACATTCAAATCACAATGGATTTGATCGCTAAAATCAAGCCCCACCAAATCTATGCGGCAGGGGATTTGGCAGATCCACACGGAACCCATAAAACTTGTTTGGATATCGTTTTTGAAGCAGTCAAAAGATTGAAACACGAAAAGTACATGGACGATTGCTGGGTATGGTTGTACAGAGGAGCTTGGCAAGAATGGGGAATGGATGAAATTGAAATGGCCGTGCCCATGGGACCCGACCAAGTACTGGAAAAAAGAAAGGCCATTTTCAAACACCAATCCCAAAAAGACGGAGTGGTTTTTCAAGGAGCCGACAGCAGGGAATTTTGGCAACGTGCCGAAGACAGAAATAGGGAAACTGCCGACTTATACCATCAATTGGGACTCTCCCATTATGCCGCAATGGAAGCTTTTGTGAGATGGATTTATTAATTTTACTATATCGTTGTAGAAATTAGGGTCTTGGATGCCCCGTTTTCATTGGGGGTATTAAAAACATCCATATTTCTGAATAACTTGTCCATTCCTTGACAAATCTTTACCGCTAAATTCGCTTTACTATTAACCAATTAACTAATAAATACAATATGGAAAAACTTAAATTTCTATTATTAGCCTTTTTTATAGGCTTCTCAATTAATTCTTGGGCGCAAAACACACAGGTATCGGGTGTGGTTTTGGATGAGCAAGGGATGCCTTTGCCGGGAGCCAACGTACTTGAAAGTGGCACTAAAAATGGTGTCGAGACAGATTTTGATGGAAAATTTAAAATAGCGCTTTCCAATAAAAATGCCGTATTGCTAGTTTCATTTGTCGGCTATGTGGAACAACGTGTTAAAGTGGATGGATCAAAAACCAATTATACCATTAAATTGGCTTCTAGCGCAACTACTCTAGAGCAAGTTGTGGTGGTGGGGTATGGAAAAGGATCTCGTAAAAACCTGACTACCGCCGTTGCTTCCGTAAAAGCGGACCAATTGAATAATGGGGTAATCAGCGATGTGGGGCAATTGCTTCAAGGTAAAGTGGCGGGGTTGAATGTTTCAACCAGTGGCGACCCAACCAAAGGTTCTTCGGTGGTTTTGCGTGGGGCTTCAACATTAAACAGTTCTCAAGGGCCATTTTATGTGGTGGATGGTATTCCGGGTGTCGATATTTCCATCATTGCACCGGAGGATATTGTAACCATTGATGTGTTGAAAGATGCAGCTGCAACGGCTATTTATGGTAATCGTGCCGCAAATGGAGTTATTATGGTAACCACAAAAAGAGGAAGTAAAGACAAAACCCAAATCAGTTACAGCAATTATTTTGGTTTTGAGGAAGTTTCAAACACGCTTGACATGATGAATTCAGACCAGTTGAGGGCATTCACCGTTAAAAACAATTTGAATTTCACCCCTGAAAACGATAAAGGGGCAGATACGGATTGGCAAAAAGAAATTCTTAGAGATGGGGGTGCTGTTTCAAGCAGCCACAACCTTTCGATGAGTGGCGGTGGGGAACATGGCAATTATTTCGCGAGTGTGACGGCCATCAATAAAGAAGGGGTTCTTTTGAGCAGCAAGTTTTCAAGAGTAATTGCGCATTTGGCAATAGAACAATATGCCATTGACGATAAAGTTAAATTTGGTTTGAACGTGACCAATTCGAATAGTGTGTACAACAATGTGCCGCAACGTAACACGGCACTTTTGCAGTCAGTGAACCACCTTCCGGTTTCTCCGGTAAGAAATCCTGATGGATCCTATTTTGAAAACTTCATTCAAACCGGTTATTTTAACCCGGTTGCCTTGATTAATCACGGTGACGACGATACGAAAACCAATAATTTTGTGGGTAGCTTTACCACCGAAGTAAAATTGCCTTTTGGATTTTCCTATAACTTGAATCTTTCCTACCAACAATTGAATTCATTGCACGGAGAGTTTTATGACAGTTATTATCAAAAATACAACAGTGCCAATTTCTACAATAATCCAGACCCACCTCAAGTGCACTCTTTGATGAATTTTGGCGTGAACGGTTCGGCATTGAGAAATTCCTACCAAAATACCAATAGCATTATTGAAAGCTTTTTGAATTGGGACCAGACTTTTGGCGAGCACAAAATCAAGGCTGTTATTGGGTATTCATGGCAAGAAGATGTATTGGGTGATGGATTCCAGGCCACAAACACTAATTTTCCTGTGGATGACGTGAGCTACAACAATCTAGCTTTGGGTAACTACGGTTCGGTTTCAGGTTATAGAGTTGATTTTGGCGATAGCAAGGCGTATCAGAAAAAACGTTTGATTTCTCAATTTGCACGTGTAAACTACAATTACAAGGACAAATACCTTTTGCAAGGATCAATTAGGAGAGATGGTGGTTCCGTATTTGGTACAAACAATCAATGGGGGTATTTTCCTTCCGTGGGTGGTGCATGGAGAATTGACAAAGAAGGTTTCATGCAAAACCAAAAGATTTTCACCGATTTGAAATTCCGTGCCAGTTATGGAGAAACAGGTAACTCATCTGGATTCAACGCTTATACGGCTCAATTTATCTCGGGAAGTTTGGGTACATTCTATTATAACGGACAACAAATGGGGGCTTACGGACCAAACCAGGCAGCCAACCCGGATTTGAATTGGGAAAAAACAGCCACCACAAATTTAGGTGTTGATTTTACGGTATTAAAAGGGGTATTGTCTGGTTCTGTTGATGTGTATGACAAGAAAACTACCGACATGATTTTTAATTATGCGGTAAATCCAGTGCTTGTGCCGGTAGGAAATATTGTAGCCAATGGTGGCAGTATGTCAAACCGTGGAATTGAAATTGCCTTGAATGCCACTCCTGTGAAAACCAAGAATTTTAGTTGGTCAACCAATTTGAATTATTCCCACAACGAGAATGTTATCACCAAATTGAAAAACCCCTATTTTATCGGTGGAGATTCAATTAGGAGAGTGCAGCCTGATGGTGGTGGACAAACAGGAAGCACCTTGCAAATTTTCAAGGAAGGAAAACCTCTTGGACAATTCTTCACGTTGCAATATGCAGGAAAAAATGCAGCAGGTGTTTCCCAATATGTTGCCAAAGATGGTAGTTTAACTACTAACCCGGCTATTGGTGTTGATTACCATTATGCAGGTAGTGCACAGCCTAAATTTATGATGGGTTGGGATAATAATTTCACTTACAAAAAGTTTGATTTGAACATCTTTTTCCGTGGCGTATTTGGCAATAAAATTTTCAATGCCACTCGTGCCGATTTATTCAGGCCTAGTACGGCAATGTCAAACAATATTCTGGTAGATGCGGCAAATGAATCACCAAATGACCTTAATGCGTATAAATATTCAACGCGTTTTATAGAAGATGGCAGTTACATTAGATTGGACAATATGACTTTTGGTTATGACTTTGGTAAAGTGGGTAAATACATCAAGAAAATACGTATTTACGAAACCATAAACAACTTGTTTGTGATTACCAAGTATTCTGGAATTGATCCAGAAGTGGAACAAGGAGGAACGGCTCCAGGGGTTGATTCTAATAACTTTTATCCAAAAACCAGAACCTTTTTGTTTGGTTTGAACGTGATATTCTAAAAATTAAATTGTAAATACTATGAAAAAAATATCAAAATATTTAGGCCTTCCAGTACTTATGGTTGGTTTGTTATGGTCCTGTGAAAATCTGGATGTGCCTATTACGACACAACTCACGCCAGATGTGTTCCCGCAGAATTCAGCACAATATATTCAACAATCTGGTGCTGTATATGCTGCTTTCCGTGGAGATTTCGCATTTTCCTGGTGGTGGTCACAGTCTCTGACTACCGATGAAGCTATTCTGCCTGCACGTGGAGGAAACTGGTTTGACAACAGAGGGTATGCTTGCCAACACTATCATGATTGGACTCCAGATAATGGTGTTGGTCCTTGGGGTTGGGCAGAAGCTGTTATCGGGACGAGCAATCAAACCATTTCAATTTTAGATAAAGCAATGCCAAGTGGTTCAGAAAAAGCAACAATGATTTCTGAATTAAAAACGATGCGTGCCATTTCTTATTTTATGTTGATGGATTCTTATGGAGGTGTTCCGCTAGACACTGTATATGGTGAATTTAGTTCAAAACCCAGATCAAGCAGAATTGAAGTTTTCAATTTCATCGAGAAAGAACTGAAAAAAGCCATTCCTAATTTAAATCCTGCAACTGGTATAACAACTTATGGCAGACCGAATAAACAAACAGCAAATGCCTTGTTGGCCAAAATGTATTTGAATGCCGAGGTTTATACGGGAACCCAACGTTACAATGATTGTGTGGCCGCTTGTGATGCCGTAATTAGTTCAGGATTGTATGCTGTTGAGCCTAGAAGTACTTATCTTCAAATGTTTTATCCAAATAATGGCCCTGCAATGAAAGAATTTATTTTTGCAGTACCTTTTGACCCTGCAGCTACCACCGTTGGATTCAATGGACAAATGTATCATTCCCGTTATGATGTTCCGCGTTCTGAAAGAGCCAAGTTTGGACTTCCGTTTACGCCAAGTGCGCCTCGAAGTACCTTGCCTGAATTTTATGCCAATTTCGACGATGCGAATGATATTCGCAACAAACAATGGTTGACCGGCTTGCAATTCATGAATGACGGTGTTACTCCTGTAAGGGTTACAACAACCAAAAAAGGCTATGACCAGTTTTATGCAGGATCAGATGGAGGTGCGACTTATACCTATCAGGTTGACTTGACACCAAACATTGTTCTTCGTCAGAATGCTGCTTTGTTTGACTGTGGCAATGATGAAATTGCATGGAATATGGGGTACAGAAATATCAAGTTTTATCCAGACGCTACTTCAACAAGTCGTAACCAAAATAATGATGTGCCCTTTTTGCGCTATTCAGATGTTCTCTTGATGAAAGCCGAGGCTATTCTTCGTGGAGGAAATGCCACTTTGGGTCACACCGCACTTTCATTGGTAAACATGGTTCGTGCCAATCGTACTACTTCTGCTGCATGGACCAGTGTAAGTTTGGAGGATATTTATAAAGAAAGATGCCGCGAATTTGCTTGGGAAGCATGGCATAGAAACGACATGATTCGATATGGTAAATACGAAGGTCAATGGGGATTCAAAACCAATGCGGAGACCTACCGTCGTATTTTTCCAATTCCAACTTATGCCAAGGCTTTAAATCCAACTTTAACCCAGAACCCTGGTTATCCACAATAAAAATAATCTAAAAGCAAATTGCAATTAGGTTTTAATTTTATAAAAAGGAGAGGAGATTAATTTTCTTCTCCTTTTTTTCATAAAGAATATATTCTGGAATTCCTCAAGTTCCGTAACAGCCACACATTGTAACATGAATAGAATGATTAAACTAGACAAAATTCATAAAATGGGAAAAATAGGAATATGCTTTCTCCTTGTTTTTTTGGTATCATGTAAAACCGGAAAAACCGCGTCTATTGATGAGGTACAATTAGTGGACAAGGTCTATCCTTTGCTGGATACCGAAAATTCGCGTTGGTTTTTCTTCTCCTCCGCAAACCGTCCATTCGGCATGACGAGTTTGAGTCCAGACACGGAAATAAAAGGCGATTGGGGAGGTGGCTACAAATACACGACAGATACCGTAAAAGGCTTCAGTCATGTGCATGAATGGCAAATGTCCGGGCTTTCCGTGATGCCGGTAACTATTTCTGAAGAGTCCAAGAAAAATATATTTAAAGACTTTTATTCTAAATTCAGTCACGAAACCGAAAAAATAACTCCTGGATATCATTCTCTAATACTTGAAAGATACCAAATAACCACGGAATTGACCAGTACCAAAAGAGTGGGTTTTCATAGATATGCATTTCCAGAAAATGCCCAAAAAGCCATCCTTTTTAATCTCAATACCATTTTGGGGCCTTGCGACAATACAAATGGAACTCTAGAAAAAAACAACGATTATGAACTTTCCGGGACATTGGTAATGACTCCAAATTTTAGACGCCCAAAACCAGTGACAGTATTTTTTAAAATCAAGATGAATGTGCCAACAACATCAATTGAACAAGATAAAAGCACAGGAAATTATTTGGTCACTTTAGGTCAATCAACTAAAAAAGTATTGATGAAAGTCGGTATTTCTTATACATCGGTCGAAAACGCCAACATTAATATTCAACAAGAATTGCCCCATTGGGATTTTGACAAAGTAATTGCAGAATCGAGAACCGAATGGAACAGTTTGTTGGGGAGAATTAAAGTAGAAGGCGGAACAGCAACCGATCAAAGAAGATTTTACACAGACTTATGGCACGCTTTGCAAGGACGAAAAATAATCAGTGATGCCAATGGTGCTTATCCAGACAATACGGGAAAAAACTTCAGGATTGGACAATTGCCGCTGGATACAAATGGAAAACCAAAATTCAACCACTACAATTCGGATGCTTTTTGGGGAGCCCAGTGGACGATTAACACGCTTTGGGGACTCGTTTATCCCGAAATAATGGAGGAATTTGTACATTCGTTAATGCAATATTATAAAGATGGTGGGATGATTCCTCGTGGCCCTTCGGGAGGGAATTATACTTTTGTGATGACCGGGGCTTCATCAACGCCTTTTATTGTCAGTGCCATCCAAAAAGGCTTGGTAAAAGACGATTTGGAATCCATTTACACGGCTCTCAAAAAGAACCACATGCTCAACGGCATTATGGGAAAAGCGGGTTATGAACACGATACCAACATTGGCGGAGGATTGAAATATTATATGGAAAAAGGCTATGTTCCTTATCCAATTCCTGAAGGAAATAAATTTGGAAGCCATCAAGATGGTGCCAGCCAGACTTTGGAATATGCTTATCAGGACTGGACTTTGGCACAATTGGCCAAGAAATTGAATCATCAAGACGATTACGACTATTTTAGGACTCGATCCAAAAATTATCAAAATGTTTTTGACCAAACAATAGGCTGGATGCGTCCCAAGAATGTTGACGATAAATGGCTCGAAAATTTCGATCCGTATCAATACGAAAATGGTTTTATAGAGTCGAATGGTGCGCAATCCACTTGGTTTGTGCCACACGACATCGACGGTTTGGCAGCATTGATGGGAGGAAAAGAAAAAGCGGCGGCAAAATTGAACACCCAATTTGAAGCTGCCCAAAAGTTGAAATTCACTTCAGGAAACTCGCACGATGCCGAATTGCATCCCGAATACAGTCGGATTCCAATTAATTTTGGAAACCAGCCTTCAATTCAAACCTCCAATATTTTCAACCTGTTGGGAAGACCGGATTTGACCCAGTATTGGACAAGAAATGTGGTAAAAGAAACCTTTAGCGGATTATCGACCAACACCGGTTACAATGGTGATGAAGACCAAGGTTTGATGGGAAGCTTGAACGTTCTGCTTAAAATTGGGTTGTTTCAAATGAACGGAGGAACAGATGAAAATCCGGTGTACCAAATAGGCAGCCCGATATTCAATGAAGTTTCCATTCAACTGAATCCAAAATATTATCCGGGTAAAAAGTTCGTCATTAAAGCGCTTAACAATAGTGCAGATAACGTTTATGTCAATGCCATAAACTTCAACAAGAAAGCCGTGAAAAAGTTTAACATTTCTCATGACGAGATTACAAATGGCGGCGAATTAATTTTGGAAATGTCCAATAAACCAACGCAATAATACTTTATTTTTGAACTAATTAACGACAAAAAACAAACCAATTCAAAGCATAAAAGAAAATGAAATTGAATACTAAAATGATACTTTTTTTAGGGACATCGTTATTCTTTGCGACAACGATCAATGCCCAAAACCAGTTGCATAATTACGTGGATCCAATGATTGGTTCGGAAGGTGACGGAAGAGTGTTTATTGGTCCTTCCTGTCCTTACGGGATGGTAAAACCAAGTCCGGATTGCACGGTGAGACCCAATAGTGGCTGGTTGCCTTTACCAACGGAAGTTACGGGATTCAGCCAAGTTCACGTCAGCGGAACGGGCGGTGGTCCCAAATACGGGAACATCCAAATCATGCCTTTTTCCGGAGCCTTGGATAAATTGGACCAAGCTGCATTTAGAGAAGAAGAACAGGTGAAACTGGGTTATTATGAAACTGTTTTCAAAGGAAGCCGGATCAAAACCGAAATAACGACAGCCGAGAAAGTTTCGTTTTATCGCATTACATATCCAAAAAATGCGTCCAAAGAATTGAAAATTGACCCGGGATTTTTCTTGGGAGAACAACCAGAACCCGATGGAAGGGAGGCACAACAATTTGTGGGTTCCCAAATCGAAATTGTTTCCGATACCGAAGTGAGAGGCTACAGCCGAATTCGAGGCGGTTGGAACAACGGTCGTGCCTATACGGTTTATTTTTGGGCTGTTTTCGACCAACCCATTGCCAAATATGTTACATGGAAAGACGGTAAATTCTACGCCAATGAATCGGCTCAATTTGATTCCGGGAAAAAAACGGCTGCCTTGCTTTCTTTTGGAAAAGATGGAAAACAAGAGTTGAACGTAAAAATTGGAATCTCCTTTTTGAGTGAATTAAAAGCCAAAAACAATATTCAAGTGGAAATTCCGCATTGGAATTTTAATGCCGTTTTATCGGCTTTGGAAAACAAATGGGAGCAATTGTTGGGTCGCATCAAACTTTCGCCCGACACTTCTGACGAGTACAAAAAAATGTTTTACACGGGCTTGTACCACACGATGATAATGCCGGTAAACCGAACAGGAGAAAATCCTTTATGGACGAATAATGAACCCTATTACGATGATTTTTATTGTATTTGGGACACTTTCAGAACATCCAGCCCTTTGATTACGTTGATTGATTCCAAGCGACAAGTGGAAATTGTCAACGCTATGTTGAACATTTACAAACGGGAAGGTTATTTGCCGGAAGGTAGAAGCGGCAACGACAATGGTCGAACTCAAGGTGGTTCAAATGCCGAAACCGTTATTGCCGATGCCTTTGTAAAAAACTTGAAAGGAATTGATTATGAATTGGCATTGAAAGCCATGCTTAAAGATGCCGAAGTTCCTCCGGGAGGCAATGAAGAGCGAGAAGGCAGGGGCGGATTGTTGGATTATTTGCGATTGGGTTATGTTCCTTATGGCACAGACCGCGCAGGAAATCGCACCGTTGATTATGCGTACAACGATTATAATATTGCCACCGTTGCCAAAGGATTGAATCATCTGGATATTTATAATAGATACATCAAACAAGCCGATAATTGGAAAAATTTATGGCGAGCCGATTATGAAAATAATGGCACGAAAGGTTTTATTATGCCTAAAGATGCTTCCGGAAAATGGTTGGATGATGTTCCTTTTGGGGAATCAAAAATTCAAAAGCCTTCCTTTAGATTTACTCCAACAATTACGGAATCGCCTTGGTATGTGTGCCATTGGTGCGTGTTTTTCTATGAAGGAACTTCTTGGGAATATTCGTTGAGTATTCCGCACGATTTACCCGAAGTGGTTCGTAGATTAGGTGGCGATTTGGCTTTCCAAAAAAGATTGGACACTTTTTTTGACAACAAATTGTATGATGTATCGAATGAGCCTTCTTTTTTGGCACCCACGATGTATCATTGGATTGGAAAACCGTATTTGAGTAGTGACCGAATCAAGGGAATCATTAAAGAGAATTTCAATACTTCTCGGGCAGGTTTGCCGGGCAATGACGATTCGGGGGCGATGTCCTCTTGGTTGGCTTTCCACATGATGGGGTTGTATCCCAATGCTGGACAGCCCTATTATTTATTAAATACGCCGTTAATCAAGGAAACCACTTTGCAGTTGGAAGACGGAAAAAGTTTCAAGATTACGGCCAAAAATTTAAGCGATAAAAACAAGTATGTCAAATCGGCTTTGTTGAACGGGAAACTGTATAACCAAGCTTGGATTTTGCACGAAGACCTCGTTAAAGGTGGCGAATTGATATTGGAAATGGATTCAAAACCTTCGGCTTGGGGAACTACTATTTTACCACCAACAAAATAAGCATAGATGAAAAATACAATTATAACAATCGTTTTTTGTTCCCTTTTTCAATTGGCGACAGCGCAAGGTTTTATTCCCACAATCAAAAATAATACGGCATTGAATTATGTCTGTAAATTACACGGGCAAACCAGAACCTTGACTTTGACCTCCAAAATAACTAATGATAATCTGGTTTTGGATTTAGAAACCCGAGGCGTAAAAAGCAGCATTGTAATTATGCCCGAAGCATTGAAAAACGGCAATGCCTTAAGTTTTAACCAAGGAGAATTTGCGCCTGTTTTGGCGTTGAAACCAACGGAAACTTATTTCATGATTTCACAATCGGCCTACCAAGAGTTGCTGAAAAACAAGAAGTTTGTTTATAATAATACCACCTATGTTTTAGATGAAAATGCGGATAAAAACAGTTTTGCATTGGACGGAAAACCAGTTGATACATTGCACGTGGTGGCGCAGATAGATGAAACCGAAATGTGGATCGTGAAAAATGCGGATTACCCATTAATTTGTAAAATGACCAAAAATCCATTGGGAATAAATTTTACACTTGTAAAAATTGAGGACAAGTAAATGCTATGTCATTTTCATTAACGAACTGAAACCAAGAGTATGAAAAATCAAATGAGTCGTGGAAAATTTATCAGACTAGGAGGACTGACATTAGCGGGAGCTTTGGTCAGTGATTTTGCTTTGGCAAATGATTTTTTTTCAAACAATAGTCAGCCAAAAATAGATGTTCAATTGATGAAAAGTCTCCTTTTGAACAATGATGCCAAAGTGAAAAGTCTTTTGAATAAAGGAATGTTAAATTCTACAATCAGAATCAGTAATTTTCGACCATTGGCAGGAGCCATAACCGTGATGACTGCTTCGATTTCGCACTCGGAATCGGTATATTACAAGTCCAAAGTTGTAGCTGAGCAATTGAATCAGTTAATGGATGTAATGTTGAAGGAGCAATATCCCGATGGTACATTGGATGCCGGAGGAAACCGTCAATCACCTCCAGATACCGCCTTTATTTTGGAATATATTTGCCCTGCAGCGGCAGTGTTGAATCTGGAAAAACAGAAAGATTTAGATGGTTTAAGGGATAAATTCAAAACCTTTATTGTCAATGCAGGAGAAGCTATGGTAACCGGAGGCGTGCATACACCCAATCACCGATGGGTGGTTAGTGCGGCTTTGGCCAACATCAATTCCCTGTATCCGGATGCCAAATATGTTCGAAGAATTGAACAATGGCTGGCTGAAGGAATTTATATCGATGCCGATGGACATTATTCGGAAAGAAGTGGTGTTTACTCAGGGGTTATCGACAAAGCATTGATTACTATGGCAAAGTTGCTGAACAAACCGGAATTATTGGATATCGTTCAAAAAAACCTGACTGCCTATTATTATCACACAGAACCCAACGGCGATTTGGTTACCCTTGATTCCAGAAGGCAGGATCAATTCATGGACATCAACGTTTCGAAATATTATTTGCAATACCGTTATATGGCCATTCATACCGGCAATCCAATCTTTGTTTATATGGCTAAATTGATCGAAAATCTTCCTGATTTCACTACCGATACACTATCGGGTTCGTTGTTGTTTTTTATGGAAAACAGAGAACTTCAGCAGCCACTTCCGGCTGTCGCCAATGTGGAGCATAATTATGAGAAGTTTTTTGCATTATCGAATTTGGCCAGAATAAGGCGCGATAAAACTGCCATAACACTTTTTGGTGGTAATGATAAACCGGTAATGATTGTTTCCGGCAGATCGTCCAATCCCAACTTTTTGACGTATCGAAAGGGCGAGGCAATATTGAAATACATGCGTCTTTCGACTTCGTTTTTCAGGTTGGGCTATTTCAGTGCTGACGGCATGGTTAAAGAAGGAAATAAATACATTTTGATAGAAACCAAGGAAGGGGATTATTACCAGCCTCTAGCGCCAGAATTCCGCAAAGCCGATGCCGATTATACCTTGTCGCCTTCACAGGATGGACGATTTTGGAATAAAATGGAATTTGGTTCCCGAACAAAAAGCAATGTAAAAACACAAATTACCGTGATTGAAGTTACTGAAAATAATGGTTCTTTAGATATAGATTTTAAAGTGGATGGCCCACCCAATGTTGAAGTGACCATAGAAATGTGTTTTAAAGAAGGAAGTACGATAACGGGTGCCGAAAAGGACGAAAAAGGTAATTATTTTTTGAATTCGGGACTGGGTCAATTGGCTATGGGAGCAGATACCATTCAGTTTGGACCTGGAAAGGTGGAACATCGCAGCATAAATAATTTGGACAGCGAAGAATATACCTATCATCAAGGAACTTTGCGCACTGATGGAGTGCACGTTTACATTACGGGATTCACGCCTTTTCATCACAAAATGACGATTTCTTAATAATGCAAGAATTCTTCCAGCATTGCAGAAAGTTTACTTAATTTTACGGAAAATTAAGTTTAATCAATAAATAATTGAAATTATGAAATTATCATTTATGGCTGCTTTGCTGTTTTGTTGTACTTGTTTTGGACAAAATAATACAGACACCAGTTTGTACATGAAGGCCGAAAAAATAAGTTATTTGACTGATATTGGTTCAGAATCGGGTGATTTGTACTCCGTAATTGGGCATCATGGACCAGCAGTCGAAAACCAATGGATGGCATTGAGAATCTATTTTAGCGATAAAGTGGCCATCGACGTTTACAATAAAGCAAAACAAGGGTTGGAGTTGAAACAAGCCCATTGGTATCCAACACCGGAACAACAAAAAGAAGGATGGGGAGCAGATTATTATAAAGTTGGAGCTACGGTAGGTTTGGGCGGTGTACGCCTTTGGGACGGAGCAAAAGTGGTTCCGTTGAATCCAGTAACCAATCGTTTGGCTCGTGTTGGAAAAACAGATACGACTTCATGGATGGAAATGATTTCCAAAGGAGTTTCCTACAAAGGAAAAAAAGTGGACATCATGGTTCGTGTAACCGTGTTTTCCGACAAAAGAGAGGCTAAAGTGGAAGCTTTTAGTTTAAGTGGAGAAAAAGTCCAGTTTGTTACGGGAGTGAATTATTTTAAAGGTTTCGAAACCAAAAAAGGAGCGAATTATATCGCCGTTTGGGGGAAACATCCTGAAGACGTGGCTGCCGAGATTATTGAAGTGGGCGCGGCCATAAGATATAATCCTAAAGATTACGTGAAAAATTCCGATGATGGAAAACAGTATTTATTGATCTCAAAACCAACAAAACACTTGGCGACCGAAATAGTGTCGGCTTGTGCCAGGGAAACTGAAATAAATACTTTGGATAAATTGGAAGCTTACATCAAATAAGGCAAAAAATGGCGCTTTATTTTTTGTAGGATTTTGAAATACTGAAAAGCAAAAAATAGTGCACAGATGAAACGAATTTTAAGGGATTGAAAGTTGAAAATCAATTTTTTATTTAATCAATCGGTGTCATCTGTGTACTCTTTTTTTGCTTTTTTTTAGGTGAAAATGATTGAATTAATTGATTTACTTTGTTGATTGTTAGATTTTTGTGTTAAAAATGATTTAATTTAAATGTTATTGAAATGCAATGTTGAAAATAAATCCGAAACTGATTTTTACTGCTTTATTAATGAGTCTTTTTTTGTTTGGTTTTGAAAGCCAAGCACAAAAAACTACCAAAAACCCAAAGGAGTTTTTAATTACGAATTATGGAGCAAAAGCAGACGGCAAAACCGTCAATACGATAGCCATTCAAAAAGCAATTGATGCCGCTTTTAAAAATAAAGGGGGACAAGTAATTTTTCCAAAAGGCCGTTTTTTGTCCGGCAGCATTGTAATGAAGAGCAACGTGGGCCTGTATTTTGAAGAAGAAGCGGTCTTGTTGGGAAGCACCAATCCCAAGGATTATTCGAATATGGCTTTTGTCGGCAGACCAATTTCACCCAAAGCCGACGACAATTCACAAATGGCTTTAATTTTGGCCAATAAAGCAAACAACATCGCCATTAAGGGAAAAGGAACGATTGACGGACAAGGTTTGCAATTGGCGTTGAATATCGACAGTCTTCATCACGCCGGCGTTGCCATAGATCCAAAATACAACCTTCGTAGAAACAGGCCCAATGAAACGATGAGACCCAAATTGTTTCGCTTCTCGCAATGTGATTCCGTTTTAATCGAAGGTTTGAAAGTAGGGGAAGCTTCCTGTTGGGGTTTGTCTTTCGAGTTGTGTTCTAATCTTACTCTGGATAAGTTGACCATCGTCAATCGCTCGTATTGGAACAATGACGGCATAGACATCACGGATTGCAAGAATGTGAAGGTGGTCAATTGCGACATCAACGCTGCCGATGACGGTATTTGCTTGAAATCATACTATCCGGGATATTCCAACGATTCGATTTATATTGCCAATTGTACCATTAAATCCAGTGCCAGTGCGATAAAATTTGGCACAGCTTCCTTTGGTGGATTCAAAAATGTTGTCATCAAGGACATCAAGGTTTACGACACGTTTCGATCGGCTATTGCCATAGAATCCGTTGACGGTGCGATTATAGAAAATATTGATGTTTCGAACATCGATGCCGTAAATACTGGGAATGCCATTTTTATTCGCTTGGGACAACGAAGCGGTGACAAACCCGGAAGCATCAAAAATCTGAGTATCAAAAATATAAATGTGCAAGTGCCTTTTGGGCGACCGGATATAAATTACGATTTAAGAGGGCCGGAAGTCGATTTTTTCCACAATCCATTTCCATCGTCAATTGTTGGGATTCCAGGATACAAAATAGAAAATGTAAGTCTTGAAAACATTACTATTTCGTATCCTGGTAGAGCCACTAAAGGAATGGCGTATATTCCGTTAAGCCGCTTGAATCAAGTGCCGGAAGCCGCAAAAGACTATCCAGAATTTTCGATGTTTGGGGAATTGCCGGCTTATGGTTTTTATGTGCGACACGTCAATGGAATTAGTTTCAAAAACATCAAAATTACTTTAGACGATACTGATTTCAGGCCTGCCTTTGTTTTTGATGATGTTCAAAATTTGAAAATGACACAAATTGATTTACCAAAAGAGAAAAGCAGTCAAGTCGTTTTAAAAGCGGTGACTTCATCAACTTTGGATGAAGAATTAGTAAATCAAAAATTAAAAATCCAGAATAAATAATTTAGAAAAATAAAGTTATATGTCAAGAATATCGGGTTTTATACTGCTACTGCTTTTTTTATCTGCTTGTAAATCGATACAGCAAACAGATCAAAAAAAGGTACAAATTGCTTTTATTGCCGATGTTCATTTACAGGATATTTTTGGGAAATTTCAAGACAATAAGTACCAAGGAATCAAAAATCCGGTAACGGGTGAATATGCCAATATCCGAACGATGAATTCGCAATTGCATTCCACCCGAATTTTCAACGAAAACTATTTTGCCTTTATTGAAGCTTTAAACGACATTTCAAAAAGAGGAATCAAACAAGTGGTGCTTCCGGGCGATTTTAGCGATGACGGACAACCTATTCACGTCAGGGGATTGCGAAAAATATTGGACGAATACACCAAAAAACACGGAATGTCTTTTTTCGTGACAACAGGAAATCACGACGTGGTAAGACCTTTTTCCCAAGAAGCCGCCAAAACCGATTTTTTGGGCAAGGACGGAAAAGAACAAATTATCAGCAGTTCAAAAACCAACTCGGACGAACACGAATTGGAACCCATCATCACTTCCGACATCAAAAACTGGGGTTATAAAGAAACCTTGAATGAAATGGCTGGTTTCGGTTTCTTTCCCCAAAAAAGCTATTTGTATTGGGAAACTCCTTTTTCAAGTTATGGGTACGAAAGCTATAATTTTGATCTGGCTTTGGCAGAATCTGCATTACAAAAAAGAATTTACAGTCTTAAAAATACCAATTTATCCCTTCCAGACGCCAGTTATTTGGTTGAACCCATCAAGGGAATTTGGCTTTTGGCGATAGATGCGAATGCCTATGTTCCCAACGAAAAGTTGTCGGGTTTGATTGATAATCCCCACGATTTTTCTGGAGCCAGCATTGGATACAACAACGTGTTTTTGTATAAAAATCATTTGATCAATTGGGTCAGAAAAGTCGCGGCGGAAGCGAAACAAAAAGGAAAAATATTGATAGCCTTCAGCCATTACCCAATGGTCGATTTTAATGATGATGCCTCACCGGAAATGAAATTGTTGTTTGGTTCCAATAAAATGCAACTCGAAAGAGTGCCCAACGAAGAGGTGGCCCAAACATTTGCCGATGCGGGCATCCAAATCCATTTTGGCGGACACATGCACATCAACGATACGGGAGTGCGAACAACGGCAAAAGGCAATACCTTGTTCAATATCCAAACACCTTCGTTGGCGGCCTATAAACCGGCTTATAAAATACTGACCATTCATTCCAATTCAGAAGTGGAGATAGAAACGGTCGTGGTTAGTTCGGTTCCAAAGTTCAGCAGTTTGTTTCCTTTTTATGAAGAAGAATATGCCCATTTGCAAAACATAAAAAGTCAAAGTATTTGGAACAAAGATATTCTGAAAGCCAAAGATTATGAGGATTTCACGCTTTGGCATTTGAAAGAATTAGTGCGGCTTCGATTTTTGCCCGAAGATTTTCCCGTTGCGTTTTTGGCTTCCATCTTAAAACTTTCCGGCAAGGATTTATTGCAAATCAACAAGAATAATTTAGAAATTGAAGCAGCCTTATCATCCAATAATTTGACCATTCACGATTTTGAATCCTGGACTGGTTTTGACATGATTTTCGACTTTTACAGATTGAAAAACGCCGATGAATTGGCCTTACCGGAAATAGGCAACAATAGATTGAAACAATACCAAATAGTTTGCGAACAACTCGAAAAATCAGGCAATGCACAATTTGTTTTATGGGCAAAAATAGTCCAAAAAACAATGAAAGGACAACCTTCAAATCATTTTAAAATCAACTTGAATACAAACCAAATAGACCGAATAAATCCTTGATGGAGTTAAGTTTATTGGTTTAAAAACAGTAAATTGCATCTATAATTCATTTTATGAAACCGAATTTTTTATTATTATTCTTTAGTTTAATCACTTTTTATTCTCATTCCCAGAATATAAAATTCACGCATTACAATGACAACAATGGTTTGTCGCACAACTCCGTGAGGCATATTGTACAAGACAAAAAAGGTTTTTTATGGTTGGGAACTTTCTCGGGATTGAATCGTTTTGACGGCTATCAATTCAAGAATTACATGAGTTCTTCGGCCAGTGCCAATAAATTGTACAATGACGACATCACGGCATTGGAACTGGATGAAGAATCGAACAACTTGTGGATAGGAACCCGAAAAGGTTTGACCCTTTTTAAATTGGATACCCAAGTTTTTACCACTTTTTTTTCCAAAAAAGACGACCCGAACAGTTTGCCGGAAGAAGAGATTCGATCGGTTTATGTGGACAAATTCAAAAGGGTTTGGGTTGGCACGAAAACCAAGGGACTTTACATGTTTTTTTTGAAAGAAAATAGGTTTGAAAAAATTCCAATCAGGGGTTTTGATTATGTAAAAGAAATTTTTGAAGACAAGAAAGGGAATATCTGGATTGGTAGTTATGAAAAAGGATCCGTGGCCAAAATCACCA
The DNA here is from genome assembly GCF_027111315.2 of Flavobacterium limnophilum. GTDB lineage: Bacteria > Bacteroidota > Bacteroidia > Flavobacteriales > Flavobacteriaceae > Flavobacterium > Flavobacterium limnophilum. The sequence goes on along the minus strand of NZ_CP114289.2, from coordinate 2,039,649 downwards.
TGGACTCTAAAGGCGCCATCGTGAGAATCAATGATTACACACTCTTTGTTCCAAATTCTACTGCGAAGAATCCTTACGTCAATTTTATTTATGAAGATGCCAAGTCCGATATTTTTGTGGGAACACGTCAAGGACTTTACAAATTAGACAAAAAAAACGATCGATTTGTAAATTTGTATATCGAAAACAAGGAAATTAGGGGAAGTTTGGGACCGTATTTTTTGTCGGTGGCCCGAGCACCGGATGGTAAATATTGGGTGGGTACTTTAGGAGGATTGTTGGTCTGCAAGCAATTGGAAGATATCCAAAAAGGGGATTACAAATGGTATTATTCGGTATTGTCGGAAGACACTTCCATAGTCGATAATTTGGTTTCGGCTTTGTATTTTGATGCATCCGGAGTGCTTTGGATAGGAACAGAAGACGGACTGGATAAATACGATCCTTACGAAAACCAGTTCACGCTCATCAAAGACATCTCCCGTTATATAGGCAATCAAGCTCCCCGCATAAGAGGTTTTGCCAAAACTTATGACGAAAAAGTAATTGTTGCCACCAGCCACAACGGACTTTTTATCTCCAATGCCAATGGTTTTAAGCCTTTGTATAATAGCGACAAGGATATCGCCAGTATTTATTCGGAGGATGGAAAGATTTTTTATTGCGGACTTTGGAATGGTAATTTGATGGTTTATAATTACGCTACAAATGCTTCAAAAGAGATTAGTTTGGGCTTTGAATCCTCGGCTTTGTTTGCTTTTTGCAGGATTGGTCCACAAACGATGATGGTGGGGTCTTTTGGTGAAGGTGCTGTTGTTTTAAATACGAATACTTTAGAAGTTCAAGTTTCCAAAGGCAAATTATTGCCCGGATTTCAAATCAATGCCATAGAAAAGGACAACAAGAACAATATTTGGTTTGCCACAGAAACCGGTGTGGTGCGATACAATAGTACATCCGGCAAAATAGAAACCTATAAATCGCTTTCCAAAAAAGAAAATGGGATGCCTTATGACGATAATGTCAGTGATGTCATGATAGACAAAAAAGGTACGATTTGGGCTTCTACCCGTTATGGTTTGTGTGTTTATGAGCCTTCAAAAAACACTTTCAAACCCATTTCACATCTCAAGGAACTCTCGGGAAAGTGGATTACGGACATGTTGACGGATGCCAACGGAGATTTATGGCTAAATATCAACAACAACAGTATTGCATGGATAAGAGCAGATTTAAAAGACATTAACGTTTACTATGTCAATAGTGGCAATAGATTGGATGTTTTTAGTTCCAGTGGTTTTTTTAGTTTTAAGGACTCAAAAATTTATTTAGGGGGCAAAAACGGCATTATTTATTTTTCGCCCCATACCATGAAAAAAAATAATTGGTCACCCACACCTATTATTACGGAATTCAAAATCCAGAACGAAGAAGTGTTTCCCGGAATGGAAATCAACGGACAAGTTCCATTGGTCAAAGATTTTAATTACGACAGAAAAATTGAATTGGATTATAAAAACCGAAATTTTTCGCTCCAATTTTCGGTTCCATCGTTTGCAAACGAAAAACTGAACAAGTTTCAATACATGCTGGAGGGTTTCGACAAGGATTGGATCACCACCAACAGCAATTCGAGAACGGTGCAATATACCAACCTTTATCCTGGGAATTACGTGTTTAAAATTATGTCCAGTAACAGTGATGGACATTGGAGCAAGGTGGCTTCTTATCAAATAAAGGTTTTGCCTCCATTTTGGTTGACACCAACGGCATTGTTGTTGTTTTTGGTGTTATTGTTTTTTATTTTTTATTTTGTTAAAAGAGAAGTTAGAAATCGCATCCGATTAAAACAAGAATTACTGACTGAAAAAGTAAATCGAGAACATGACATCAAATTAAACAATGAAAAACTGCGGTTTTTTACCAATATCTCCCACGAATTGAGAACGCCTTTAACCCTAATTTTAGGCCCAGCCAAACAATTGATGGAGGACGAAAATGCAACCGAATATCAAAAAAGCAGGTTTAATTTGATTCATCAAAACGCCAGCAGATTGCTAAACTTGGTCAACCAAGTACTCGATTTTAGAAAAGCACAAGCAGGAGAATTAAAACTCAAAGTTTCCAAAACAGACATTGTAGCCTATTCCAAGAATATTTTTGATTCCTTTGAAGAACTGGCTTACAACAAAAACATCACTTTAAATTTTAATACTGAAAACGAAGACATAACGGGCTGGATAGACAATGACAAGTACGATAAAATCCTGTACAACCTTTTGTCCAATGCCTTGAAGTTCACCGATAACTATGGCAATGTAGACATGTTTATCAGGCTGAAAGACGGAGTTGATGGATTATTGGTTGTTGAAGTGAGCGACAACGGGATAGGAATCCCTTTGAAAAGCCAAGAAAAAATTTTCAAGCGCTTTTATCAAGTGACCAACAGCAAAGAACACAATACCGGATCAGGGATTGGTTTGTCGTTGGTAAAATCGTTGGTGGCACTTCATAAGGGAATCATAAGAGTGGAAAGTACGCCCGGCAAGGGAAGTATCTTTACGGTTGAAATACCAATTGACCGCAGTTTTTATAATGACAAGGAAGTATTCGAATATGTTTTGAAAAACGACAATCAAAGTATGCCTCTTCCTGAAAAGTCGATCAAGAAAATACTTCAAAACACCGAGTTGAAACAAAAAATATTGGTTGTGGAAGACAATACGGAACTCCGGAAATATCTGGTCGATTATTTATCCGATTATTACAAGGTTTATGATGCCGAAAATGGAGAGGAAGGACTTAAAATTTGCCGCCAAATAAAACCCGTCCTGTGTGTTGCCGATGTCATGATGCCGGTAATGAATGGTCTCGATTTTTGCAGAGAACTAAAAAATGACGAGTTTATAAGCCACATTCCTGTTATTTTATTAACGGCTCTTTCTGAAAACGATGACAAGGTAAAAGGATATGGCGTTGGTGCCGATGGCTATGTAGTAAAGCCATTCGAACCTTCGTTACTTAAAACAATCATCGAGAACATGATTAAATCAAGATTGGAATTAAAGGCAAAATTCTCCGGCGAAGTCGAAAGCAAGATAGGTTTGCTGACCCATTCTCCCATTGACGAAGATTTTATGGCAAAAGTCACGAATTTAATAAACGATAATATAAGCGAACTGGAATTGTCAACAGAATTCCTGTGTGATAAATTGGGAGTCAGTTCCTCAAAATTATACCGAAAAATTAAAGAATTGACCGATTTGGCCCCGAATGAATTCATTAGAACCATACGTTTGAAAAAAGCTGCACAACTGCTGAAAACAAAAAAATACAATGTTTCCGAAGTAACCGATTTGGTAGGCTTTAACGATCCCTTGTATTTCAGTCGATGTTTCAAAAAACAGTTTGGTTTTCCGCCAAGCAAGTTAATCAATTAATATCTAATGTTTTATTAGTGTTATGAAATCATCATTAAATAAAATCTATCCATATTTTTGATGGATTAGTCCATTTCATTTGCTGGCTGTTATTCTATTTTTGTCTTGTAAACTTTAATTAATTGTTATGAAAAAGATAATCGATACGGATAAGCCGCTGAAAAATTTGGACGAATGGGAAGATGATTTATTGAGACGTTATCCGGATCCAACAGAAAATGTAAAAGAAAAGGAAGAGTTCAGGAATTATGTCGATTCTGAAAGGGTTGAAACTGTTAAGGAGTTTTACAGAATGAATCACACTTATCAAACTTATGATTTTGTATGCAGCAAAGAGGAGGAATTCCTGCAGTTCAATAAAAAACAAATGTCTATTTGGGAAGCGGTCGATTTTTTGAACACGCTGGTTGACGACAGTGATCCGGACATCGATTTAGACCAAACCCAACATCTTTTACAAACTTCCGAGGCAATTCGTGCTGATGGACATCCAGATTGGTTTGTGCTTACGGGTTTTTTGCATGATTTGGGAAAAGTTCTGTGCCTGTTTGGAGAACCGCAATGGGCAGTGGTGGGAGATACCTTTCCGGTGGGTTGCGCTTATTCGGACAAGATTGTTTACCCTGAATTTTTCAAGGAAAATCCAGATTACACAGATGAGCGATTCAATACCAAATTGGGAATTTATTCTGAAAATTGTGGACTCGACAAAGTGAAAATGAGTTGGGGACATGACGAATATCTGTATCAAATCATGAGGGATTATTTGCCTGAACCCGCTTTGTACATGATTCGATACCATTCGTTTTACGCGCAACACAGAGAAAATGCCTATGCTCATTTAATGAATGAGAAAGACGTGGAAATGTTTGAATGGGTCAAAAAGTTCAATCCGTATGATTTATATACAAAGGCGCCAGTAAAGCCAGACGTGAAAGCTTTGCTTCCTTATTACAAGGAATTAGTGGCCAAATATTTGCCGGAGAAACTCAGTTTTTAAAAAATAAAAACGATAACGAGAATAAAAATAAATGAAGAAAATCAAAACCAGAATACTTTTATTGTGCCTGTTCGCCATTTATGGGACAACTGTTTCGGCTCAAGAAAAAAACAGTGGAAACGATTGGGAAAACCCGGAAGTATTCCAGATTAATCGGGAACCGGCACGAGCGGCATTTCTTCCTTATGCAGACGAAACATCGGCCATAAGCGATAATTATGACAGTTCTCCTTGGTATTTTTCATTGAATGGAAAATGGAAATTTTCTTGGTCGCCAACACCGGATCAGCGTCCAAAAGATTTCTATAAACCAGATTTCAGCACTACAAACTGGAAGGAACTTCAAGTGCCGTCCAATTGGGAATTGAATGGTTTTGGAATTCCAATTTACACCAATATTACGTATCCTTTCGAAAGGAATCCTCCTTTTATCAACCATTCCGACAATCCTGTTGGTTCATACAAAAGAGGTTTTGTTTTGCCTGATAATTGGAATAATCGTCATGTGTATCTTCATTTTGAAGCAGGAACTTCGGCCATGTACATTTGGATTAACGGCCAAAAAGCGGGCTATGTGGAAAACACCAAAAGTCCTGCCGAATTCGACATTACCAACTATCTAAAGCCGGGAAAAAATGATGTTTCCGTTGAAGTTTATAGATGGAGCGATGGCTCTTATCTCGAAGACCAAGATTTCTGGAGACTTTCAGGTATTGACCGAAATGTTTATTTGTATAGCACCAACGACATTCGCATTGCTGATTTTTTTGCAAAGCCCGATTTGGATTCCAATTACAAAAACGGAAGTTTAAATGTAGAAGTTAATTTGAAAAACCTGACTTCTGCAGCCATAAATAATCAAAAACTGGAAGCCAAATTAGTCGATGCTTCAGGGAAATATATTTTTGTCAAAGATTTAAAAGTCAATTTTGCGGCCAATAAAACCCAAACAGTCAACATTGCCCAAAATGTTTCCAATCCAAAATTATGGAGCAACGAAGCCCCTAATTTATATACTTTGCTGCTTACTTTAAAAAGTGAAAAAGGAACTATAATAGAAACTGTTTCCACCCAAATAGGATTCCGAAAAGTAGAATTGAAGAGTGGACAATTATTGGTAAACGGAGTCAGAATAATGGTGCATGGCGTGAATATTCACGAGCACAATCCCGTAACGGGGCATTATCAAGATGAAGCGACCATGATGAAAGACATCAAGATGATGAAACAACTAAACATCAATTCGGTGCGTTGCAGTCATTATCCCAACAATTTGTTATGGGTAAAATTGTGCAATAAATACGGAATATTTCTAGTGGACGAGGCCAATATCGAAAGCCATGGAATGGGAGTGGAAGGTCAAAGTTTCATGAACCCAAAAACTAATCCTGGTCATCTTCCGGAATGGCACGCAGCCCATATGGACAGAATTTATAGTTTGGTCGAAAGGGACAAAAATGCACCTTCTGTAATCATTTGGTCATTAGGAAATGAAAGTGCGAATGGATCGGTTTTTCATGATGCTTACAAATGGATAAAAAACAGGGATAAAACCCGATTGGTTCAGTTTGAGCAAGCAAAGGAAAACGAAAATACAGATGTTGTTTGCCCGATGTATCCAACAATTGCCTATATGAAAGAATATGCGGCACGCAAGCAAGTGGACCGACCATTTATTATGTGTGAGTACTCGCACGCCATGGGGAACAGCAGCGGAAATTTTCAGGAATATTGGGATATTATTCGCGGCAGCAAAAATATGCAAGGCGGATTTATTTGGGATTGGGTAGATCAAGGATTCGAAATGAAAGACGAAGCAGGACGCCACTATTGGGCTTATGGAGGCGATTTGGGAAGCCAGAATTATACCAATGACGAAAATTTTTGTCACAACGGATTGGTTTGGCCAGACAGAACGCCACATCCGGGAGCATTCGAAGTGAAAAAAGTCTATCAGGATATTTTGTTTCAAGCCATCGATGTCAAAAATGGCGTGATTGAAATCATAAACGATTTTGGCTTTACCAATTTGAATCAATACAATTTCAAATACCAAGTGTTGGAAAACGGAAAGTCCATAAAAGAAGGTACAATTGCCGTCACTTTAAACCCAAAATCAAAAAAACAATTTAAAATCGATTTGCCAAAATTGTCATCAAAACCGGGTGTTGAATATCTGTTGAATGTTTTTGCCTATACTAAAACAGGATCGGAATTGTTGCCCCAGAATTTTGAAATTGCCAGGGAACAATTTGTCATAGAAAGTGGAAATTATTTTGCGAAACCGGAATTCGTAAAACCATCTTCAAACATTAAAGAAGAATCAAAAGAATTTGTTTTGAGTGCCAATAATGTTGTGGTCAAGATCAGCAAAAAGACGGGTTTGATTTCACATTACAGTTCAAAAGGACAGGAATATTTCAATCAATATCCGGAACCCAATTTTTGGAGAGCACCAACAGACAATGATTTTGGTAATAAAATGCCAATGAGAAACAATGTATGGAGAGCGGCAGGCAAGAATTGCACATTGGAAACGATTCAAGTGGTGGAGGAAAATGGAAAAACTTGTGTTGTGGCAACAATGAAACTGAACGATGTTTTTTCGGATTACACCATCAAATATTCGTTGGGGAATGACGGGTCTTTGGAAGTGCAACCGTCTTATAAAAAAGGAAATGCTCCATTGCCGGACATGCCGCGTTTCGGGATGATTTTCTCTCTTAAAAAGGCTCTGGAAAATCTGGATTATTACGGAAGAGGCCCTTGGGAAAATTATCCGGACAGGAATGAATCGGCGCTCAAAGGGATTTATAAAAGTAAAGTGGCAGACCAATATGTGCCTTACACCCGTCCGCAAGAGAATGGATATAAAACGGATGTTCGTTGGTTTACACTTTTAAATAGTGACGGCAAAGGTCTTGAAATAAAGGGATTGCAGCCTTTGTGTGTGAGTACTTTGAATAATTATCCAAGTGATTTCGACCCGGGATTATCCAAAAAGAACCAACACTTGAGCGATATCACTCCTAGAAACGAGGTCGTGGTTTGTGTCGATTTAGCCCAGCGTGGATTGGGAGGAGACAATAGTTGGGGCGAATATCCACACGAACCCTATTTGTTGAAACAAAATGAATACAGCTACGGATTTGTCATAAAACCAATAGAATAGCCAATTAAAGCATGGTACTGATACAAAATGGAGATTGTTCCAAAAACAATCATCCTGTCATACTTATGCCAAATTGTATCGATGTGTCATAAAAAAATAATGCTAAAATTATTGATTTTTTTTGAAGGAGATCAATAATTGAAATACACTTTTAAGCAAAAATAATATGGGAAATACAACAAATGGAAGACTGGTTTCTTTGGACGTCTTGAGAGGGTTTGTCATGTTTTGGATCATGAGCGGCGAACACATTATTCACGCTTTGGCCAAGGCCGCCCCAATTCCTGTTTTTGTATGGATGTCATCACAATTGCATCATACGGATTGGAACGGCATTACGTTTTATGACATGATATTTCCCATTTTCCTCTTCGTTGCCGGGGTTTCGATGCCCTATTCTTTCGAGAAGAAAATGAGTATCGCAGGTGTAAATACTCCAGCGGAATTGCCTTCAAAAGAAAAGCAAAAAATATACGGCTCGATGCTGAAAAGGACTTGTATTTTACTGTTTTTGGGATTTGTGGTGAATGGACTATTGCGGTTTGACGGCTACGATCAAACTCGTTTTGCCAGCGTGTTGGGACGCATTGGCTTGGCTTGGTTTTTTGCCGGCATCATCTATTTGAATTTTGATTTAAAAAAACAACTTTTTTGGCTAATAGGAATTTTGGTTGGTTACTATTTAGTTTTGAAGTTAGTGCCAGTCCCTAATTTTGGGGCTGGTATTTTAACACCGGAAGCTTCCTTTTCGAGTTATTTTGACCAACAGTTCCTGCCGGGAAGATTGCACAGCAAGGTCTATGATCCCGAAGGTTTGTTTTCTACGATACCGGCCATTGCCACCGCTTTGTTGGGAATGTTTTTGGGAACCTTTTTGAAATCCAAAAATATATTTTCGGCAAATGAAAAAATAGTAATAATGGTTGCCGCTGCACTCATTTTGATTGGTATTGGAGCGCTTTGGAACTATGATTTTCCTATCAATAAACGCCTGTGGACAAGCTCTTTTGTGTGTTTTGTTGGTGGATTCAGTATTTTGTTTTTCACCTTTTTCTATTGGATAATTGACGTATTGGGCTTCCAAAAATGGGCATTTCCTTTACTGTTGATAGGTTCGAATTCTATCCTGATTTATATGGCTTCCGAAGGTTTGGTAAATTTCAAGCATACTGCCGAGTTTGTGTTTGGAGGTCTAATCGAATTTTTACCGCTCCTTTGGCAACCCGTGTTTACCACTTTGTCGGTAACCTTTGTCCAACTTGTCTTGCTTTATTTTCTGTACAAAAGAAAATTGTTTTTGAAAATCTAAACCAAAAATATTTAAACCAAATTATAAGCTATTACTAAACCAACCAATTAAATTATGAATGAATTACAACCCGCAGATTACGTCGTTTTTCTGATATATTTCGTGCTGGTCTCGGCCTACGGAATGTATATTTACAAGAACAAGAAACACGCAGCTACTAGTTCCAAAGAATATTTCTTGGCCGAAGGATCGCTCACTTGGTGGGCAATCGGAGCCTCATTGATTGCCTCCAATATTTCTGCAGAGCATTTTATCGGGATGAGCGGTTCCGGATTTGCATTGGGATTGGCTATTGCTTCCTATGAATGGATGGCAGCCGCGACACTAATCTTGGTAGCCGTATTTCTTTTGCCGGTATATCTCAAAAACAGGATATTCACGATGCCGCAATTTTTGGCAAAAAGATACAACGACACCGTGAGCACCATCATGGCTATCATTTGGTTGTTGATTTATGTGTTTGTAAACCTGACGTCCATCATCTATTTGGGGGCATTGGCGATTTCGTCCATAGCACCAATTAGCTTCGAATTTTGCGTGATGGGATTGAGTTTGTTCTCCATCATCGTCACTTTGGGAGGAATGAAGGTAATCGGTTATACCGATATTTTTCAAGTGGTTGTATTGATTCTAGGTGGTTTGGTCACCACATATTTGTCGTTGACCTTGTTGTCGGAGCAATTTGGGTTTGGCAAAGACATTCTCAAAGGATTATCCATTATTGCCGACGAAGCGCCTGGTCATCTGCACATGATATTCGACAAATCAAATCCTCATTATATTGAATTACCCGGAATTTCAGTATTGATAGGAGGGATGCTCATTAATAATTTGGCCTATTGGGGCTGCAACCAATACATCGTGCAACGGGCTTTGGGAGCTGATTTGAAAACAGCCCGAAAAGGGATTTTGTTCGCTGCTTTCCTGAAATTGTTGGTTCCCGTAATTGCAGTTTTGCCCGGTATTGCGATGTATGTAATGCACCAAAACGGAATGTTTCAGGCCGAAATGGTGGATGCCGCAGGGGTGATAAAACCGGATCAAGCCTATCCAACATTGATGAATTTATTGCCCGCTGGATTAAAAGGAGTTGCCTTGGCCGCTTTGACGGCTGCAGTTGTGGCTTCTTTGGCAGGGAAAGCCAACAGTATTTCCACGATTTTTTCTTTGGACATCTATAAAAAGTTTTTCAACAAAAAGGCATCCGACAGAAAATTGGTGATTACCGGAAGATGGGTCGTGATCATTTCGATGTTTATTGCCGCACTCGTGGCTCCAGCATTGAAATCATTGGATCAGGCGTATCAGTTTATACAGGAATATGTGGGTTTCTTTTCGCCGGGAGTGCTGGCCATTTTCTTGTTGGGAATGTTTTGGAAGAAGACCACGGCTTCGGCAGGACTTGCCGGTGCCTTGCTGACCGTGCCCATTGCGGCGGTATTGAAGTTTCTTCCCGTTTGGACCAATGGTTTCTTCCCGGATTATCCTTTCTTGGATCGAATGACTATTTCTTTCTTTGCAATTGTATTCCTGATGGTGTCCATCAGTCTCTTGAATCCTGAATCCGAAGAGCAACATGAAGCACACGCAATTGAAGTGGATAAATCCATGTTTAAAGTGTCGTCTGAATTTATTGTCGGTTCGTTCATTATTAGCGGAATATTGGTGGCTTTATATACCATTTTTTGGTAGTTTATTTGAAGCAGTTTGGAGCAGAAGTTTTAAAAGCAAGTAGGAACCAAAACAAATACGTATGAATTGCAAGCGAAGTAGTTTATATTTGGAAACTGAATTAGTAGAAATTTAAATATAAATTATGAAAAACGATTTTTCATTAAATGGAAAAGTGATAGTGGTAACTGGAGCCACCGGAATATTGGGAGAAGCATTTGTCAACGCTATTGCCGATGCAGGTGGAATTGTGGGTGTTTTGGGGAGAAATGAAAAAATCGCCAACGAAAGAGTGGCTGCAATCGAGAATCAAGGAGGCGAAGCTATGGCATTGATTGCAGACGTGACCAATGAACAAGACCTGATAAATGCCCGTGAAAAAATATTGGCAAAATACGGAAAAATAGACGGATTGGTCAATGCTGCCGGAGGAAACATTCCCGAAGCCATAATTGAGCCGGAACAAGATGTTTTTCAATTGAATATGAAGGCATTGCAAGAAGTGATGAACCTGAATTTATTTGGAACCATTTTGCCGACACAAGTTTTTGGCGAAGCCATAAAAAATGGCGGAACGGGCAGTATCGTGAATATTTCGTCTGTTGTCGCGGATCATGCAGTATCAAGAGTATTGGGATATAGTTTGGGGAAATCAGCGATTGATTCCTATACCAAATGGTTTGCGTTGGAATTAGGAAATAGATTTGGCGATAAAATTCGAATGAATTCCATTGCGCCTGGATTTTTTCTAGCCGAACAAAACAGAACACTCTTGACCAAACCTGATGGAAGTTTGACCGATAGAGGGAATTTGATCATTCAAAACACACCTTTCAGCCGTTTTGGAAATCCAGAGGAACTTACGGGAGCTTTGGTTTGGCTATTGAGTGATGCTTCCAAATTCGTTTCAGGAACAAAAATCACCGTAGATGGAGGTTTTTCGGTGAATAGCGGAGTATAGAAAGTGTAAACAAAAGTAGTCCTCGAAGTTTAACTTCAGGGATTCATTAAATATAAATCCAATGATGAAAAAATCTATTATTGCCCTAATTGTTTTTTGTGTCTCACTAAGTGCGGTAGCCCAAAAAATATATGATGTCAAAAAATATGGAGCCAAAGGAGACGGCAAAACCAATGATGCCGTTGCCATCCAAAAAGCAATAGATGCCTGCAGTAAAACTGGCGGTCGAGTATTATTTTCCGCTCCGTTTACCTTTTTGACGGGACCCTTCAACGTGAAATCGGGAATCGATTTGCATGTCGAAGCGGGAGCCAAACTATTGGCCAGTCCTGACGAAAGACTGTACACCAAAAGTGCTTTTCGCTCGAATCCCGGAGAAGGCACCATCTGGATTGGTGGCGAAAACATCGAAAATTTCAGCATCAGCGGAACGGGGAAAATTGATGGAAACGGCATTTCTTTCATGGGCGAAGAACTGGAAGATTCTTATGTTTTGAAACCTTTCGTGGGTTTGGATCCAAGACCTCATGTATTGACGATTATTGGCGGAAAAAACATCAGGATAAGAGATATTCACATAGGAAACTCGGCTTATTGGACGGTTCATCTTGTGGGTTGCAACGATGTGGTAATTAGCGGAATTACTTTGCTGAACAGCCTGAAAGTCCGCAACAGCGACGGCATTGATTTGGATCATTCCAAAAATGTGCGCATCAGCGATTGTTATATCGAAAGCGGGGACGATTGCATTTGCCTAAAAAACCGAAGAGAATTCGAAGAGTTTGGTGCTTGCGAAAACATAACGGTTACCAATTGCACGATGACCAGCAGCAGTTGCGCAATAAAAATTGGTTCCGAAAACATGGACGCCATCAGGCAAGTCGTGTTCAATAATTGCATCATAAAAAACAGCAATCGCGGAGTTGGGATTCAAAATCGGGACGAAGGAACAGTAAGCGACGTGATTTTTTCCAACATAATTATCGAAAGTCATTTGACCACCGACACTTGGTGGGGAAAGGCGGAACCCATTTATGTCACGGCATATCGCAGGGCAAAAGGCAACCACAAAGATGCCAATTGGCGTTTTCCAAAGGGAGCGACGGAAGGGAAAGTGGGCAAAATCAGCAACATCCTTTTCTCGAATATTCAATGCAGCAGTGAGAATGGCGTTTATGTGAGTGCCGAATCCAAAGATAAAATTGATAATATCGTGTTTGACAACGTCAATGTTTTTATTGACAAAACCACGAACAATCCCGGTGGTGTTTACGATCGTCGTCCCTCGGAATTGGAGGGTTTTGTAAAAGGGAGCACTTCCGGTTTTTATTTTGATGCCGCCCAAAGCATGAAAATGCAAAACTGCTCCGTGCAATGGGGAAAAAACAAACCCGATTATTTTGCCCACGCCGTCGAAAGCAAGAATGTCGATTCTTTGCTTATCAATAATCTTGAAGGACAGTCTGCTTTTCCAGATAAATTGGAAGCGGTGAAAAAACAATAAGTTCTGTAATTAGCTGGGATCTTAATTTATTGTTGTCCCGACCACTCGTATCTAAACTAGATATCTCGCAAACTGATAGCGCGGTTCTGTAAACCGTGCCCACACGAGAGTTTGTGTTTTAAAACAGGAAAACAACGGAAAAACAAACATTCAAAAAATCACCATCAAATATATTGTTGGTGCTATTTGAATTTCAATTTATGAATTCTTCTTTGGATTTTTTTGCAAAATAAAAAAGGGACTGCTTTAAATGGCAGTCCCTGAAGTGAAATAATCTATTTTTCGAGTAGTATTGGTTGGCCTGAAATCTTAAATCGGGCACTTTGTATGTCGTTCGAACCATCGGGTTGTTTTCCACCCACGGCGATAGTAAACCATCCGGGTTCTATGGCGCGCTGGCCTTTTTTGTTAATTAAGGAGAGTTGTCTTGGCGTGATTGTGAAACGAACCGTTTTTGACTCGCCTTTTTTTAGATTGATGCGCTCAAAACCTTCCAGTTGCACGATAGGGCGTGGAGTAGATGCTTTTTCGTCTTTTAGATACAATTCAGCTACTTCGTCTCCGTCACGGTCACCGGTATTGGTTACGTCAACCGATATTTCAAAATCTTTTTCAGGATTGATATTCGCAGGAATTTGCAGGTTACTGTATTTGAATTGGGTATAACTCAAGCCAAATCCAAAAGGGTAAAGCGGTTTTTTATCGAAATAACGGTAGGTGCGCCCTTTCATGTCATAGTTTTCGAAAGCGGGAAGTTGGTCCACGGATTTGTAATAAGTGACAGGCAATCGACCAGCTGGATTGTAATCGCCAAAAAGCACGTCGGCAATGGCATTTCCGCCTTGTTGACCCGGATATCCGGCAGTTAGAATGGCAGGAACATGGTCATTGGCCCAATTGATGGAAAGCGCACTTCCGTTTATTAAAACCAAAATAACGGGTTTTCCGGTTGCTGTCATGGCTTTCAGCAGTTCTTCCTGATTGGATGGTAAATTGAGGCTGGTGCGGTCTCCACCTTCAAAACCATCTGCTTCTACCTTCATTTCTTCCCCTTCCAAACGTTCGTTTAATCCCAATACCAGGATTATGGCGTCCGCTTGATTGGCCACTTGGGCAGCTTCTTGTAGTACGTTTTCTTGCGGTTCGGTCCACAATAGTTGGGCTATGGCATCACCGTAGAAGTTTTGGTATTTAACCTCTATTTTGTATCTTTTTCCAGCTTCCAATTCCATTTTTTGTGGACGAATGCGCGGATGGTGATTGTTTTTTCCGCCAGAAGTTTTTCCACCTTCAATTTCAATGGTCATAAAGGGTTTCGACCATTCCGAAATGTTGTACGTTCCCGTTTTTGGAGCCACGAGATAACTGGTCCATTTCACGCTGTAATTTCCCATTTTCATGCGAGGATCTGGAGTGTCAATGTCCCAATGGAAATCGATATTGTCATCTGTACGGGTAAAAAGCGGTTTTCCTTCCCATTTCGAATTGTCGAAGTATTCGGCTGTCAAGCCTTGTGTGCCGTTTTCATTTTGAAAATAAATGGACGGGATAACTTTCATTTCGGGAACTCCTTTTGCCAAATCAGTTCCTTTTGCATAAAGTACTTTGGCATTGGGTTCCAATTTGTTTTGGATTCCTTTTAAAACGGTGATTGGATTGCTCGGAATACCGCTGTAATTTCCCCATAAGGACTGCACATCATTGGCGTTTGGCCCAATCACGGCAACAGTTTTTATGTTTTTGGAAAGCGGAAGTGTTTGATTTTGGTTTTTCAACAGCACAATGCTTTTTTGCGAAGCCACGCGAGCTAGATAGTCGTGAGCCGAATTGTTGTTTACCGAGTATGGAATTTGGGCGTAGGGTACCATTTCTTCTGGGTCGAACATGCCTAGTTTGAAACGGGCCGTGAACAAACGTTTTAGGGTAATATCGATATCGGCTTCAGTGAGCAGTTTTTTATCAATGGCTTCTTTTAATGATTGAAAACAGCTTCCACACTCCAAATCCAACCCTTCTTTCACGGCCAAAGCAGAAGCAGAAGCAGCATCGCTGGTGATTTTGTGGTATTTCCAAATATCCGTGACAGCGCCACAATCGGATACGATATAGCCATTAAATCCCCAGTCGTTTCTAAGAATATGGAATAAAAAGGGACTTGCACTGGCGGATTCTCCCCTGAAACGGTTGTAGGCTCCCATTACGGAATAAACATGGCCTTCTTTTACCAAAGTTCGGAAAGCGGGAAGGTAAGTTTCGTAAAGATCGATGTCGCTGGTTTCGGCATTGAATAGATGACGCGAGGGTTCCGGACCCGAATGCACGGCATAATGTTTGGCCGTGGCTATTACTTTAAGGTATTTCTCGTCAGTGCCTTGAAGGCCGTTGACGTATTTAAGCCCTAATTGGCCGGTGAGATAAGGATCTTCGCCGTAGGTTTCATGACCACGACCCCAGCGTGGATCACGGAAAATATTGACATTAGGTGACCAAAACGTCAATCCTTGGTACATACCGTGTTGTCCACGTCTCAAATATTCGTGGTGTTTGGCACGGGCTTCATCGGAAATGACATTGGCAACATCAAAAATTAATTGACGATCCCAAGAGGACGCGATCGAAATGGATTGTGGAAAAACAGTGGCATATCCAGCGCGGGCAACACCGTGCAAGGATTCGTTCCACCAATTGTATTCTGGAATGCCAAGCCGTTCTATGGCAGGTGAAGAATCCATCAATTGGCTGATTTTTTCGTCCAGGGTCATCTTGGAGACCAAGTCGTTTACACGCTGTTCAATTGGTAAATCAGGATTTTTGTAGGATATGTTTTGTTGTGCAAATGAGGTTATTGTTATTAGGCTTAGAAGAAATACCAAGGAATATATTTTTTTCATTTATTTTTTTGGGAATTAATTTTTAGTTTAGACTTTGGCTACTATTTTGTTGTATATGAAGATTTTGCTTCTTCGATTACAAGTAAAACAAAATTAGTTTTTTAAGTCTTATTTGATTGGGATAAATTGCTATTTGTAGGTTGTCGTAAAGCTTGTTGTCGAGTTTTGTTTTTTTGAAAATAATCCAAGTGGGTACAAATTGCTATTTAGGAAGGGGTGTTTGGCTAGGAACTGCCGTAGTTTTAGGTTCTGACAGGAATTTTGATACTTTTGTAATTAGTTAAAGGGTTTTTAAAAAATAAATTTTGAAAAGAAATATAATTGTTGCTTTTTTCTCTCTGGTTTCCGGATTGTGTTTGGCTCAACCCTTTGGGTTTTTGAAACATTTTACTGCAGATGCAAAATTAAGCCAGTCCCGTATTTTGGATATTCAACAAGATGAAAAAGGATTCATTTGGTTAGGCACTTATATTGGATTAATTCGGTATGATGGAAATACTTTTCAAAATTATGAAGTACAGCAAAGAGGGAAACTTAATTTGTCGTCCAATCGAGTTTCGAGTTTTAAATTTGACAAAAACGGACGAATCTGGATCAAGTCTGAAAAAGACGAAATCTATTATTTTGACACCCAAAACCTAAGTTATCATTCTCCCCTGGAAGGGTATTCAAAAAAGTATTCCAATAATTCATTTAAACAATTTAGACTGGCGTCTTCAGGTAGAGTGTGGTTGTTTTCTGATGACAAAAATGATGCAGTCGCTTTTGAAACAGACAAGAGAATAAGGCTGATTTCTTTTGATTCGGCTAAACTTCAAGGCGGTAAAGTACAGGAAGTGTATGAAGATGACATAGGTACGACTTGGTTTTTGACAAGCAAAGGTATTTGTAGGTTAAATAAAGAGGCAACGGTACCCGAGTATTTCTTTTTCAATATGTCCAGGTCTTTAGGGAAGTCTTGTTCCTATTTTTCGATTATGGAGACCAAAGAGGAACTATGGTTTGGAGGAGCTGGCGGTAAACTAACACGTTATTCTAAACAGTCCAATACTTTTTTTGATGTTCAATTAGAATTTAACGCTGATATTAGCAAAATAAAATATATAAGAGGTGGTAAAGTTTTAATTCAGACCAAGACACAAGATATTGCTTGTTATGATATAAAGACAGCTAAACTAGAGGTTTATAACAGCAAGACATTTGCGGGATTTCCCGATCAGGATATTAAGTATTTGGGATTGACCCATTCGAGATATTTTTGGTTTGAGACCACGGCTTTGGGAGTGTATCGATTTGATTTGGTTAGCCGAAAGTTAAAACATTTACAAGTGGATTCCAGTGACCTTACTACAGCGGGCATATCAAGAAAAACGTTTCTAATTACGGCTCCTGATGGAAGTATTTGGATGCAACCAAGGGGTGGTGCATTATCTTATTGGGACAAAAAACAAGATAAATTATTTTCGATATCACATTACATGAACGAATCCACGGAAGTAGTTTCTGATATGATGCATGCAGCGGTATTTGATAGATTAGGAAATTTATGGTTTTGTTCTTATCGACAAGGTTTGGATTTAATGAATTTTGACAAAAAGAATTTTTCCACATTAAAATTGGACCTATCCCAAGGCAGAAAAAAAAATAATGTTAGAAGCCTAATGGCAGATAAAAACGGCAATCTTTGGGTGGCCAGTCGTACAGACAAAATTACAATAATTGATTCCAAGAAAAGGAAGATAGGAATTCTGGGGTCTGACGGTACCTTGTCTAGCGGTAGCCCAGGTTGGGGCGCCGATATTTACAACATGTTCCAGGACAATAGAGGAAGAATTTGGGTAGGCACAAGAGGAAATGGATTGTATTGTCTCATCCCAACTGGGCAGGCATTTAATTACAAAGTAATTCATTATAAAAAGAAAGAGTCTGATCGTTACAGTATTAGCTCTGATGATGTTTATAGAGTTTTTCAGGCTAGTTCGGGGCAAATTTACGTGGCTACTTGGGGAGGAGGAGTAAATTTTATTCGAGAATCCAATGCTAAAATTCAGTTTGTTAATTATAGAAATGAATTGAAAAATTACCCCATAAAGTCTGCCGACAGGGTTCGTTCGATTGTTGAAGATAAAAATCGTCAATTGTTTTTTATTTCTTCATCCAAGCTGTTTTCTTTTTCTGGAAAAAATCAACCTGCAAACCAGATAAAATTTCAAGAACTTCCACAGGTTTCAGGAAATGATATTCTGGATATTCTGGTGACTTCCGGAAATAAATTAGCATTGGCAACCAATGGAAAAGGAATGTTGCTGGCTGATTTGAATCAAAAAGGGGAGTTGAAAGTCCAGTCTTTTGGAGAGGAGACGATAGGTTTTCCTATTGATGGCGTTGTGTCGATGCAGGAGGATCGATTGGGGAAAATATGGCTTATGGGAAGCAATCAAATGGTGCGATTTGATCCCAAGAATAATTCTTCGGAGACTTTTCCGGAATTGAAATCCCATATTGGAAACGAAATATTCTCTGAAGCTACAAAATGTCGCCTGCCTAATGGAGAAATTGTCTCGGGCTATTCTAATGGCGCGGTGGTTTTCAATCCTGAAAATATAAAACCTTTTAGATTTAAACCCTATTTGGCAATAACGAGTTTTACCGTCAATAATAAAGAGTTGCATGAAATAAATACTGAAACACCAAATAATCCTGATTTAATAAGAGGAGTTACTTTGGAACACGACCAGAATTTTTTTAGAATCCAATTTTCAGCTTTGGATTACATTAAAAACGAAAACATTGTTTACCGTTATAAATTAGAAGGTGTTGACAAACAATGGAACTACATAAAAGGCGGTCAGTCCATTAATTACACAAATTTAAGTCGAGGAAAATACACACTTTTGATATCCTCAACCAACGATCATAATTTGTGGGTGAATAATGAGAGAAGAATTGAAATTGCAATATTACCCTCGATATGGTGGACAAATTCCGCTTTTATTTGTTATCTACTGTTGGCTATTGGTACTTTTTTTGTCATTAGGCGTACTTTTTCGACAATCCTGAAATTGCGTAACGATGTTCAAATAGAGAAACAGGTTTCTGAATTGAAGCTGAAATTTTTTACTGATATTTCGCACGAAATACGAACTCCGCTTACCATGATTACCGCACCGGTTGAGAAAATGCTGTCCGATATTGATATTCCCGATTCGGTTAAAACGCAACTTCAAGGAATTGAAAGGAATAGTAATCGACTGTTGAATTTGGTAAATCAAATTTTGGATTTAAGGCGAATCCAAAATAGAAAATTGGAAGTTAAAGCCATTGATTTAGGCGATTTTGTCACCAAAATAGGTGAAAATTTCAGGGAAATAAGTATTCAAAGCCAGATTCATCTGAAAATAAACATAATGGCTGCTTCGCCGGTTATATGGGCCGATGCAGATAGTTTGGACAAGATTTTGGTAAACCTAATTTCAAATGCTTTCAAGTATTGTCAAAAAGGAGATACAATAGAAGTGGTTGTGGACCAAACCGACAAGCAGGTTGTATTAAAGATTAATGATAATGGTCCCGGTATTAATCCTGCCGTTAAAAAACGACTGTTCATACGTTTTTCCAATTACAATGAAAATCCAAACAATCCCAGTACGGGTATTGGACTTTCGATTGTCAAAGATTTAGCCGATAAACATGGCGCAAGTATCGTGGTGGACAGCATGACTGGCAAAGGAAGTAGTTTTCAACTTTGTTTTTTAAAAGGGTACAATCATTTTGACGATGATGTGGATATTTTATTTGAAGAATCCGAAAATCCACTAATCGATGATGGTGAAAAAGGAGATAACGAGCCTGTTGCAACGATAGAAGAAGAAATGGGAGAAGGAAAACCAGTTGGACTGATTGTGGAAGACGATCCCGAATTGAGGGATTTTATTGTTGCTGTATTGGAAGAGGAATATACTGTTTATGTGGCAAAAAATGGTGTCGAGGGGCATTTGAAAGCCGAAAGTGTATCGCCCGATTTCATCATTAGTGACATCATGATGCCTCAAATGGATGGTATAGAAATGCTCAAGTTAATCAGGAATAACATTGCCACGAGCCACATTCCAGTGATTTTGCTTAGTGCAAAAACAGCTATTGAAAGTAAATTGGAAGGGTTGGAATACGGAGCCGATGATTATATAACCAAGCCGTTTAATGTAAGTTTTTTAAAGGCAAGGATAAAGAATATTTTGGAACAGCGCTTGCTCCTTCAAAATTTGTATTCTACGGGTAATATTGCTGAAATTTCGAAAAAAGAACCCTTGCAAATTTCAAACAAGGATCATAAGTTCATGTTTCAGGTGATTCAATTTGTAAAGGAAAATATGGCTAAATCAGATTTCTCGGTGGATGAATTAGGAAAATTAATGTATATGTCACGAGCCAGTTTCTTTAATAAGCTTAAAAGCATAACGGGAGTTTCCCCTGTGGTATTTATTCGTGACATGCGATTGAATGCAGCCGCAGAGCTGGTTAAAAACGAAGACATGTTGATAAAGGAAATATGTTTTGAAGTAGGATTCAATGATTTGAAATATTTTGGCAAATGTTTCAAAACCAAATTCAATGCCACTCCTGCTGAATATCGCCAGTTGCATCGCTAGAGAAATACCAAACCTAATTCAGATTGTCCCGCCGTAAGTGTTTCTAAGCACGAGAGGGCAACATAATTTAGACGCTTCCAACGTGACAAATGGATTAGAAATTGTAATGTTTTTGCCGAGATTCACACTTTTACAGGGACATTTTGTCCCTGTTTTTTTTTGTTCAAGATTCAAATTTGAATCATCATTTTGTCTTTCCCGTCTTGTTACAAATTGGCTTGTGTCAACAAGACTTGAGTTTACTTCCATTCGTTTATGGCTTTCTTTAAATTTTTCCGGTAGTGAAAAAAATCGCCCTATTATTTATTGATTCATCAATTTATGGGTAGGTAAATTAGCAATTACACCCTTGTTGAAAAGCAATATGTACACCAAATTAGGATGCCATATACATAGTTTTGTGAACTAACTTGAAGTCTCCAAAGGACTTTATTAACTAACTAAAAAAAAGCTTATGAAACAAATTAACACTTTTGTCCTGCCAATTGTTGGGATGTTTACAGTGTCTTGCAACCAAAGTAATGAATCGAGGGAACCACTACGGTCATTAGTTGTCCTTAAAGAATTTCAAATTTTAAATGGTATAATATGAGAAAGATAATAAATCTTGTCCTTGGATGTGGACTACTGCTTTTATTGATGACTGCCTGTACTAAAGATGAAATAAAATACGACACTTCGGTGGTGAGAGATTATGCGCTTCAGTTGAATGGTAGCCCTTGGAATCTCAATGTTGGAATTTCAACATTACCGATTTTTATTTATAAAGAAAACGGCGATTATTTTGGGAACTATAGTTCACTCTATCGTTTTGCTCTAAACAATGGGAAGTACACTTTTATGGCATCCGATATTCCAGCTCAAATGGTCACGTCTCCAGTCAATCTAAAGGATTTAGTTGTTCCGCAATTAGTTTCTGCCGATCAAAAGGTAAACTTGTCGGCCGCTACGTCTTACAACTCACCATTTGCGGATACTCTTAAAATGAACATTCTAACAAGAACTGGAACATTGCGTTTGAAAGCAAAAGACATTGTGGCAGATCCAAGTTATTCTATTATTAAAACTACGGTATTTGTAAAACGAACTGGATACAAAGCGGTTGACGAAAGTTTTATACAAGGTGATATGTCTGTTTTTAGATCCAAGAAAACAACCACTGGCGGAGTAAATTATTTAGACGATTTTATTGTATTCCAAACGGACGATGAAGCAAATAATGTTCGTGTCAAAATTGAGTTTATGGATGCGAATTCAGTTGTTGTCAAAACAAAAGAGTTGGCAGACACTTTTCCAATTTTGGCCAATGGAGTTACCAATGTCGATTTTAACTTGAATGATCCCGACACACCAATTATTAAAGATTATGTGGTGACTATTAATGGTGTTGTGCAGACAAAATAGTTAAAATACAATAATGAACAGATTAAAAAAAAATCCAAATAATAATATAAAAGTTATGACGATAAAAAAATATATCGTGAGCGTTTTTGTCCTCTTGTTATTGACGGCCAATGGTTATGCTCAGAAATTGGTGACCGTAACGGGTGTTGTACGTGATAAAATGGGCTCGATTCCAGGTGCGACAATTATAGTAAAAAATGAAAAAGCGAATACTTCCAGTGATATGGATGGTAAATTTTCTATAAAGGTAAGTAATCCCAATACAGCAGTTTTGGTGGTTAGATTTATTGGGATGGAGGACTTTATTATGCCTTTAAAAGGACGTACCTCTGGTATTGAAATCCAGATGAAAGAATCGCTAAGTGAATTGAATGAAGTGGTGGTTATTGGTTATGGTTCTGTAAAACGCGGAAACATAACAGGTGCCGTTTCTAGTATAAAAGGAACAGCTTTAGAAAAAGTTCCAACTAGCTCTGTATCCGAAGCATTGGTGGGTAGATTACCAGGGGTTCAGATTACTTCAAACGATGGTTCCCCAGGGGCTGAAATACAGATTCGAGTTCGTGGTGGTGGATCAATCACTCAAGATAATTCGCCTTTGATTTTGGTGGATGGTTTTGAGGTGGCTACCCTAAATGATGTTCCGCCAACGGATATAGAATCGGTAGAAGTCCTAAAAGATGCTGCAGCAACTGCTATATATGGTGCTCGAGGTGCTAATGGAGTTGTGTTGGTAACTACAAAGAAACCTAAAGCAGGTCAAGTTTCGGTGCATATAAATAGTTATATGCAGATGAAAACCTTGTCGAATCATTTGGACGTAATGGATCCTTATGAATATACGATGATGCAATATGAGTCCGAAAGACAAAAATCGTCTAATCCAACGGCTTTTTTTAATCGCTATGGGCATGCTAATGAATTGTATATTTATCAAGGCAATAAGGGAACTGATTGGCAGGATGAAATCTTTGGTACTAATCCAATTGCTAAATACCTCGATTTTAGCATAAATGGAGGTACTGAAAAAACAAAGTACAAATTTGCTGTTGTGAATCAAGATCAACCTGGAGTATTGGTAGGGACTGGTATGAAACAAACCAACGTTAACTTTACATTTAATACTAATTTATCTGATAAATTTACTTTTGAATTACAATCTCGTTTTACAGATCAAAGAATATCAGGTTCTGGTACAGAAGGGGTTAATTTGTTAGATGCGATACGTCAAGCGCCAACTCTTGGTTTGCAAGATTACATGACTTTACCAGAAGATGATACTTATTTTGATCCTGAAGATTATACACCTGTTACACGTTTCAATCCAATAGAAGCAGCTCAGAAAAATTATCGCAATCGTGTTTCGCGTACCTTTAACACCGTTGGGGCATTAACTTGGAATATTAAACATGGTTTAAGTTTTCGTAGTTCCTTCGGGTTTCAATACCAATATGCAGAAGACGGTCGTTTCTTTGGTACAGGTACAGGTGCTGCAAATGCCAATGGTAATCAGCCAGTAGTATCTTGGGGAATGACTCAAAGCCCTCGTTGGCAATTGACTAATGTATTGAATTATAATTTTAAACTGCATTCGCTTCATGATATTCAATTGATGGTTGGACAAGAAATGAAGGATCAGAGTAGTGTTAATAAAACCTATACCACTCGTTTTTTTCCTGAAACTATAACGGGAGAAAAAGCATTATCTAATCTTGCTTTGGGAACACCTTTAACAAACAATTCTGTCGAAGGTTCTCCAAATCGAATTTCATCCTTCTTTGGTCGTGCAAGTTATGGTTAT
This sequence comes from Flavobacterium limnophilum, assembly GCF_027111315.2. GTDB lineage: Bacteria > Bacteroidota > Bacteroidia > Flavobacteriales > Flavobacteriaceae > Flavobacterium > Flavobacterium limnophilum. The sequence continues at coordinate 2,015,847 of NZ_CP114289.2, read as the reverse complement.
GATGATCGATATCTTGCCGCTTTTACACTTCGCGCCGATGGTTCAACACAGTTTGGTCCTTCTAATCGTTGGGGAGTGTTTCCTTCCGCTTCATTTGCGTGGAGAATGTCTAATGAAGCCTTTTTGAAGGATAGTAAAACCGTTTCGAATTTGAAACTTCGTTTGAGTTATGGAGTTTCTGGTAATGATAGAATTAGTAGCGATCTATATGCTAAATATTATGGCGTTTCTCAAAACAAATCAGTAGGTTGGGGAGAAAATAGTAATAACTATTATAATTTTTATAATGCTACTTTTTTGACTAATCCTGATATAAAATGGGAATCAACTTATACAACAAACTTTGGTGTCGATTTTGGTTTCTTTAAGGAACGTCTTACAGGTACTCTTGAAGTTTATACAAATACAGTAAAAGATTTGTTAGTACCTTCTGATATTCCTGGAACATCTGGTTTTAGTAAAATTATGACGAATGTAGGTCAAACCTCTAATAAAGGAATTGAGCTTGGTCTTACTGGTACTGTAGTTCAGGGCAAAGACAGCAACGATTTTCAATTGGATTTAAACTTCAATATTGGATTTAACAAAAACAAAATTGATGCACTTTCAAGTGGAGAGAATGAATGGATTCTTAGTTCAGGATGGGCTGGAACACAATTGCTAAACGATGATGATTACCGTGCATATGTTGGCGGAGCAAAAGGATTGATTTACGGTTTTGTAAATGATGGTTTTTATAAAGTAGATGATTTCTTGCCTTTAGATCCAATTACTAAAGTGTGGAAACTTAAAGACGGTATTGCCAACTCGGTAAACTTGGCAGGTGCGCCACGCCCAGGAAATCCTAAATTCAAAAAATTAACTCCTGTTGATGCATCAGATTCCAATACGTATGTAATTGGTGCAAATGACAGACAGGTTATTGGAGATACTAATCCAGATTTTTCAGGAGGTTTTGGATTTAATGCCAATTGGAAAGGTTTTGATTTATCTACCTTTTTCAACTTTGTGTATGGTTTTGATGTTTATAATGCCAACAAAATCATGATGACTTCTTGGTATTCAAATACCCAAAATAATTTAGGAATGGAAGTTTCGTTGGCCAATCGTTGGAGAAATTTTGATGATATGGGGAATGATCTTCGATACTCGCCAGAGCTTTTAGCCGATTTCAATAAAAATGCCACTATGTGGAATCCAACCACGGTTGGTCGTCCTATAGCTGAGTCCTATGCCATTGAAGATGGTTCATTTTTACGATTGAATACACTTACGCTGGGATATACAATTCCGAAAGCATTAACTAAGAAACTTGTATTTAATAGAGTTCGTGTGTATGCAACAGGTTCTAATTTATTTGTTTGGACCAATTACTCGGGCTACGATCCAGAGGTTAATTTAGAAGCAGGATTAACACCTAACATTGATTATAATGCGTATCCAAGAACAAGAAATTACACTTTTGGAGCTCAATTATCATTTTAATTTTAAATCTTAAAACAATGAATAAAAAGATATTATTAAGCCTTCTATTTACTTTCGGCTTGTGTTTCACATCTTGTAGTGATTATTTAGAAGTTAATCCAGCAACAGGGTTTACCCAAGCTGAGGTTTTCGGTTCAGAAAGTGAAATACATTCAGCTGTTGCTGGTATATATACACTGATGTTGAGCGACGATGTGTATTCTAACCGTCTTGCTTTTGTGTTTAATCCGAATACCGATGTAGAAATGTCGGGGATTTCAACTAATGCGGTTAATGTAAATGGTTCTGATATAGCCTGTTTTCAACCTAAGCCTTATTGGACAACGTTGAATTCTACTTGGAATGCGATGTACAAAATTATTAACTTGTCTAATGATGTAATTGAAGGAATTGAAAATTCAGATATTTATAAAGCAGACCCGAAAGACAAAGCGTCCAATATAACTCAAATGTATGGAGAGGCTAAGACACTTCGTGCGATGGTATATCTCGACATGATTCGCATTTGGGGAGATGTTGTATTTCGTACGAAATCATCAGTTGGAGGAGAAGATTTTACGGTAGGAGTTACCGATAGAAATAAAATTTTGGAATTTCTAATAGACGATTTGAAGTCTGTTGAACCGCTAATGCAATATCCTAATCAGTTAGATTTTGGTACAGAACGTGCCTCAAAAAGTTTTAATCAAGGCTTGATTGGTTTATTGGCTCTTACTCGTGGAGGATGGGCTTTGCGTCCCGATACAAGCAATCCATCTAGTGTCGGAAAAATGGTTCGTGGAGATAATTATGAAATGTATTATGATATTGCAATCAAATATTTAGGTAAAGTAATTGATGAGAAACACCATGATCTAAAATTGAGTTATAGCGATTTTTGGAAACAACAAAACAATTGGGTAACACCAGTTGATGATGATGTTATGTTTTCATTAGCTTTATTAAAAGGTACCTCAGGGGAATATGGATATTCCATAGGAGTTCCAATCACGGGACAAGTAATACAACCAGGATCATCAGCACCAGTAACTAATCCTTATGGAGGAGCTTCAGGAAGTCTTAGTTTATGTGGAACTTATTTGTACTCGTTTGACAAGAAAGATTTGAGACGAGATGTTACCTGTGCACCGTATTCGTATGATGTTAATCTGAATCAAGTAATTCGTTTGGATTTAGCCAAGTTGGCAACTGGAAAATGGTCGAAACTTTATGAGGAGAAGGCATTGGGTGCTGCAAGCACTAAATCTACGGGTGTAAACTTCGCATGGATGCGATTTTCCGATGTATTGTTAATGTATGCCGAAGCCGTAAACGAACGTGTTGGCCCACGTGAAGACGCTCGCGAATGCCTAAGACGTGTGCGCCGCAGAGCATTCGATAAGGCAAGCTGGCCTGATAAAGTGGATAATTATGTTGCTTCTAAAACATCTCCAGAGTTGTTTTTCAATGCTATCATGGAGGAACGTGCTTGGGAGTTTGGCGGCGAGAGTAAACGTAAGTTTGATTTAGCACGATGGAATAAATATGGTGAAGTAATTTATAATCAATACAATAAATTGATCAACTGGGGTAAAGTAGCGAATGGAGCTTATGTTGCCGGTATAGGTGATGTCCCTGGAAGTGTGTACTGGAAAAACATCCCGGATCCTAAAAATGCAGGTCGAACCATTTTAGATATTCAAGGAATTGACCAGATTTTGACAGCTAAACCAGCAGGTTATACCGAACAGGTTTTTGCATCAGCTTGGTATTCATTAAATAGTGATACTCAAACTTATGAACCGCGAAACGATATCAAATGGAGTTTTAGAGGGTTTATCAATTTCAACAATGCAACAAGTGTAACTCCTAATGATCCTTTGCGTTATCTGTGCCCTTATCCTTCTAAAGTGATTACTGACCATCGAGGGAATATTCAGAATTATTATGGTTTTAACTATTAAATTAAATATAGTATGAAAAATTCAAAACGACTAATATATATAATTTCACTTTTAAGCATGATTTTGCTTGGAGGAATGTTTAACTCTTGTCAAGAGGAGAATTTGGGATACGATAAGAATGGAGATTTGTTTCAACCCAAGTTTATTGACGTCTCTCTCTCGGATACCAGTACCCCTGCTTTGGTTAAAAGTAATTCCATTGCTTTGGTATGGTACAAAGTAAATGATGCCGATTCCTATACTGTAGAATTGCATTTTGATAATTACTACACCAGTTTGTTCAAATCCTATACTACTACGGATACACAGATTTTTATGGATGACATTCCTTATAAAACCCAGTACTACATTCGAGTTCGTGCCAATAAGGCTGACTCAAAATTTAATTCACAATGGAGTTATACGAGTGCTTTGACAGAAGATCGTCCGCCATATGCTCAAATATTAAACAAAGTGGAGAAGGTAAATATTACCGAAAACGATGTGAAAGTGAGTTGGAAGATTGATGTGGCAAATCCAGTGGATAGTATTTCTGTTGTGCCGGCATCATCTAAGGATGTTCCTGCTATAGGACGTAAATTAACAGCAGAGGAAATAAGAATCGGACAAGCCAAAGTGGAAGGTTTGCAAAAAAGTACCGCTTACAATGTAAATGTTTACGATAATACTAAATCACGTGTTTATGATAGACCTTATAATCAGGTAACTTTTCGTTCCTCAGGACCATCGGCAGGACAAATTTTGGTGATGAAAGGGGATGATTTAGATGCACTATTAAGAAAGAACGATTTGGATCCAACGATTCCAGAAGGAACGGAATATTACTTAGAAGCAGGTTCGTTATTTAAAGTTACTCCTTTTACTATTTCAAAAGGTTTTAAACTTACAGGTAGTAACCAAGGCGAACGACCACAAATTGAATTAAACGGAAACTGGAATATTAAAGAGGGAGGCTATTTGTCGTCTTTAGCGTTTGAAAACATTCGTTTTTATCAAACCATTGATGCAAGTTACTTCTTTAATAGTGGAAATTCTTGGACCATTGGCGAAGTTACTTTCTATAACTGTGTATTCAATAATTTCAGACGTGGTTTTTGGAGACATCAAGGAAATGGAAAATATAAAGAAGTAGGAAACTTTGAGATGAACTATTGTACTTTGGATATGAATGGTGGTCATTCAGGTCCTTATGGTACTTTTGCTCTTGGCTCTGCTGGAGCCGATAATTTTAAAAGAGCCGTTTTCTCTAATTGTACTTTTATGAGAGATTATTATACTATAGGTACGGAAGTACCTGATAAAACGCGTAATTTCAAAAACTTGTTTGATTATGGTGCCTCTACTTATCCAATTTATTTGGAATATAACAATGTTACGATTTATGATTATGCTTATAATCGTTCATTAATTAATATCCCTTCAGCAGTAGGTTCTACTTTGGTTTTCAAGAATGTAGTGTTAGCTTCTGCCTGTGGCAAAGTAATTCAAGCCATTGCCGCAGGTTGTACGACTACCTATAGTAATAATTATACCACTACAGATTATCTGCTGGGGCCTACGAGTATTCAAGGAACCGCATTGGGAATTAGTGCACTAAACTTGTTTGTGGATCCAAAAGCAGGAAATTTAAAAATAAAAGATCCTAATTCTCCAGTTGTCATAACTAAATCAGGAGACACCAGATGGCTTCCTTAAAAACAGTTTGCCGAATAAATTATTTTAAGTAAAAAAAGGAAGTATCCTCTTTGGATACTTCTTTTCTTCACTTTTTCTATTTGCAAAGCACAACAAACAATTTAGTTTGAAGCTAATCGGAATCGCATATTATATACAAAAGGTTTTGGTGAAAACTTCTTGATTAAAACACAATTAAAAATGAAATTTAAACGAATACTACTGTCCATAAGTTTGACAGTCTATGTATTAGGAGCAAATGCTCAAGGCTGGAATGGTGACTTAGGAAACGGAAAGTACAAAAATCCCATTCTGCATGTCGATTATTCAGATCCCGATGTATGTGCAGGCAAAGAGGGGTATTATATGACTGCTTCCAGTTTTAATTCTTCTCCGGGATTGCCCATCCTTCATTCAATGGATTTGGTAAACTGGGAGTTGATCGGGTATGCATTGCAGGATCAATTTCCTGTTGAGCATTATCGTGCGGTTCGCCACGGCGATGGGGTTTGGGCTCCATCAATTCGGTACCACAATGGAGAGTATTATATTTATTGGGGTGATCCCGACTTTGGAATCTATAGGGTTAAAACCAAAAATCCTGCTGGCACTTGGGAAGAACCAGTGTTGGTAAAAGAAGCAAAAGGAATTATTGATACTTGTCCGTTTTGGGACGAGGACGGAAAAGCCTATTTGTCCTATGCTTTTGCAGGGAGTCGAGCTGCAGTCAAGACTGTTTTGATGGTATCTGAAATGAATCCAGACGGCACGAAGTTAACGGGTAATCCCGCAATGGTTTTTGACGGCCATAATGGTCACACGACTGTTGAAGGTTCTAAAATGTACAAACGTGATGGTTATTACTGGATTATGGCTCCTGCTGGAGGCGTAAAACCCGGATGGCAATTGGCCATGCGCTCCAAGAACGTTTGGGGACCTTATGAGTCTAAAGTTGTTTTACATCAAGGGGATACAAACATGAACGGACCACATCAAGGTGGATATGTCGAAACTCCTAACGGAGACGGATGGTTCATACATTTTCAGGATCGTTGGGCTTATGGACGTGTGGTCAATCTTCAACCTGTTACTTGGAAAGACGGTTGGCCAATTATGGGGAAAGATACCAATAAAGATGGAATCGGCGAACCAGTTATGGAATGGACAAAACCCAACGTTGGCAAAACTTACCCGGCTACACCTTTAGTTTCTTCGGATGAATTCAATGGACATCAATTTGGATTGCAATGGCAATGGCAAGCCAATCAAAATCCTGGCGAACATTGGGGATGGTCATCTGCCAATCTAGGATTTATGAGGTTGAATTGTATACCGCATCCCCAAGAGATGAAAACGATGTGGGTGATGCCCAATCTTTTGTTGCAAAAATTCCCTGGAGCAAACTTTTCTGCCACAACCAAGCTCAGTTTCGAAAATAATCCGGATGCAGGAGAATGCAGCACAGGTTTGATAGTTTTTGGTGAAGATTATGCCTATATCGCTATCGAGCAAGATGCCAAAGGCGGTCTCAAATTAGTGCAGCGATTACTGAAAGATGCCCGAACTTCCAAAGACAACGAGACAGAAATTGCATCCACGGCTATTGACCAAAAAAAGATTTATTTCCGTACCAAAGTTGAAATGGTACAAAACAGGGAGCCTTTCGATGCTAAAGTTACTTTTTATTACAGTACTGACGGAAAAACATTCAAGGCATTTGGAAAACCTTTCAAACCAAGCGCCGGACGTTGGGTAGGAGCAAAGATTGGACTGTTTGCAACGGGAACCAAGTCTATTAATGACAGCAGTTATGCCGATTATGACTGGTTTAGAGTAGAATAAAATTAAAAATAGGATGAAAATTAAAACAACTTTCTTGGTGTGGCTGGTACTGTTTTCTGCTATTTCTTGTAGCAGCAAGACGACCAGCTTAGTTAGAAATGTTTCTAACGAAAAGACTTTTGCTAACGGGAACCTGCCTTTTAAAATGCCGGAAGTGCAAATTCCAGTATTCAAAGCGGATACATTGAATATTATCGATTTTGGAGCGATTCCAAACACGGGAAAACTTTGCACCAAAGCCATTAACGATGCCATCAAAAAATGTTCTGGATCGGGCGGAGGCGTTGTTGTCATTCCTTCGGGTTTGTGGACTACTGGTCCCATAAAAATAAAATCTAACGTTAATTTGCACACAAAAAATGGAGCTTTCATTTCATTTACAAGTGATTTAGATCAATATGAACTGATAGAATCTTATTTTGAAGGCAACAAAGTCATTCGATGCGAATCGCCTATCATGGGAGTCGATTTGGAAAATGTTGCCATTACGGGAGAAGGAATTTTTGATGGAAATGGCTCTAATTGGCGTCCGATTAAAATTGGTAAAATGACCGCTGAACAATTGAAAACGCTCGTGAGTTCAGGAGGCGTTCTTTCCAGGGACGGCAAAATTTGGTATCCTTCCGAAGAAGCATTAATTGGAAATGAACAGAAAGACAAACTGCCAAAAATGCCTACCGTTGAAAACATGAAACCCTATAAACAGGCATTACGTCCGGTAATGGTCAGCCTTGTGAATTGCAAAAAACTCCTTTTGGACGGAGTTACTTTTCAAAATTCCCCAGCTTGGAATGTCAATCCACTGATGTGTGAAAATCTGACATTAAGCAATCTAACCATTCGCAATCCATGGTATTCCCAAAACGGAGACGGTCTGGACATCGAATCTTGCCGAATTGGGACGGTAACCAACTGCAAATTTGATGTCGGAGACGATGCCATTTGCATAAAATCGGGCAAAGACAAAGAAGGACGTGAGCGTGGAAAACCAACAGAATTATTTGTAATCACCGATTGTGTGGTCTATCACGCCCACGGAGGTTTTGTCATTGGAAGTGAAATGTCAGGTGGCGTTCGGAATATAATGGCCAAGAATCTCACTTTTATTGGCACCGATTGTGGCTTGCGGTTCAAGTCCGTTCGAGGAAGAGGCGGTCTGGTCGAAAATATTTGGATGGAAGACATCAGGATGAAGAATATTCCAACAGATGCCATCAATTTTAACCTCTATTATTTTACCAAAGGAGCAGTCGAAGATCCCGTTACTGGCGAAATGATTGTCGAAAAAGAAACGGTTTCCGATCAAACTCCTGCCTTCAAGAATATGTATTTCAAGAATATTTATGTCGATGGAGCCAAACAAGCCTTAAAAATTATGGGAATCCCGGAAATGCCTGTTCAAAACATACAATTCAAAAATATGGTGATTCGCTCGGAAGCTGGGATCCAAATGAATTATGCCAGTAAAATTGATTTTGTAAATATTGATTTAAGACTGGATAAACCAGGTATTGCGGCAAGTTTTTCAAATAGTCAAAATGTAACTGTCGAAAGTTTTAAATCTATTGGAGAAAACCAAATGTTTTGGGTTGGAGGTGCTGCCACTAAAGAGGTCTCATTGAAAACGAATGGCAAAAAAATGGCTTTTGACAAGGATGTAAAAGTGCTGGAATCGATTAAAGATCAAGTAAAAATAATAGAATAAAAGGGGACATAATTTGTTGTGTCCAAAATTAACTCATTGCATAATTAATAAAATTAAAACTGTATAAAGTATGAAAAAATAATACGATATCTAAACCTCTAACACGGATTTTATGAATTAAGATTTTGTGGTTAGGCAATAATGAACTGTTTAACTTAAACTAAAATAAAAAAATGAAGAAAATAATTTTACTTTTTATGATGTTCCTCTTTGGAACAAATTTAATATCGGCCAGTACGATAAATGTTACGCCCGCTACAATAGGAGCTAGTTTGACGGCTGCAGCTGATGGCGACATTTTACTGTTAGATGCAGGAACCTATACGTCTGGAATCAATTTTCAGACTGGTAAAGTGATAACCTTGCAAGGGGTTGATAAGGCTACGGTAATTATTACTCAATCAATTGGATTGGGGACTTCAACCGCTGTTACAAATTGTGGGTTACTGTTTAAAGATTTAACAATTAACATAGCTGCAAGCTATTTTATGGATGGGACTATTGGCGATCTAAAAATTATAGAATTTAATAATGTTGTCATTCAAAATGTAAACCGTTGTATTTTAAGAACAGCAAATACTACTGCAAATACGATTGATTTGATAAAATTTAACAATTGTACGATCAAAAATTGTGGATCTGGGGGGTATAGTTTTCTTTATCCAAAGCACATAGTAAAATCGCTTGAAGTGACTAATACCACTTTATACAATTACACTCTTGGTGAAAGTTTTTTCTATCCACAGACTGCGGCAACTTCTAATGTTTTTAATTTTTCATTTCAAAACAATACCGTTTATAAATGGGGAAAGGACGACACCAGAGCATTATGCAATGTAAGAAACCTTTATAGCACGGCCTCAAATTATGTTTTTAAAAACAACATCATAGCAGAACCTGGCGCGACCTTGTTGCCAAAAATTGTGATTGCTACCGGAGGTAATTTAGTGGCCGAAAAAAATCTGGTGGTAAATTACGGTACTTATACGTTGACATCTGCAACTTCTTCAAGCATTACCGATAATACCTTGGCAGGATTAGGATTGTCAACTGTTGGTTTTGCAGATGCAGCTAATGGTGATTTCTCTATTGTTTCCACATCGCCTGTTGCCACTGCAAGTACCACAGTTGGTATTATTGGGGATCCAAGATGGCTTAAAGTGGTTTCGGCTCCGGCCAATCTGACCGTTTCTGCTGCTCCTGCAGCAGGAGGGACAGTTACGCCTTCAAGTGCCATTTACAACCAAGGAGACAATGTTACTATGACTGCAACCCGTAACTTTGGTTATAGTTTTAAACGCTGGGTGGATGGAAATGGCGCTTTAGTTTCAACTGCAAACCCTTACACATTTACGATTACTTCAAATACTACTTATGTTGCCGAATTTGAACCAGTGGCTACTTATACCTTGAATGTAAATGTTCTTGGCGCCTACGGTTTAGGCGAATTTTCTATTGCTCCTGCGGGCAAGGATGGAGCGTTCTCTGTTTACGAAGCAGGGACTAATGTAACTATTACTGCCATTGAAAACGATATTGTTAAATTCAGCAATTGGTCTGATAGTTCTACTGCTTTAAGTACATCTGTAGTAATGGATGCCAACAAGAGTATCACAGGAACTTATGATAATCAATCTTTTATAGCGGGTTGGACATTCAAGAACGATCAATATGCACATCCAAGAGTTGCTGAATTATATTCTAATGTCGAAAACAGACCTCAGTTATTTGCTTATCAAGTTTCAGATAATACGGTTGCTCCCAATGTACGACTTTTGAATAGAGGAGGAGTAAATGGTTTAGGTGTATGGAATACTAATAAAGGGCAGTTCTTCCATTTTATGACCTCTTTTTCGACAGTTGGATATAAAAATATAAATGTTTCGTCGGGACTTATTGGATACTATTATGGCTGTGACGAATGGACTTTTCAATATTCACTTGATGGTGTAAACTTTGTGAATGTTTCCAGCTTGACTACTATAAATACGAGTTCCATCACTTCAATTGGAGGAATCTTGCCCGTTGAAGCAGAAGGAAAAGCAAAAATCTATCTTAGATGGTTTCCTAATGTAACTGGCCCAAAACACGGAAGTGCAACTGATGTAACGGCAACGGTATTGTCAAATGTTACGGTCAAAGCCGATGAAGTTCTGGTATCGGACGCGATTGCTCCGGTACTTCAAACCACGCTTCCTGCTGCGGCTTCAACTACAGTGGGTGCCAGTGGATATATCATCTTGACGTATGACGAAAAGGTAAAATTAGGTACGGGAACAGTTACCTTCAACGGTAAAGTGCTAACTCCTGAATTTGTAAACAAAACAGTGAAATTTAGCTATTATGGATTGGAATACGACAAACCATATACTTTCAATATGCCAGCCGGATTGGTTACAGACCTTTCGGGAAATAGTGCTACAGCGCTTAATTTGTCATTTAAAACAATGGTAAAACCAATTCCTGCCAAACGTGTCTATGACTTGATTGTTGATGCCAATGCAACGACTACGCAATTAGCCACGGGAAAATATGTGAAAACTATTGCCGAAGCATTTACAGCAGCACCACTTAATTCTACCACAAGATTTTTGGTATTCATTACAAACGGAACTTATAATTTGGGTGGAGATGGTACCAATCCACAAGGAATTGTGTTGCAACTTCCAGCAGGAAAAAACAATGTTTCCCTGATTGCCCAATCCAAAGACAATGTAATTCTTCAAGGAAATCCAGGATGGGGTATCAAAAATGCGGTTCTGTCTATTGAAGCCAATGATTTATATATGGAGAATATAACCATTGAGCATAAAGATGGAATGACAACAGCTGGTCAGCGACCTGCGCTCAATCCAGCTGGAGACAGAAATGTGTATAACGGAATTAGATTGAGAAGTAAACAAGACACTCAAGTTACAGGCGGTAACAGAAGTTTTTACTATAAATCTACAATCGAAGGCGACGTGGACTTTATTTGCGGAGGAGGAACACACTGGTTTGAAGAATGTAAATTGGTTTCGGTTGCAGCGGGTTATTTAGTGGCTCCAAATCATTTGGCAACCGAGCCTTATGGATATGTCTTTAATAATAATACAATTACTGCAGTTGCAAGTTATTATTTAGGACGTCCTTGGCAAAATGCTCCAAGAGCAGTTTATTTGAATACCACGATGGTAACCGAACCCAATACACAAGGATGGGCAAGCATGGGAACTTTGCCTGCACTATTTGCAGAATACAACAGTGTAAATGGAAGTGGAGTAGCTGTTAATACTGACAATAGAACCAATGTTTTCTCCGTAAGTGGGGTTAATCAAACAGGAGCTTACAATCCAGTATTGACCAAAGCACAGGCTGATGAATACACCATAGAAAACGTTTTGGGAGGTACAGACAAATGGGATCCACGTTTGGTGGTGGAACAAGTGGCAGCACCAACCAATCTTTCGGATATTGGAAACAACACCCTCAAATGGGACGACAATCAATATGCTGTTTGCTATGTTGTGTGTAGAGAAGGCAAGGTGTTGGGAATTACAACCGATGCCACATATACAGATACTACTGCTGCAGGAGCAAAATATGCTTATACTGTGCAAGCCGTTAGTGAATACGGTGGTTTGAGTACAGCCAGTGCTACCACAACTTTGGGATTGGGAAAAATAAAAGATTCCAATGAAGTGATTGCCTATCCAATGCCAACAACTGGCGTGGTTAATTTATCATTGCCAAAAGGCATTGGAAGTCTAAACTATGAAGTGTATTCTATCCAAGGACAAAAAGTCAAAAATGGACTGTTGCCAACAGATGTGACACGTTCCATAGATTTAAGCAATTTGAATTCTGGTGTTTACATTATCAGTATGAAAAATGCCGAAGGAGCTGTTTATAAAGCAAAAGTGATTAAAAACTAGATTAAAATTTAAAATGAAAAAACAATTATTTATTTCCCTATTGCTGGTATTTGTATCGGCAATGGGGTTTTCGCAAACCACACAGCGGCTTGAAGCGGAGAATTACAGTGCCTACAATGGAGTAGCCACAGAAATTAACGCTGCTCTCTCCGGTGGCAAGAATATAGGAGGTTGTAAAAATGGCTATTGGGTTAAATTCGCAGGACATATTTTTAGCCAATATGATACCCGTTTTGATATCGCAGCTGCCAGTAAAACGCAAACAGGATCGCCAACAATTGGAACTTTGGCAGGAACTGTTGAAATAAGAATAGATGCAACTAACGGCACTCTAATTGGTACAGCCAATGTTAATGCGACTTCCACTGCCAATTGGACAACTTATCAAATTGTTTCAGCTGCCATTGCCCAAACGACAGGGACACACGATTTGTATTTTGTATTTAAACCTGTCACTGGAAATACCTATGTAGGTAATTTTGATTATTTTGAAAAAGTGACCAGTGACCCAAATGTTGCCATATACACTTTGACTACCAATGTAAGTCCGGCTTCGTCAGGAACAATAGCTTCGAGTCCATCTGGTACCCAATTTGTGGATGGAGCCCAAATAAGTTTGACGGCAACTCCCAATTTTGGCTATGTTTTTTCAAAATGGGTCGATGGCAATGGAACTCTTGTTTCAACCAATAGTTCAATTAATTTCTCCCTAACTGCAAACACTACTCGTGTGGCTCAATTCGTGGCAGAGACTTTTCTTGATGTTGCTTCTACCCAAATTCTGCCCAATATACCTGCTACACAGTATGTAATTACGGAGGCAATATATGGGGGCAGTACTTCTAATCTTGATAATGCAGCAGCCATAAATGCAGCCATAAACGCAGCAAACGCAGCTGGAGGTGGTACTGTTGTTATTCCTGCCAATGCTTCACCTTTCTTGAGTGGTCCCATCACGATGAAAAGCAATGTTAATCTTCAAATTTCGGCTGGAGCAACCTTGCAATTGATGCCTTATGGAAATGGAAATGGACTTCCTGCCGGTTCCTATCCAAACAGCGGAACAGCAGATACTTATACGACCTTTATTTATGGAGAAAATCTTGTCAATATCGCCATAAGCGGAACGGGTACTATTGAAGGAAATGGTAGCGCTTGGTGGACAGCCTTTGACGCAACCGGTATTGGTCGTCCCGGCATAATCCGTTTTAAAGCCTGTAATAAGGTTTTGGTTTCTGATATTACGATACAAAACGCTCCAAATGTCAGTATTACTATGGGAAAAAGCGGTAGCAGCCGTGGATATAACGGTACAATCAAGAATGTAACGGTTATGGCACCGGAAACTGCCCCAAATACAGACGCTCTGGATGTGTGGTACTGGGATGGATTGGATGTTTTGAACTGTAAATTCTCTGTGGGTGACGATAATGTGGCGGTAGATTCCAATTCCCAGAACATCAAAATTAAAAATTCGGCCTTCGGTGAAGGTCACGGCGTTTCGGTGGGAAGCTATACTTCCAATGTGAACAATGTTTCTGTGGATAATTGCAGTTTTAATGGCACTTCCAACGGATTCCGTTTGAAATCGGCCATTGATCGCGGAGGAAATGAATCCACATTTTACTATTCGAATGTGACGATGATTAATGTGTCAACTCCATTTACGATTACGAGTTGGTATCCCAAAGAACCTACTGCAGCACCATCGACATTGCCTCTTGGAACAGTAACAAGCACAACTCCAACTTGGAAAAATATTACGTTCAAAAACATTACCGTAACCAATTCGAACAACGCAGGAATGCTTTATGGTTTACCGGAATCTTTAATCACTAATGTTGTTTTCGATAATGTGAAGATTAGTGCAAGCACAGGAATGACGGCTAATTTCATAACAGGGCTTGTGTTTCAAAACTGCTCTTCCATCACGATTCCAACCGGTAATGCGATTACTTCCTATAAAGCCGAATCGGTAAGCGGCAGCAACCTAATAAACGGAATCAATACAACGACTGGAGCCTCTACATCATGTAATTTATCAGTGGAGGATGTAAGTTATATTAATAAATTTTCGCTGTATCCAAATCCGTTAAAAGGAAATAATTTCACAATAAACACGGATTCAGGTATTGAAGAAATTGTAATTTATAATCTTTTCGGTTCAAAATTAAAAGAGCTAAAAGGGAATAATTCAACTCAACAAACCATTGATGTCGAAGGGTTTTCTGCTGGTTGCTATCTTGTGCAAATTATGTTGGAGAATGGAAAAATTAACACGGCAAAGTTAATCAAGGAATAATCGATTTACTGTCAGTAGTTTTAGTGCTTTGGCACCAAGAACATTATGATTTAATGCTGTTTTTTGAAAGTATTAAAAAACAAAAAAGCCCGTAAATCCCAAGATTTACGGGCTTTTAGTTCTAATTGAATTTAGATTGGTGGAATCGCCGGGAATCGAACCTAACCAAAAATCCGACTATTTTCAATGGTTTTGGAGTGGTTCATTATTGTGTACAGTTTTCGGCTTTCCTGATTTTTTGTGTTATTTTAGGTAACTCCAAAGTTAGGTAGCAGCAATGAGACGCTTTAGTACCAGTTTATGGAGTGGTCTTCTAGAATTTTCTGGCATATTTTTCGGCCATTATTTTTATCCATTTTGCATTTATGATTGTTATTCCTAGAATGGAAAGAATAATAAAGGCTATATAGGAAAACGTATCGTTTGTTTGTTCAAATGAAAAACGGGACAAATAATGTGCTGTTATTATGCTATTGCCAATTATGAACAGGAATACAAGCATTATACCCCAAATTTTTGGGCTCCATAAATTTTGTCTGAGCTTATGGCTTATCTTTTGTTCGAAAAGCAAACAATACTTTGTTGTAGTATCGCTTCTTCTTGAAAACAAGTGTTTTGTACTGTTTTTAAGTGTTTTATTAGTTTTCATTCGATTGTCATTTTCATATTTTATTTTAAGGTGCAGGTTGAGGAGTATTCCGTCAATGGGTGGTTTTTATTACTGAAATTTCAAATGTAAAAGCAAAAGAATCTAGATTGTGTTTTTGGATATTGTATTTAACAAATGAGGTAGTTAAACTGCCTTATTTGTTAAAATTTTGAAGTTTTTTAGGATGAAGAATTAAAGAGTAAAGGATATGATGTAAGCGTTATGAGTCTTTACTCTATTTGATTAAACGAGTATAATTTTGTTTAGAAGATATCTTCGTTTTGGGAGGAAGGGTAGAAGACGCCCTTGTTTGATGGAAATATAACTTAGGCATAAAAACTGGATTTTTGCCAAATTTATATTTAGAGTTGCTCCTTAATTTTTTACAGAATTGGAAAAGTGGTGCGGTTCCATATATTGAAAGTTACATGGTTTCGACTTTGTTTGATTAATGGGCTACGAGAGGTTGTTGATTGCGTAAACAAGAAATACACGGCTCCTGACGTAAATTTAATTTTGGAGTTTTTTGACTTGGATTTCGATAAGGGATATTGACATAAAAGACATATGTCAGGAGGCTGAGGAGGAGCGTTGATTGTTAAAAGACAATTTCTATTGTTGTCCCTTTTTCTGGACTGGAGGTGATTTTTAATTCTCCGTTTAATGATTTGACTCTTTCCTTGATGTTTTTCAATCCAATGCCTTGTTTTGCTTTTTCAGGATTGAAACCCATGCCGTTGTCCCAAATGCGGATGGTTGTTTTATCGTCAGTTTTCAGCAGAAATACACAACATCTTGCTGCTTTTGAGTATTTGTTGCTGTTTTGCAAGGCTTCCTGTATGATGCGATAAACATGTATTTTGGCATCGCTTGAAATGGCAGACCAATCAATGTATTTGTCAACGGACAAATCGAATTTTGTATTGAATTCGTTTTGCTGGGCCTTGATTAAATTTGCCAAAATTTCCGGCAGGGTTTCGTCCTCAAAAAGAAGATTTTGTTTCAAGTCGTGGGAAACTCTCCTTATTTCATTTTCGGCTTTTTGGAGTTCTTCCACCAGCTGCTGTTTTTTGTCCAAGGCTCCAGGTTCCAGTTGCATTAGATTGAAACGTGTCGTGAAAATACTGTTCACTATGCCATCGTGTAATTCCATCGCTATACGATTTCTTTCTTCATTGCGTGCCTGTTCCGTTTCGGCTTGTTGGTTCAGCATTAATTGGTAAATTTTTTCGTTGGCTTCTTGCTGTTCTTTTATAAAAAGCAATTCCTTGTTTCTGGATTTAAGGCGGTATATGGACAAAAAGCCGCCCAAAAGAAAAACAATGATTCCGGATCCGATAATGATATTGGTAATTGTTTTGGACAACATCACGTTTTTTTCTTCAACTTGATCGGTTTCATAAGCAATCCTGGCAAATTTATTTCTTGTGGCTCTTTCTACTTGCTGTATGCTGTCGCCAATTTTTAGGTATTGGTTGGTATAATAGGTCTTGTTTTTTGAGTCATTCTCCATTAACAATTTTAAAGACTGGATTACATATGGACTACTTTTGAACTTTTTGGCTAATGAATAGCCTTCTTTCAGATAGGTAAATCCTTTTGCAGTATCTTTTTTAAGAAGATAATATTCTCCTAAATCAATTTTACTGGTTGCTACACCCAAATCCATACCGAGACTGTCTCTTATTCTCAATGATTCCAAAAATAGATTCTCTATACCTTCATAATTGCCGGATTTCATTTTAGAATATCCCAGATTATCAAGCAGCAAGGCATACGATTTTGGATAGTCTTGTTTTATGTTTTTTGTTTGTAATCCTTTATTGTAATAATTTATTGCTTTTTGGTAGTTTTTCATTTTTTGATACACTCTTCCAATATTGTTGTAGCAGGCAATTCTAGATTTTATTGTTTTTTCTTTAGGGTAATTTTCTTTTTCCAACTGATCCAGTTGTTTTAAAGCTAAAGCAAAATACTCCAGTGATTTTTTAAAATCATTCAACTCTTTCAATGAAATAGCTATACAATTATAACATTCATAAACCAATCTTGTATCATTGGTTTTTGATAAGAATCTCAAAGCAGTAATCGCTTTAATTTCACTTTCGGTAAATATTCCTGCATCCAACAATATTCCCGATTTGTAAAGTGTTGTTTTTCCGGTGTTTAATGTGTCGTTAATTAGTTTAAAAAGTTTTTCGGATTGGGAATAATAACTAAAAGCACTGTCCAATTGTGATTTTTCTTCGTAATAATCTCCAAAAAAATATAGAGATTTAGCTATATGAACCGTGTCTTTTTCTTTGATTGCCAGTTTATTAACTTTATCAACAGCTTTAAAAAATTTATCGTATTTGTCTATACTATAATACTTACTGGCGACTTTAAAATAATAATTTCTATTTATGGAATCATTTTTACGATTAGATAAGTATTGATAAAGAGAATCTAGTATTATTTCTTTGTCAAAATTTTCAGCTTTTGAGGATTCCAGTTTTTTTAAAACAAATGACACTTCTTTTTTGTCATCTTTCTGGCAGGCAAAAAATAAAAAAAAGAAATTAACTAATACTATTATTTTGAATTGTGCTTTCAATTTTGAAAAACGGTTTTAATTGTTTTTCAAAAATATATATTTATAACCAGATAATGTTTTTTATTATCTGGTTATTGATTTAGAAAATTAACCTTGAGTTTTATCTTTATCATCTCCGGTAGCCATAGTATTTCCAGTTTCGGGAATTTTAATTTTACTTGGAGTTATTAGATTTTCGTTTTTTGTCTCTACAGGACTGTCGGCGGTGCAGGAAGAAGTTAAAAGAATAGCTGCAAAAAAGCCCATAACAATAAATAGTTTTTTCATAAAAAAATGGTTTAAGAATTAGAAAATAATTTTGCTTGACACTATCCGTTAGGGAGTGCCGATTTTTAAGAAAAACTGGGAGGTAGTTGTTCTGTACTATCGAGAATGACACTGCTTTGCTAGCAGATTTTTCCCCATTCTCGACAGTCGTTATTTTGAAGCTTCAGTTGATTTGTTAATCCTGATCGAGGGCAAATTAATAGTTAAAAAAGTGTTAATTTTTTAAATTGCGATGACTTATAGCCACCTTGTTCATTACGGTAGTTTAAGGGGGTATCTGAATGGTGAAAGCTCATATTTTGGAATCTTGTTCTGCCTTTTTCCAAAGATGAGGGAGTTGAAAGCGAAATTTTTTTAATGGAAATAAGTTTGCAGAGGAAAACTAGATATTGATTTTCCTGATTATGGCTTCGACGTTTTCTCTGTAGGTTAGCGAGAAAGGCAAGATTTCGTCATAGTTGAGGTAGCATTTCGATTTGCTGAAATAAATGCGAGATACCTGATTGATGTTGACGATATAACTCTTGTGGATTCTCAAAAAATAGAAAGGCAGGGTGTTCTCAAAATGCTTCAAGGTTTTGAATGCATTTACTTTTTTACCGTTGTACAATTGGATGTCGGTGGTGTTATTGTCCGATTTCAAGTAGAGGATGTCTTGCAAGGCCACGAAATGATAATCGCTATAGGACTTAATGCAAATCGTTGAAACCGTTGCGGCCGGATTTCTTTTTTCAAATTGAAAAAGGCTTTTTCCCAATTGATGTATTTGCAAAGGCAAAAGAACATAATCTGAAAATCCTGATTGGATTGCCGCAAAGGCGTAATCCGGTTTTACAGCCAATGCCATAAAGTAGGGGATGTTGTCCAGGTATTGAAAAGATTCTTTTATTGTTTCAAAACATAAATTGACAGCATTAGATTGGGTTGGAATTTGTACAATTACGAGTTGTGGTTTCACTTTTATAATTTGTTTTATTGCAGTTTGACTATCTTTGGTAATTCCGGCACAAAAATAATTAGGGAAATTTTCGAATAGTTCCAAAATTTCCTGGGCTGAGGTGTCGTTATCGTTGATAATAAGAAATGAAAAACGCATACAATTTTACTTACATAAGTAGCGTGCAATCTAAACAAAAACTAATTTCTTTTGATGCAGTAAAACTGCCTATTATGTTAAAATTTAATACTACAATCAATGAACATACTTTTAGTAGATGACCATCCTATGACGGTAGAGGGGTTTATGAATGTCCTCCTGAAAGGCAAATTTTTAAAAGTGAAACCCTTGTTTACCAAAAAGTATTCTTGTGAAGGGGCTTATATTGCCATTGACACAGCCATTCAAACAGGACAATTATTTGATTTGGCCATCATAGACCAAGGATTGCCTGGTTACCCGGAGCAGTTTCTTGAGTCGGGAAGTGATTTGGCTCTACTGATAAGAGAACGTATGCCTGATTGTAAAATCGTAATGGTAACCGCTCATTCTGAGGTGCTTATTATCTATGACATTGTCAAGAAGGTAAGTCCTGATGGTCTCATCAACAAGAACGATATTAGTCCCAGCAATTTACAACTCATCGTGACCGAAGTGATGCAGGGCAATCAATATCATAGTCTTACAGTGAAAAATTGCATCAATGAAATCTGGAAAAAAGAATTGATGTTTGATGATTTCAATCGTCAAATTCTTTCCTATCTCTCAAAAGGTTTTAAAGTTAAAGAACTTGAAGATGTCGTGCATCTTTGCACCAGTGCCATCCAAAAAAGGGTTATTCGCATGAAAACCGCTTTTGAGGTAGCCGATGATAGCAGTTTGGTGAAAGAGGCCATCAAACAAGGATTTATTTAAAAACTGTTTGGAATGCGAATGAGGTGGATTTGCTTCTCTCGACTGCGCTACCATTGACGTTTTTTATTTAGAAGGGTTTCGACTGCGCTCAACCTGACAGTTTAGAGGTCATTTCATATTGCTTTTTTAGAATTATAATTCTACCTAGAGATGACAAGAATACTGATTTAAACTGATTTTTTACCCTATAATGTAAGGTCATTTTTGCCAGATTGATTGCAGTTGATATGGCATCATTGCTCTCGATCTTCGACTTTGACCAGGTTGACTTGCTGCCATTGACGTTTTGTATCAAAAATACAATATTAACCACCCCATCCTTCGGACACCTCCCGAAATAAAATCGGGACAAGCTCTCTTGATTGCTTCATTCTTCGCAATGACAGGGGAAGTGTCGGCATTAAAGTGTCATTTTATATTGTTTTTTTGCAACAAATTCAATTCCTGATTTTATCAAAAAATATTCTACTTGGAAAGCGAATGAAATTGATTTCGCTGGCATATCCCATACAATGCCAGTAAATACAAAAAAAAGAGGATTTTATTCTGTTTGAATTTTCCCTTCTCTTCTTTTTCTATTTTTTAAAATATCTTCATTATTGGTCTTTTATAAATACAATCATATTTTAAAATAAGTAAGTCGAAAGTTTAAATGTCGTAAAGTTAAAAGGAGCAATATTGCAAATAGTATTTAAAATCAATCTGTTGCGTCATTTTGTCTAATTTTAAAATACGACATTATACAATGGTTGTTACTTAAAGGCATAAGCACCTCTTGAAATTTTAACAAATGGTATAGTTTAACTGTACCATTTGTTAAAATCAACAAGTAATTCTTGAGAAACAAAAATCATCCAAACCCTATGAGGCAAAGCTTTTCCTCTTTTTTATTTTAAATTTCTTGTATTTATAAGATATCGCTTTAAAAAAAAGCAGGATTGTACAGGATAGTAGGTGAAATCTTTGTAGGTAATTTCGACAAGATTGTTGTTTGTATATTTATGCAGGAAATCGTCTTGCGTTTGTTACCAAAACCCATAAATATAAAAAGAACAAGATATTGAAATTACTAAAACTACTTTTATGGACTATGGTTAAAAGAGCATTATTGTATATTTTAATACCAGGTGTATTCCTGTTAGGATGCAAGGAAGACAAACAGGGAAAAAATCCTGATTATTGGTTGGATAATAGTACCAAAGTAAGCCATTACCCAATAGATTCAAGCTATTTGCAAAAAGGAACTGTCCTTTCGGGCAAGTTGAATACATTGTTAAAATTTGCAGCTATTTTAGATAGTATAAAAAGAAAAGACAGTACTTTATCAAAAGAAAATTTAGATTCAATTGCCAACTTGATTACTAATTCATTAGGTATATCCGAGAATGATAAACCTTATTTAATTTCAGATAAAAAATACATTACTAAAGAGAAAATACTTCACAACAATCAGCTTGCTTTTAAAGCTTTGCTTGAGTCCAATTGGAAGAATGTAGTAAGTTTTGAAGACTACAAAGAATACCTATTGCCTTATAAATTAACGAATGAAATTTTTGACGCTTGGAGAGACAGTCTTTATTTGTCTCATCAAAAGCTTATTGTATCTCGTCCTGCTTTAAAGAATTTAGATTCGTTATACCAATATCATATCTCTAAAACCTATAACGCATTGAGTTCAAAAGTAAGCATGAGAAAGTATTTTCCGTCAGAAGAAAATTTTTCTTGGTTGAATTTAACAAGAGAAGGGGACTGTGTGTCGAGATGCAGGTATGCAATCTACTATTTAAGAGCAGCAGGTGCTCCCGCAACTTATGATTATATTCCCAATTGGGGTAATCGCCCATTTTCAAGACATGCTTATGTTGGTTTGGCCAACAAGAAAATTCAAGTCCCTAAATTGTTAGAAAACAATAACAACCCTAAAAACATGGTTGATAATTTGAATGCGGCAATGAGTCCCAAGAAAATGAAAATTTTCGAAGCGAAAGATTTGCCTAAAGGATTGTATGTTGAATATGAAAAAACCATTCCTAAAATTTACCGACAAACATGGACAACACAGGATGAAATGAAAAGTTTGATGTCCAAAATTCCTAGTGAAGAGCTTTTTACAGATTTAATCAAACCGAATATGATTGATGTCACAGCTCAATACCTACAAACCGGTACTGTTGAAACCAATAAAAACTTATTCGAAAATAATAACATAGCTTATTTAGCCACTTTTGATACAAATGATTGGACTCCTGTTGCCTTTACTACTTTTAATTGGTATGGTAAAGCAATATTCAAAGATGTGGGTAAAAACATTTTGTACTTACCGATGACTTACAATGGAACATTAACTGCTTATGAGAATCCTTTCATATTAGAAAATTCAGGAATGAAAAAAGAATTGATTTGCAACAAGGATAAGCGGATCACTATGAAACTCATTCGAAAGTTTCCTTTGTTCTCATATACTGCGACCCACTCGGCTGATTTAAAAGAATGTCGAATTGAAGGCGCAAATGATCCTGACTTTAAAGATGCTAAACTTTTACATGTAGTTAACAACTTAGTGTTTAGTACGAAGCAAGTTGATTTTAAAAAGCCTACTAGTTTCCGATATGTAAAAATGATTGCTCCTGAAGGTGGAAAATTACGACTTGCAGAAATAGAATGTTTTATGAATAAGCATGGGGTAATGAAAAAAGTAGAAGATGTAAATTATTTAAAGGGGATTCTTGAGGGCCAAAAGGGAAATGCATTTGATGGGGATTTCTCCAATTATCTCGTAGGAGGAGGTGTTAAATTGGATTTTGGTACATCTGTACCCATATCTAGAATTCGTTATACCCCCATGAATGATTCTAATTATGTTATTCCAAATTATGAATATGAATTATTTTATTGGGATAACGGCTGGGTGTCAGCTGGTAAAAAAATAGCCCACAACGATTATTTAAACTATACGAATATTCCATCCGGTACTATTTACTGGCTAAAATGTTATAGCGGTGGCAAAGAAGAACGCATTTTTACTTATGAAAATGGTACACAAATCTGGTGGTAGAAAATTGCATAATATTCTAAAAGAATATAAAATGACTAAATTAAAAACAGCAACGCCTTTTCATCTTTCAAGAATATTTCTTGTTGTTTTTACAGCACTACTGTTCTTGGTTTTACCACAAGTAAACAGCCCAGAATATGTATTGCCAACCATTACCACTAAATTGATTTACTTCCTTTATGGCAATTTAATCCTTTTGGGATTATATAGTTTTACGCTTGTTTTTACAAAATCAATATCCTTTTCTTTTTCTAAAATAGACATTGCGCTATTGGTACTCGTACTTTACATTACACTGAATCGTTATTGTATTCAATCTCATTATGGTTTTTCAATTCGCTATATAGAACTATTGGGATTAAGTTTTTTGTATGTGGTTTTACGAAATATTGGGCTGAAAAATTACCCTTGGTTGCTATTGGCTATAGTTGTTTCTGGAATTATTCAGGCTGTGTATGGTAATCTTCAATTATTAGGCTATTACACCTCTAACCATTCGGGATTTAAAATGACGGGGAGTTTTTTTAATCCAGGACCTTATGCAGGTTTTTTGGTTAGTGTTTGGTCTGTAGCTTTAGGAATGTATTTGTTTAAAGACAGCATAACTGCTCAAGTAGAATCAAATAAAAAAAGTAGCTCTTTTATTTTAAATATAATTATAAAATATATTTTTGAGTACATTCCTTTACTGGGCATTATTAGTATCACCATAGTACTTCCTGCTTTACAATCCAGAGCTTCTTGGATAGCATTAATAGTAAGTAGTGCAATCCTAGTAGAGTTAAGATACCGTTTTTTAAGAAATGGGTTAAAACAAGTTACAGCCAAATTCCAAAAAACAGCCCTAATTGTTCTCGCAATTGGGATTGTAAGTGCAGGTCTTTTTAGTTTGTATCACTATAAAAAAGCTTCTTCGGATGGACGTGCCTTTATTTGGAAAGTAACTTCTGAAATGATTTCAGACAATCCTCTTTTTGGAGTTGGTTTTGATCGATTCAAAGCCAACTACATGAATTATCAAGCTGATTATTTTGCTAAAAACGGAGAAACTGCTGAAGTGTTGGTTGCAGATAATGTTTATTATGCTTTTAATGAGGGATTGCAATTTGTGGCAGAAAATGGATTATTAGGTTTTTTAATGTTACTAATTGTTCTCTTTTTCTTGTTACAAACAAAACTAACAACAGAGTCCGAAACTACTTTTATTACTAAAACGGGACTTTTTACCATAGGCGTTTTTGCTTGCTTTTCTTATCCAATGCAAATTTTGCCTATAAAACTGGTTGTGATATTCCTCTTGGCAATACTTTCCAATTACAGTATGGCAACTTTTCAACTTAAAATTACAGAAAACACAAAACAACTATTGTTCTATAAAGTGAGTTTTGTACTAATAGCTTTCTTAACTATGAACAATACCTTTTCTTATACAAAAAAATTAAGTCAAGCCTTTATTACTTGGAACAATGCCCTAAACAGTCATCAATACGGAGATTACAATGGTGCAATTCAAGAATTTGAATTAGCCTATCCTATTTTAAAAAAAGATGGGGATTTCTTGATGAATTATGGCAAGACCCTCAGTATGGCTGGTAATCCCCATAAAGCCATTGTTCTATTGGAACAAGCCCAAGTCTATCAAAACAATACTGTAATCGCAACTGCCTTGGGTGATAGTTACAAAGCCATAAAACAATATAACAAGGCAGAAGCCTGCTACAAACAGGCCATAAATATGACACCCGGCAAGTTTTACGGACCCTATTTATTGGCAAAGTTGTATGATGACTCCAAGCAAAAAGAAAAGGCTATAACCCTAGCAAAAGAAATACTCAACAAAAAAATAAAAGTTCCCTCTACTGCTATTGAAGAAATACTGTTGGAGATGAAAAAAATACTAACAAAATATAAAAATCCTCCGGGGTTTTAAAAATAAATAACTCTCACACTATTTAACCTTAAAAAAGTAGCCTATGACATAAACCACCACCCAGAGGAAGATTTTATAAACGAAAAAACAACTTTATAATTTCGTGCAATGGCATTGAGATAATGCTTTTTGTAGTGCGCAGCAAAAGTAACATTCCTATACCACTTTGCAAAAACAAATAAATACAAAAGGGTTTATAGCCCATAATAACAATTAAAATTTTACAAAATGAAAAAAATATTAGGGATTTTAGGTGTTGCCGTGATTGCTGCAACGATGTTTTTTAGTACCAATAATGTTAATGGTTCTAGCTCGGATGCGAGTTTGGCGAGTTTGATCACGTTGAATACAGCAAATGCACAGAATTCAGAAGAACCTTGCGAAAAAGCTGGAACTACGGTACGTGGGAATAATATTTTATATTATCTAGCAGCAAGTGGAAGTGATTGTTGTGATGGAGACCGTGTGTGTGGCGAATCACGAGATTGTTTATCGAAAGATAATCCAATTGCACCACTTAACATGAGTAGTGAATGTACACCTGTACTATGTAAATAACATTCTTTTCAAATTAGTACAGATTTTACTATCTGTACTAATTTGATTTATTTAATCCAATTCAAACATTTATGAAAAAATATTTATTTATAGCTAGTATTGCATTTTATGGTTGCCAAGTTACAGAAAATGTTTCCAAGGTAACAACAATTGATTTTAATGATGCTTACAATAATAAAGATGAGGTAGCAATTAGCGAAATTTGTAATCATATAGATTATATACCCCTAGAAACGACCAATGAAAGTATGGTAGGTGATATAAAGGATATGAAAGTGTTTAAAAACTACATCATAATCCTAGACAACACTAAAAGATTATTTGTTTTTGATAAAAAAGGTAAATTTATCAGTATTTTAGATCATGAGGGAAGAGGTCCCAATGAATATATTGAAATTGCTGACTTTAGTTTTAACGAAAAAGAAAATTCAATTGCAATTTTTTCAACATTAGGTGATAACAAAGTGCTCTTGTTCTCTCCAAAAGGCAAATTTGTTGATAGTTTTAAAGTATCAAATGAGGTAGAAAAAGTTTATGAATTTAGCAACAATTTTTTATTTTATAATAGTCATTATTTCAGAAGTCAATCAAATTCAAATAGCTTAAGTGTATTTTCTACTAAAGGTGAATTAAAAACTGAATTGCTAGAAAAAAATAGAGAGAAAACTATTCCGTTTTTTAATCAATATGATTTAAAAACCTCTATTTTTAAGTTGAATGATAAAATGATATTATGGGAAAAAGGTTTTGACAACGAATTAGATACAATTTGGAATATTAATAAAGATTTTGAAGCATCTCCAAGATACGTATTGAACATCGGAGGAGAAAAATTTCCAATTGAAAGATATACTGATAAAGAGACTATTTCTTTCGAGGAAAGGATGAAAAAAACAGAAATACAAGGTTATTTAGAGAGTGAAAGATACATATTCTGTTCTATTACTCATGCAAAAAGAGTAACTAGATTTATTTATGATAAAAAAACTGCTATCATAAAACGTGTATATAATCAAAAAGGAGATCGTAAATTTATAGTTATGCTAGAAAATGATTTAGATTATTTGAGTCCATTTTGGCCAGAAGCCATTTTTTCTGATAATAAGATGTATAAATTGGTTTATGGTTATGAATTAAAAAATTTCGTCGCAAAAATGGATTCTAACGACAAAAAAGACAATAATCAAATCAAAATTATAGAAAACTCCCAAATTACTGATAATCCAATGCTGATGGTTGTAACTCTGAACAAATAATATCATGAATAAAAAAACAATTACTATAACCGTATTATTAGTGTTAAACATTTTCTGTCTTTACAAATATAAAAATTGCAATGAAGCATTAGAATTGGCAAAAACAACACAAAAAAAAGAATCATCCTTACAAAAAGAATTACAAAAAGATAACGAAAGGATGTATCAAAATAATTTGATTGCTTCAAAAAAAAATGAAAATCTAAAACTAGAGCCCAATCTGAAGCTAATAAGTATAGAGGGAGACTCCGTTTTTGCAAAAGATATTTTTAAAACCAATAGTCTTGTATTAAGATATTCAGTACTTAATTGCGGTGATTGTATAGATGCTGAAATTGAGAATTTAGAAAAATATGCCAAGCCATTTTCAGAAAAAATAATAATTATTACCCATTATGAAAATTTACGTAGGCTAATTATAGATTATAAAAATTTACAAAAATTAGGATTGGATAAGGTAACAGTATATATGTTACCTAGCAACAAACTTGGTATTCCAATGGAGGAGAATAATATCCCATATTATTTTCATATCGATCCAAAATTAACTATCAGTAATGTATTCATACCAATGAGAGAAGAACCAAGACTCTCTGAATATTATTTGAAATATAGTTTCAAAAATTATTTTGAAAAATAAATTTAATCTTAATGAATACTCGAGGCTTTGCCTCGAGGTATTTGTCAATTAATATAGAAAATTAAGGTGTAAATGAATAAATTACTTACAAAAGTAAATACACTAATACAATGGCAAAATTTGCTTTATATATTTATTTTTTTGCTTCTTGTTTTTACTTGTTTTTTTAAAATTAGGACCGATGAAAATATTGATGACTGCGAAATGGCTAATATGATTTTCAAACAAAAAGAGCATAATTTCGGGATGATACCAGAAGGGAAAAGTGTAACAGTATTATTCAAATTCTCAAACACTGGTGAAAGTCCTTTATTAATCAAAGAAGTAAACACAAGCTGTGGCTGTACGGTACCAGAATGGCCTAAGGACATCATTGAGCCAAACGAAAACGGAGAAATTAAGATCGTTTATGATGCCAAATATCCAGGTCGTTTTAATAAAACGATAACGGTGTTTTACAATGGTAAAAATTCGCCACAAGTATTAACTATCAAAGGAGAAGTCCCTTATCTTATAAAAGAAGAAAAAAAAATCTACCCCAATAAAATTAACTGAAAAGACTGTACAAATGAGCAAAAATGAAACCTTCCAAAGTTACTGTATTGTCACACTTTTAATTATGGTCTTTACCTTTCAAAGTTGTACCAAATCGAAGGCAGCAGATGAAACTGCTATCGAAAAAAAGACCTATGTAGCCGAAAAAAACGAAGTGGAAACGATGGTGCTGAAAAACGAATCTTTCCAAAAAGAGTTGGTCAGCAACGGTAAAATTATTGCTGCCCAAAAAAACAGCGTGCAATTTGAGGTTAGTGACAAACTGGAGCATCTGTACGTGAAAAACGGGGATTTTGTTCGTAAAGGACAGGTATTGGCAAGCTTAAACCCATTCAAATACCAACAAAGACTAGCCAGAGCTGAAATTGATTTGAAAAAAGCC
Source organism: Flavobacterium limnophilum (assembly GCF_027111315.2). Taxonomy (GTDB): domain Bacteria; phylum Bacteroidota; class Bacteroidia; order Flavobacteriales; family Flavobacteriaceae; genus Flavobacterium; species Flavobacterium limnophilum. The sequence continues at coordinate 1,987,242 of NZ_CP114289.2, read as the reverse complement.
AAATTCCAGTTTGAGGACATGTTGGTAGGTCGGGGTATTTTTACTACCAAGAGAGACAGCATTGCCAGGGATGTTTATGATATGGTAGCCAGTAGATCGGGTTATGATGTGGCATTACTAGAATTGAAAACGGCTCAATATGAGCTGAAATCGACCAAGCTGATAGCTCCATTTAGTGGCAAAGTAGCCAATATAGAAAGTAGGGTTTATGAGAATGTAAATGCAGGAAAAAGTTTTATGACCCTAATTGATGATGGGGTATTTGAAGTTGAATTTTACTTGATAGAGTCAGAAATGGGTGATATTGCATTAAACAACAGTGTGAAAATAGTCCCTTTTGCTTTGGGTAAAACATATAATGGGCATATTTCCTCCATCAATCCATTGATTGAAAAAAACGGAACCATACTGGTAAAAGCCATTGTAAAAAATGACGGAAAACTTACAGAAGGGATGAATGTAAAAGTGCGAATCGAAAAAGAGGTAAAAGGACAATTGGTCGTGCCTAAATCGGCAGTGGTTTTAAGAGACAATCAAGAAGTATTGTTTAAAGTTATTGCTGGAAAAGCCTATTGGACGTATATACAAACCACTATGGAGAATAGCAGTTCATACGCTGTGATTGCAAATCCCGACAAAAACAGTGCTACTTTAACACCGGGGGATATCGTTATTGTTTCTGGAAATTTGAATTTGGCACATGATAGCGAAGTTATCCAAAAGGCTCAAAAATAAATTGCATCAGTTAACGCCCTCTCTATGATAAAATTTTTGATACATAAACCCATAGCGGTTTTAATGACTACCCTTTGCCTGCTTATTTTGGGACTCTATGCCTTCGGTTTTATTCCCGTATCCCTGATGCCCGATATTGACATTCCGGAAATCACGGTGCAAATTGAGGCAGAGAACATGTCGGCAAGACAAGTTGAAGATGCCATCGTAAAAAATATACGATCCACCTTAATGCAAGTAAGCCATCTGAAAGATATTAAAAGTGAGTCCAGCAACGGCAGTGGGTTGATACGATTGAGTTTTGAACAAGGTACCAAAATCGATTATTCCTTTATTGAAGTCAATGAAAAAATTGACCGAGCTATGGGAAGCTTGCCCAGAACTATAAAACGACCCAAAGTAATAAAAGCCAATGTCACGGATATCCCCGTTTTTTATTTAAGCCTAACTTTAAAAGACAAGGGTGAAAACAAAAATCTTGTTTCAAATGATGGGTTGAATGCTATATCTCAGGAGTTTGTCGACTTTAGCCGCTTTGCCAATCAAGTAGTCCGCAAACGCATTGAGCAAGTCGATGAAGTGGCCATGGTGGATGTAAGCGGATTGGTATCCCCAGAGATTCTGATTGTTCCAGAAATGGAAAAACTAAATGGTCTGGGTATTAGTTTGAATGAGTTGGAAGCAGCTATAAAAACTTACGATATTGAAGTAGGCAGTTTATTGATTAAAGACAGCCAGTATCAATATAATGTGCGATTGGGATCCAACTTGTATACTATTCGTGAAATAGAAAACATTTATATCAAGAAAAACGACAGGCTATACCAATTAAAAGAACTTGCCCAAGTAATAGAGCATCCACAAACAAGAACGGGATTGGTTTTGTCTGATGATAAAGAAGCTGTTACCATGGCCATCATTCAGCAAAGTGGTGCCAGAATGGAAAATCTAAAAACATCCTTGAATAAACTTGTCAACCAGATGAACAGGGATTATCCCAACATAGATTTCTCCATAACCCGTGATCAAACTAAATTACTGGATGTTGCCATCAGCAACGTAAAACAAGATCTAGTGTGGGGAATATTGCTGGCATTCAGCATTATGTTCTTGTTTTTAAAAGACGTCAAGTCGCCATTGCTAATAGGGGTTTCCATTCCAGTTTCGCTTATTGTCAGTTTGATGTTTTTTTATGTTTTTGGCATTTCCATCAATATCATTTCACTTTCGGGTTTAATCTTGGGAATAGGTCTTATGATTGACAATTCCATTATTGTTATAGAAAACATTATTCAATACCGAGAACAAAAACACAGCCTGACCACTGCTTGTGTCAAAGGTGCAAATGAAGTGGTAAAACCTTTGTTTTCTTCGGTATTGACTACCTGTTCCGTATTTCTGCCTTTATCTTTTTTAAGTGGTATTTCGGGTGCTTTGTTTTATGATCAAGCGATGGCAATTACTATTGGCTTGTTCGTTTCCTTGTTGGTTTCGGTTACTTTGGTTCCATTGTTGTATCGCCTTTTTCATCTGAAAGATACCGGAAAAAAGAATAAAATAGATCGTTTCCTTGAGAAAACGAATACTTTGGACTATGCTGAATTGTATGAAAAAGGATTTCGTTTTGTAATGAGAAATCAAGGGCTTTCTTGGGGAATTTGTATCCTTTTGCTGCTGGTAGGTTTAGGTTTGTTTCAAATCCTTCCCAAAACACAAATGCCCTATTTGACCAAAACCGAAACGTTGTTGAAGATTGATTGGAACAAGCAAATCAACGTAGAAGAAAACAAAAGTAGGGTATTGGGACTTTTAAAACCTGTCAAAAAAGATTTATTGAATTATACCGCCCTAGTGGGAACCCAGCAATTTATATTGGACAAAGAATCGGAGTCTTTGGCTTCGGAAAGTGCCATTTATATTAGTTGTGATTCGCCAGAAAAACTGGAGAAAATTCAAAAAAACATCGCCTTGTTTATTCGTAAACATTATACGGAAGCAATTGTTTCCTATGGCGAAGTTGACAATGTGTTCAACATGATTTTCTCTGATGAACAAGCTCAATTGGTCGCTCGATTGCGGAACGTGGAAAATTTAGGAAGTGCGCAAAATGAACATTTGAAAAAAGTTTGGAATCAGGTGCAACGCAATGTGGGCGATATAAAATTAAAACCCATAGCCTGGCAAGAGCACATCAATTTAGTTGCCAACCAAGAAAAAATGATGACGTATGGCGTGACTTCCAACGCCGTTTTTGATGCCCTAAAAAGTGCTTTTAATGAACGCCAAATACTATCGATTGTTGACAATCAAAGTTTTGTACCCGTCATTTTAGGAGGAGAAACTAAATCCATTGAGGCGATTTTAAGTGAAACTACCGTACAATCGAATGATAGTGCCGTATTTCATGTCAGTGATTTTATTAGGGCAGAAAATTCTCAAGACATGAAAACCATAGTGGGTGGAATTGAAGGAGAATATTACCCTATTGAATTGGCCACGAATGATGACACTGTCGAGAATACTATTGAAACGGTAAAAAAAGTGGTCTATGACAACAAATTATACAACGTTTCGTTTGCGGGAAGCTTTTTCAGCAACCAAGAATTGATGGGGGAATTGATAATGGTCTTGTTCATTTCTTTAATCCTGTTGTATTTCATTTTGGCGTCACAATTTGAATCTCTCGTATTACCCTTGATTATCTTAATTGAAATCCCCTTGGATCTGGCAGGTGCCTTTTTATTCTTAAAAATCTTTGGCATGAGTATTAATTTGATGTCCATGATTGGAATTGTGGTGATGAGTGGAATCGTTATCAATGATTCCATTTTAAAAATAGACACGATTATTCAATTGCAACGCCAAGGCTATTCCATATTAAGGGCACTATTGTTTGCTGGTCAGCGAAGACTCAAGCCGATATTGATGACGAGTTTAGCCACTATATTGGCCGTAGTGCCATTATTGTTTTCGGGTGGTCTTGGAGCAGAACTTCAAGCACCATTGGCCACTGTATTAACTGGAGGAATGATTTTGGGAACCGTGATCAGTTTGTTTTTTACGCCATTGTGCTATTATTATTTTGCCAAAAGAATAGAGAACAAGGCTAAAAACAAACAAAGACAAAACGAGGCCAAAAAAGTTGTTTCATTACAGCAATAATACTATTTACGAACACATGCACAGATATTAAAAACCACCTAATTCTATCTAGAAAGAATATGAGAATAGTCAAAAAAAAAACAATATTATTGCTAACTGGTTTTGTAATTTTATTTTCACAGCTAAATACAGCACAACAAAAAAGCCCGACCGAGAATAAAAAACAAAAAATAACGCTTAATGCCATTTTAACCATTGCGGGTAAAAAATCATTGGATGCTTTTAAAGCAAAACAGCAATATGGTGCCAATTATTGGCGATTTAGATCCTATAATTCAAGTATTCTCCCAAAAGTTAATTTGGAACTTCAACCGATATCTTACAACAAATCTGTCGTAAAGAGGTATGATAACATCAATAATATTGATGTGTATAAGCAACAAGAAACTTTTAATTCCTATTCCGATATTTCCATAAATCAAGTTATAAGAGCCACTGGAGCCAGAATATTTTTAAACTCCAATTTTAATCGTTTGTCTAGTTCAGGAGAAGTGTCTTCAAAAGATTACAGTGCCACCCCCATTAGTTTTGGTTTTTTTCAACCCATAATGGCTTTTAATAGTTTTAAATGGGAACACAAAATCGCCCCACTTCAATTTGAACAATCCAAAAAAGAGTATATCTACAATATGCAAGATATAAATGTGAAGACAGTTTCCTATTTTTTCAATTGGGCTTTAGCCAGTAAAAAAGTGGAACTGGCAAAAGAGAATGCAGAAACAGCACAAAAACTTTTTAAAATTGGAAAAAAAAGATACGAATTGGGATCGATAGAAAAAGATGATGTCCTCAATTTAGAATTGGATATTTATAATGCAGACACCTATTTAATACAAAGTCAAAAAGATTTAGAAAAGACAGTGGCCGAGTTACAACTTTTTTTAAGTGACGATAGCTTTTTAAACACGATTCCAGAATTGCCGGAATTAATCTCCACTATGCAAATTGACGTTGTTGAAGCAACCAAATTAGCAGAAGCAAACAATCCCCAGATTTTTAATTTAAAGATAAAAAAGATAGAAGGGTTGCGGGATTTAGACAGAGCAATCAAAGAAAATCGTTTTGATCTGTCTTTAACGGGTAATTATGGATTAAATCAATATGCCAATACGCCACAAGGAGCGTATAGTAATTTGCAGGAACAACAGATCATTGCGGTACAGTTCAAAATGCCTATCCTGGATTGGGGAGAACGAAAAGGAAACATTAAAACAGCCAAGTTAAACAAGGAAGTAAACGATATTGGAATACAGAAGGAAGAAGACCAAATTCATCAACAACTGGTATTAAAGATTGCCGATTTCAATCTGCAGAACCAATTGGTTTCCGGAGCGCTGCGGTCTAGTGAAATCTCAAAATCTTCTTATGATGTAACCGAAAAACGGTTTTTATCTGGAAGTATTGATTTATTGCGACTCACCAGTGCCAGAAAAGCATGGCAAACGGCATCTGAAAATTATATTACGAGCTTGTACAATTATTGGCGGTTTTATTACGAGGTACAGCAACTCACGCTTTATGATTTTCAGAACAACAGCACCATCAGCAAAAACTTTGACGAAATACTGGATAAATAAAAAATCCTCCGGGTTTTAAAAAATAAATAAATCTGACACTATTTAACCTTAAAAAAAAGTAGCCTATGACCTAAACCACCACCCCAGAGGAAGAATTTATAAATGAAAAATAACTTTATAATTTCGTACAATGGCATACAGATAATGCCCTTGTAATGCGTGGCAAAAGTAGCATTCCTTTACCACTTTGCAAAAAACAATAATTATAAAAGGGTTTAAGTAACAACCATTGTATAATGTCGTATTTTAAAATTAGACAAAATGACGCAACAGATTGATTTTAAATACTATTTACAATATTGCTCCTTTTGACTTTACGATATTTAAACTTTCGACTTACTTATATACCCGTTTTAAACAAATTAAATTTTATAAAATGAAAAAAATATTAGGAATTTTAGGAGTTACAGTGATGGCTGTAACGATGTTTTTGAGTACCAACAACACAAATGGGGCAAGCTCGGATGTGAATTTGGCTGGGTTGTTTACGTTTAATTCTGCTAATGCTCAAACAGAATGTGATGTAAAACCTAATTGTGCGACGAGTGATAACGTGTGCTATATTGACAAATTTAAAAATAATCACTACGGTAACAAGACTGAACTATGTTAGAATAAATTTTCAGGCTTTATCAAAATATTTGATAAAGCCTTTAATTATCTATTTTACTAGAGTATCTATTGAAAATTCATCGTAAAATACAATTGTCTAGGATAAGTAATTATTCTTAACCACTTTAATTATAAAAAAAATCAATATGAAAAAAACATTTATTTATCTGTGTCTTATTATTGCTTTTACAAACTGTAAAAACAATAATGAAGATTTATTTCTAAAAACTTTCAATCATGCTAAAACGATAAAACTATCAAGCCATCCAGTTATTCTTAAAAAATCAGATGTGTTTTTTTCTCATCTCTTTGAACTTAAATATGTTGATGACTTAATATTAACAGGAGATCCTTCTGAATTTTACACTATGAAAATTGTAGATCTAAACCATAAGACAATAAAAAATTTTGCAAGGAGAGGTAATGGACCTAATGAAATAAATGCTCAAGTATGTTGGTTATCAATTGATAATAAAAAAAACAGGCTGCTTATATCCGATAATTTCACTTATTATTCATATTCTATTGACAGTCTTAAAGCTAATAAAAATGATCCTATTGATAAATTTACCTATAATATTAAAGAAAATAAATTTATAGGATCAACAACTTTTTGCAACGGTTTTATTGTTGGAGGTCTGTTTGATAAAAAGTTTGGACTATACAATATCAAAAAAAAGAGTTTAATTAAAAAACTTGACTATCCAAATTCGGGTGGTGTACTTCTGAGTCAAGCAAAGTTTTATAGTCATCCAACTAAAAATTTAGTTTGCTCTTTTCAGAATAAATCTGCTGTAATGACTATTCTGAAAATAGAAAATAACGATTTAAAAATAAAAGAATTTTCTTGGTGGACTTCCAAAGGAAAATTAATACAAGAGGTTGAAATGCAATCTTTTATACTAAAAAAAGGGTGTAGAGCTGGATTTTTAACTGCTGCTGTAACCAACAAATACATATACTCTTTGTATAGTGGGAAAATAATTAACAATTCTTCCGTAGAAATGTTTGACAAATCATTTTTATCAAAATACATCTATGTATTCGATTGGAACGGCAAACCAATAATGATATATGAATTAGATCAAGAAGTAAAATCCATTGCGGTGGATGAGAAAAATAATATTTTATATGCCGCATCATATCAAGGAGGAGATCCTAAATTGATACAATATCACTTAAAATAAGACTATCGAATTATTTGAATGGAAACAAATTTATTGAATTTCTGCACAAATAATGACTTTTTTTAATAAAAATAATAACCAACAATATGAAAAATAAAATAGCAACTATTATTATACTTTGTTCAGTCAGTTTTTTTACTTCTTATGATGCTAAATCACAAAATCAGGCCAAAATCGAAAATTGGTATGGCAAAAAAATAATTCTCCCATCGGCGAAATTAATGAGAAGTGACAATAAAAAACATACAAATCCCCTATCTAGAAAGATTAAAATTGTAACCGTTATTAATGGCAGTTGTGGTGCGTGTGTTATTGAACTAAAAAAATGGAAAGATTATATGAGAACAGTCGATACATCTCAAGTCGGTTTTATTTATCTTATTCAATCAGAGGATGATTTGTTTACATTCAAAGAGTTAAATAGAGATTTTATCAAGTTGTCATACCCCTATTTTTACGATATAAAAAAAGCCATTACTAAAGCAAATAAATTAACAGACAATATGGCATATCATACATTTTTGCTCAACAACAAAAACGAGGTTATTCTAGTAGGAAATCCAAATAAGGATAAGAAAATATTCGATCAGTATAAAATAGAAATAAACAAAAGAACCCCAAAAAAGAACCCTTCTGTTGGTGTTAAAGAAGGAGTAAATGGAACTACAATTAAAATAAGTAATGGATCCATTTATAAAGATAAAAACGGTAAAATATTGTCAACTGTTGGGGGGATAAAATGGTGTTAGACACGAAATACATACCTGATGATAGAGAACCACGGCATTATAACATTAATTGAGGTAATTTAATATTCTTAAAATTTGAAGTAGAATAAATTCCAATTCTACTATTAGCAAAAACTTTGGCGAAATACTGGATAAATAAAAAATCCTCCGGGTTTTAAAAACTAAATAAATCTGACACTATTTAACCTTAAAAAAAGTAGCCTATTGACCTAAACCACCACCCCAGAGGAAGATTTTATAAACGAAAAACAACTTTATAATTTCGTACAATGGCATATAGATAATGCCCTTGTAATGCGTGGCAAAAGTAGCATTCCTTTACCACTTTGCAAAAAACAATAATTATAAAAGGGATTATATACCCGTTTTAAACAAATTAAATTTTATAAAATGAAAAAAATATTAGGAATTTTAGGAGTTACAGTGATGGCTGTAACGATGTTTTTGAGTACCAACAACACAAATGGAGCAAGCTCGGATGTGAATTTGGCTGGGTTGATTGGTATCAATAATGCCAATGCTGAAAATTGCGATGATTATCAATATGTAACAGAGTCGGATGTAACGACGACTTCTATAGTTTACGATTATAAAGGCCGACGATGCACTGAACACACAAGCCAGCATGTAGTGGATTGCGAAGGCTTTGGCCCTATAGTTTGTCCGCACACTCAAACAATTGCTTTGATTTGGTACGATTGTTAATTAATTAAATTTAAAAAAAAACTATGGTTTTAATAAAATACTAATCAATTTAGAGAATAAAGTAACTTTTCGAGAATTCTATAATTTACACAAAACATCTCGAACAGATCCGTTTTGCTAAAGATTCTATAAGAGTTTTTAAAATTTAACCCAATATTTTTTTTATGAATTATTGGGTTAAATTAAACAAATCAATTAAAAATGAAAAAATGAAAAATATTCCTTATAAAAAAATTTACACAACAATTGTAGCTACAATTTTTATCTCATGTGGAACAGTAAAAAACGAACAAATAGAAACAATAAAAGTAGATATTAAATCCGAAAAATCGGAAATTGAATTTGCAGACTACTTTAGCAAGAAAAATGTAGTTGTTTTAGAAACAAACGAAAATTCTACATTTTCATACATCGATAGACTCTTCCTTTTTGATAACAAAATTTTTATTTTTGACAGAAAACTCAATAGTGTTTTTGTATTTAGCAACAATGGCTCTTTTTTATTTAAAATAAACAATATCGGACATGGTCCTAATGAATACCAAGGTTTAGTAGATTTTACAATTGACGAAAAAAACAATAACATAATACTCCATAGCCACAGACCTTATGCACTGTATGTGTATAAACTAGATGGGAGTTTTGTGAAAAAAGTAAAACTAAATGATATCTATAAAAATATAGCGTCAATCGATAACAAGCTGTTGTTTCTAAATGCCGACCAAAAAAAGGAACATTTGCTGTTTGACTATGATATGCGTAAAAACGAAAAAAAAATGGGTTCTTTAGAAATGAATGATCTAGACAAACAATTTGCATTCCATGGAATAATTGCCCCCTATTTAACAAAAGATAAGAACATACACTTGTGCTTACCTTATTCAGAAACAATTTATGAACAAAATGGAAAAGGAGTAGAAGCAAAATATCATATAGATTTTGGCAATGAAAAAATGCCTGAAGACATCTATAAAAGCAAAAAAAATTTTCGTGAATTAATTGAGTTTGGCAGATCTAGTAATTACGGCTGGGGCATCTCAAATTTTAGAGAAAACAAAGATTATATTACCTTTTATTATCAATTATGCAACTTAGTCATTTATTCAAAAAAGGATAAAAAAGCAAAAATTGTTTTATCCGTCCTGAACGACGACATGATTTACGGAAGCTATATTGCACATGATGGTGATGATAATAATTTAGTAATGCAATGTCCAGCATATATATTCAAAAAACAAATGGGCATTTATAAACAAAACGGAAAATGGGAAAAGTTACCTGATAATATAAAAAAAATTGATAATTCGATTAAGGATACAAATAACCCGCTATTATTAATTTACACCTTTAAATAATTTTTTGAGAAAGTATGAAGAAAGTAACATATGTAATAATAATTCTCATTATTTTAATTTGCGCTTTGAGTTATAAAATTAAATTCAATAATAATGATTTTAACACAATTTCTTTATTACAAGATAAAAAGTTAAAGGATTGTAAAACAGAACTAGCAACCTTTGAACAAAATTTTATATATGAAAGAGAGAATGAAAATTTAGAATTAGACGGTAATTTACCATTAATTGATATTGAGGGAAATACAGTTTTGGTAAAAAATATTATTAAAGCGAATAGTTTAGTTCTTCGATTTTCAGAACTAAATTGTGGGGAGTGTATCAATGCTGAAATTAATGCTTTAGTAAACAACAAAAATAAAATTAAAAAGAACGTTATTTTGATTGCTTATTACCAAGATAGAAGAAACTTGTTTGTGTTTTTTAAAGATTTTCAAAATAAGGGCTTGACCAATATTCAAATGTATTTGTTGCCAAATGAAGCTTTACTTATTCCACTAGACAAACTAAATATTCCTTATTATTTTTGTATAAATTCCAATTTAATAATGAATAATTTTTTTATTCCTCAAAAGGACAAGTCAACGCTATCCAAAGTTTATTTAGATTACACATTAAAAAGTTTTTTGAAGTAATGAAGAACAATTGGATTAATAGAATTATAAAAGTAGTTTTTGATGCTAAAGAGCATAGTCATTTTAATAAAACGACATCTGTTTTTTACAATGGAAAAGAATACTTTCATTCCTTTAAAAGCAGTTAACCAAAGAACTGAGTATTACCTTAAAAGAGTTAAATGACCAAAAAAAACAAAAAAGCTTTACTAATCATCCTAGCACTATTTATGATACTGCTAGGTCTGGTTTGGCTGGCTATTATCCTTATACTATTTATATTAGTTTACAGCATATCGATTCGTTACATTCCTTTAATACGCTATGGCTTTTTAAGGAAAATGGTCAAGGGAATTTTCCTGTTTCTCTTGCTGCTATCGTCAACCATTTGCATAAAACTCCTGGCTTTTGAAATTTATAAAATACCCAGCTCCTCCATGGAAAATATGTTGTATCCGGGCGATGTAATTGTGGTCAATAAACTCCAATATGGGCCAAAACTGCCTCGTTCCCCATTTGAGATTCCTTGGGCAAATTTGGCTTTTTACATAAATAGAGATGCCCGATCAAGGATGAAAGAAACCTGGTGGGATTACACACGATTAGGTGGTATTACAAAAATTAAACAAGGGGATGTTTTCGTCTTTTCGTTGAACACTTCGCTAACTTACTTTGTGGTCAAGCGATGTGTGGGGCTGCCTGGAGATACTCTCCGGGTGAATAATGGAGAAATTTATACCAACGACATACTTTATCATTCTCCAAAAACGGTCAATAACAATTGTAGTTTTAGGATCAAAAATAAGGCAAAACTATACAAACTATTTGATTCGTTAAAAATGGAAGGAAACATTAGCCATGATTATAAATCCAAAAACAGGGCTAGTGCGATGTTTTCCATACAAGAATTTGAACTACTCCACAACAAGCAGTGCATTGATTCTATAAAAAAAATAATAGATGTTTATGATGTTTCGAAAGAAAAAATAGTAAAAACCCCAACAAGCCAATGGACTTTGGACAATATGGGGCCTATTGTTGTTCCCAAAAAAGGAATGGAAATCCATTTGAATCCGACTACTTTTATGCTTTATGAAAAAGTATTGCACTTATTCGAAAAAAGTACTATTTCAGAAAAAAATGGTTCTTATTATAGTAATGGAAAAAAGATTACTACCTACAAATTCAAATTGAATTATTATTTTATGATGGGTGATAATAGAAAGGAAACCATGGATTCCAGAAGTTGGGGATTCTTGCCGGAAACCAATATTATAGGCAAAGTGCAATGCATCTTGTTTTCGAATAAAAATGACGAATTTCAATGGAATCGGTTGTTCAAAATGCTCTAAAATAAATTTACATGAAGTCTAATTTTTCGTCATTTACCATATTAACGTGCTTTGTTTGCCTTTGTATCATTGGTGCAAGCATGATCCCTTTATTGAGTGTTCAACTAAATCCATCAAAATCACTTCCTTCTTTGACTGTAAGTTACAGTTGGAATGATGTTTCTGCCAAAGTAATTGAACAAGAAGTTACCTCCAAATTGGAAGGCGTATTCAATACGGTCAAAGGGATCAAAGAAATAAGCTCGACTACCGATAAAGAAAGTGGATCAATCAATATTCAATTCAAAAAAAATATAGACCTGGATGCGGTTCGATTTGAAATTGCCAATCTAATTCGTCAAACTTATTCAGAACTTCCTGAGGGGGTAAGCTATCCCCAATTATCTATAAGTGGTGCAAACGAGAATTCCTCTCCAGTTTTGACTTATAGTATCAATGCGAATGAAAGCCCGTATCTTATTAAGAAGTATGCAGAAAACAACATTCTTCCCAAATTAGCAACAATAAAAGGAGTCAACAAAGTGTATGTGTATGGAGCCGACCCTTTTGATTGGGTCATAAAATATAATTCCGATAAACTGATGCAGCTTTCCATATCCGTTAATGAAATTGAAGGGGCCATTAGATCGAATTTTCAAAAGCAGCAATTAGGAAATGGAAGCTTGATTTCTAAAGACAAGGACGAAACTTTAGCCATTTCGATGGTTTTGATGTACAAGCAGGAAAAGGATATTGATTGGGAAAACATACCCATAAAAAAAATAGGGAATAGAATCATTTACCTGAAGAACATCGCCAAGATTCAGTTTAAGGAGGCTCCTATGCAGGCTTATTTTAGGATAAACGGAAAGAATTCCATAAACATGGTGGTGTATGCTGAAAAAGGAGCTAATACTATTGATGTGGCAAAAGAAGTAAGCAGTGCAATTACAACTCTGAAGAATGAAATAAAAGGTGAATACTCGTTGAAATTAACCAATGATTCCACTCAATATATTGTTGAAGAGTTGCAGAAAATAGAGGCGAAAATGCTGTTTTCTTTATTGATATTGTTTGTGTTGATTTTTGTGACAAGCAGGAGTTTAAAACACATTCTGGTTTTGTTTTTGAGCATTGTTACCAATCTATTGATTGCCCTGATTTTTTATTATGTATTTAAAGTAGAATTGCAATTGTACTCCTTTGCCGGAATTACCATTTCTTTTGGAATTATTATTGACAATTGTATTATCATGATAGATCACCTTAGAAATAAAGGTGATAAAAAAGTGTTCTTGGCCATTTTGGCAACAACCTTAACCACGATAGGAGCTTTATTGTCTACGTTTTTACTCAAGGAATCCCAACAAGCCAATTTAAGGGATTTCACCTTGGTCATTGCCATAAATATAGGTGTATCACTGTTTGTATCGCTTTATTTTGTTCCTGCACTATTAGAAAAAATGCAAATAGACCATAAGAAAAAGCAATTTTCCAGAAAGCGAAAAAGAAGCGTTTTAAAATTTACAAATTTTTATCACAAATTAATTTTAGCGTTTAAAAGACCCCGTTTCAAATGGATATTTGTTGTTGTTTTATTGTTTGGGTTTGGGCTGCCATTACATCTGTTTCCCAAAAACATGGAAGGAGAAGGTTTTATGGCAAAAGCATACAATACAACCCTTGGAAATGAATGGTTTTATGACGAAATAAAACCTACCATAGAAAAAATAGTGGGAGGAACACTTAGATTGTTTACAGAAAACGTCTATGAGAACTCCCATTATACAGATCCAGAAAGAACCACTTTGAGAGTAACTGGAAGCATGCCCGAAGGATGTACCATTGAACAATTAAACGAGGTAATCATGAAGATGGAAAACTACATCAGTAGTTTTAAGGAAGTTGAAATGTTTGAAACCAGAATAACAAGTTACAATAATTCAAATATCTCCATCTATTTTAAAAAAGAGAACGAATTCGGTGGTTTTCCGTTTCAATTAAAAAGTTTGCTGGAATCGAAAGCTATAAGTTTAGGAGGACTGGATTGGTCCGTGAGTGGCGTTGGACAGGGTTTTTCGAATGCTTTGGGATCAGATTATAAAAGCAATCGAATTGAATTGGAGGGTTATAATTATGACAAATTATACTCTTATGCGGAACTACTGAAAGCTCAATTGATTGAAAACTCATCGTCACGAATAAAGGAAGTAGACATAACCAGTGGTGGATCCTGGGGCAATAGCAACTCCCAAGAATATTATTTGGACTTTGATGCCCAAAAAATGGCATTGGCAGCTGTTTCTCAAGGGAGTCTTTATGATTATTTGAAAAAACAAACACATTCAGGTGGAGTAACTTCTTTTGTTCATAATAATGAATTGCAACATGTTAAATTGGTGTCAGATCAATACCAAAAAATGAATGTTTGGGATTTGAAACATATTCCGATTACTATTGGAAAAAATCAATATAAATTAGACCAAATGGCGAGTATTGAGAAAAAAAATTCGGGAAATTCTATTGCCAAAAGTAATCAACAATACCATTTAACCGTTGAATACAACTTTATTGGTACAGAACCCTTGGCTAAAAAAGTAAGAGAAGACAATATAACAGAATTAGAAAGTAAACTACCAATAGGATATAGGGTATTTGAAAATTCAAATGGAGGATGGGACAAAAAAGACAAACAGCAATATTATTTCATATTTGTGGTTATTTTAATTATTTTCTTTATTTGTTCCATTTTACTCGAATCTTTAAAGCAACCCTTCGCAATAATTATTATGATACCGATTTCGTTTATTGGCGTTTTTCTAACCTTCTATCTGTTTGATTTCAATTTTGATCAAGGAGGTTATGCATCATTTATATTGTTGTGCGGAATCAGTGTAAATGCGGCCTTGTATATTATAAATGATTACAACAATTTTAAACGACAATATCCACAGAGGAATTCCCAATTGATGTATTTCAAAGCGTTTAATTATAAAATAATTCCAGTAATGCTGACTATTTTATCTACAATGGTCGGTTTAATACCTTTTGTGTGGGGAGGACAGAATGAGGCTTTTTGGTTTTCATTTGCAGCAGGATCCATTGGGGGATTGTTGTTTTCTTTAATAGGAATATTTATTTATTTGCCAGTGTTTATTGTTGAAAATGATAAAAATGATATAACCGTTTAATACCGGCATACCGGCATACACTAGTTTCGGCAAAGTAGGGATCGAGTAGGGATAGTGTATGGATCAAGTATGGATAGAGTATGAGTAGAGTATGAAATAGAATTGGAATAGAATTGAAATAAAGCATAATAAAACACTAACAACAAATAAGTGATTGCAAGAGGCACAAGGGTATTTATCTATCCTAAAGACGTGCAATGCATTATCGGTAAAGAATATCCGCAGGCGAGATTGTATTTATTGAAGATAAAAAAACATCTGGATAAAGAATCGCATCAACTAATTTCCATCGAGGAATTCTGCGAATATACCGGTCTGAAGATCGAACATGTGGTGCGCTGCATAATAGGATAATAGGGCAGAAAGAGTCTGCTGGGCCACTGCAAACAAGTCCAACCAGTTCAATAACCAGTATGTTTTTTGGTCACCTACCAAGCAATTCTACAAACTAATGGCGAAAGACGAAGAGAGAAAATAGTAAAAACAAAAATGCCCGTAAATCCTAAGATTTACGGGCATTTAGTTCTAATTGAATTTAGATTGGTGGAATCGCCGGGAATCGAACCCGGGTCCAAACAAGCAACTAAAGAGCTTTCTACACGTTTATTTCCTGAATGGGTTTTCGACTCGGAGTTAGGTCAGGAACAACCGCTCTTCGCTTAGCTTCTTTAGTTTCGAAATCCACCCGAAGCTTGTGGAAATCTAGGTTTAAATTTACGATTCACCTTGACCGACCGCTATAAACCAAAGCTTTCGAGATGAATCCTGCTTTCCTACCTGGTAGGACGAGGCTAATCTTACTATGATTCAGATTATGCAGCAAGAGCGTAGTTTCCTTCGCCGTGTAAAATGTTTGAGACCTTTTATTTACGAGAATTGTCCCAGTTCTCGACGTGCTTACTTTTCAATTCGACTTGCTGTCAAAACCAGTCGACCCCATTTTTATTTTTTGCAAATATAAGGCAATAAATGCCAAATTCAATAGCAATTTCAATGCCAATATTTAAATGTTTAAATCTCTGTTATAAAACTTCCATCTCCAAGCTTCTAACTTCCCACCTCTAACTTCCCACTTCCAAACTATTCATCTTCGACTTTAAACGGATAATCTCCAAACAGTACTGACAGCTTTCTAACGGCATAGGTGCTCTTGGTGTATTTATTGGACAAGGCAATTATGGTAGCGTTTTCGTCTTTTAGAGTAATGTAAGAGGAAGTAAAACCGTGCCACCAACCGTTATGGAAATAGAAATTTTTGCCATTGGGCCAATTCACCATTCGAATGCCCAAACCATAATTTTTGGTTCCTGGATGTTCATTGCTATATCCAGTGTAAACTTGGGACAATAATTCAGGCTCCAAAAAAGAAGGTGAATTTCGGGCTCTGTCAAATTTCAATAAATCTCTGGGAGTGGAATAGATGTTTTTGTCTCCATAAACCTTGTCCAGATAATCGATGCCTATTTCTACTTTATTGCCTTTATAAGATGGTGCTACATTATGTTTGTCTTTGTCAAAATCCAAAACAAAAGTATTGGTCATGCCTAGTGGTTTAAATATCATTTGACTCATCGCTTCTCTATACGAAAGCTTGGTGACTTTTTCGATAATCAAGGCCAACATGGCATAATTGGTATTGCAGTAAGCAAATCGGGTACCTGTTTTTTGTTCCAAACCAATATTCTTGGTTCCCATAATGGTCAAAATATCTTGATTGGTCAAGGTGTTGTGTCTGTCCCAAACGCTTTTGTCTCGATCCGTAAAATAGGCATAACTACGCATTCCGCTTCGGTGGCTCAACAGCATTCTTACGGTAACATCCGGATAAGGAAATTCTTTTAGATAATAGGTCACTTTCTGGTCCAAGTCAATTCTTTTGGCATTGACTAATTTCAAAATGGCCGTGGCCGTAAGAACTTTGCTCACCGATGCGATATGAATGGGAGTAGTGCTCGTAATGGGTGTTTTGTCTCTAAAATTGGCATATCCCTCGTATTTTTCATAGATGATTTGGCCATTCTTGGCCACAAGAAAAGCACCGTTCATGCTGTTGTTGGGCCAGTTTTTATTGTAAAAAGAATCTATTTTTCTTTTTTTCTCGGCAATATAATCAGCGGTAAGGATAGGGGTTTCATTTTCTAAAGGTTTCATCTTGGGCAACATGCCTTTTGGTAGTTCTGAATCTTTTAATTCGGCTTCTGAAATTTCCTTTGTTTCTTTTTTACAGGAACTTGCAACTAATAATAGGACAAGTATTTGTAGTATATTTGTGCGTTTGATAAAATTCATTTTTAAGTTAGTCGAAAGACAAATATATAGAATCAATTTCTTTTGGTTTATCTGTTTTTTGAAAACCTTAACAGTATTATTTTATTTTTTTTACAGTTACTATTTATCCTGTTGGTTTTCAGTTTTTAATGGTTTTAAGGCTTTAAATTTTAAAATATTGGAAACCCGGATCAAGATATAGTGTTATATTTGTAACAAATGCAAGTTGTTGGGTTGTAATAATTAAAAGTATTCGAAAGACATGAAATTCGGAATTATAAAAGAGCGCAAAAATCCGCCAGACAAGAGAGTTGTATTTTCTCCAGACGAATTGGCACGATTAAAACAACTGCATCCTGACCTTTCGGTAAAAATTGAAAGTTCGGACATCAGGGTTTTTAACGACGACGAATATAAAAATAGAGGAATCGAGCTGACAAACGACATCAGCGATTGTGATTATTTGTTCGGTATAAAAGAGATTCCAGTAGAAAATTTGATTCCCGATAAATCGTATTTCTTTTTTTCGCACACCATCAAAAAACAGCCCCACAACAGAAAATTGTTACAGGCCATATTGGAAAAAAACATCGATTTATACGATTTCGAAACTATTGTCGATGCCCAGAATCACAGATTGGTTGGCTTCGGAAAATATGCGGGAATTGTTGGTGCCTACAATAGCATCAGGGCTTTTGGAATAAAATTCGAATTGTTCAAACTTCCAAAAGCAGAAACGCTTTCAGGAAAAGACGCCTTGATAACCCATTTGAAGCGCCTGGTTATGCCACCATTGAAATTCGTGGTTACCGGAACCGGAAATGTGGGCAGCGGTGTCAAAGAAGTTTTGGATGCCATAAAAATCAAGGAAGTTTCGATTGAAAATTATCTGGCCAAAAACTTTACGCAATCCGTTTATACCCAAATTCACGCATCGGATTACAATCGAAGAATAGATGGAAAACCTTTTGAATTTAATGATTTTTCACAAAATCCACAAGAGTACACTTCCAATTTTGAGCGTTTTGCCAAAGTGTCCGATATTTATATTACGGCACATTTTCACGCCAATGGAGCTCCAGATATCCTGACTCGCGAAATGCTTCAAGCCCATGATTGCAAAATAAAAGTGGTTGCAGATATTTCGTGCGACGTCGATGGTTCTATTGCTTGTTCCTTGAGAACATCGACCATTGCTGAACCTTTTTATGGTTATTTGCCAAGCGAAAACAGGGAAGTAGACGTTTTTCATCCAGCCGCCATAGTGGTGATGGCAGTGAATAATTTGCCTTGCGAATTGCCCAAAGACTCCAGTGAAGGTTTTGGCGAAATGTTTCTGGAACACGTGATTCCCGCATTTTTCAATGGCGACAAAGACGGAATTCTACATCGAGCCAAAATCACCGAAAGAGGAAAACTGACTCCAAGATTCAGCTATTTGCAGGATTATGTGGATGGAAAATAAACAGGTTTTGCCCTTATTTGATGAACAATTGTTTCAAGGTAATTTCTCCTTTTTCTCTTAATTTCTTCAGGATTTTCAAGAAAGCAATGGCCGTAATATAGGCATCTCCCATGGCGGTATGCCTGTCTTTTTTCGAGATGTCGAATTTATCGGCTAGCTCGTCCAGGGTATAATGCTCTTTTCGCTCCAAAAGATAGGATTTGATTAGCGTCTTTTTGTACAGCGTTGCGGTGTCCAAAGTCCTGTTTTTTAATTCCGGCAATCCATTTCTCTCCAATGCCTTGTTGATCATGGTGACATCAAATACGGTATGATGGGCAATGATGATGGAGTCGCCCAGAAAATCTAGAAACTGTTGTAAAGCCTCCAATTCGTTGGGGCGATCCAAGACAAAATCTTTCAATATTCCGTGGATTTGTGCCGTCGCTTTGTTGTAATGTTCCTGTACAATATAAACTTCAAAACTGTCTTGTACAGAAATCGTGTTGTTTTGCAAAACGATGGCGCCAATGCAAAGTATGCGGTCCTTTTCATAGTCGAAACCTGTAGTCTCGGTGTCCAAAACAACAAAACGGGTCGTGTTGATGTCGCCCAATAAATCTTCGTCAGTTGATTTTTCGGAAGTGTCCCAAACAAAAGACAGTATGGTTTTTATTTTTTCGGAGAAACTCATTATAATATATTTGAAACATTAAATCGGATGGAAATAATCTCTTGCAATTCCTTGATGGTTTTAAAAGTGCTTTTCAGTTGTATTTTTTCTGATTTGGACAAGGATTCCAAGGCAATATATTGACCGGAATCATTATGTGCAAGACCTTGTCGAGTCCTGAATTTCAGCAATACTTTATAGGCTTGGGCGCATGCCGTGAAGAGTTCGCTATTTTCGGGTTCTAATTCTGCCAGTTTTTCAAAGCGTTCTACCGTATTGCTGATGGATTTTACGGCATGGTAAAGAATCAATACTCTGGCTGCATCGGCCAGTGGCATCAAAGCCCTGTTTTTTATGTTGAAGAAGTCTTTGTTGACTCCGTCTTGTTCCAATAAAAATTGCCTGAAGAACCCCGTTGGTGAAGGGCTTTGAAGTGCACCACCAACCAAGTGAACATAAAAGATGGGATTGGCTTTTACATTTTCAAAAATAAAATCCGACAAATTGTTGGTGAGTTCGCTATCGCCAAATGACAGGCTGTAATCGAAAAAGATGAAGGACAACAATACTTCGGTTTTCCCGGTATTGGTAATCCAGCGGTAGATCATTTCTTTCCATTGGCCAAGGCTTAAACACCATTTCGGATTGGAAGCCATCATTTCGGCAGGGCAATATTCATAACCTATGTCAAAGAGGCCTTTATTAACATAAGTGGCCAATTCCAAGAAATACTTTTTGGTTTTTTCTTCCAACTCTTCCGGAACATCTTCATAAATCAAGGCGTTGTCCTGGTCGGTTTGCAGCAACTGTTCGCTTCTTCCTTGACTGCCCATGGCCAACCAAGCAAACTTCACGGGCGGAGGCGTTTCCATTTTGTCCAATGATATGGCAATGACTTGTTTGATGCAGGCATCGTTTAATTCCGTGATTATTTTGGAAGTCAGCATCGTGGGGATATTTTGGTCGATGTAGCCTTGCAACAATTGCATAATGCGGGCTCGTATGGGTTTTAAATGCTTGGCTTTCTTGGCTCTTTTTATGGCTTTTATCAACACGGCCGGATTATTGCCCAAGGATACCATGACATCGTGTTTGGATAACATTCCAACGGCTTTGGAATTGACCGTGCCATCTTTCGTGATGCATAAATGGCTGATGTCACTTTTCATCATCGCCATTTGGGCTTGTGTAATGGTCATTTTCTTGGGATAGGTAATAACGGGAGCAGTCATAATTTCGGCGGCAGTGGCCGTAATTGGGAATAGTCCGGTCACGATTTTATTCCTCAAATCTTTGTCGGTAATAATGCCGATGGGCAGCATCTCTTCTTCCACGACGAGGATGGCACCCACATTTTTTCGGATCATGATTTCGGCAATGTCTTTTGCCGTAGTTGTTGCATAACAGCTGATTAATTTTTTGGAATATTTTACGGGATGCAAGTCCAATAGTTTTGCCTCAGCGTCCAGTGAATCCTCTCCATATAGTTTCCCTCTGTGACTTTTGGAGTAGGGATGGAGCGTGTTGGAGGCAAAGCTTTCTATCAAAAAATTACCCACGGCTCTGTTTTCCAATGCATATGGCCTAAATATAGTCAAAGGAATGGCATAAAGAATAGTTTCCTCATAGGCTCTGGCTTCCATTTGGTAGTTTTCATTGGCGATAAGTGGTCTCAATCCGAAAATATCGCCTTCATCACACATATCCAGAATATCGTTTTGCCGGCTTGTTCCAAGGGCTACGGCTCCTTTGTGAACCACATAAAAACTGTCGTGGGTTTCTTCGTTTTCGGCAAACACGACACTGTCTTTTTCTTTGTAAATGATGGATATTTGTTCCGAAATACTTTCCAGTTCTTTTTGTTTTAAAAAACTGAAAGGAGGATAATTTTTTAAAAAATCGGCTACTCTATGGGATATCGTGTTTTTCATGACGCTTGTTTGTGGAACGAAGTTAATTTTTTTTAGAATAAAAAAAGCCCCATAAAGGAGCTTTTTTGTTTGACTATTTTATTTCTTTTTCTTGTCGATTTTCATGTTTAAAAACTCCACAAACAACGAGAAGCTAATGGCAAAATACAAATACCCTTTTTGCACGGGAGTGACGTGGCCGCCAAAGATTAAGGCATTTGATAAATGGGCACTTTCAGTAATCAACATAAAACCGATAAGTATCAAAAACGACAATCCCAGAATTTGGATGGAAGGATGTTTGTTGACAAAAGCACCAACAGGAACGGCAAATTGCATCATGATCAACACCGAAATGACTACCGCAGTAATCATGATATAAAGTGCGCCTTCAACGCCGTTTGTCATGCCAACTGCCGTCAGGATGCTGTCAAAAGAGAAAACTAAATCAATCATGATGATTTGTAAAAGTACGCCTTGAAAGGATTTTGAGGCCGCCTTGCCGATTTCTTTTTCTTCCTCGCCTCTTTCATCCACTTTGTCATGGATTTCTTTGGTGCTTTTATAAATCAGGAATAAACCTCCAAACAACAAAATGAGACTTTGGCCCGTAACTCCTGCGGAAAACCAACTAAAATCAATGTAAAACCAAGGTTTTTTCATCTGAATTAAAAAACTGATGCCAAACAACAGCGCAATTCTCATGAACATGGCCAGAAACATACCAATTTTTGTGGCTTTTTTGCGTTTTTCTTGAGGCAATTTCCCGGTGACAATCGATATGAAAATAATGTTGTCTATTCCCAGTACAATTTCCAGAAAAGTTAATGTTAACAAGGCAATCCATGCATCTGGATTTAAAAATACTTCCATTTTAAGTGTAAATTTAGGGGTTATGAATTATGCGTTTTTGTAGATTTAAATCTGTAAACTGCGACTGAACACTGAATGCTAGAGTTTAATGACGGTTCCGCGCTGCTTTTCGTCGCTGCCCACGATTCCGAATTCAAAGATATAGGAATTCTTGGTAGTTGTCAAAATTTTTATGGTAATTGCTTTTTTTTCCGCCATGTTCTTTGGGTGAATTTTTTGGATGACGTATTCACAATCGCTGACCCATCGAATGCTGGAAGTGTCGGTTTTGCCTTCAAAAGTTTCAATTTCGATGCTGTCTTTGCGTTCAAAAACGGTAGTTTTTTTCACGCCGTCCACTTCATGTTCAAATTTGAATTTCCCGGTTTTGAAATCCTTGCAATTTTTTTCTGCGTTGTAGCAAGACAGTAGCAATAGTGTCGGAAGAAGAAAGATTATTTTTTTCATTTCATTTTTTATTACAGTTTTGACTCCCCTCTCCTTTGGAGAGGGGCTGGGGGTGAGGATTTACTCAATTTTTATGTCGTATTTATCCAATAATCCCACGATTCCTTGGGTCGAAAACTTGGCTTTACGCATTGGATTGGCTTCAGGATCAATTTTATAATTGTAAGCCGTCCTGAAATCAGCTCCCGCCAATTGGGTGTCGTTAAAAATGGCGTTATCCAAATTACAATTTTCGAAAGTCGAATTCGTAAGATTCGTTCCAATAAATGAAACTTCTTTCATCGAGCAGGTATTGAACTTGGTCTTCGGCATTTTTTTGTTGGCAAAAGACGAATAATCCAAAAGGCAATCCTGGAAACTCACGCTAAACATAAAATCGGCACAGGAATTAAACTGGATTCCCAGTAATTTGCAGGTTTTGAAATGAACCGTTTTCAAGCTCGTTCCGTCCAATTGCATCATCGAAAGATTGCAATCTATGAATTCACAATCCATAAAAGTATTGTTCCAGAAATTGCTGTTCGAGAAATCGCAGTTCTTGAAAACGCAGTCCTCAAACTCCCGATTGGTGACTTTTTTGTCCGTAAAAGAAACTTTTTCGAACGTTTTGTGGGTGTGTATGAGGTTTTCCATTAGAATTTTTTGGGTTTTCTTGCGGTATGTCTAACTCGAAGAATTTGAATACAATCAGTAGTAATTTGATATGAAATCATATAATCATAGACGAAGTAAGCTCTAAAACTTCCGTCGTTGTTGTTTTTCTTTGAATCGAGTTTGTAGATTTCGGGTTTGGTTTTTAGAATTTCAGTGCTGTCAAAAATTTTATCAATCACTTTATCAGCAATCTGAATGGATTTGCTTTCAAAAAGAATATAAAAATGAATGTCTTCCAATTGTTGCAATGCATCGGAAGCCCAAATTATTTTCTTCCCCATTTTTTTGAAATTTCCCTTGCTTCATCCTCAGAGTGAAAATGACCATTCTTGATGCTTTCCAATGCTTTTTCAATATCGATATTGTAATCAACATTGGTAGTTTCAGCAGTTATTGAGTTTGTGGAAAGCAAAAGGCGTTTTAATTTCTCGACAAAAGTAGGGTCTTTCACTTTGTCAATTTCTTGATGTATCCAATTTATTTCGGCTTGAATATCCATAATCTAATTTTTAGTAAAGATACAAATTATACCAATTATATTTTATTTGTCTTACTTATAAATTTGTGGTATAATGCCGATATAACAAAATAATAGTACAATATATTGGGCTATATATTTTGTATAATCGGTATTAATCGTTAAATAAACTGCGCACCATTGTTTTCAGTCCCAAAACGATTAAATATACGGAGCCAATGCAAATGGCGATTCCTACTGCCAAAACCAAATAATGCCACACATTTTGCTTGTTGATGAACGCATTGTAAATCAAGGAGGGACCTATAAAAAGCAAAGGCAAAGCCCAAGCCAAGTATTTGATTCCTTTGGATAAAAGTTCTTTGTTGGTTGCCATTTTTTAAATCTAAATTGTAAGCCGTAGCCGTTTTGATTGGAAACTATATTAAGTTCAAAATCAGAAGTGTTAGTACTCGTTTTTTTTAAACCTTCATTGTACAAATCGAGACTTTCTTTCATTTTTTTGTTTCTTCCAGATAAAACAGGAATTGAAGTGATTAATGATGCTAAGCCTACATAGGTAAGAGCAGTTGGGTAGGTTATGTCGGCTGTTGCTCCAGAAAGAAGATCGGCAATGATTAATCCGCCACCAAATCCAAGTAGAAAACCTCCAACAGAACTTTTGGTTCTCGAAGCTTTGTAAAGGGATAAAGCCTCTGTGTTAGATGCCAATAAAGTTTTGACTTCACTGTTTGATATTTTTTTTCCACCAACAAAAAAGCGATCTTTTTCAGTTGTTATTTCTTGTGAAAAGGCTTTTACACAAAGTAAAATAGTAAATAGTAAAATTAATTTTTTCATTTTTTTTGATAAGGGATTATTTATGGTTGTCAACTGCTTTTCGAACACTTCCGTATTTTGCAAGTAATTCAGCCGCTTTTTCGTATGAAACGGGAATTTCTCCCATAATCATTTTTACGCCGCGATCCACGAGTTTGCTGTTGCTCAATTGCATGTCGACCATTTTGTTGCCTTTCACTTTCCCCAGTTGAATCATGGAGGCCGTCGAAATCATGTTGAGTACTAATTTTTGCGCTGTTCCGGCTTTCATTCGGGAACTTCCCGTAACAAATTCTGGGCCAACAATCACTTCTATCGGGAATTTTGCCGTTTGCGAAAGCGGACTTCCCGCATTGCAGGAAATACTTCCCGTGCTGATATTATTTTCGTTGCAGGCTTTCAAACCGCCAATTACATAAGGTGTGGTTCCCGAAGCGGCAATTCCCACCACGACATCATTTTCGTTGATGTTGTGTTCTTGTAAATCAATCCAGGCTTGAGTCGCATTGTCTTCGGCATTTTCTACCGCCCTGCGAATGGCTTTGTCGCCACCGGCAATGATTCCGTTGACCAAGTCAAAAGGAACGCCAAAGGTTGGCGGACATTCCGAAGCATCCACAACGCCCAAACGTCCTGAAGTTCCAGCTCCAATATAGAACAATCGACCGCCGAGTTTCATTTTGGCAACAATTTCGGTAACCAAAGCTTCGATTTGAGGCAAGGCTTTTTCCACGGCAAGAGGCACGGTTTTGTCTTCCTGATTGATGTTAAACAATAATTCCTGAACCGACATTTTTTCTAAATGTTCGTATTTCGAGGATTGTTCGGTGGTTTTTGTAAAGGTCATTTTATTGAGTTATAAAGAAAAATAGTAATGAAAATAGCAGAAAAAACATTTAGAATCATCGAGGAATTTAAAAATATTTTTTTTGATTCCTTGTCTAAAAATAGAAATTTATTAAAAAGGAAATCTATTGATATGTAAAACAGAATTATAAAAAAATTAAGTGCCAATTTACCCAAAATAAACGTGTATAAAGAATTTTGTATAATTTCTTCAAATTGTTCTTTACTTCCAATATAAAAGAAAGTAGTTGCTAAAATGGTAACTAAAGCAAAGATGTTTAAAACAGAAAATGTTTTTTTAATAGACTTAATTAACTGACACATTCAATATGATTTTCTTTAGCAACAATAAGTCTTGAAGTCTCAATTTCGGCTTGAATTTTGTCCCAATTGCTGTTGAAATACTGATGCAATTGTTTCAAGGATAAATTGCCTAATTGGAAATAAATAATTTTTGGAGCATTTTCCGAAACCAAAAATCGGTTGTAGAAGTCGGTGTTTTTTGTGAGAATGACCAATTCATTTTTCAAAGCATAATTCCATATTTCGGTATCGCTCATTTGCAAATCAATGTCGGAGACAAAAATAAATGAGTTTGAATTGAAGAAACTGAAATATTTTGGCAAAATTACATCGACTAAAAATGAAAAATTCATAGTTAACTAGCTAATTGAACATCATTTTTATAAGAAGACAAGTTTTTTAGGGCAAAAGCGATGCAAGCCTGAATATCCTCTTTTTCCAGGAAAGGATAGGCTTCCAAAATAGTTTCCACAGAATCTCCTGCCGACAAATATTGTAAAATAGTTTCCACAGTAATTCGCATTCCTCTAACAGTTGGTTTGCCATTGCAAACGTCTGGTTTTATGGTGATTCTTTCTAAAATTGTTGCTTCCATTTGTGATTGTTTTTACAAATTTAGTGAATTAATCTATATAAAATACGCCAACACCACCCCGAAAATAATCATCGAAACCTTGGCGATATTGAACTTGTGTCCTTCGCTGGTTTCAAAAATAATCGTGGATGAAATATGAAACAATATCCCGATCACAACAGCTGTAATTTCGGTATAATACGCATTTAATGTTGGGAAATAATCGGATATGATGGTTCCCATTGGCGTCATCAGTGCGAAAGTTAACATAAAGACAAAAATGGCTTTTGAGTCCAGCTTAGAATTGATAAAAAACAAGGTCAGGATGATGGCTATCGGAAAGTGATGAATGGCAATTCCCAGCGCTAAACTGTGGTGATGACTTACCGGGAATCCTTCCAGAAAGGCGTGAATACACAAGCTGATAAACAACAACCAAGGCATGTGGTACATTTTGTCGTGACCATGTACGTGACCGTGTTCGGCACCTTTGGAAAAAAATTCCAAGATAATCTGGAACAAAATTCCAGCCATAATGAAGATTCCAATGTTGTGATTGTCGCTTTCGTAAACGTCCGGCAACAAGTGCATCACGGTTAAAGAAAGCAAGAAGGAACCGCTAAATGCCAATAATAATTTAAGGCTGGTTTTGCTTTTCGGTTTTAAAAACAAGGCAATGCCATAACCTGTCAAGACTGAAAATAAGGGTAAAAGGTAATTCATTTATTGTTTAAAGGTTTAAAAGTTTAAAGTTGTTTAAAAGTTTAAGGTTGTTTAAGAGTTTAATTTTTTAAACAACTTTAAACCATTTTAAACAATATTCAACCATAATCTAACTATTTAAAAATCATGATTAATCGTTCGCTTTCGGTTTTGTGGAATTTTTTCAATTTGTAGTCTCCAAAAATATCCAAGAGATAAATCCCCGCTTCATCCATCATTTCTTCAAAATCCTTTAGTGTCAAGGCTTTTACTTTTTCGGTAAAATGAAATTTTTCGCCTTGGTCTTCAAAGTCGATTTCCTTGTAAATATGGCCATCGCTTACATAACGCTTGATGTGAAAATCAATTCCGTCCACCGTTTTTACTTCTTCGGGAACTAAATTTTCAATGACTTGGTTCACGTTCATGAAGTCGATTACGGCAAAACCATGTTCGGTCAGGCTTTCTTTCATTGCCTTTAAAGTGGTCAGGTTGTCTTCGTCATTTTCGAAATAACCAAAACTGGTAAACAAATTGAATATGGCGTCAAACTTGTCTTCGAAAGTCTCGCGCATGTCATGCACCTGAAAATGCAGTGTTTTATTTTGGTTTTTATTGGCTTCGGCAATGCTGTTTTCAGACAAATCAGCACCAATGACTTCATAGCCCAATTGGTTCAGATAAATGGAATGACGCCCTTTGCCACAACATAAATCCAAGACTTTAGCTTTCTCTGGAAGGTTGAGGTAATGGGTCAAATTGTCCATAAAAACTTGTGCTTCCCTGTAATTTCGTTCTTTATAAAGGATGTGGTAATACGGAGTGTCAAACCAGGAGGCGAACCAGTTGTGGTTTTTGGGTTTTAGTGAATTCGGCATTTATTCTTTTTCTATTAATTCAAGTCATGCAAATTTAGTGTATTTTTGCACCGAATACTTGATTTTACAATGGAAAATAATTTTAGAATGATTGCCAAAACCTTTTTTGGTTTTGAAGAAATACTGGCAAACGAATTGAAAATGCTGGGCGCACAAGATGTGGAACAAGGCGTGAGAATGGTGAGTTTCAAAGGAGACAAAGGGTTTATGTACAAGGCGAATTTGTATTTGCGAACCGCTTTGAAAATCCTGAAACCTATTTATTTCTTTAAAGCCACCAACGAACAGGCTTTGTATAAAGGAATTTCAGGCGTGAATTGGTCGAAATATCTTAATGCCAACCAGACTTTCGTGATTGATGCCACCGTGCATTCCACTTACTTTAATCATTCGGAATTTGTTTCCCAAAAATGTAAAGACGCCATCGTGGACCAGTTTCGAGAAAGAACGGGACAACGTCCGAGCATCGAGAAAATCCATCCCGATTTGAGAATCAACATCCATATCGACAAAGACCAAGTTTCGGTGGCGTTGGACACCTCGGGGAATTCTTTGCACCAACGTGGTTACAGAACAGCCACCAATATTGCTCCAATCAACGAAGTATTGGCGGCAGGAATCCTGTTGCTTTCGGGTTGGGACGGACAAGGCGATTTCTTGGATCCCATGTGTGGTTCGGGAACTTTCTTGGCCGAAGCCGCAATGATTGCCTGTAATATTCCGGCCAACATTAACCGCAAGGAATTTGCTTTCGAAAAATGGAACGATTGGGACAATGATTTGTTTGACCAAATCATGGATTCCTTGATGAAGAAAGTTCGGGAATTTCATTACACCATAAAAGGATACGACAAAGCGCCATCGGCAGTTTTGAAAGCCAAAGACAATATCAAAAACGCCAATCTGGACGAATACATCACCATCGAGGAAAGAAACTTTTTTGACACGGAAAAAACCTCGCAGGGAAAATTGCATATCGTTTTCAATCCGCCTTATGACGAACGATTGGACATTCACATGGAAGAATTCTACAAGAATATTGGAGACACTTTGAAGAAAAATTATCCGGGAACCAACGCTTGGTTCATCACCGGAAATCTCGAAGCTTTGAAATTTGTGGGACTAAAACCTTCCCGAAAAATCAAGCTTTTCAACGCCAGCATCGAAGCAAGATTGGTTAAATATGAAATGTATGAAGGCAGCAAGAGAACGAAGTTTCAGGTTACGGACGACAGTGTTCAGTAATCAGTTTCTAGAAATTTAAATACCTTGAAAAATGACAAAATTACAAGTGCGTGCCTTTCTATACCAACTGGGTTGTTTTGCGATATTGTTTATCTCGTTCCGATTTTTGATTGAAAAATACACCAATTTGGAAGGCTTGTGGATTCCGTTTACCGCTTTCGTGGTGGGTACCATTTTATCACCTAAATTTCAAGCCGCCAAAACCAAAGACGGCGAAAAATTATTCATGTCCTGGTTGTTTATAAAAGGAATCAAGGAAATAGGGTAATTTTAGAATTCATTTCGACGAAGGAGAAATCACATATCGAGAACAATTAATGAGATTTCTCCTTTGTAAAAATGAAAAATTTAGTGTTAAATTATTTCTTTTCCGGCTTGACAACCTTTTTATAAAGTGGAACAAAATAAGTTATGGTATAGTTGAATCCAGCTCCAAAATTTCCGGCATAGGTTCTGTTGAATCCCGGAATGTAAAGATTTTCGAAGTCATCGCTTGGTTTCTTGTCATAGACCAAAGTGTTCATTCGGAGACTGAATCCCACAAATATATTGTTGTACACTTTTACTTTTACGCCCGCAACGACTTCAATCCAGCCTGCGGTTAAACCATTAAAGGTCTCTCCGGAAGTTTTCCAAGGCATTTCACCCCAATAAGGATAAGGATTATAAGTTTTGTAGCTGTTCAATTCTTGGCTAAAAGTGCTAAAACCACCTCGCAATCCGATGGAGATAATGTTCTCCATATCCAACCAGTTTTCGTAGAAATTATAATCAAAACCTACTTTTAGGTAAGTTCCTTTGGTGGTGGTATTCAAACGATCGTCTTCGGTGGTTTTGTCTTCGCTTCCAATTTCGGCTGCTGCATAATAATTTTTCGTCAAGCGGTAATCGCCCACCAATTCGATTCCTTTGTAATTTTCATCATATAAACCACGGGTCAATTTATATAAATCAACGCCCACACGTACACCATAACGATCCTTTTTCACGGGAACAATAGTGTCGGTTTTCGTTGTTGTCGAAGTTTTTGCCGCAGCTTGTTTTGGCGCTTCAGGAATAACGCCTTCTATTTTCTTTTTTTCGGAGGAATTAGCCTTTGGAATAGTGTCCTGTGCTTGTGAAAAAGACAACGACATCAGCAGTCCAATACTAAAAAAATACTTTAATGTGTGTTTCATTTTCGTTATCTATGTTACTTTTTTCGACCGAAATATATTGCATCCATTTTAGTTTGGTGGCTGGTACGGAGGTATGCACAATGGCATTGGTTGGACTAAAGACAAAAAGGGTTTTAAAACCACAAGCTCTTGATACAAAAACATCGTTTCGTGTATAATTGAACGTGACTTTGTCAATGTCTATCAATGTGGGATTTGGGTTGCCGGAATTGAGGATAAAACTATAAGTTGTGGTATCCACGTCCGTTTTTAAAGGAATCGAAATGGAACTTCCATTTACCAAATACTGGGCTTCACCCGTTGCACTCGGATTAAAAACGATGCCTTCTGTCATTCCTTCTCCAATGACTTTTAGATTGGTCACGTTTTTTAATATTGAAGAATCACTGATGTTATAGAATTCGATTACCAGCCTTGGCGTGGTGGGCGTATTGGCATCGCAAATATCGTCTTTCTCGCAACTGGAGGAAGAGAACGTGGCTATCAATAAAAGTGCAATTATTTTTTTCATATATTTTTTAAATGACAACGGTAAAAATTATTTTTCAATGAAAATAGTGCTAACTGATTACTGCGACTGAACACTGAATACTAATTTCTCTTCTCCAAAAGTACGACATTTTCCACGTGATGTGTTTGTGGAAACATGTCCACGGGACGAACACGGGTTACCTTGTATTTTTCGTCCATCAAAGCCAAATCTCTGGCTTGCGTGGCCGAGTTGCAACTCACATAAACAATTTTTGAAGGTTCTATTTTCAGTATTTGTTCAATCACGTCCTTGTGCATTCCGTCTCTCGGTGGATCGGTGATAATCACGTCGGGTTTGCCGTGTTGTGCAATGAAACTTTCGTTGAAAACCACTTTCATGTCACCTACATGGAATTCGCAATTGATGATATTGTTGCGTTCGGCATTGGCCTTGGCATCAATGATTGCTTCAGGAACACTTTCCACACCTATGACTTTTTTGGCTTTTTTCGACACGAATTGGGCAATCGTTCCCGTTCCGGTGTATAAATCATAAACGGTTTCCGTACCTGTCAATCCAGCAAAATCACGAGTGATTTTATATAATTCGTAGGCTTGATCGGAATTGGTTTGGTAAAAAGATTTGGCATTGATGCTGAATTTCAACCCTTCCATTTCTTCCAAAATGTAATCGCGACCTTTATATAATTTGATGTTGGTATCGTATAAAGTGTCGTTGGCCTTGTTGTTGACCACATATTGCAAGGAAGTAATCTGCGGGAATTTTTCGTAAATGTGGTCGAGAAGTAACTCTCTATTAGCTTTGTCATTTTCGAAAAACTGTACTAAAACCATAATTTCTCCAGTCGAAGCGGTGCGCATCATCAAGGTTCTCAACAAGCCTTCGTGTGCTCTTGGATTGAAAAAAGTCAAACCATTTTCATTGGCGAAAGCCCTGATTTCATTGCGAATTTGGTTCGAAGGATCTTCTTGTAAATGACATTTATTGATGTCCAGAATTTTGTCCCACATTTTCGGAATGTGGAAACCCAAAGCATTTCGGTTTCCTAAATCTTCGGTACTATCTATTTCTTTTTCGGTTAGCCAACGACTGTTCGAAAACGAAAACTCCATTTTGTTTCTGTAGAAAAATTGTTTTTCGGAACCCAAAATCGGCTCGAATTCGGGAAGTTCTATTTTTCCAATGCGTTGCAAATGGTTGAAAACCTCGTTTTGTTTGTAGTACAATTGCTGGCTGTATTGCATGTTCTGCCATTTGCAACCACCACAAACACCAAAATGTTCGCAAATTGGTTCGATTCTATGCTCTGAAAATTCGTGGAATTTCACCGCTTTTCCTTCATAATACGCTTTGCGTTTTTTGAAAGTTTGCACATCGACCACGTCGCCAGGAACGACATTGGGGATAAAAATTACTTTTCCATCTGGGGCTTTTGCCACCGATACGCCTTTTGCACCTGCATCAAGGACTTTTATGTGATCAAAAACGATCTTGTCTGTGTTTTTCTTTGCCATAGCGCAAAAATAAGTCTTTGAATGGTTTTATAAATTCAAATTGGGAAATATTTTTGAAAAGTCTGGTTTATTTGGTTAAAATTTGAATTTTTGAGCTAGCAGTTATTAAGAAATATTCATTGTTAATGGCTTAAAAATTAAACGATTAATGTTTAATATGCTTTAAAAAAAGAATAAATCTAAATAAACAACGAATAATGCACTTGGTAGTTCTTTTTAAGGCTTTCATCGAAAAAAAGTACCAACCGGATTTTATTTATTTAGTTTAGATTTAGAATTCACAAATTGTTGACAATTATCCTAAAATTTTGTTGAACTCATAAAGCCCTCGGCGACTTTTTCTGTAATAGAATAATTATGCTTTTTGGTTACAATAGTATCTCTAAATTCTATTGATTTTACATTTTTTAATCTGAATTATCGTATTCGTTATTATTTAAAATAAACCATTTAATATGAAAACATTTTTACTCAAATCCAGAATTTTTGTTATTGTATTTGCAATAGCCAATTTGTTTTTTTCGAGTGCTGCTTTTGGGCAGGCTGCAATAACTTCAGACTTGGTAGATTATGAACCAGGTTCAACCGCAACCTTGACTGGAACTGGTTTCCAATCTGGTGAATCTGTTTTGATACAAATACTACATTCAGAGAATCATCCTGAAGATGCTACTGTCCCTGAACACCAAACTTGGAATGTAACGGCTGATACTACAGGTAATTTCAAAACTGTATGGAAGGTTAGTGAGGTACATTGTCTTGGAAAATTATTAAGAGCCACTGCTGTTGGGCAATCTTCAGGTGAAAAGGTATGGACTGAATTTACAGATCCAACAATCACATCAACAAGTTCTGGAGGTAATTGGAGTAACACTTCTACTTGGAATGGAGGTGTAATACCGGGTGTTAATGATGATGTATATATTGCAGTTGGGGCTACTGTCAATGTAACCGATATCAGGTCTGCAAAATCCATTACTTTAAATGGAGGGAATGGAAATACTAATCTCAACATTAATTCCGGAATTACATTAACGGTATCTGGAGATGTGACAATAAATGGACCCGGCTCCAATAATAGGACAAACACTATTGCTGTAGGGTCAGGAACATTAAATGTTGTTGGAAATCTAATTGTTACTGGTGGAGGAGCTGTTAATAGGCAAAGTCGATTAACTATTAGTGCAGGATCTATTGATGTAAATGGTGCAATAACCAATGTAAACTCGACTTCATCAATTACTTTTTCAGCAGCGGGTACTTTAAATATTGCGGGTAACTGGTCTAATAGTGGAACTTTTGCAGCTTCAACAAGCACCCTGACTTTTGATGGAACCACGCAATCCATTGGAGGTAGTTCGACTACTGCATTTAATAATTTAGTTTTATCAGGTGGCACAAAAACGTTTGGTGCTGCCAGGACCATCAGTGGGAATCTTTCAATAAATTCAGGTGCGATTGCAGATTTAGGTACTTTTTCTCATACAGCAAACACTCTTACGCTCAGAGGTATTGCATCTCCTTCAGGTTCTTGGGGCAGTACAAGTTCTTTGCCTTTGGCATCACATACAAATGACACCTATTTTGCGGCTACAACAGGTAAGGTGACGGTTGCGAATGGTTCCTGCATAAATCCATCGACACCAATTGCTGGAGCCAATACTCACGTGTATAGTGGTACAACAAAAACGGCTATTGCTAATGTGGGGTCAGGAGAAACTGTTGACTGGTACGAAGCTGCTACAGGTACGACTACTGCAGCCACACCTATAGGAACCAATGTAGGTACATATTCTGCTTATGCAGAAGCTAGAAATACAACCACCGGTTGTGTAAGTGCCACTAGGACATTGATAACATTGACAATAAACAAAGCAGCGGCATCAGTAGTAGCCGATGGCAAGTCAAAAACCTACGGTGATGCAAATCCAGCCTTGTCGGCAGTGGTAACAGGCGCAATAGTTGGTGGCGATGCAATCAATTACAGTTTGTCTACAACGGCGGTTCAGTTCTCGGGCATTGGTTCTTATCCAATAGCAGTGGCATTAGGCTCGAATCCAAACTATGAAATGACATCCACCGATGCCTCGTTATCAATAAACAAAGCGGCGGCATCAGTAGTAGCCGATGGCAAGTCAAAAACCTACGGTGATGCAAATCCAGCCTTGTCGGCAGTGGTAACAGGCGCAATAGTTGGTGGCGATGCGATCAATTACAGTTTGTCTACAACGGCGGTTCAGTTCTCGGGCATTGGTTCTTATCCAATAGCAGTGGCATTAGGCTCGAATCCAAACTATGAAATGACATCCACCGATGCCTCGTTATCAATAAACAAAGCGGCGGCGTCAGTAGTAGCCGATGGCAAGTCAAAAACCTACGGTGATGCAAATCCAGCCTTGTCGGCAGTGGTAACAGGCGCAATAGTTGGTGGCGATGCAATCAATTACAGTTTGTCTACAACGGCGGTTCAGTTCTCGGGCATTGGTTCTTATCCAATAGCAGTGGCATTAGGCTCGAATCCAAACTATGAAATGACATCCACCGATGCCTCGTTATCAATAAACAAAGCGGCGGCATCAGTAGTAGCCGATGGCAAGTCAAAAACCTACGGTGATGCAAATCCAGCCTTGTCGGCAGTGGTAACAGGCGCAATAGTTGGTGGCGATGCAATCAATTACAGTTTGTCTACAACGGCGGTTCAGTTCTCGGGCATTGGTTCTTATCCAATAGCAGTGGCATTAGGCTCGAATCCAAACTATGAAATGACATCCACCGATGCCTCGTTATCAGTAGGCAAAGCGGCGGCGTCAGTAGTAGCCGATGGCAAGTCAAAAACCTACGGTGATGCAAATCCAGCCTTGTCGGCAGTGGTAACAGGCGCAATAGTTGGTGGCGATGCGATCAATTACAGTTTGTCTACAACGGCGGTTCAGTTCTCGGGCATTGGTTCTTATCCAATAGCAGTGGCATTAGGCTCGAATCCAAACTATGAAATGACATCCACCGATGCCTCGTTATCAGTAGGCAAAGCGGCGGCATCAGTAGTAGCCGATGGCAAGTCAAAAACCTACGGTGATGCAAATCCAGCCTTGTCGGCAGTGGTAACAGGCGCAATAGTTGGTGGCGATGCAATCAATTACAGTTTGTCTACAACGGCGGTTCAGTTCTCGGGCATTGGTTCTTATCCAATAGCAGTGGCATTAGGCTCGAATCCAAACTATGAAATAACATCCACCGATGCCTCGTTATCAGTAGGCAAAGCGGCGGCGTCAGTAGTAGCCGATGGCAAGTCAAAAATCTACGGTGATGCAAATCCAGCCTTGTCGGCAGTGGTAACAGGCGCAATAGTTGGTGGCGATGCGATCAATTACAGTTTGTCTACAACGGCGGTTCAGTTCTCGGGCATTGGTTCTTATCCAATAGCAGTGGCATTAGGCTCGAATCCAAACTATGAAATGACATCCACCGATGCCTCGTTATCAGTAGGCAAAGCGGCGGCATCAGTAGTAGCCGATGGCAAGTCAAAAACCTACGGTGATGCAAATCCAGCCTTGTCGGCAGTGGTAACAGGCGCAATAGTTGGTGGCGATGCAATCAATTACAGTTTGTCTACAACGGCGGTTCAGTTCTCGGGCATTGGTTCTTATCCAATAGCAGTGGCATTAGGCTCGAATCCAAACTATGAAATGACATCCACCGATGCCTCGTTATCAGTAGGCAAAGCGGCGGCGTCAGTAGTAGCCGATGGCAAGTCAAAAACCTACGGTGATGCAAATCCAGCCTTGTCGGCAGTGGTAACAGGCGCAATAGTTGGTGGCGATGCGATCAATTACAGTTTGTCTACAACGGCGGTTCAGTTCTCGGGCATTGGTTCTTATCCAATAGCAGTGGCATTAGGCTCGAATCCAAACTATGAAATGACATCCACCGATGCCTCGTTATCAATAAACAAAGCGGCGGCGTCAGTAGTAGCCGATGGCAAGTCAAAAACCTACGGTGATGCAAATCCAGCCTTGTCGGCAGTGGTAACAGGCGCAATAGTTGGTGGCGATGCGATCAATTACAGTTTGTCTACAACGGCGGTTCAGTTCTCGGGCATTGGTTCTTATCCAATAGCAGTGGCATTAGGCTCGAATCCAAACTATGAAATGACATCCACCGATGCCTCGTTATCAGTAGGCAAAGCGGCGGCGTCAGTAGTAGCCGATGGCAAGTCAAAAACCTACGGTGATGCAAATCCAGCCTTGTCGGCAGTGGTAACAGGCGCAATAGTTGGTGGTGATGCAATCAATTACAGTTTGTCTACAACGGCGGTTCAGTTCTCGGGCATTGGTTCTTATCCAATAGCAGTGGCATTAGGCTCGAATCCAAACTATGAAATGACATCCACCGATGCCTCGTTATCAATAAACAAAGCGGCGGCGTCAGTAGTAGCCGATGGCAAGTCAAAAACCTACGGTGATGCAAATCCAGCCTTGTCGGCAGTGGTAACAGGCGCAATAGTTGGTGGCGATGCGATCAATTACAGTTTGTCTACAACGGCGGTTCAGTTCTCGGGCATTGGTTCTTATCCAATAGCAGTGGCATTAGGCTCGAATCCAAACTATGAAATGACATCCACCGATGCCTCGTTATCAGTAGGCAAAGCGGCGGCGTCAGTAGTAGCCGATGGCAAGTCAAAAACCTACGGTGATGCAAATCCAGCCTTGTCGGCAGTGGTAACAGGCGCAATAGTTGGTGGTGATGCAATCAATTACAGTTTGTCTACAACGGCGGTTCAGTTCTCGGGCATTGGTTCTTATCCAATAGCAGTGGCATTAGGCTCGAATCCAAACTATGAAATGACATCCACCGATGCATTATTGACCATAGGCAAAGCAATCTTAATAGTAACAGCTGATAATAAAACTAAATATTGCGGTCAGACTAATCCACCGTTGACCTGCCAATACAGCGGATGGGTGAATGGAGTTGAAGAAATCAACACACCTCCTACATTTGCTGCAACAGTTAACAATACAACAGTAGTTGGAAGTTATCCGGGATCGATTACGCTATCAGGAGGTTTGGATAATAATTACAGTTTTAGTTTTGTAGCTGGTACATTTACTGTTTATGATGTTTCTATCGATGCAAGTGCTAGCAGTACACCGGTTCCTATTGGAAATACAGGAACAGCAAGCACAACATTATCTGCTACAGTTACACCAAATGTTGCCGGAGTATTGGTTTCATTTTATGTGGATAACTCACTAATAGGTTCTAATACAACAAATTCATCAGGAGTGGCAACACTTCTGGTAAGTGGTCTAGTAACGGATGTTTATCAGGTTAAAGCAGTTGCAGGATCTGGTTGTGATGAATCAATTGTTTACTTGCCTGTTTACGATCCAAATGGTGGATTTGTAACTGGAGGAGGATGGATAAACTCGCCAGTAAATGCATATGTGGCAAATGCGTCATTAACAGGTAAAGCCAACTTTGGTTTTGTAGCGAAGTATAAAAAAGGATCCAATGCTGTAGAAGGAAATACCGAGTTCCAGTTTAAAGCAGGTGATTTTAATTTCAAAAGTAATCTTCTTGATGCAGGTACATTGGTTATCTCTGGAGCAAAAGCAACATATCGAGGTGTAGGTACTGTAAATGGAACGGGTAACTACGGATTCCTGGTAACGGCTATTGACGGAAATGTAACAGGTGGCAGTGGTACTGATAAATTCAGGATAAAGGTTTGGGATAAGAATAATGGAAACGCTGTTGTTTATGACAATAAGATTGGGGCATCAGATAATGCAGATGATGCAACTGAATTGGCAGGAGGTTCTATTGTTATTCATCAGGTGAAGAAAAACAATGCCAAAACGACCCAAGCTGTTGTTAAAGAAGAAAATGAAACAACAATTGATACAGGACCAGTCCCTTTCAACGTAATTGCCTATCCAAATCCAGCCAAATACAAATTCACCTTGGTTGTGGAAGGCGGCAGCAAAGAAAAAATGGAAGTAGTCTTGTACGATGTTTTGGGTAGATCCGTGAAACACATCGAAAGCACCTACGGTCAACCAATCGTTTTTGGTGAAGAATTGCCAAGAGGTGCTTATTTTGCCATAGTTAATCAAGGTGCAAACCAAAAAACAGTCCGATTGATAAAACAGTAATTGATAAATACAAACTAAAATCAAAGCCATCCCAATCAAATTGGGGTGGCTTTATTTATTAATTACAGCCAATTTCAAGGAACGGGACAAAGCCTACTCAAAGCCTACTCAAAGCCATAGATAAGCCTAGGTTGTGGTACCCCAAAAAAGAACCTAATTAAATGAAATTAATTCATTTTTCCATAACAAAGAGCATCTGCAATCAGGGAACTTGAAGAAAAGATGTAAAAATTATAATAAAAAATACCACTATGAAAAAAAACAGTTGTATGCTAAGTTTAGGATTAAAAACTATAGTTGTATAGTTAAACTAGGATGTATTCAATAATCTTTATCCTGTTGGGTGTAAATAGGCGCAATTAGTCCCCAACGGGTTAATAAAAAAAAGCTAATCTAAAAGCGATGTATTTTAATATCAATTTTTGATATTTCCGTAGGATAGTAAAAGAGGTGATAAAGCTTTCTTAAATCTAAAGTCTAACGAAACAAGATGTTGTTATAAAATGTACTTTTGTCGGACTAGAATGCTCAAATTTTTAATGATTCCCTATAAATATCAGAATGAAAATGAAGTTTAGTTTTTTAAAAATAATGTTGTTTCTCTTTTTTTGCCAAACCCTGCTGTCGCAAACCGATTTCAATAAATTAGACGAAAAAGGCAAGAAACACGGACTTTGGAAAGGGGTTTACACCAATACCAAAAACCCAAAATACGAAGGCACTTTCGAACACGGAAAAGAAGTGGGAACTTTTACTTTCTTTGACAACACCAAAACAAAAAGAGTCATTGCCACCAGGGAATTCAACCCCAAAGACAATTCGGCCTACACAATTGTTTATGACCAACTCAAAAATAAAGTGAGCGAAGGCAAGGTGGTCAACAAGTTGTCCGAAGGGCTATGGACGTATTACCATAAAGCATCAAAAGTGATTATGGCAACCGAAAATTACACCAAAGGAAAACTCGAAGGCTTGCGCACCGTTTTTTATCCAAACGGAAAAATTGCCGAAGAAATAGTATATAAAAACAACCTGAAAAATGGAGTTTACAAGCGTTATACCGAGTCGGGAATAATAATAGAAGAATCCAATTACAAGAACAATGAATACGATGGATTGGCCATTTTCAGGGATCCAGACGACGGAAATATTGTTTCCAAAGGAAAATTTGTCAATGGGAAAAAAATGGGTGTTTGGCAATTTTTTAATAAAGGAAAATTGGTAAAGGAAGAGAATATGAGTTTTCAGCAAGCCACTTCAAAGGCAAAAACGAAATAGTGTGACTATTTAGCTTTGCGAACTTCAATTTTTAAAACTATTAAATAAAACTTTGCGTCTTTGCGGTAAAATTTCACAACAAAAGGTTAATCATCGATTATACATTAAACCTGTGGTAAATCTTTGTAACTTTGCAACCTTGTAAAATTATAATTATTTCAAAATGAAACGTGTAGTTGTTGGGCTTTCAGGTGGTGTAGATTCGAGTGTTGCAGCTTATTTATTGCAGCAACAAGGCTATGAAGTCATAGGTCTTTTTATGAAAAATTGGCACGACGATTCCGTTACGATTTCTAACGAATGTCCCTGGCTCGAAGACAGTAACGATGCTTTGTTGGTTGCCGAGAAATTGGGGATTCCTTTCCAAACCGTAGATTTAAGCGAAGAATACAAAGAAAAAATCGTGGACTATATGTTCAACGAATACGAAAAAGGGCGAACTCCAAACCCAGACGTGCTTTGTAACCGCGAAATAAAATTCGATGTTTTCATGAAAATCGCTTTAAGCCTCGGTGCCGATTATGTGGCAACGGGTCATTATTGCCGAAAAGGAGAAACAGAAATCAACGGCGAAAAAGTATACCAACTTTTGGCTGGAGCCGATACAAACAAAGACCAATCGTATTTTCTGTGTCAATTATCGCAAGAACAATTGGCAAAATCCTTGTTTCCAATAGGGGAATTAACAAAACCTCAAGTCCGAGAAATCGCTCTGGAATTGGATTTGGTTACCGCCGAAAAGAAAGATTCGCAAGGATTGTGTTTCATTGGAAAAGTAAGATTGCCCGAGTTTTTGCAACAAAAATTACAACCTAAAGACGGAGTGATTTATCAAATCGATAAAAGCAATCCTGTTTATACTATAGAAAA
Source organism: Flavobacterium limnophilum (assembly GCF_027111315.2). Taxonomy (GTDB): domain Bacteria; phylum Bacteroidota; class Bacteroidia; order Flavobacteriales; family Flavobacteriaceae; genus Flavobacterium; species Flavobacterium limnophilum. Next base: position 1,946,419 of record NZ_CP114289.2, on the reverse strand, counting down.
ACCAGAAAGTCTTTCTGTTGAAGAAGCCTTGATTTTCGATGCCCAAAAAATAGAGTACACTCCAGAAATGGGAAAAGTCGTGGGCAAACATCAAGGCGCACATTATTTCACGACAGGACAACGAAAAGGCCTCAACGTTGGAGGAACAACCGATCCTTTGTTTATCATTTCCACCAATGTGAAAACCAATTCTATTTACACAGGATTGACCAGTCAGCATCCGGGCTTGTTCCGAAAAGCGTTGTTCATCGAAAAGTCCGAAGTGCATTGGATTCGCACTGATTTGGCTTTGGCCAATGGCGAAACGATGGAAGTAATGGCACGAATTCGCTACCGTCAACCCTTGCAAAAAGCGACTTTGCACCAATTCGAAAACGGAATGTACGTGGCTTTCGAAGAGCCACAATCCGCCATCACCGAAGGACAATTCGTGGCTTGGTATTTGGACGATGAATTAGTGGGTTCTGGAGTTATTGCTTAAATTAGTCTTTATATTTCCCAATATATCATGAAAAAAATAATTATTTTTCTGTTCTTGGTTTCCAGCTTTGTCGGATTTTCACAAGAAGATGCTTGGGTGTATTTTAAAGACAAACCCGGTTCGCAAGCCTATTTTGACAATCCATTGACAATGCTTTCGCAAAGAGCTTTGGACAGAAGAACGAATCAAGGAATCGCTTTGGACGGTAAAGACGTTCCTGTTTATCAACCTTATGTCGACCAAATTATTGCTGCAACCGGAATTACCGTTAAAGCCAAATCCAAATGGATGAATTGTGTTCACGTTCGCGGTTCTCAAGTAGATATTACTGCACTAACCTCATTGTATTTTGTGGAAAAAGTTGATTTTGCCAATCGTTCTATCAGTGCCAGTAAAATCAGTGCAACAAAACTGGGTAAAACTAAGGCGTTAAACAAAACCGTGTTAAGCGCAACTACGTTTAATTACGGCAATTCTGCCAATCAAATTCAAATGCTCAACGGGCATTTATTGCACCAATCCAATTATACGGGTTCTGGAAAAATAATTGCCGTATTAGATGCTGGTTTTCCTGGGGTTAATACCACTTCTCCTTTTGCCAGATTAAGAAACAATAATCAAATTCTTGGTGGATATGACTATGTAAATAGAAATGCCAACTATTATACAGGAGCTTCACACGGGACTTCAGTACTTTCTTTGATGGGAGGATATGTTGATAATGCCCTCATTGGAACTGCTCCAGATGCTTCCTATTATTTATTCATCACGGAAGACGATACTTCCGAAAATCCGGTTGAAGAATCGAATTGGGTCGAAGCAGCCGAAGAAGCAGACAGGTTGGGGGTCGATATTATTACCACTTCCTTGGGTTATACCACGTTTGATAATCCGAATTATGATCTGACTTACAGTGATTTGAATGGGACAACTGCTTTTATTTCAAAAGGAGTCGATATCGCTTTCAGTCGCGGAATGGTTTGCGTGGTGTCGGCAGGAAATGAAGGAAATGATCCTTGGCATTATGTTTCTGCACCCGCAGACGCCGTAAATGCATTGGCAATCGGAGCCGTAAAAGCGGATGAAACCTATGCCAGTTTTAGCTCGTATGGACCAACTTCTGATGGAAGGGTTAAACCCGATGTGACTGCTCAAGGGCAAAATCCTTATGTTTCCGATGCTTCGGGAAATATTATCAACAAAGATAGCGGAACTTCCTATTCAGGTCCGATTGTTGCGGGAATGGTAGCTTGTTTATGGCAAGCTTTACCCACAAAAACGAATCAACAAATCAAGCAACTAATCATGCAATCGGCGGATAGATATGCAGCGCCAACCGTTCAGTATGGCTATGGAATTCCCGACTTTAGCTTGGCTGTTGCCAATGGATTGTCAGTTGCTTCTTTTTCTAATAATGATTTTACGGTGTATCCAAATCCGGCCACTGATTCCATTTCTGTTACTTTAAATGAAGGATTTAACTCTGGAAATATTGTCTTTTATACTATTTTGGGACAAAAAGTCTTGGAAGAAAAAATAACAACTACATCTTCCGTTATTTCGATAAAATCCTTGAGCAAAGGGACTTATTTATATAACATACTATCGAATGGTTTTGCCAAGAGTGGAAAAATTGTAAAAGAGTAATATTCCAAGTTTCAATGAACAAAATCACTCAGCTTTTCAATATAAAATATCCAATTATTCAAGGCGGAATGATTTGGAATTCGGGTTACAAATTGGCTAGTGCAGTCAGTAACGCTGGAGGTTTGGGTTTGATTGGTGCGGGTTCAATGTATCCCGAAGTTTTGCGGGAACACATCCAGAAATGCAAAAAAGCAACCGACAAGCCTTTTGGGGTAAACGTCCCGATGTTGTATCCCAACATCGACGAAATTATCAAAATTATTGTCGAAGAAGGCGTAAAAATTGTTTTTACATCGGCAGGAAATCCAAAAACTTGGACTTCTTTTTTGAAGGGAAAAGGAATTACGGTAGTTCACGTGGTAAGTAGTTCCACATTTGCCTTGAAAGCACAAGATGCCGGAGTCGATGCCGTTGTAGCCGAAGGATTTGAAGCCGGAGGACACAACGGAAGAGAAGAAACAACCACTTTTACCTTGATTCCGATGGTGAAAGAAAAAATCAAGATTCCATTAATTGCAGCTGGAGGAATTGCAACTGGCCAAGGAATGCTCGCCGCGATGGTTCTTGGTGCCGATGGTGTGCAAGTGGGAAGTCGATTTGCCGCTTCGGTGGAATCATCTGCACACGAAAATTTCAAGAACAAAATTATTGAAACCCAAGAAGGGGAGACGCAAGTTACCCTGAAAGAGTTGGCTCCCGTTCGATTAATCAAGAATAAATTTTACCAAGACATTCAAGAATTGTATGCCAAATGTCCAACGAAAGAAGAATTGGCCGCACTTTTGGGAAGGGCAAGAGCCAAGCACGGGATGTTTGAAGGCGATTTGGACGAAGGCGAACTCGAAATTGGTCAAATCGCAGGGTTGATTCACGATATAAAACCGGTTGCGGACATTATTTCGGAAATGATTACCGATTTTAATTTGGCCAGAAAAGAAGTGGAGAAATTCGATTTCTAATATCTAATTTTATTACTTTTGGAGACCTACAAATTTTAAACCTAATGGCGAAAATAAAAATACTCATTGTTCTGGCTTTTCTTGTATTGGGATTGAACCAATCTTATGGACAAACCTATAAATTCAAGACTTCCGGTTTTAGCGTTATGGAAAAAGACGGAAAGGGCAAATGGGGAAAATGGTCGGACTTGGATTTGGTCAATATTTTGGTGGCCTTGGATACGGATAAAAGCCGAATCGTTGTTTATTCCGAGGTAATTCAATTGTTCGAAATCGTCGAATATATTCCTTTGGAAGAAAACGAAACCGACAGCGTTTATACTTTTGCCTGCAAGGACAATAATGGAGACGATTGCACACTTTCGATTATTACCCGAAAAAAGCAAGACAATCGGAAACAGCTTTACATCAATTATGACAACCGGATAATTGTCTATAATATTTCCAATTTTAATTCATGAACACAACAAAAAAGCCGCAATAAAGCGACTTTTTTTGTTTATTCCGACAAATTTTAGCACTAAAACTTGTTTTCCACCTCGGCAGCTTGCAACATTAGATAGTGTAAATCGGTATTTTTGATGAATGGTTTCAGCAAATGACTTCCTGGACCAAACAGTGCCAACTCTGTATAATCGGCAGAGTGATCCATACTGATCCAGCCCACTGAATTGTGCTTTTTTTGAATTTCGGATAACTTTTTGAAAGGTAAATGTTTGGGGTTGTAAAGTCCATCTTCCATTTTTATATCCGAATAAAAGCTTAAAATTTCTTTGGCTTCTTCTTCTTTCAGTGCATAATTTGTGGCATATTCTATACGTTCTATTGCTTGGGCGACAGAAGTTTCTTTTCCCATACCGTTTAGAATCCAATCGTTGGTTTGTTTGTATTTTTGGATGGAATCAAAATTGTCATTGGCATCTTTTCCGTAAATAATACCTGGATTGGCATTTCCGTGGTCTGTGGTAATAATGACCAAAGTGTTTTTGTCTTTTTCAGCAAAGTCAATGGCTACTTTTACAGCTTCGTCATGTGCAACTTGGTCGTAAATTAAACCTGAAATGTCATTTCCGTGGGCAGCCCAATCTACTTTACCGGCTTCAATTTGCAACACAAAACCTTTTGGATGATTTTTCATTTTATCGATAGCACGTTGTGTCATTTCTGCCAAAGTCGGAATTTTTTCTGTAAGTTCTTTGCTGTTTTCTCGGTCTTTGGAATAGGGAAGACCGTCATCATGAAAAACGCCTAAAATGGGTTTGCTGTTGTCGGCAGCAAGCATTTCGCTTCTTGTCTTTACGACATTAAATCCCTTGCTTGAAAACTCTTGATACATATTGCGTTTGTCTTTGCGACTTTCTGCCGAAAAATAATTATTTCCTCCGCCCATCATAATGTCAAATTTCAAATCAAGATACATTTCGGCAATAGATTCTTGACTATTTCTACTTTTGGATGCGATGCAAAAGCCGGCAGGAGTTGCATGTGTTATGGGTACGGTAGTTACACAACCGGCCATTTTTCCAGCTTTTTTGAATTTTTGCCAAATTGGTAAATATTCTTCGCCATTCACGCCTACATTCAAGGAACCGTTTTTTACACGGAAACCACTTCCCCAAGATGAACTCGCAGCAGCCGAATCCGTAACAATTGATGATGCCGAAGCCATGTCCATCAAGGCACGGGAAACGCGATTGTCTTTGTATAGTTGAAGCCAATTGCTGCCTTTTCCTGTTTTTCGACTCAAATAGATGTCGGTCATGTTGAGGGTGCCAATACTCATTCCGTCACTTACCACGACAATGATATTTTGGGCTTTGGTGTTTTTTTGTATGGAATCTAAATCCAGGTTTTTGGCTGAGCCTTCAAAAGGATTTAATAATGAGGCTCCTATTGTAAAAAGTGATCCGTTTCTTAAGAATTTCCTTCTTTCCATATTTTGGGTTTTACGGGATTGATATTTTTTTCAAATGTATGAAAACTTATGTGTCTGGAATGTTAACTAAAAATATTTATTTGATTATCTAAGCAGAACCGTTTAGATGTTATTGAAAAAAATAGGAGAAAGCAGAAAGTTTTGAAAGGGTTTTGTCTCTGTCCTAAAAATGCGGGCAAGACTATTTATTTACTCGGATATAAATCGTATTAGTGTTAGATGAAATTAAAATTTCAATGCTGAAAATTATATACTCAAAAAGGATCTACAACAAATTTTTTCAAAAAGAAATCCCATTTCATTTTTCATTGAAATGGGATTTCTTATTTATAAAAATAGTGGTTTGCTTATTTTACAACTGTTGCGTCTTCAATAAGAACGTCGTATTTATAGCCTGAACCTAAATCTTTATTTAAAACTACCGTGCCTTTTAGAGTGACTATGTCGTCTACTTTTACTTTTTCTAAAGAAGTAATTGTAATGTCGTTAAATCCGTTGAAACTAGTTCCATCTTGCAGGTGAATCCAGTTTTTGTTCATGATTTCAGGCATAAATTTTGTCACTTTACCTGTTAAAATTACGGTTTTACCTGCCAATTTATCTCTTGTTGAATACAAATCAAATAAAGAGATTCCGCCTTTGGCCAAAGTAATTCCTTTTGCCAATTGAGTCTTCGGTGCAATTGTTTTAGGATCGATTGCTTTTTCGGTTACAGTAGGAGGGTTCGGGTCTGTCAATCCTTCGACAAAGTAAACTGAATCAAATGTTCTTTTTAAATCTTTGCTTTCAAATTTTTTCATCTCCATTCCACCTTCATAAGTATAGGTTTTTCCAACGGTTACTTCCGTTTTTGGAATAGCCATCCAGTATTCTTTTTCGCCTTCTGTTACCAAAAGATAAGTATAGGCATTCGCATTTAAAACTTCTTTAACGGTCACTTTGTGTGAATCCATATTTTCCATTACTGCCTCTTCTGTCTGTATGGTTTCTGGTTTTTCATTGTTGGGTTTGCATTGAACCAAAACCAATAGCGCCATTAAAGTTGCAAGACTCCAAATTATTGTTTTTTTCATCTTTTTTTTGTTTAATTATTGGAGTAAAAATAACTAAATTTTATTCGAATAAATATGACATATCTCACTTTATAAAATCAATTAAAATTTTGCTTGAAAAGCTTCTAATTGATGCTTTTTAATTTCTCTAAAATATCTGGAAAACTTTAGACTCAAAAAAAATCCCATTTCTTTTTTATTGAAATGGGATTCGGTATTTATTATACTGTTGCAATTATGGGCAACGGAATTTGATTTTTAAGTAAATCCTCGAAAGTTTCCTGTGCTCGTATTAAATGACCCTCTCCATTGAGCCACAATACTTCGGCTGGTTTGTAGCGAGAATTGTAGTTGGATGACATCGAGAAGCAGTAAGCTCCCGCATTTCTGAAACTTAAAATGTCGCCTTCATTGATTTCGGATATTCTGCGGTTGTTGGCAAAGGTATCCGTTTCGCAAATGTATCCCACCACGGAATAGAAACGCTCTTTTCCTTTCGGGTTCGAAATGTTTTCGATATAATGTTGCGAACCATAAAACATTGGTCGAATCAAATGATTGAAACCACTGTCGATTCCTGCAAAAACGGTTGAAGTCGTTTGTTTTACCACGTTTACTTTAGCCAAGAAATAACCGGCTTCGCTTACCAAGAATTTCCCTGGTTCAAAAATCAAGGTCAAATCTTTCCCGTATTCTTTACAGAAAGCATTGAATCTTTTGGATAATTTTCTACCCAATTCTTCGATGTCGGTTTCCACGTCGTCTTTTTTGTAAGGAACTTTAAAACCGCTTCCGAAATCTAAAAACTCTAGATCTTTGAAGTTTTTGGCAGCGTCAAACAAGATTTCTGCCGCATACAAGAATACTTCGATATCCAAAATATCGGAACCCGTGTGCATGTGGATTCCGACTATTTTCATTTTTGTGTTCTCGACAATTCGCACTAAATGTGGTAATTGATGAACTGAAATTCCAAATTTACTGTCGATATGTCCCACGGAAATATTGGCATTTCCACCAGCCATTACGTGTGGATTGATTCTGATGCAAACCGGAACGCTTGGATGTTTGGTTCCAAATTGTTCCAATATCGACAAGTTGTCAATGTTGATTTGAACTCCCAAAGCCGATACTTCTTCGATTTCTTCCAAAGAAACACCGTTTGGCGTGAAAAAGATTTGATCTGGAGAATAACCAGCATGAAGTGCCAGTTGAACCTCTTGAATCGAAACAGCATCAATGCAAGAGCCCATTTCTCTCAACAATTGAAGAATGGCAACGTTGGACAACGCCTTCATGGCATAATTGATGCGTAATTTCTCTACTTTAGAAAAGGCGCTTGTTAATCTTTTATATTGGGATTGGATTTTTGCCGCATCATAGACATATAATGGACTACCAAATTGTTCTGCTAATTGTACTAGATCTTTCGCTTGCATTGATACTATTTTTACGCAAATTTATTATTCTTTATTGATACACACAAGTAATAATTGAAAACAAACAAATTATAACAAATTGTTTTATTATAAACATATAGCGTTGTAATTATTGTTTTTTAAACAAAAAAGACCTTGGAAAAATTCCCAAGGTCTTTTCAAAAATAGTTGTTTGCTATTATACAGTAGGCAAATCTCCACCTTCTTTGGTAGGTAAATTACTTGATCCCATTAAGTATAGATCTACTTGTCTTGCAGCTTCTCTACCTTCTGAAATTGCCCAAACAATCAAAGATTGTCCACGACGCATATCGCCAGCAGTAAAGATATTTGGCACATTAGTTTGGTATTTGCCATATTCCGCTTTGTAGTTGCTTCTAAAGTCAAGTTCGATACCTAATTGGCTGCTTAATGTTTTTTCTGGACCTGTAAAACCTAAGGCTAGCAAGGCTAAATCACAAGGCCAAGTTTTTTCGGAACCGGCCACTTCAATTAATTCAGGACGTTGTCCAGGAACTAATTTCCATTCTACGTTAACTGTTTTAAGAGCGATTAATTTGCCACTAGCATCTTTAATGAATTCTTTGGTGTTAATTAACCAGTTTCTTTCGGCACCTTCTTTGTGAGAAGAAGATGTTTTCAGTTGTAGCGGCCAATAAGGCCAAGGAGTTGTTTCGCTTCTTCCTACTGGAGGTTTTGGCATAATCTCGAAGTTGGTCACTGATTTGGCGCCATGACGGTTAGAAGTTCCCACACAGTCAGAACCAGTGTCTCCACCACCAATCACGATAACATCTTTACCGGTAGCCAATACTTGGTTTTCTACTTTTTGTCCAAAAACAACTTTTGTTTGTTGTGTCAAGAAATCCATTGCTTGAACCACTCCGTCTGCATCGGCTCCAGGAGTTGGTAAGCCTCTTCTTTCAGTTGCTCCACCGCAAAGTACGATAGAATCAAATGCTTTCAGGTCATTGATGTCGTAGTTTACGCCAACGTTGGTGTTTACTTTGAAGGTGATGCCTTCAGCTTCCAAAATTGCTACACGACGGTCAATGATTCCTTTTTCCATTTTGAAATTTGGAATTCCGTAACGCAACAATCCTCCAACAGCATCGTCTCTTTCGAATACGGTAACCAAGTGTCCTGCTCTATTTAATTGTTGAGCAGTAGCCAACCCCGCAGGTCCAGAACCAACAACGGCAACTGTTTTTCCAGTTCTTGTTTTTGGTGGTTGTGGTTTAATCCATCCTTCTGCGAAAGCACGTTCCACAATATTTTTTTCTATGTTTTCGATAGAAACCGGTTCAGCAATAATTCCCAATACACATGCTTTTTCGCAAGGCGCAGGGCATAAACGTCCCGTGAATTCTGGGAAGTTGTTTGTTGAATGTAGTATCCAAGAGGCTTTTTGCCATTCGCCTTGGTGTACCATGTGATTAAAATCTGGAATCAAATTTCCTAGAGGACATCCACTATGACAAAAAGGAATTCCGCAATCCATGCAACGGGATCCTTGTTTTGTAATTTCAGCTTCACTCAAAGGAACCGTAAATTCATTATAATGTCCAACACGTTCTTTTACTTCCGTGTATGATTCATCTTTTCTTTCGAATTCTTTAAAACCTGTTACTTTTCCCATTGTATTATGCTGTTAATTCTTCTACCATTTGTTCTTCTGTTTCCAGACGCTTTAACGCTTTTTTGTACTCTGTAGGCATTACTTTTACAAATTTACTTAGGCTATTAGACCAATCTGCCAATAATTCGGTACCTCTTGTACTTTTTGTATAGCGTACGTGTTTTTCAATCAATGCCTTCAATTCATCAGCTTCATCAGCTTCAATGTCTTCAAAAGCTATTGATTCGGTGTTGCACAATCCGTTTGTGAATTTATTTTCAGGATCGTAGATGTAAGCGATACCTCCACTCATACCTGCGGCAAAGTTTCTTCCAGTTTTACCCAAAACTACTACTTTTCCACCTGTCATGTATTCGCAACCGTGATCTCCAACTCCTTCCACAACTGCTGTTGCACCAGAGTTACGAACGGCAAAACGTTCTCCCGCGATCCCATTGATGTAGGCTTCTCCTTCAATTGCTCCAAACAAACAAACGTTTCCAACAATAACATTGTTTTCGGCAACGAAAGTTGCTTTTGCTGGTTTCTTGATGATTAATTTTGCTCCAGAAAGTCCTTTTCCTAAATAGTCATTAGTGTTTCCTTCAACCGTGAATGTCAATCCATGGGCACTAAATGCACCTAAACTTTGACCGGCAGAACCTTTGAAGTTAATGTTTAAAGTGTCTTCCGGTAAACCAAGGTATCCGTATATTTTAGAAATTTCATTACTCACAATGGCTCCAACAGAACGATTGGTGTTGTTGATAGGGTAATTCAAAGTCATTTTTTCTTTTCTGTACAAAGCACGGTGTGAGTCTTTCAAGATTTGGAAATCGAGTACATTTTCCAATGCGTGATCTTGTTTTTCCGTGTTTCTAACGATTCGTTCATTGTATCCGTCTGGTACGTGCAAGATAGAAGATAAGTCTAATCCTCTAGCTTTATAGTGCGTGATGGCTTTGTTGGAATTGATTTTGTGAGTTTGTCCCACCATTTCCTCTAAAGTCCTGAAACCTAATTGTGCCATGATACCTCTTAATTCTTCTGCAACATAATAGAAGAAGTTAATAACGTGTTCCGGTGTTCCTTTGAAGTTTTTACGCAATTCTTTGTCTTGGGTGGCAATACCAACTGGACAAGTATTCAAGTGGCATTTACGCATCATGATACAACCAGAAGCTACAAGTGGAGCAGTGGCGAAACCAAATTCTTCAGCTCCCAATAAAGCTGCGATAGCCACGTCACGACCTGTTTTCAATTGTCCGTCACATTCCACGACGATTCTGCTTCTTAGGTTGTTTAAAACCAAAGTTTGTTGCGCTTCGGCCAATCCAAGTTCCCAAGGAAGACCAGCGTGTTTCAAGGATGTCAAAGGAGAAGCTCCTGTTCCACCATCATAACCTGCGATTAAGACAACGTCTGCTTTTGCTTTGGAAACTCCGGCTGCGATTGTTCCAACACCTACTTCAGAAACCAATTTCACGTTGATACGAGCTTCTCTGTTGGCATTTTTCAAGTCGAAAATTAATTGTGCTAAATCTTCGATTGAGTAAATATCATGGTGAGGCGGTGGCGAAATCAATCCTACATAAGGAGTTGAGTTACGGGCGGAAGCAATCCAAGGCAATACTTTTTCCCCTGGCAACTGTCCACCTTCTCCAGGTTTTGCACCTTGGGCCATTTTAATTTGAATTTCTTTTGCACTGGACAAATAGTGGGAAGTTACTCCAAAACGTCCAGAAGCCACTTGTTTGATAGCCGAGTTGCGACTGTCTCCGTTCATGTCCGGTTGGAAACGTTTTCTGTCTTCTCCACCTTCACCTGAATTGGATTTTCCACCAATACGGTTCATGGCGATAGCCAAATTCTCGTGTGCTTCTCTAGAGATAGATCCGTAAGACATGGCTCCAGTTTTGAAACGTTTCACGATTTCTGTCCAAGGTTCCACTTCATCCAACGGAATTGGATTCAAGTTGTCAAATTCGAACAAACCACGAATGGTCATTAAATTTTTGGCTTGGTCGTTTACCGTTCTGGCATATTCATCATAGCTGGTTTGATCGCTTAATCGAACCGCTTGTTGCAATTTGGCAATGGTGGTAGGGTTGAACATGTGTCTTTCCCCATTACGCCTCCATCTGTATTCGCCACCAATATTTAATCCCAATCGGTTTGGAATTAAATTATTTGGGTAGGCATAATTGTATCTTTCGCTAATTTCTTTTTCAATTTCGTACAATCCGATACCTTCAATTCTTGAAGTGGTGTAAGGGAAGTATTTTTCAACGAACTTGGAATTGAAACCAACAATTTCGAAAATTTGTGAACCTCTATACGAATGTAAAGTCGAGATTCCAATTTTGTTCATGATTTTTAGAATTCCATAACCAATGGCTTTATTGAAGTTATGAACTGCCTTCTCTTCATCGATACCGGTAATAAATCCTTCTCTTACTTGAACACGGATGATTTCGTTTACCATGTAAGGGTTGATGGCACTGGCACCGTATCCAAACAAAGTGGCAAAATGATGTGGCTCACGCGGTTCGGCAGATTCGATAATAATATCAAAATAAGAACGCTTGCGCAAACGGTTCATTTGGTGGTTTACATAAGAACAAGCCAACAAAGATGGGATAGGAGCAAACTCCTTGTTCACGCCTCTGTCCGACAAGATAATTATGTTGGTACCTCCTTCGATTGCTTTCGTGATTTGAACAATGATGGCGTCCAAAGCATCTTCCAATCCGTTTAATCCTTTTGCTTTAGGGTATAATATTTGAAAAGTTTCCGCTTTGAAGTGGTCTATTGAAATGCTTCTTATTTTTTCTAAATCCCTGTTGGAGATAACCGGATTTTGAATTCTTAATTTTCGGCATTGTTTGCTTGAAATATCAAAAATGTTTCGGTCTTGACCCAATGCCAAACTGATGTCGGTAACAATTTCTTCACGAATTCCATCCAAAGGTGGGTTGGTAACTTGTGCAAATAATTGTTTGAAATAGTTGGAAATCAATTGTGGTCTGTCTGACAATACGGCAAGAGGCGTGTCAGTTCCCATAGAACCCAAGGCTTCTTTTCCAGTCTGGGCCATAGGGGTAATCATGTCTTGAATATCCTCTAATGTATAGTTGAAAAGACGTTCTCTAGTCGCTAAATCGATAGTTTCTATGGAGCAAACGTCTGATGTGCTTGGGACATCTCTTAAATGTAGTCGGTATTCTTTCAACCATTCTTGGTATGGTCTTTCAGAAACGATTTTACTTTTAATTTCTTCGTCATTGATGATGCGTCCTTCGTTCATGTCAACCAAGAACATTTTTCCTGGTTCCAATCTTCCGTGGCTTTCCACATCTTCTGGGTCAATTTCCACAACACCAATTTCTGATGCCATGATTAATTTTCCGCTTTTGGTTACTGTATATCTAGAAGGTCTCAAACCATTACGGTCCAATAAAGCTCCTACATAATCGCCATCCGAAAATGGAACTGAAGCAGGACCATCCCATGGTTCCATAATACAAGCATTGTATTCGTAGAATGCTTTTCTTTCGGTAGACATCGTTTTGTGTTTTTCCCATGCTTCTGGAATCATCATCATCATTACTTCAGGCAATGTTCTTCCAGTGTGCATCAACAATTCCACGACCATGTCCATGGAAGCTGAATCTGATTTTCCAGGAATAATGATTGGGAATAATTTTTCGATTTGTGGGCCAAAGACATCACTTTTCATGATTTCTTCACGAACACGCATTCTACTCACGTTACCACGCAAAGTATTGATTTCCCCATTTTGACAGATATATCTAAATGGTTGAGCCAAATCCCAAGAAGGCATTGTATTGGTAGAGAAACGTTGGTGAACCAACGCCAAACGCGTTACCAAGTCGGTTTGTTGCAAGTCGGTATAATAGGGTCCGATATCTTCGGGCATAATGATACCTTTATATATTAAGGTAGTGGTCGAAAAACTCGGAATGTAAAAATACGAGCTTTCAGATATTTTTGAATTGATGATAGCGTGCTCCGTAATTTTACGGGCAGCATATAATTTGGCTTTGAAGGTAGCATCATCAATTGGTTCACTTTTTCCAACGAAAATTTGATCAATTTTTGGTTCTGATGCAGCTGCAATTGGCCCAAGTTGTGAAGAATCCACGGGAACTTCTCTCCATCCTAGGATGGTTAATCCTTGGTTTTTGATTTCTTTTTCGAATGTTTTTTTACAAAAAAGGTATTGATTTTCACTTTGAGGTAAAAACACCATTCCTACAGCATACTCGCGTGCTTCCGGTAATTTGAAATCGCAAACTCTATTGAAATATTCGTGAGGTATGTCAATTAATAGTCCAGCTCCATCTCCGGTTTTCCCGTCAGAACTCACACCTCCACGATGTTCGAGTTTTACAAGGATTTCTAATGCGTCGTGTATGATTTGATTTGTTTTCTCGCCTTTAAGGTTGCAGATAAACCCAGCCCCACAGTTTTCATGCTCGAATTCTGGCAAATAAAGACCTTGTTCTTTAATTTTCATGCTTGTTAATTTTTATGCAAAAATAAAGATTTCATTAAATAAAATGAATTCAAAACGTCGCTTACTTTCTATTTTTACAGTAATAATAGAAAATCGTTTAATAATTGACTAATAATTCATTCAGATACATTGAAATTGATAAATTGATAAAAATATTTGTTAGTGAAAGTATAATTTTGTGTTAATTTAACGTATTTATTGGTTTTAATTGTATTACTTCAATCGTTATAATAGCTTAAAACTTGTTATTTCCATTCAATAGATTTCTTAATTCTTTGGATAAAGAAAAAATCGGTTCCAAAAAAAGATGAAATATATATGTATCACAATTTTTGTAGTATTAACGAAAAAAAAGATTTCAGATTTCAGATGAATTTATCTATTTTTGTGGCATACTATTCCAGAAATAAATTTAGGAATTTGCCAAAAACTTCAATATGGACATACACGAATACCAAGGAAAAGAGATTCTAGCCAGCTATGGCGTAAAAGTGCAACGCGGCTATGTGGCCAACAACCCACAGGAAGCAGTTGCTGCTGCAAAACAATTAACTGCCGAAACTGGAACAGCTTGGCATGTTATAAAAGCCCAAGTTCACGCCGGTGGACGCGGAAAAGGAGGTGGAGTTAAATTGGCCAAAAACCTTCAACAAGTGGAAGAAATTGCACAACAAATCATAGGGATGCAATTAATCACGCCTCAAACATCTGCCGAAGGTAAAAAAGTACATAAAGTTTTGATTGCCGAAGATGTTTATTATCCAGGTGAAAGTGAAACTTCAGAGTTCTATATGTCAGTTCTTTTAAATAGAGGTACAGGTCGCAACATGATTATGTATTCTACCGAAGGTGGAATGGATATCGAAGAAGTGGCGGAACATACACCTCATTTAATTTTTACAGAAGAAATTGATCCAACTGTTGGATTGCAAGGTTTTCAAGCAAGAAGAATTGCTTTTAACCTAGGTCTTTCTGGAAATGCTTTCAAGGAAATGGTTCAGTTTGTCGATGCTTTGTACAAAGCTTACATTGGTTCTGATGCTTCCATGTTTGAAATCAATCCAGTATTGAAAACTTCGGATAACAAAATCATCGCTGTTGATGCCAAAGTAAACTTGGATGACAACGCTTTGTACCGTCATCCAAAATTAGCGGAAATGCGTGACGTTCGTGAGGAAAATCCAATCGAAGTGGAAGCAAAAGAAGCTGGTTTGAACTATGTGGATTTGGATGGAACCGTAGGTTGTATGGTGAACGGAGCTGGATTGGCCATGGCAACAATGGACTTAATTAAATATGCCGGTTTTGAGCCTGCAAACTTCTTGGACGTTGGTGGAACTGCCGATGCAAAACGTGTGGAATTAGCGTTCCGCATCATTTTGAAAGATCCAAACGTAAAAGCAATTTTGATCAACATTTTTGGTGGAATCGTTCGTTGTGACCGTGTTGCCCAAGGTGTTGTTGATGCTTACAAGAATATGGGTGACGCTATTACTGTGCCAATCATTGTTCGTTTGCAAGGAACAAATGCTGAAATTGCCAAGGAATTAATTGATAATTCAGGAATGCCGATTTTGTCTGCAGTACAATTTCAAGAAGCTGCCGACCAAGTGCAAGCGGCGCTTTCTTAATTACAGAAATAGCTATAAAATAGAAAATCCTGAGTGAAAGCTCAGGATTTTTTTGCTTACTATTTCTTGTAAGTTGTCCGATTCTATAATGAATCAATTCACTTGAATTAGTTAATTGAGTATTTAATAAAATAGGAAAACTTCACTACTATTTTTTCAAAACTGGTGGTTTGCATTTCATCTTCACTAGATTCAATTATTATATTGCTCTTAGCATTTTTCATATATTTATTCTCTAATTCTTTTATTTCCAAAGGTTTGCCTATTTTATCTCCAATAGCGCTTAATAGATATTCAGCTTTTTCTTTAGCAGCTTTAATAGCATTTTCTCTCACTTGTTTTTGTACACTTTCTATTTCAGAATATTCAGTTTTTTTGACATTAACTTCCTTGATGTTAATATCTGTTAATTCTTGAAAAATTTTAGTCACTTTTTCTGCATTTTTCAAAATTAGGGTATATTCTCTAGTAAGTTTAATCCCTGTTTCCTTCTTTTTATCTCTGGTTACTTCAGAGATAGCTTCAGAAAGAAATAAATTTTTATCTTCAATATCATTTGTTCGCACCAATTTTTTTAATTGTTCTTCTTGAATTTGAATGGAAAAATCGTCATTCTTTTCGGTTTTTTCAGAGAGAACAATAGATAAGTAAATTTTATCTGGCACAACTTCTGTTTGAGCTGTTCCAATAACTTCAATGTAAGGTTTTGAATTCGACTCACTATAAATAACTTGACCAAAGTTGTTAATAGTTGATAGTAAAATTCCGAATAGTAGTATTTTTTTCATAGGTTTAAATTTTGTGGTAATATTTTTAGTTTTGGGGGGGGAATAAATGATTTTTCTTATTTATCAGGATTTCTTGTTTTTGCCGAAATTGAATTTCACTTTCTCGACTACCTGAACTTTTGGAGCCGGTTTTTTGAAAGGTTTCTTTTTTGCTGCCGCTTTTGTTTTAGAGGGACTTTGATCGCCTCTGGCTC